>NZ_KB910926.1 GCF_000383235.1 Bacillus sp. 123MFChir2
GTTATCCCAGTCTTATAGGCAGGTTACCCACGTGTTACTCACCCGTCCGCCGCTAACTTCTTAAGAGCAAGCTCTTAATCGGTTCGCTCGACTTGCATGTATTAGGCACGCCGCCAGCGTTCATCCTGAGCCAGGATCAAACTCTCCAATAAAGTGTTTGTCTAGCATCATAAATAAAAATTGACGTTTCACGTTGTTTGTTTCGTTTAGTTTTCAAAGTTCAATGCCGCGTTTTAGCGACCTTTATAATATAACATGATATTTTGTTTCCGTCAACAACTTCTTTTATTTTTTTATCAACCAAAATTGCTGACTCCGCTTATTATATACACTTTCTAATGTATAAGCAAGCCCTATTTTCAAAAAAAAATAAAGGGGAAATCCCCCCCTTATTCTTCTTCATTCCCCTGATTTTCTTCTTCATCTTCTTTTTGTGCTTTTGCCACTGTTGCGACTTCCTGTTCGCCTTCTAAACGAATTAAACGAACGCCTTGTGTATTACGTCCCATTTGAGAAATTTGGTCAACTGGCATACGAATTAACACACCTGCTGCTGTAATAAGCATAATATCTTCTTCGCCATGTACAGACTTAACAGCAATTAACTTACCATTTTTATCTGTAATATTACATGTTTTAAGTCCTTTACCACCACGACTTTGTAAACGATATTCCTCAACCGGAGTACGTTTACCATAGCCATTTCTCGTAACAATTAAAACATCCATATTTTCTTCTACAATTTCCATGCCAACAACTTGATCTTCGTCGCCTAGTGTAATAGCTTTAACACCCGCTGCATTACGTCCCATCGATCGAACATCTTGTTCATGGAAACGAATTAACATCCCATTGCTCGTTCCGACAATCATATCTTTCTCGCCCGTTGTTAAACGAACAGAAATTAATTCATCTTCTTCACGAAGAGAAATAGCAATTAGACCATTGTTACGAATGTTAGCAAATGAGGAAAGCGGCGTTCTTTTTGCAATACCGTATTTTGTTGTAAAGAATAAAAATTGATTATCATTAAATTCTCGGATTGGAATAATCGCATTTACCCATTCATCTTTATCCACTTCTAATAAGTTGATAATCGGTATCCCTTTTGCTGTCCGGCTGTATTCAGGAATTTCATACCCTTTCGTACGGTATACTTTCCCTTTATTTGTGAAGAATAAAATGTGATCATGCGTAGATGTTGTTAATAAGTGTTCTACAAAGTCATCATCATTTGTACCCATACCTTGAACTCCGCGTCCCCCACGATTTTGCGTTTTGTACGTGGAAGCCGGTAATCGTTTCACATATCCATTATGAGTAAGTGTGATTACAATGTTTTGCTCTGGAATTAAATCTTCATCCTCGATCGCTTCCATACCGCCAATTGTAATTTCTGACCTTCGTGTATCATTAAAGCGATCTTTCACTTCTGTTAATTCTTCACGAATAATTTCAAGAACTTTCTCTTCATCTGCGAGAATTGCTTTTAACTCCGCAATCAACGCAAGTAGTTCTTGATATTCTTGTTCAATTTTTTCACGCTCTAACCCTGTTAAACGTTGCAAACGCATATCTAAAATTGCTTGTGCTTGCTTTTCACTTAAACCAAAACGTTCCATTAATCCTTGCTTTGCAATGTCCGCTGTCTTCGAATTACGAATTAAAGTAATTACTTCATCAAGATGATCTAACGCGATGCGTAAACCTTCTAAAATATGAGCGCGAGCTTCTGCTTTCTCTAATTCATATGCAGTACGTCTACGAATAACAACCTTTTGATGCTCTAGGTAATGGTATAGACATTCTTTTAAATTTAATACTTTGGGTTCTCCATTTACGAGCGATAGCATATTAATACCAAAGCTTGTCTGAAGTGCTGTATGTTTATATAAGTTATTCAATAACACATTTGTATTTACATCTCGTCGTAATTCCATGACGATACGCATACCGTTTCGATCCGATTCATCACGTAAATCTGTAATACCATCAATCTTTTTGTCTCGAACAAGCTCCGCAATCTTTTCAATCAACCTTGCTTTATTCACTTGATATGGTAGTTCAGTTACAATAATAGATTGTTTCCCATTTGCCTTTTCTTCGATCTCGACTCTTGCACGAAGAATTACTGTACCACGCCCTGTTTCATATGCTCTTCGAATTCCACTCCGTCCAAGAATTTGACCAGCTGTTGGGAAATCCGGGCCAGGAATATACTCCATTAATTCTGCGATTGTAATCTCTGGGTTGTGACTTAACGCTAATACCCCATCAATTACTTCACCAAGCTGATGCGGAGGAATATTCGTTGCCATCCCAACGGCAATACCAGTTGCACCATTTACTAATAAATTAGGAAAACGCGCTGGTAATACAATTGGTTCTCTTTCTGAACCATCATAGTTATCTTGATAATCAATTGTATTTTTGGTGATATCACGCAATAATTCCATAGAAATCTTGGACATTTTTGCCTCTGTATAACGCATCGCAGCTGCCGAATCACCATCGACAGAACCGAAATTACCATGCCCGTTGACTAGCATATAACGTTGACTAAAGTCTTGGGCCATTCGCACCATTGTTTCATATACCGCTGAATCACCGTGTGGATGATACTTACCAATTACTTCACCAACAATACGCGCTGACTTTTTATACGCTTTATCGGCAGTAATCCCTAAATCATTCATTGCATATAAAACCCTACGATGTACAGGCTTTAGCCCATCTCGAACATCTGGTAGTGCACGAGATACGATAACGCTCATCGCGTAATCTAAAAACGAGGTACGCATTTCCTGGCTAATATTAATTTCTCGAATTCGGCCTTGTTGTTGGTTGTCTGACATCAACCAGCACCTCCTCATTACATTTCCGATCGATATATCATGTTCATTTATACGTAGAAGACAGGAATACTCCGATTCCTGTCATCAGTCATTAAATATCAAGGTTTTTTACATATTTTGCATTTTCTTGGATAAAGTTACGACGTGGTTCAACTTTATCACCCATTAAAATTTCAAATGTTTCATCTGCTTCAATTGCATCTTGAAGTGAAACTTGAAGAAGTGATCGTACTTCTGGATCCATTGTTGTTTCCCACAACTGCGTTGGATTCATTTCTCCAAGACCTTTATAGCGCTGAATACCTGGTTTTGGCTGTTTCGGAAGCTCCGCTAATATTGTTTCAAGTTCTCTATCATTGTAAGCATACTCAACTCGTTTACCTTGTTGCACTTTATATAATGGCGGTTGCGCAATATATACATAACCGTGCTCAAGAATTTGACGCATATAACGATAGAAGAACGTTAATAATAGGGTGCGAATATGAGCACCGTCGACGTCAGCATCAGTCATAATAATAACTTTATGATAACGTGCCTTTTCAATATCAAAGTCTCCGCTAATACCCGTACCAAGCGCAGTAATAATTGTACGTACTTCATCGTTTGATAAAATTTTATCTAAACGAGCTTTTTCAACGTTAATAATTTTCCCTTTAAGCGGTAAAATCGCTTGGAAGTGACGATCGCGCCCTTGTTTTGCTGAACCACCCGCCGAATCACCCTCTACAATATAAATTTCACTAATAGAAGGATCTTTAGAAGAACAATCCGCTAGTTTTCCCGGTAAGCTTGATACTTCTAGCGCACTTTTTCTACGTGTTAATTCACGGGCCTTTTTCGCTGCTACACGTGCGCGAGCTGCCATCGTTCCCTTATCTACAATTTTTCGAGCAATATTTGGATTTTCAAGTAAAAACTTTTCAAGTGCTTCAGAGAAAACCGATTCTGTAATTGTTCTCGCTTCGCTATTTCCAAGTTTTGTTTTCGTTTGCCCTTCAAATTGTGGATTTGGGTGTTTAATGGATACAATGGCTGTTAAACCTTCACGAACATCTTCACCAGTTAAATTACTATCAGCATCTTTTAAAATATTATTTTTTCGACCATAATCATTAATTACACGTGTTAATGCTGTTTTAAATCCTACTTCATGCGTACCACCTTCATACGTATGAATATTATTTGTAAAGGAATAAATGTTCGTTGTATATCCTTCGTTATATTGAAGAGCAACCTCAACTTGAATTCCATCTTTTGAACCTTCTACATATACTGGTTCTTCATGTATTGGTTCTTTGGAGCGATTTAAATGCTCAACATAAGACTTAATTCCGCCTTCATAATGGAATTCTTTTTTTTGTTTATGTTCACGTTTATCTTCAATTGTTAGTTTAATATTACGATTTAAAAACGCTAGTTCTCGTAAACGAGTTGCTAACGTATCAAATTCATATTCCGTAGTTTCAGTAAAAATTTCTGCATCTGGTTTGAAACGCGTCACTGTTCCTGTGTGATCTGTATCCCCAATCACCTTTAAGTCTGCAACTGGAATACCACGTTCATACTTTTGATAATGAATTTGCCCATCACGATGAACAAATACCTCTAACTCCGTTGATAATGCATTCACGACAGAAGCACCTACACCATGTAAACCGCCAGAAACTTTATAACCGCCTCCGCCGAATTTACCGCCTGCATGAAGAACAGTCATAATAACTTCTACAGCGGGGCGCCCCATTTTCTCGTGCGTACCAACCGGAATACCGCGACCATTATCTGTTACTGTAATACTATTATCTTCTTCAATAACTAGATTAATCTCATCACAATATCCTGCTAATGCCTCGTCAATACTGTTATCAACAATTTCCCATACAAGGTGATGAAGACCTTTTCCACTCGTCGAACCAATGTACATTCCTGGACGTTTCCGAACTGCTTCTAGTCCTTCCAACACCTGTATTTGACTTTCATCATATGCATTCTCTTGCATTTGCTTTTGTTCCATTGACACAAAGATCACCTACTTTTCCATTTAGACAGAAGTTATTTATCTTCTTCTCCACAATCCACCGTGCCGTTCGTTACATGAATTGTTTTTGCTTGTTTTAATGTATCATGCTCAATTCCATCAACACTTGTCGTTGTTACAAACGTTTGCACTTTTCCTTGAATCGTATTAAGCAGATGTGATTGCCTGTAATCATCCAGTTCTGATAACACATCATCTAATAAAAGGATTGGATATTCGTTAACTTCTGAATAAATCAATTCGATCTCAGCTAACTTCAGGGAAAGCGCGGTCGTTCGTTGTTGTCCTTGCGAACCAAAAACTTGAACGTTTTTCCCATTAACGAAGAATTGCAAATCGTCACGATGAGGCCCAATTAAGGTTGTACCACGGAAGATTTCACGTTGTTTCACAGATTGGAAACTTTCATAGTATACTTCTTCTATTTTCGACAAATCCATGGATTCTGATACATCTATGCTTGGTTTATAAACTATTTCTAGTTCTTCAAGCCCTCTGCTAATACCTTGATGAATTGGAGCTGCCCATTCTTGCAATAGACGCAAAAATTCAAAACGTTTTTTTAACACCTTTACACCATGTTCAATGAGCTGAAGTGTAAACACATCTAGCATAGCTTCATCACTCTTATTGCTTCCCTGCATTTTTTTAAGCAAATGATTACGCTGTGTAAGGACTTTTTGATATTGACTTAATTCATACAAATACACAGGAGCTATTTGTCCAAGCTCCATGTCTAAAAATCGTCTTCGTACTTGAGGACTTCCTTTGACAAGGTTTAAATCTTCTGGTGCAAACATAACAACATTCATCACACCAATATATTGACTTAATTTTTGTTGCTCCAGCCCATTTAACTTCGCCTTTTTCCCTTTCTTGGAAATATTTAGTTCCAAAGACAAAGAGTTGTTTCTTTTTTGTAGTTTCCCTTTTATTTTACCATAATCCTCATCCCATCGGATAAGTTCACGATCATTAGAAGTTCGATGAGATTTTGCCATCGCTAATACATAGATCGCTTCCATCAAATTGGTTTTTCCTTGCGCATTTTCACCAATAATTACGTTTACTTTATCTTCGAAGGAGAGATCTAACTTCTCGTAATTGCGATAGTTTTGTAAATGTAATTCTGTAATATACAAAGGGATCCCCCTTTATCCTTGAACTTGAAATGTTCCGATCTCCGGAATTTCAATAATGTCATTTGTATATAATTTTCGGCCTCGTCGATTTTCAAGCTCTTTATTCACATACACTTCATACTCTTGTAAAAACCACTTTACCGCTCCGCCTGTATCAATTACGTCAGCCAGTTTTAAAAATTGTCCTAATGTAATATATTCTGTCGAAATTTGAATACGTTTCATCATAAATCGCTCACTTTCTAAAAGTGTTCATTCTTTCATTGTACTAAATAAACAAGCATTAGGAAAGTAATAGCGAGAAATCAAAAGGGTTACCAGTAGATTTGCACTAGTAACCCTTATCATAATTTTAGTACGTACGTACTGGTAAAATTAATTGAACGATGGATTCATCGTTCACAGTACGGATTAAAAATGGTCTCATCGCGCCAGTAAAACTAATTTTGATTTCTGTACTATCCAACGCTTTTAATGCATCCATCATATATTTTGCACTAAACGAAATTTTTAACTCTTCTCCAGCAAATTGTTCACATTGAACCTCTTCTACTACTTTTCCGATTTCTGGAGAATTCGATGAAATTTCCAACATTTGATTTTCTAACGTTGATAATTTCACAACATTATTACGTCCATCCCTCGCTAATAATGATGCTCGATCAATTGCTTGCAAAAATTCTTTTGTATTTACAAAAATATCTGTTTTACTATCAGGCGGAATTAATCTTGTAGTGTCAGGGTAGCTACCTTCTAGTAGTCTAGAGAAAAATAACAAATGCTTTGTGCGGAATAGAACTTGATACTCCGTTATAACAATATCTACCATCTCTTCTGATTCATCAAGAATTTTACTTAACTCATTTAAACTTTTTCCTGGAATAACAACATTAGCTTGGAATTCATTCGCAATAGTTTGTCCTGCGATTTTAGCTTTACGAAGTGCTAAACGATGACTATCTGTTGCAATACAAGTCAACTCGCTGTTATATACTTTCCAGTTTACACCTGTCAAGATTGGGCGTGTTTCTGATGTAGATACAGCAAATACAGTTTGACGAATCATATGCTTTAAAAGATCTGTCGGGATTTGAAACACATGATGCTCTTCGATCTGAGGTAATAATGGATATTCAGCTGAATCTAAACCATTTAGATTAAACTCAGATTTTCCAGATTTTATTTTTGTCATAAAATTACTTTCTACAGAAATTTCAACTGTATCTTTCGGTAATTTTTTTACAATTTCACTGAAATATTTTGCTTGTAAAATAATACTTCCATGTTGTTTTATTTCTACAATTTCTTTTCCATCTTCTTCAACTGGGATAAAAGATTCAATGGATATATCTGCGTCACTACCTGTTAATGTAACACCTTCTTCATTTGCTACAATTTTAATCCCTGTAAGAATCGGAATCGTTGTACGAGAGGAAACAGCTTTCATTACATCTTGTACACTTCTGACAAGGTGATCTTTTTGAATTGAAAAATGCATATTGAAACCCTCCGGTAAGTATAAAATTGAGTTTATTTAATAATAATAAAAAATTAGTAGTAATAGTAATAGGGCTTGTGGATATGTGGATAACTCATTTAAAAGAAGGAAAAACAGTCTATCTACATGTGGATAGACTGTGTGTAAAACAAGAATAGTTATTCACGTTGTTCACATTATTTAATTATTACTTTAAAATATCGCGAATTTCTTCAATTTGTCTTTGTAATTGAGTATCTGTTTTTAATAACTTTGAAATTTTTTCATGGGCATGAATGACTGTAGTGTGATCACGTCCTCCGAACTCTTCACCGATTTTTGGTAAAGAGGAATCAGTTAATTCACGAGATAGATACATTGCAATTTGACGAGGAAAAGCGACAGATTTTGTGCGCTTTTTTGCTTTAAAGTCTTCTAATTTCACTTGAAAAATATCCCCTACAGCCTTCTGAATGTCGTAAATTGAAATAATTTTTGGTTTTGAATTTGGAATAATATGTTTTAGTGCCTCAGCAGCTAAATCCGCATTCATATCCTTATTAATTAAAGAAGAGTACGCTACAACACGAATTAGGGCACCTTCTAATTCACGAATGTTAGAGTCAATTTGATTGGCGATATAAAGCATAACTTCATTTGGGATATCAAGTCCCTCAGCTTTTGCTTTCTTACGTAAAATTGCAATCCTTGTTTCTAAATCTGGAGGAGTAATATCTGTAATGAGTCCCCATTCAAAACGCGAGCGTAAGCGATCTTCTAATGTTGGAATTTCTTTTGGTGGACGATCACTTGAAATTACAATTTGCTTACTTTCTTCGTGCAATGCATTAAACGTATGGAAGAATTCCTCTTGTGTCTGTTCTTTTCCAGCAAGAAATTGAATATCATCTATAAGTAGAACATCGACGTTTCGATATTTATTGCGAAAATCAACTGCTTTATTATCACGAATAGAATTAATAAACTCATTTGTAAATTTTTCAGATGATAGATAAACGACTTTTGCGTTTGGATTATGTTCAATGACATAATGACCAATTGCATGCATTAAATGCGTCTTTCCAAGTCCGACTCCCCCGTAAATAAATAAGGGATTGTATGCTTTAGCGGGTGCTTCCGCTACAGCTAAAGAAGCAGCATGGGCAAAACGATTGCCAGAACCGATTACAAAAGTATCAAATATATATTTAGGATTAAGCATACTTTGTGGGAAATGATTAGGTTCATCATGCATTGCTTTATTCTTTTGAACAGGAGGATAGTCAAATTCCTCTTCTGTTTGACTTTGTGGAATGATAAAGCGAATTGTAAGTTCTGCTCCCATTAAATGAATAATTGTTTCTGAAATAAGATCAGAATAATGGGATTCCAACCAGTCACGTGCAAATTCATTTGGCGCAGTAATTGTTAAAACGTCCTTTTTTAAAGAATACGCTTTTGTAGACTTAAGCCATGTCTCATAACTAGGCTTACTGACCTTTTTTTCTAATTCTTTTAAGGTACTATTCCATAAATCCGAAATATTTTCCAAAGGTGTCCCTCCTTTACAAAAGATGATGAGTAAACAAGATGTTTAATATTTGTATAACGCAAGTGAAAAACGCTGTATATTTATACGAAGTGCTTTTTAAAAGAAAAAAGTACTTGAAATACAAAATAGGGTTTTCGACAAAAAAACACATTGTGGAAAACTTTTTATGCACATGTGATTATACATGTCCACAAGTTATGCACATATTGTGGATAAATAACAATTGTGAAAAACTTGTTCAGGGTGAAAACACAACTATAATATCAAAAAAAGATAGCGATAGCAATGTATTTCGGAAAGTTATCCACAAAATCAATACCTTGTGGAATAAACTTGTCCACAGTACGACATACTGTGTAAAAAATAAAAAAAAGTTTGTGGATAGAAAAAAGTGGTGAAAAAAATTATCCACAACAAATAGAGTGAGATGTGAACAACCTTGTGAATAGTTAAAAAATGAATATTTTATTAAAATTTTTAGAGGCATTGACATTTTACTAATAAATTAACTATAATTTATAGGACTGTCTTTAACAGTTATTCCTCAGGGAGGTGTCATATAATGAAAAGAACTTATCAACCAAATAAACGTAAGCGCAGCAAAGTACATGGTTTCCGTAGCCGTATGAGCACAGCGAACGGACGTAAAGTTCTAGCAGCTCGTCGTCGTAAAGGTAGAAAAGTATTATCTGCGTAGGCCACTGATCGTTCAGTGGTCTTTTTTTCTAGTAATTATGAGTTTTCCACTGGCGAAATACAGGAGTGTTCAATTGATATGAAGAAAAAGAATCGTGTAAAGAAGAATGAGGAGTTTCAAGCTGTTTTTCAAAATGGAAAATCAAATGCCAATCGTCAATTTGTTATCTATCAGTTAGAGAAGCCTGATCAACCGTATTTTCGAATTGGTCTTTCCGTTAGTAAAAAATTAGGAAATGCAGTCATGCGTAATCGTATTAAACGTATGATCCGTCAAGCTTTTACAGAATTAAAAGATGAGATAGATTCTGGGAAAGATTTTGTTATAATAGCAAGGAAGCCTTGTTCAGACATGGAATATGAACAATTAAAGAAAAGCTTAATTCATGCTCTGCAACGCTCGGGAGTTAAACGGGCAAAAAATGGCGAAAAAAGAGGAAAATGAATTACACTATATACATAACGAAACAAGGAGGAGCAGGCTGTGAAAAAAAAGATAGGCTTACTAGTCATGCTTATTGCTGTTATGGCAATTGCTGCTGGCTGTAATCAAACCAATCAGCCGATTACACCACAAAGTACGGGAATTTGGAATGAATATTTCGTATATCCACTTTCTCAGCTAATCACGTATTTTGCAAAATTATTTGGCAATAACTATGGTTTAGCGATTGTTATTACGACTCTTATCATTCGTTTTGCTTTATTACCATTAATGATTAAGCAAACAAAGAGTACGAAAGCAATGCAAGTATTACAACCTGAAATGGCAAAATTAAAAGAAAAATATAGCTCTAAAGACCAAGCAACTCAACAAAAATTGCAACAAGAAATGATGCAATTGTATCAAAAGCATGGTATCAATCCATTAGCAGGTTGTTTACCAATATTTATTCAAATGCCAATTTTATTTGCATTTTATCATGCAATTATTAGGACGGCAGAAATTAAACAACATAGTTTTTTATGGTTTGATTTAGGTCATGCTGATCCATTGTATATTCTTCCGATTGTTGCAGCGATTACAACGTTTATTCAACAAAAGCTTGCAATGGCTGGTACTGCGGGGCAAAATCCACAAATGGCAATGATGCTTTGGCTTATGCCTATCATGATTTTAGTTTTCGCAATTAATTTCCCAGCTGCATTATCTCTTTACTGGGTAGTAGGTAACATTTTTGGTATTGCTCAAACATATTTGATCAAAGGGCCGGATCTTAAGGCTAGTAAGGCAGGAGGATCAAGTAAGTGAGTATGATTACTGCTAAAGGACAAACCGTCGAGCTGGCAGTGCAATGCGCATTAGAACAATTGCAAGTATCAAGAGATAAAGTTGAGATACATGTTATTGATGAAGGGAAAAAAGCTTTTCTTGGTTTTATTGGAGGACGACCTGCTATTGTAGAGGTCGTTGTAATAAAAGACCCTGTAGAAGAAGCAGAACTTTATTTGAAAAGTATCATAAAAGAAATGGATGTTGATGTAACTGTTGGAACAGATGTAAAAGGGCGTGAAATTTACTTTACACTTTCTGGTAGTGATGTGGGTGTATTAATTGGAAAAAGAGGGAATATATTAAATTCTTTACAATATGCAACAAAACTTGTTGCAAATCGTAGCACGAAACAGTATATCGGTGTAACAATTGACGCTGAAAACTATCGTGATAAACGAAAAAATACGTTAGAATTGCTTGCGCTTCGGTTAGCGAAGCAAGTTAGCAATACGAAAAAAAGAGTTGTGTTAGAACCGATGCCTTCTTTTGAAAGAAAAATTATACATCAAGCACTTTTGAATCATCCGTATGTGATTACGACGTCTGAAGGTAAAGAACCACATCGACATGTTGTTGTATCTCCGAAATAAAATAAAACATCCATCCTAAGGAATTGATTCTAGATGGTTGGCTAGTTGAACAAACCAAGCTCTAATAGGTAAACTATCTGCTTTACATTTCTTAAAAGATTGAAGTAGGAGTTTTACTATCTTTTAGAGCGGGATAAACCGGTAACTCGTTTGAGTGCCGGTTTTTTACTGGATAAAATGTAAAGACAGAGAATGGTCTGTGGATAAATGAATCCACGCTAAACTTATACACAGTGGATAAGTTTAGCGTAATTTAGGTGAGGACATAATAAAATAAGTTATTATTCTTTTTTACGCAGTTTTGTTATGGTATCCTAATAATTTAGTGAAAGAAAAAATCGTGTTGAAATATAGAGAAATAAGCAAGTGAGGTGAAAGAACATGGAATTTGATACAATTGCTGCGATTTCTACAGCTCTTGGGGAAGGTGCAATTGCCATTGTTCGAGTAAGTGGAGATGATGCGGTAGAGAAGGTAAACCGTATTTTTAAAGGAAAAGATTTAACGACAGTTCCATCTCATACAATTCAGTATGGGCATATTGTGGATTTAGATACAAATAAGGTTATTGAAGAAGTTATGGTTTCAATTATGCGGGCACCAAAGACATTTACGCGTGAAGATATTGTTGAGGTAAATTGTCATGGTGGCCTTGTTTCTGTAAACAAAGTATTACAGCTTATTTTATCGCAAGGTGTTCGCTTAGCAGAGCCTGGAGAATTTACAAAGCGTGCTTTTTTAAATGGGCGTATTGACTTATCGCAAGCAGAAGCGGTTATGGATTTAATTCGCGCTAAAACAGATCGTGCAATGAACGTTGCGATTAACCAAATGGAAGGTCGATTATCAAAATTAATTGGTCGTTTACGACAAGAAATTTTAGAAACGTTGGCTCATGTAGAAGTGAACATTGATTATCCGGAATACGATGATGTAGAAGAAATGACGCATGGTGTTTTAATTGAGAAGGCAACCTATGTCAAATCAGAGATTGCAATGTTGTTACAAACTTCAAAGCAAGGGAAAATTTTGCGTGAAGGAATTGCAACGGCTATTATCGGAAGGCCGAATGTTGGAAAGTCATCGTTATTAAATAGCCTTGTACAAGAAAAGAAAGCAATTGTGACAGATATAGCAGGAACAACCCGAGATGTTATTGAAGAATATGTGAACGTACGCGGTGTACCTCTGAAACTTATTGATACAGCTGGTATTCGTGAGACAGAGGATATTGTAGAACAAATTGGTGTCGAACGTTCAAAAGAGATGATGAATAAAGCAGAGTTAGTACTTCTTGTTGTAAATTATAGCGAAGCGTTAACAAATGAAGATGAAGAGTTATTTCGAGCGGTGCAGGGGAAAGACCTTATCATCATTGTAAATAAAACAGATTTACCGAAGCAGATTGATATGGAGTATGTTGCAAAATTAGCTGGTTCAGCTCGTGTTATTACAACGGCTTTACTTGAAGAGAAGGGTGTAGATGAGCTAGAACAGGCAATTGCTGATCTCTTCTTCGAAGGAACAATTGAAGCAGCTGATATGACATATGTATCGAATGCTCGTCACATTGGTTTATTAACACAAGCAGAAAAGACGATAGGTGATGCAATCGCGGCTATTCATAGTGGTGTGCCAATTGATATGGTACAGATTGATTTAACAAGAACGTGGGAAATACTCGGTGAAATTACGGGAGACACTGTACACGAAAGTTTAATTGATCAGTTATTCTCTCAATTTTGTTTAGGAAAGTAATTGTAAGGAGGAATGGAAAATGGGATATAACGCCGGTTTTTATGATGTTATTGTAATCGGTGCAGGCCATGCAGGATGTGAAGCTGGTTTGGCAGCAGCTCGCATGGGAGCAAAAACATTAATGTTAACAATTAACTTAGACATGGTTGCGTTTATGCCGTGTAACCCTTCAGTTGGTGGGCCTGCAAAGGGAATTGTTGTTCGTGAAATTGATGCGCTCGGCGGTGAAATGGGAAGAAATATTGATAAAACACATATTCAAATGCGTATGTTAAATACAGGGAAGGGCCCAGCAGTACGTGCACTTCGCGCCCAAGCAGATAAATTTGCTTATCAGCATGAATTGAAAAAAACAATCGAGGAAACGCCAAATTTAACATTATGTCAAGCTATGGTTGAACGCTTAGTTGTAGAAGATGGTGTATGTAAAGGTGTTGTTACACAAACTGGAGCAGAATATACAGCGAAAACAATCGTTATTACAACAGGTACGTTTTTACGCGGTGAAATTATCGTTGGGAATTTAAAATATTCAAGCGGTCCAAACAACCAACAACCATCTGTGAAATTATCAGAGCATTTAGAAGAACTTGGGTTTGAACTAGTTCGTTTTAAAACAGGTACGCCTCCACGTGTAGATAGTAGTACAATTGATTATAGCAAAACAGAAATTCAACCAGGTGATGATATACCGCGTGCATTCTCTTTTGAAACAACGAAGTTCATTATGGATCAAATTCCGTGCTGGTTAACATATACAAGTGAAGAAACGCATCGTTTAATCGATGGAAACTTACATCGTTCCGCTATGTATTCTGGCATGATTAAAGGAACAGGCCCACGATATTGTCCTTCCATTGAAGATAAGGTTGTTCGTTTCCATGATAAGCCGCGTCATCAAATTTTCTTAGAGCCAGAAGGCCGTAATACACAAGAAGTATACGTACAAGGTTTATCAACAAGTTTACCAGAAGATGTACAACGTGAGATGTTAAAGACTATTCCTGGCCTAGAGAACGTAGAAATGATGCGCACAGGATATGCAATTGAATATGACGCAATTGTACCAACACAGTTGTGGCCAACACTTGAAACAAAGAAAATACAAAATTTATATACAGCGGGTCAAATTAATGGAACATCTGGTTATGAAGAAGCGGCAGGGCAAGGTTTAATGGCCGGTATTAACGCTGCGTGCCGTTCGTTAGGTAAAAAGGAAGTGATTTTAAATCGTTCGGATGCGTACATTGGCGTTTTAATCGATGATTTAGTCACAAAAGGTACAAATGAACCATATCGCTTGTTAACATCCCGTGCAGAATACCGATTATTATTACGCCATGACAATGCGGACCTACGTTTAACAGAGATTGGGCATGAAATTGGGTTAATTCCAGAAGAACGTTATGAACGTTTTACAGCAAAGAAAGAGAAAATTGAAAAAGAAAAAGAACGTTTAGCAAGTATTATTATTAAACCGCGTCCTGAAGTACAAGAGCTCATTCGCGGGGCTGGCGGAAGCGAACTAAAGGATGGTATACGTGCGAGTGACTTATTACGCCGTCCAGAAATGACATATGGGCATATTCATATTCTTGCTCCAAGTGAAGTGGAAGTTAGTGATGAAGTAGCAGAGCAAGTTGAGATTCAGCTTAAATATGAAGGATATATTGAAAAATCTTTACAACAAGTAGAACGTATGAAGCGTATGGAAAGTAAAAAGATTCCGATTGACATTGATTACGATGCAATTTCTGGAATAGCTTCTGAAGCACGTCAAAAATTAAAAGATGTCCGTCCACTATCTATGGGGCAAGCATCACGTATTTCTGGGGTAAATCCAGCTGATATTTCCATTTTACTTGTGTATATAGAACAAGGAAAAATTGCACGAGTATCGAACCAATAAATAGTTAGGAGATATAGCGAGATGAATATAGAACAATTTCAATCTATGCTAGTAGAAAGAGGGATTACTCTTTCTACTAGGCAGTTAGAACAATTTGAAATCTATTTTGAGACATTAGTTGAATGGAATGAAAAAATGAACTTAACTGCAATTACAGAGAAAGAAGATGTGTATTTAAAACACTTTTTTGATTCTATTACAGCTGCTTTTTATCATGATTTTTCAAAGCCATTTTCTATTTGTGATGTTGGTGCAGGAGCGGGGTTCCCTAGCATTCCATTAAAAATATGTTTTCCAAGTTTAAAAATTACAATTGTCGATTCTTTGCAAAAACGTATTACGTTTTTAAATCATTTAGCAACAAAATTGGAATTACAAGACGTGGCATTTTGTCATGATCGTGCTGAAACATTTGGACAAAAAGAAGGAGTACGTGAATCATTTGATATTGTAATGGCACGCGCCGTTGCCCGCCTTTCTGTCTTAAGTGAATTGTGTTTACCGCTTGTGAAAGTAGGGGGAACATTTATTGCAATGAAAGGTGCAGCTGCAAGCGAAGAGATTGAAAATGGTAAGTATGCTCTGCAAGTACTTGGTGGTGAATTAAAAGGGATGTCTACGTTTCAATTACCATTCGAGGAAAGTGAACGCAACATTTTATTGATTGAGAAAAAGAGAAAAACGCCAAAGAAATATCCGCGTAAGCCCGGAACACCGAATAAATTACCTATTGAAAAATAAATCTTATTAGACGTAAGATTAAGTTATATATCAGTAAGCAAGTTTATTAGCAACTGATGGTTAGTCGAACGAATTGAGCTTTTACAGGCAGTTATCCACCACCTATCTTTTTAGATTTCTTACAATGTTGAGGCGTGGGCTTACTGCCCGTTAGAGCGGAAGAAATAAGGTGAAACTTTGATTAGTAGGGAGGCTGCACATCTCGCTAATCGCTAGTTCAACAAATTGAGCTTTTGCGGACAGTTTATCTCTACTTACCTGCTTTATGTATGGAAAAATGTTGAGATGAGGATATTGCTGCCCACGAATAGCAAGATAAAAACGTAAATGTTTCACATGGAACATTTTTGTATAGAGTATTCAATAGGATTCAAGGTGGTGGAATATGTATGAAAAACACATTTTCTCGTTTATTTGGTTTTGGAGATAAAGAGGCTGAATTAGCATTACAAGAAGAAAGTCATGAAGAAATCAAACAAATTTCGTTAGCAAATATCGTTCCAAATCGTTATCAGCCACGGACAATTTTTGATGATGCTCGTATTGAAGAGCTTGCTCTTACAATTCATACACATGGATTAATTCAACCAATTGTTGTTAGGCAGTATGAAGGGAACAAATATGAGATTATCGCTGGTGAAAGACGTTTTCGAGCTGCTACAAAATTAGGTTGGGAAACTGTTCCGGCTATTATAAAGAATTTGAACGATACTGAGACTGCTTCTGTTGCTTTAATTGAAAACTTGCAACGAGAAGAACTTACGGCAATTGAAGAAGCTGTTGCTTATCAAAAGTTAATTGAATTACATAGTTTAACACAAGAAGCATTAGCGCAGCGACTAGGTAAAGGGCAATCTACAATTGCGAACAAGTTGAGACTATTAAAGTTACCTGAAGAGATTAAACAAGCACTATTAGAGAAAAGTATTACAGAACGTCATGCACGTGCTCTTATTCCACTTAAAAATGAAGAGATTCAATTAAAGGTTTTACAAGAAATCATTGAAAAGCAATTAAATGTAAAGCAAACAGAAGATAGAATTGCTAAATTGTTAGAAGAAACGAAACCGAAACGAAAAGCAAAACAAAAAGCAGTAAGCCGCGATATGCGTATCGCAATGAATACCATTCGTCAATCTTTACAAATGGTCGCAAATAGTGGCTTAAACGTGAATTCAGAAGAAGAAGAATTTGATGAATACTATCAAATTACAATTAAAATTCCCAAAAAAAAGTAAGGAAATAGAAAGGCCTCAACCGTCGGTTAGGGGTCTTTTTGTTACGCATTCAAAACTATATAAATCTACATTGAAAAACAACAAAAATCCCCTCTTTTTAGATGGGCGAGAGCATCTAGCTGTGCATAGAATCAATCTATATGTTGAAAAATCAAAATGGATTTATATAGTAAGGCCTTACTGATGGAGGTTTCACTTTATCCCGCTGATAGAAGTTTCACTTTATAAGTACTATATTTTCTTTTAAAATTAAGAAGGAGTTTGTAAATAAATTTTGAAGTTTAATATACAGAAGCAAATGAAGCGTAATTGTTTCATGTTAAAATGAAAATAATCATTTGTAGAATAAGATATAAAGGTTGAAAGTAGGTGACATCATGGGGAAAATCATTGCCATTGCTAATCAAAAAGGTGGGGTTGGAAAGACAACAACATCGGTAAATTTAGGAGCTGGATTGGCACAAGTAGGAAAAAAAGTACTTCTTGTTGATATTGATGCACAAGGAAATGCAACGACAGGAGTGGGAATTGAAAAATCAGATTTAAATGAATGTATTTATAATGTGCTTGTAGAAGACATGGATGTTCATGTTGTTATACAGCGAACCGCAACTGAAAATTTAGATGTACTCCCTGCCACCATTCAACTAGCAGGAGCCGAGATAGAACTTGTACCGACAATTTCCCGGGAAGTTCGCCTGCAGCGTGCGCTGCAACCAATTCGTGATGAATATGATTATATTATTATTGATTGTCCCCCATCTTTAGGTTTATTAACTATTAATGCATTAACTGCTGCAGATTCTGTTATTATTCCTGTTCAATGTGAGTATTATGCCCTAGAGGGGTTAAGTCAATTATTAAATACAGTTCGCCTTGTGCAAAAGCATTTAAATAAAAACTTAGCAATTCAAGGTGTTTTACTAACAATGCTGGACGCCCGTACAAATTTAGGATTACAAGTAATTGATGAAGTGAAGAAATACTTCCGAGATAAAGTATATAGATCCATTATTCCGCGTAATGTACGTTTAAGTGAAGCACCGAGTCATGGAAAACCAATTATGATGTATGATGCTAAGTCAAGGGGGGCAGAAGTGTATTTAGATTTAGCAAAGGAAGTGATTGCAGGTGGCTAAAGGACTAGGAAGAGGAATTAATGCGTTTTTTCCAGATTTAGATGTGAAAGAGGGAGAAACAATTCAAGAATTGCAAGTAAATCAATTACGTCCTAACCCATATCAGCCGCGTAAATATTTTCATAATGAAGCAATTCAAGAATTAGCGTTATCTATTAAAGAACATGGGATTTTACAACCTCTTATTGTTCGGAAAAGTATTAAAGGATATGAAATTGTTGCAGGAGAACGGAGATTTCGTGCTGCAAAAGAAGCAAAACTTAAAACAGTTCCTGCCGTTGTTCGAGAGTTAAATGATCAACAAATGATGGAATTTGCGCTACTAGAGAATTTGCAACGTGAAGATTTAACGCCTATCGAAGAAGCATTAGCTTATCAAATGCTCATGGAAGAGCTTAAGGTAACGCAAGAACAGTTAGCAAAGCGGCTTGGAAAAAGCAGACCGCATATTGCAAACCACATTCGTTTACTTTCTCTACCACCTTCCATACAAGACATGATTGCAAATGGAAGCATGTCTATGGGACATGGACGAACACTACTTGCATTAAAAGATAAAACAAAAATTAATAATTTATTACAACGAATTAAAGAAGAAGGATTAAATGTCCGTCAGTTGGAACAAATTATTCAACAGATGAATGAAAATGTTCCACGTGAAACAAAGAAACAAAAACCACAAAAAAATATCTTTTTTGAGGAACAAGAAACGGTGTTACGAGAACGATTTGGAACATCTGTGAAAATTAAAGAAACAAAACAAGAAAAAGGAAAAATTGAAATTCAATTTTTCAATAAAGATGATTTGCAACGCATTTTAGAGCTTTTAGCGGGAGAATGAAAAAAAGTAAACCATCTTCAGTTATAGATGGTTTATTTTTTTCATTACAGCAATTTTTTTATCAGTTTCAATGATACTTTCTGCAATACCAGTAGCCATTTTCATAACAAGATTTAGTCTTGTATTTTGTAGTACAAAAAACTCCATAAATCCATTTAAATTTACAATACCATGAATATGCATATCACCAATCGCGGGAAGATTTTTATTCATAGCTGCTCCAGGTTTACTAGGACCTTTTCCAACTGTAATTGAACCAATATTTTGTGATTTTCCTAAACAAGCATCAATTGCAATAATAAAAGGATGCATAAATGATTGGTGTATTTCTGTAATTGTTTCTTCCAAGTTTAAAGCGTGGACGGGTGATTCTAGTGTTCCGTATAAATGAAAATTTTGAATGTTATAATCCTGTAATTTTGAGCCAACAAGAGGTCCTAATGCATCACCAGTTGAGCGATCCGTTCCAATACACAGTATAATAAGTGGAGGGTTTTGTTCGATTGGGAGATGAGAAAGTAGAAAACTACTAATTGTTTGATTGCAATTTACATCATGATACATAATCTGCTGTGAATCTTTTTCAAAAAAAGGTAAACGAAAACTTCCGATATTCACGAAGCATCCATCCTTTAATAGAGTTTAGTCATAAACTTGATTTTTACATATTGTATATTTCTCCTAAGGTAAGAACTATTTTGCTTTTAGTTTAGGGAAAACTTCATTTGATATTAGGTGATTTTGGGTATTCCTGTTGCGTAGATGTAGCTTTCTTATGGGATAAGAGTGTTATAAAAGGTATGATATGAGCAGAAGAGGTGGGCACTCTTGTATATGGATTTATAAAGTATAAAAAGGATGAAGCGTACCATGTAGTTTGTAGAATACTAGTACTAGTATATAAAAAAGTGTGTCATTTTATACCTCATGGAATGCGAAAATAAAAGTGTATGAAAGAACTTTTTTCGTAAAATATAGGAGAAATTCTGTTACAATAAATAATGAATATGAGATAGAAAGGTAGGTCGCGATGAAAGGACTTCACGACTTATATACAGACTTTACAAATGGATTGTTAAATGCAGGGTTATGGGAGAGTATCGGTCTTGGTTTGCTGAAAATCACACTTATTTTATTTATTTCGAGTGTAGTTATTCGAATTGGCAGAGTGATTATCCGTAATGCTTTCAAAATGAAGGCAAAATCACCAATTCAAATTTCTGAAAGACGAACGATGACAGTAGCGAAGTTGTTAGAAAATATTCTAACATACGTTATCTTTTTCATTGTAATAATTGCGATTTTAGGGGTATTTGGAATTGATACAAAAGGATTATTAGCTGGTGCAGGGGTTGTTGGTTTGGCGGTTGGTTTTGGTGCACAAAACTTAGTCAAAGACGTTATCACTGGATTCTTTATTTTATTAGAGGATCAATTTTCAGTAGGAGACTATGTACGCTTAGGTCAATTTGAAGGAGTTATCGAAGAAATTGGCTTACGCACAACAAAAATGAAGAAATGGACAGGAGAAATTCACATTATTCCAAATGGAAGTATTAAGGAAGTAACAAATTTCTCTGTTAGTAATAGCGTTGCCTTTGTAGATGTATCGATTTCATATGAAAGCGATATTGAACATGCAGAGCAAGTCCTTGAAAAGTTATTAGATGAATTACCAACAAGGTATGAACAAATGATTGCTCGCCCGCAATTATTAGGTGTGCAAAGCTTAGCAGCATCAGAGGTTGTGTTGAGGGTTACAGCTGAAGTAGAACCGATGCAACATTTTGCAGTGGCGAGAGCGCTGCGTAAAGAAATTAAAAGTCGTCTAGATTTACACGGGATTGAAATTCCATATCCGCGTATGGTTTTATACAACCGTGAAGAGCTGATGAATGAAAAAGTAAATTAGCAGTGAGAGGAGTTTAAAGAATGGAGCAAAAACAATATAACTTGCATGACGTAGTGGAAATGAAGAAAGCTCATCCATGCGGCGAAAATCGTTGGAAGATTATCCGTATGGGAATGGACATCCGTATTAAGTGCG
Source organism: Bacillus sp. 123MFChir2 (assembly GCF_000383235.1). Taxonomy (GTDB): domain Bacteria; phylum Bacillota; class Bacilli; order Bacillales; family Bacillaceae_G; genus Bacillus_A. Next base: position 21,300 of record NZ_KB910926.1, read on the forward strand.
AGGGGTGTAACCATTCAGTATTAATTCCTCGAAAAGAATTTGATCGTAAGGTGAAAAAAGTACTTGTAAAACATGAGGAGTAGATGAAATAGGAAACAGTAGCGTTGTTGCTGCTGTTTTTTTATTTAGCAATTAATGGGCAGTAAGGTTCTCACTTCAAAGTTGTAAGAAATCTGCAGAAGAGAGAAGGCAAGAAATGGTCTGTAAAAGATTATTCGTTTCATTTGATAAATTTGGATGAAGCTTGTCATTTTATTCGTTACTATCTATAATGATGGAAGATTGAGTCATAGGAGTGGATTATATGGGATTAACGGCTGGTATCGTTGGATTACCGAACGTAGGTAAGTCAACACTATTTAATGCAATTACACAAGCGGGAGCGGAATCTGCGAACTACCCATTCTGTACAATAGATCCAAACGTTGGGATCGTAGAAGTTCCAGATCATCGTTTAAATAAATTAACTGAGCTTGTAGAACCGAAGAAAACTGTGCCAACTGTCTTTGAATTTACAGATATCGCAGGTATTGTAAAAGGTGCGAGTAAAGGTGAAGGATTAGGAAATAAATTCTTATCTCACATTCGTCAAGTAGATGCAATTTGCCAAGTAGTTCGTTGTTTTGAAGATGAGAATATTACGCACGTAGCAGGAAAAGTAGATCCAATTGCAGATATTGAAACAATTAATTTAGAGCTTATTTTAGCGGATTTAGAATCTGTTGATAAGCGTCTTGAACGCGTTACAAAACTAGCGAAACAAAAAGATAAAGATGCTGTATTTGAACATGAAATCTTAGTTCGCTTAAAAGAAGCATTTGAAGAAGGACAACCAGCTCGTACAGTTGAATTTACTGAAGAACAAATGAAAGTAGTAAAAGGTCTTCACTTATTAACAATAAAAGAAATGCTATATGTAGCAAACGTTTCTGAAGATGACGTAATGGATCCATCTGGAAACGAATATGTACAAATTGTAAAAGAATTTGCTGCAAAAGAAAATTCTCAAGTAATTGTTGTTTGCGCAAAAATCGAATCAGAAATTGCTGAGTTAGATGAAGAAGAAAAGAGGGTCTTCCTGGAAGAACTAGGAATTGAAGAATCTGGCCTAGATCAATTAATTCGCGCAGCTTATGATTTATTAGGGTTGGCTACTTATTTCACAGCGGGTGTGCAAGAAGTACGTGCTTGGACATTTAAAACAGGAATGAAAGCACCTCAATGTGCTGGAATCATTCATACGGACTTTGAACGTGGATTTATTCGTGCAGAAACAGTGTCTTATGATGATTTAGTAGGAAATGGCTCTATGACAGCTGCTAAAGAAGCTGGAAAAGTACGTTTAGAAGGAAAAGAGTACATTATGAAAGACGGAGATGTTGTGCACTTCCGTTTTAATGTATAATTTTTATTTCCTAGGAAAAAAATAAAGTATTTAACTTGGCAAATTCATTGGATTTGCCAAGTTTTTTTATGCTTTCGTGAGTTGCTTACTCCAACTTACTATGATATAATCTAAACTCGTGAGTAATTACTATAAATTAATTGCTCCTTGCCCCGTGTGGGCCGTTTAGACCAAAAGGAGGTGAAAGTGTAATGAAAAAGTACGAAATCATGTACATCATTCGTCCAAACATGGAAGAAGAAGCTCAAAAAGCTTTAGTTGAACGTTTTGCAGGCGTTTTAACTGACAATGGTGCAGAAATCATTAACACAAAAGATTGGGGTAAGCGTCGTTTAGCTTACGAAATCAACGACTTACGTGACGGTTTCTACATGATCTTAAACGTAAATTCTAACCCAGAAGCGGTTAAAGAATTCGATCGTTTAGCTAAGATCAGCGAAGATATCATTCGTCACATCGTTGTTAAAGACGAAGAATAATCATTAAGATATATAGGGAGAGTGGTTCGATTGATGAATCGTGTTATACTCGTTGGTCGTTTAACTAAGGACCCTGACTTACGTTACACGCCCAATGGTGTTGCGGTAGCTACTTTCACGTTAGCTGTGAATCGCGCATTTACGAATCAGCAAGGTGAGCGTGAAGCTGACTTTATTAACTGTGTAATATGGCGTAAACAAGCAGAGAACGTAGCAAACTTCTTGAAAAAGGGTAGCTTAGCAGGCGTAGATGGACGTCTTCAAACTCGTAATTACGATGGACAAGATGGTAAGCGTGTATATGTAACAGAAGTTCTAGCGGAGAACGTACAATTTTTAGAACCGCGTAATAGCGGTGGTGAGCAACGCGGTTCATTCAATCAGCAGCCATCGGGAGCCGGATTCGGAAACCAAGGCTCTCAAAATCCGTTTGGTCAATCTAGTAACAATGGCAATAATGCTGGATTTACTAAAAATGACGATCCATTTGCAAATGTAGGTCAACCAATTGATATTTCAGACGATGACTTACCTTTCTAATGGCATAGACGGAACATTTTAACACGAAATGGAGGGAAATGAACATGGCAGGAGGACGCAAAGGTGGACGTGCGAAACGCCGTAAAGTGTGTTTCTTTACATCTAACGGTATCACTCGCATCGACTATAAAGATGTTGATTTATTAAAACGCTTTGTTTCTGAGCGTGGTAAAATTTTACCACGTCGTGTAACAGGTACTAGCGCAAAATACCAACGCAAATTAACAGTTGCAATTAAACGTGCTCGTCAAATGGCACTTTTACCATATGTTGGTGAATAATAACGTATGAAATGCACAGTAGAGTATCACTCTACTGTGCATTTTGCTATTCTCTTCTTTTTGTTAACCACGATAGAAGTTTCACTTTATAGAAAGAGGGTGTGAAGAATGAAGCGTACACGGCTCATTACAGAAGGAGCAGTATTACTTGCTTTATATGCCATTTTGCTTCTTGTGTCTCTGTATATGCCTGTTTTAGGGGGTATATGTATATTTGCACTGCCGTTGCCATTTCTTATTTTTTCAGTTAGATACCAGTTAAGTAGTGCTTGTATGTTATTAGGAGCGGCAATTTTTGTAACACTTATTGTGAGTTCGCCTCTTAGTATTGCCAATACACTTATGTTCGGAATAACAGGAATTATATTAGGACACATGTATAAAAAGAAAAAAAGTGTTATTGAAATTTTATTGGTCGGAACGCTTGTATATCTTGTGAGTTTTGTATTGCTGTATATTGTTAGTGTACAGTTTTTTAATATAGATATTGTGAAGCAGATGCAAGATATGTTCAAACAATCAATGGAACAAAGCGAGAAGTTTATAAAAATGGCGGGTGCATCTGTAAATGAAGGGCAGCTAGCTGAATTGAAAAAAGCGGTTAATACAATTGGGATGCTTTTACCAACCGTACTTGCTATGGCTTCACTATTCTCTTCTTGGATTACTATTTTAATTGCTAATCGTGTTTTAAAACGATTAAAGTATACGACGATATCTTGGCCGAAATTCCGTGATATGCAAATTCCTAAGAGCATTGTTTGGCTGTATGTCATGACTGTTTTGTTCGCTTCTTTTGTAAAAATAGAAGCAGGGTCATATGTAGAAATGGTGTTCTTAAATTTATCAACAATTTTTACTTTTTTACTGTTGTTTCAAGGGTTTTCATTCCTTGCTTTTTTTACAAATGCAAAAGGATATACTAAAGCTGTTCCAATCTTAACCTTTGTTGCAGGGTTCTTTGTTCCAGTTTTGTTTCCTCTTATGACAATCTTAGGTATAATTGATTTAGGCTTTTCGTTACGATTGAAAGTACAGGTAAAATAAGTATTTGAAACAAAGTACTTTTTATAAGCCTTTTGTAACGGAACATAGAAATCAAAGCTTTTATCCTGCTATGAATAGGCAGTAGAACTCTCACTTCAAAAAATTGAGAAGTCAAAGAAGATCTGTAGAGGATAACTGCTAGCATATGCCCGATTAGTTCAACTAACTATCAGTGGAGATACAAAAAACTCTCTGATGGAAGTTTCACTTTATAGGAGTTGTATATATGCCTGAATTTTATAAGAAACAGCGGTTTCTATATCCTGTTTATGTATTGGCGTTTTTAGCATTTTTGCTCATTACTATTCTTGTTTATTTTCATTGGATGACGGGGATGATTTCCTTTGTTGTTTTTTGTATTGTTTTATTTTTTGTTATTAAATTTGAACTTGCATTTCAAAGAAGTGTTGAAAAGTATACGAATGATACGATTACAAGGGTAAAAAAGGTAAGTAATGAGGCTTTTAATCAAATGCCGATTGGAATTTTACTATATAATAAGGATTATGGGATCGACTGGGCAAATCCATATCTATCTTCTTGTTTAGGACAACATTCTTTAGCTGGATGGCACTTGTATGATTTATCAGAAACGCTACTTTTATTTACAAAAGGGGAAACAGCTAATGATATCGTATCTTTAAACAATCGGAAATTTCGTGTGTTTGCGAGGAAAGAAGAGAAATTAATCTATTTCTTTGATGTGACAGAACAAACAGAAATAGAGAAAATGTATGAAGATCAAAGAACAGTACTCGCTGTTATCTATTTAGACAATTACGATGAAGTAACACAAGGATTAGATGATCAATTGCGTACAAATATTACAAGCCACGTTACATCTTTACTAAATGAATGGGCTGTGAAGCATGGAGCTTATTTGAAGCGCGCTTCATCTGAACGATTTTTTGTTGTGTTAAATGAAAGTGTTTTAACGCAGATGGAGAAAGGGAAATTTGATATTTTAGATCAAGTGCGTGAAGAAACGTCTAAACGAAATATTCCTCTTACTCTTAGTATTGGTGTTGGTTCTGGTGATTTATCACTAGTAGAACTTGGGGCTATGGCGCAATCTGGTCTCGACTTAGCGCTTGGCCGTGGTGGAGATCAAGTGGCTATTAAACAAGCAACAGGCAAAGTAAAGTTTTATGGCGGGAAAACGAATCCTGTAGAAAAACGTACTCGTGTACGTGCACGTGTGATTTCTCACGCTTTAAAAGATCTTGTGTTGGAAAGTAGCAATATCATTATTATGGGACACCGGGCACCGGATATGGATGCAATCGGAGCTGCAATCGGGATTTTAAAAGTAGCACAGCTAAATGAGCGCGAAGGATATATTGTATTAGATGAAAATGATTCTGATAAAGGGATTAAGCGTTTAATGGACGAAGTTAAGCAGCACGAGGAATTGTGGTCGCGCTTTATTACACCGCAGCAGGCACTTGAATTTGCGAATGATGATTCGCTTCTTGTTGTAGTAGATACGCATAAACCATCTATGGTTATGGAAAGAAAGTTGCTTGATAAGATTGAAAATGTTGTTGTAATTGATCATCATCGACGCGGTGAGGACTTCATTGAAGATCCGTTGCTTGTTTATATGGAGCCATATGCATCATCTACAGCAGAACTTGTAACAGAGCTGTTGGAATATCAGCCTAAGCGTTTGAAAATGAATATGCTAGAGGCAACAGCTTTACTGGCAGGTATTATTGTGGATACCAAGAGTTTTACATTCCGCACTGGAGCGCGTACATTTGATGCGGCTTCCTATCTTCGTTCTCATGGCGCAGATACGATATTGGTACAAAAGTTATTAAAAGAAGATATGGCCCATTATTTACAAATTGCAAAAACAATTCGAAATGCGTACATTTATAAAAATGGGATTGCGATTGCAAAGGTAGATGGTGATGGGTTTTATGATCAAGTATTAATTGCCCAATCAGCTGATACATTGCTCACAATGACAGGAGTAATTGCCTCTTTCGTAATTGCACAGCGCAGTGAAAGTGTGATTGGAATTAGTGGGCGCTCTTTAGGAGAAGTAAATGTACAACTTATTATGGAAAATTTAGGCGGAGGCGGTCATTTAACAAATGCTGCAACGCAAATACAAGACATATCAATTGATGAAGCAGAAGCAAACTTACAATCTGTTATAAATGAGTATTTAGAGGGAGGAACACAAACATGAAAGTAATCTTTTTAAAAGACGTAAAAGGTAAAGGGAAAAAGGGGGAAATAAAAAACGTACCAGATGGTTATGCAAATAACTTTTTATTAAAACAAGGACTTGCAACTGAAGCGACAAATGCAAATGTGAAAACATTAGATGCGAAAAAGCGTAAAGAAGAAAAAGATGCAGAATTAGAGCTTGAAAAGTGCAAGGAATTAAAAGAAACTCTAGAAAAGTTAACAGTAGAATTAAAAGCAAAATCGGGTGAAGGTGGCCGTTTATTCGGTTCTATTACAAGTAAACAAATTGTAGATGGCTTACAAAAAACTCATAATATTAAACTTGATAAACGTAAATTTGAAATGGACGATGCAATTCGTGCATTAGGATATACGAACGTTACTGTAAAATTACATCCACAGGTAACAGCAACAGTAAAAGTACATGTTACTGAGCAATAAACAAACGATTGAAGAGGAGGTTTGCGTATGAGTGACGTATTTGCTGATCGTACCCCTCCGCATAATATTGAGGCTGAACAAGCCGTATTAGGAGCTATTTTTCTCGATCAAGAAGCATTAACATCAGCTTCGGAAATGCTAATGCCAGAAGACTTCTATCGAACGGCACATCAAAAAATTTATCAAATGATGCTCGATCTTTCTGATAAAGGAGAGCCTATTGATTTAGTTACCGCAACAGCAGCACTTGCTAATCAAAATTTGTTAGAAGAAATTGGCGGTGTTTCTTACTTAGCTGAACTAGCGGAAGCTGTACCGACGGCTGCCAATGTAGAATATTATGCACGTATTATCGCAGAAAAATCGATTTTGCGCCGGCTTATTCGGACAGCAACGCATATTGTGTCGGATGGTTATGAACGAGAAGATGATGTCGAGAGTCTATTAAATGAAGCCGAGAAAAAAATATTAGAAGTATCTCAGCGTACGAATACAAAAGGTTTTCAAAATATTAAAGATGTTCTTGTGGCAGCTTACGATAAAATTGAGTTACTGCATAATCAAAAAGGTGAAATTACAGGAATCCCAACCGGTTTTACCGAGTTAGATCGTATGACAGCGGGTTTCCAGCGCAATGATTTAATTATTGTAGCGGCGCGTCCATCTGTAGGGAAAACAGCATTTTCTTTAAATATTGCTCAAAACGTTGCGACAAAAACGGACGAAAACGTTGCAATTTTTAGTTTAGAGATGGGGTCCGACCAGCTTGTTATGCGTATGCTTTGTGCAGAAGGGAATATTGATGCACAACGTCTTCGTACAGGAACTTTAACTTCAGACGACTGGGCGAAATTAACGATGGCAATGGGAAGTCTCTCAAATGCAGGTATTTTTATTGATGATACGCCAGGTATTCGCGTTAGTGAAATTCGAGCGAAGTGCAGGCGTTTAAAACAAGAACATGGTCTTGGAATGATTCTGATTGATTATTTGCAGCTTATTCAAGGTAGCGGGAAATCTGGTGAAAACCGTCAGCAAGAAGTATCGGAGATTTCTCGTACATTAAAAGGGCTTGCGCGTGAACTAGAGGTTCCGGTTATTGCTTTATCTCAGCTTTCTCGTGGTGTAGAATCCCGTCAAGATAAGCGTCCGATGATGTCGGACATTCGTGAATCAGGAAGTATTGAGCAAGATGCTGATATAGTAGCATTCTTATATCGTGAAGATTACTATGACCGAGAAACAGAAAATAAAAATACAATTGAAATTATTATTGCTAAGCAGCGTAATGGTCCAGTAGGTTCAGTTGAACTGGCGTTTGTGAAGGAATTTAACAAATTCGTAAACTTAGAACGGCGCCTTGATGATGGGCACGCACCGCCAGCATAGTGAGAGTATAAAAAAGAGGCATATTTCTTATAATAAAATGTGCTTCTTTTTTGTTTGTAAAAAATAATGCTTTACATAAGTAAGAAGAATTCTTACGAACGAAAAAGATAAAAGATAAAAAAATGTTCGTTTTTAAATTGACTTCTCTTTGCATTTTGGTACAATTATATTGTTTGAAAAGTTCGTTTGAAAATTTCGGAGGTGCTTGAATAATGTCTTCAGTAGTAGTTGTAGGAACACAGTGGGGCGATGAAGGAAAAGGTAAAATTACTGATTTTCTTTCTGAACATGCGGAAGTAGTTGCGCGCTATCAAGGCGGAAATAATGCGGGACATACAATTGTTTTTAATGGTGTTAAATATAAATTACACTTAATTCCATCTGGTATTTTCTATAAAGAAAAAGTTTGTGTTATCGGAAACGGTATGGTAGTAGATCCAAAAGCTTTGCTTGAGGAATTAAAATACTTGCATGATTGTGGCGTAAGCACTGATAATTTACGTATTAGTAACCGTGCACACGTTATCTTACCTTATCACTTAAAGCAAGATGAGTTAGAAGAAGAGCGTAAAGGTGATAATAAAATTGGTACAACGAAAAAAGGTATTGGTCCTGCATACATGGATAAGGCTGCTCGCACAGGTATTCGTATGGCAGACCTTTTAGATCGTGAGGCATTTAAAGAAAAGCTTGAGCGTACCCTAGCGGAAAAAAATCGTTTATTTGAAAAAATGTATGATGCAGAAGGATTCAGTGCAGAAGAAATTTTCGAAGAGTATTTCGAATATGGTCAACAAATTGCACACTATGTATGTGATACATCTGTTGTATTAAATGATGCATTAGATGAAGGACGCCGTGTATTATTTGAAGGTGCACAAGGTGTTATGCTTGATATTGATCAAGGTACGTACCCATTCGTTACATCTTCTAACCCAGTTGCTGGTGGTGTAACAATCGGTTCTGGTGTAGGACCTTCTAAAATTAAACGCGTAGTAGGTGTATGTAAAGCATATACAAGCCGTGTAGGTGACGGTCCATTCCCAACCGAGCTTCATGATGAAATCGGTAATCAAATTCGTGAAGTTGGCCGCGAATATGGTACAACAACAGGACGTCCACGCCGTGTAGGTTGGTTTGATAGTGTTGTTGTAAGACATGCTCGTCGCGTTAGTGGTCTTACAGATTTGTCTTTAAACTCTATCGACGTATTAACAGGCATTCCGACTCTAAAAATTTGTATTGCATACAAATATAACGGCGAAATTATTGATGAAGTTCCAGCAAACTTAAATATTTTAGCAAAATGTGAGCCAGTATACGAAGAGCTTCCAGGTTGGACAGAAGATATTACGGGCGTAAAAACATTAGCTGAACTTCCTGAAAATGCAAGACGTTATGTAGAACGTGTGTCTCAATTAACAGGTATTTCATTAGCTATGTTCTCTGTTGGTCCAGACCGTAGCCAAACAAATATTGTCCGTAACGTATACGGTATCTAGTCTTGTTTTTTTCTTAAAAATACGGTATATTAAAAAAGAATCCAAGTTATATGGGTTCTTTTTTTATGTTTTTATAAAAAAACATAAAAAAGTATTGCAAAAAGAAAACATTTCATGATATTATAAATCCTGTCGTCACGAAAACATGACATTGGTGAACATGAGCCATTAGCTCAGTTGGTAGAGCATCTGACTTTTAATCAGAGGGTCGAAGGTTCGAGTCCTTCATGGCTCACCATTTTATTTTCGTGGCCCGTTGGTCAAGTGGTTAAGACACCGCCCTTTCACGGCGGTAACACGGGTTCGAATCCCGTACGGGTCACTTCTTTATATTTTTTTGGTCCCGTGGTGTAGTGGTTAACATGCCTGCCTGTCACGCAGGAGATCGCCGGTTCGACCCCGGTCGGGACCGCCACTTTTGTTTAATACCACAATTAGTGGTTTTATATATATGTTTTGGCTCGGTAGCTCAGTCGGTAGAGCAGAGGACTGAAAATCCTCGTGTCGGCGGTTCGATTCCGTCCCGAGCCACTTCCAAGGATATTAAGTGGGCCCGCTTAATATCCTTTTTATATTGTACAATTTTACAAATGAGATTAGTTCTTTTAAAATAGAATGAAGGGAAGCCTCTAGCAGTTGAAGCTAGAGGTTTTTCTGTAAGGAAGGCACTAAACGTTCAGGAGGAAACTAAAATGATGGGAAAGAAAATTTTAGTCGTTGATGATGAAAAACCAATTGCAGATATTTTAAAGTTTAATTTAGAAAAAGAAGGTTTTGAAATTGTAATGGCTCATGATGGTGATGAAGCCATTGAAAAGGCAAATGAAGAACAACCAGATATGGTTTTATTAGATATTATGTTACCAGGAAAAGATGGTTTAGAAGTTTGTCGTGAAATACGAAAAAACCATGAAATGCCAATTATTATGCTAACAGCAAAGGACTCTGAAATTGATAAAGTTCTTGGATTAGAACTAGGGGCAGATGACTATGTAACAAAGCCGTTTAGTACACGTGAGTTATTAGCACGCGTAAAGGCCAATCTACGTCGTCATCAACAAGGAGGCGCAGCTGAAAAAGAAGAAAATGCAGAGATGGTTATTGGTCCGATTGTGATTAACCCTAATGCATATAGTGTAACAAAGCGTGAAGAAAATATTGAGTTAACACATCGCGAATTTGAATTACTTCATTATTTAGCGAAGCATTTAGGACAAGTTATGACGCGTGAACATTTATTACAAACCGTTTGGGGTTATGATTATTTTGGTGATGTGCGGACAGTAGATGTAACAGTGCGTCGTTTACGTGAAAAAATTGAAGATAATCCAAGTCATCCAACTTTAATTGTAACAAGACGTGGTGTGGGATATTACTTACGCGATCCAGAGCAGGAGTAATATATGAAGAAAGTTGGTTTTTTTCAGTCTATTCACTTAAAGTTTGTATTAATTTACATGCTATTAATTTTAATGGCAATGCAAATTATTGGTGTCTATTTCGTTCGGGAGTTAGAGAAGAATCTTGTGAAAAGTTTTAAAGAATCATTAACGCAACGAACGAACTTACTTGCTTACAACTTAAAGCAGGAATTTGCGAAAGAAAGAGATAAAAAAGATCCTACTCTTGAAGAGGCACTTAAAACGAGTATAGAAGATTTTGCTTCTGACCGAAAAGCTGATATTCAAGAGGTTCGTATCATTGATGAGAGTAGTCGTGTATTGGCAACATCACATCAATATAATCAAGGTATTGTCGGAAAAAAAACAACGGATTTATTGGTAAAACGAGCCTTGGTGCAAAAAAACCCTGTTGAAAAAATGGAAATAGACCGCAATACAGGAAATCGTGTGCAAGTTGTTGCTACTCCTATTCAAGTAACTCAACTAAATAATAAGAAACCTTGTGTAATCTATATTGTTGCTTCTATGGAAGATGTTTATAAACAAATGAAGCTCATTAATCAAATCTTTGCAACAGGAACGGTTATCGCATTATTAGTAACAGCTGTGTTAGGTATTTTATTAGCGCAAACTATTACAAGACCAATTTCAGATATGAGAAAGCAAGCCATTGAAATGGCAAAAGGAAATTACTCTCGTAAGGTAAAAGTACATGGTCATGACGAAATTGGTCAATTAGCTCTGGCATTTAATAATCTATCGAAGAAGTTACAGCAAGCGCGTTCTTCTACAGAGAGTGAGAGAAGAAAGCTTTCGTCTGTATTATCTCATATGACAGATGGAGTAATTGCAACGGATCGAAAAGGAGATATTATCTTATTAAATGATCCGGCAGAAAAAATGCTTAACGTTTCACGTGAAACAGCATTAGATCAATCGATTTTAGAAATATTAGGCATACAGGAAGAGTACACATTAGATAATTTATATGAAGAACCAGACTCTGTTATATTAGATTTTAGTACAAGAGATGAGCCGTATATTTTACGAGCGAGCTTTTCTATTATTCAAAAAGATAATGGAAAGGTAAATGGTTTCATCGCTGTATTATATGATGTAACGGAACAGGAGCGAATTGAGGGGGAACGCCGTGAATTTGTGGCAAACGTTTCTCATGAACTTCGTACACCATTAACAACGATGCGAAGCTATTTAGAGGCATTGGGTGAAGGAGCGTGGCAAGATCCGAATATTGCACCGCAGTTCTTACAAGTAACACAAGAAGAAACGGAGCGGATGATTCGACTTGTTAATGCGCTGCTACAACTTTCAAAATTAGACAGTACAGAGTATCGTTTAATGAAAGAATGGGTAGACTTTACACAATTCTTTAGTAACATCATTGATCGTTTTGAAATGTCAAAAGAGCAGAATGTATCTTTTAAACGTTCATTTTCTAAGAGAACACGTTTTATTGAGATAGATGAAGATAAAGTTACACAAGTTCTTTATAACATCATTTCAAACGCATTAAAGTATTCTCCAGAAGGTGGAACAATCACATATCGTTTACGGGAAAGAGAAGATATGTTAGAAATAAGCATTAGCGACCAAGGAATGGGAATTCCGAAAGAGAACGTTGATAAGATTTTTGAACGTTTCTATCGCGTTGATAAAGCGCGTTCACGCAAATTGGGTGGGACAGGATTAGGTCTAGCAATTGCCAAGGAAATGATTCAAGCTCATGGCGGTTCGATTTGGGCAAAAAGCGAAGAAGGAAAAGGGACGACCATTTATTTTACGCTTCCAATGGAAAAGGAAGAAGAGGATGACTGGGAATGAATATTGAGAACTTAAAATCAGTCTTACTAATTAACTTGGTTGTTATTAGTGTATTTCTTACTTTTAATTTATGGACCTATGTACCTGATTCTAGTAAATTGCAAAATGCGAAATATTTACAAGACAATACAGAGGGAGAACAGAAGAGCCTTGCGAATGTAATTTTGCCTTCTCTAGTTCTTTTTCATAAAGAGAATACACATCTTGGAAGCGAAAATATGGATAGTATTGACCCGTTATATAAATTACTTGAAAGAGGAGAATTGTCCGATTTTAAAGATATATCAAATGATATCCCAAAACAGCAATTCTTCTCCTTTGTTCGTGGTAAAAACAAGATTGAAATGATTTTTCCTACACATATACCATTGGATTCTATGAGAGGCGTTTTTTCCATTAAAGAAAAAATTCCAGAGTCATATGGCTTTAATCGTATAATGATTGATTTACAAAAAAGTCGGGATGGTAATATTCCTGTATATTTCATTTCATATGAAAATCACAAGGTATATCATATGGTATTAAAAGGAGTTATGCTTCGAGATCTTGAAACGGCACGTGATCAATTTGCAGCTAGTGCGAGGGACTACTCTCAATACACATTAAGTGAGACGAGAGAGATATTTTTACCAGATACGAAAACGGATATGCAGAGTATGGGGTATTTAGTAAGTGATATATCCGAGGATATATTTATAAATGCATTATTTACAGATCCTCGTTATGTAAAAAAAATATCTGATGAACGTGAAAACACATATACAGATGGAATTCGCCTTATGCAAGTGGCGAAGAAAAAGAAAATGTTACAGTACACAAATTCAGCTGTATTAGAACAAGCAAATATATCTGGAAATGCGCTTGTTCAACGTAGTTTTGATTTTATTAATGGTCATGGTGGTTTAACAGATTCTTATCGTTTTGAATATATGAACTCTAGAAAAAGACAAACAACGTATCGTTTATATGTTGATAGCTTACCTGTATTTAACGAAAATGGCATGGCAACATTAGAAGAAGTGTGGGGAACGGAAGAATTAATTTCCTATAAGCGTCCATTGTTTAAGTTATCATGGAAATATGGTGATGATCAAAAAATCTCTCTTGCAGATGGTAAGACCGTTATGCAATCTTTGGAGAAAAATGGAAATGTGGATATGAAATTAATTCAAGATATTCGATTGGGATACAAGCTTACACCAGAGTCAGGGACAGATGGTAAAAATATTGCTGCAGTAAATTTAAAACCTATTTGGTATGTTGTATACGGTGAGGAAGATAAAGTTCAAGAGTGGTGCGAAGAGAAGGGGGGAGAGCTCATTGGATTGGAATAGGATTAAAACAATTTTTATTGTTACCTTTTTCATTTTAGATCTCTTCCTTATCTTCCAGTTTGTACAAAAACAAGATAGTAATCAACTTGATTATATGACGGAAACGAATATTGAAGACCAAATGAAGGCAGATAAAGTTACATTTGAGGATTTACCAAAAGAGTTGACGAAAGATACGTATATTATGGCGAAAAATAGAGTTTTTTCTGATGAAGATATACATTCTTTAAAAAATCAAACAGCGTCTTTACAAGAATCAAATACACTTGTAAGTAAGCTTAAAGAACCATTTTGGAATGCAAAGGCAACGACAAGTGATAACTATAGTGAATTTTTGCGTTCTTATGTAATTGATGGACAAAAGTATAGTGCTGCAGGAAAAGCAGAAGGATCAAAAGTGTATTTTTTTCAAAAATATAAGGATAAACCTCTTTTTTATAATCAACATGGGATGATTGTTGTGGAACTAAATGAAAAGAAGGAAATTGTGTCGTATACACAAACGATGCTGTATGAATTTAAAGAGATGGGAGATCGAAATAAAGAGTTGGATATTATTTCTGCTCGAAATGCATTAGAAACGTTGTATACAAAAACTGGATTGAAACAAGGAATTCATATAAAGGGAGCAAAATTAGGATATGCAACCGTGGTAGCTCCTTCTTCCTCAAATGTACAAGTTCTTGTTCCAACCTGGAATTTGTATACAGACAAAATGGACTACTTTGTAAATGCAGTAGAAGGACAAATTATTCAATTAGGTAAGGACAACAAGGAAATTGAGCAATGGAGTGAGGCTAAATGAGTTTGCATTTTAGTGTACTCGCAAGCGGCAGTACGGGGAATGCGCTTTATGTAGGGACAGAACGTGAAAAATTATTAGTAGACGCGGGATTGAGTGGGAAAGCAATGGAAGCGTTGTTTCAACAGGTCGAATTAGATATAAATAGTATATCTGGTATTCTTGTCACACATGAACATAGTGATCATATTAAAGGGCTAGGTGTGTTAGCCCGTAAGTATCATTTACCCATTTATGCAAATGAGAAAACATGGAATGCGATGGAACATTTAGTTGGCAATATTCCAACGGACCAAAAGTTTGTTTTCTCGATTGGAGAAGTGAAAACATTTGGAGATATTGAAGTGGAATCATTTGGCGTTTCACATGATGCTGCGGAGCCAATGTTTTATGCGTTTCATCATAATGGAAGAAAGTTAGCACTTATTACAGATACGGGGTATGTTAGTGACCGAATGAAAGGCGTTATTAAGGGAGCCAACGCTTTTGTGTTTGAAAGTAATCACGACGTTGAAATGCTCCGAATGGGACGTTATCCATGGAGTGTTAAACGAAGAATTTTAAGTGATGTAGGGCATGTTTGTAATGAAGATGCAGCTCTAGCAATGACTGATGTAATTACAGACGAAACAAATCATATATATTTGGCTCATCTTAGTTTAGATAACAATATGAAAGAACTTGCTCGTATGTCTGTTGCGCAAGTACTTGAAGAAAAAGGACTTGCTGTAGGAGAAGCGTTCCAATTGCACGATACTGATCCGAAAACGCCAACTAAAATTCAATACGTATAATTCTTCATTTTGGTAAATAATAAAGGGGAATCTAAATGCTTTCGGAAGGCTAGGTGAGCATAAATGTCCTTTATTGATGAAGAAGATGTTCAGATGAAACGAAAAAGAAAACAAAAGCATAAACATATTCTTATTTCTGTTGTAGCCGGAACTGTCATTGGTGCTACATTATTTGCTTTTGCTATTCCTACGTTTTCAAAATTAGGTTGGACTACGATAAGAGAAACAGAAGCAAGTGAAGAGAAACAGTATATAGCACAGTCTACTCCTCAAGTTGTGAATACAGGAGATGGCTTTGTTAAAGCTGTTGACCACGCTTCAGAAGCAGTGGTTGGTATTATTAATATTCAGCGTGATAATTTTTCAGAGGCAGATTCAGAAGCAGGAACAGGATCTGGTGTAATTTATAAGAAGGAAAAAGGAAACGCATATATTGTAACGAATAATCATGTTGTAGCAGGAGCAAATCGCATTGAAGTAAGTTTGAGCGATGGAAAAAAAGTTCCTGGAAAGATTTTAGGAACCGATGTGGTGACAGATTTAGCTGTCGTACAAATTGAAGAAAAATATGCGAAAAAGGTCATTGAACTTGGTGATTCTACGAAAGTAAAACGTGGTGAAGCTGCACTTGCAATTGGAAATCCGCTTGGTTTACAATTTTCAGGTACTGTAACGCAAGGGATTATCTCAGCAAATGAACGTATTGTACCGGTTGATTTAGATCAAGATGGACATTATGATTGGCAAGTAGAAGTATTGCAGACAGATGCTGCTATTAACCCTGGTAATAGTGGAGGAGCTCTTGTAAATGAAGCAGGACAACTTATTGGCATCAACTCCATGAAAATTGCTGCAAAAGAGGTTGAGGGAATTGGACTTGCAATTCCTGTCGCAAGAGCTGTCCCTGTGATGAATGAGCTCGAAAAGTATGGGAAAGTAAGACGCCCTTATGTTGGAGTTGAACTTAGATCTTTAAATGAAATTCCTACTTATTATTGGGAGAAAACATTGCATCTACCAGCCAATGTAACGGAAGGTGTATGTATTTTAGATGTGAAAAGTCCATCACCAGGTAGCGATGCAGGTTTACATGAATATGATGTCATTATAGCAGTTGATGGAAAAACAGTTCAGGATATTATTGCATTCCGAAAAGTCTTATATAATAAGAAAATTGACGATAAAATGACGATTACATATTATCGTGGGACAAAACGAGTAACAACAACTGTAAAATTAGGCAGTCAGCAGTATTAAAGCAGGAGGCAGCCCCCTCCTGTTTTCTGTTGTGGATAAGTGAGGTGAAATTATGAAGTTACCTTGTTGTTTAGAACATGTAGAGTTAGCGCTGGATATCATTGTGGATGAATGTGAAGTAGCTCCAGTTATCCACAATGTGGATAACGAAGAAGAAGAGAAAAAAACATGTGAATTTTGTCAAAATAAGGCGATATATGTTGTGTCGAACACAGATTCCCACACAATATGTGGATGATATATGTGGATATGTGGATAACTTCTGTGGATAACGTGTTTGTAAGGTGGGGAGTATATGTGAATATCTTAATTGTATCAATCGGAAAGTTAAAAGAAAAATATTTAAAACAGGGTATTGAAGAATACTTAAAACGATTATCTTCTTACGCGAAAGTGGAAGTTGTTGAATTACCAGATGAAAAGGCACCAGAAAATTTAAGTGAAGCAGAAATGCAAATGGTAAAAGAAAAAGAAGGGGTTCGTATTTTAGATAGAATTTCTGATGATATGCATGTCATTGCATTAGCAATTGAAGGAAAACAAAAATCATCAGAAGAATTCGCTGCAAACTTAGATCGTCTTGCTACATATGGAAAGAGCAAAGTGGCATTTGTTATTGGTGGATCGCTTGGACTAAGTAAAGAGGTGATGAAGCGCTCCAACGAATCATTGTCGTTCTCGAAAATGACTTTGCCTCATCAGTTGATGCGTTTAGTACTGTTAGAGCAGGTGTATAGGGCGTTTCGGATAAATCGTAATGAACCGTACCATAAGTAAATGAGGTTTTTTATTTTTATCTAGGCTAATAATGAGTTTGTAATAAAGTTAAATATATATCATACCTATGATGGCAATATCCTTCCGGTTTAGGGGTATTGTCTTTTTTTTTAGCTATTCCTTGCTTTTGAAGACCTGTTTTATTTCCTGGCTCAAATACTTTTTTTAATTACAAAAGGTGTCCTACCATTTTCAAGTACTACAATATAACTGGATAAATTTCTTTTTATGAAGTGAAAGTGTGTTCAGGGGCGTGGGCGTCCTGCGATTCTGAGCGAGCCGCTTCCGCTTTTCTAAAGAAGATAGGTGGGGACAACTGCCCGTAAAAGCCCGATTGGTGATGGAAGTTTCACTTTATTAAGAGCGGAGGATATTCAACTGTCAATTTTAAAAAATGCAATGGTTCTGACCTTAATTATAGCAAGTGCCATTTTGCTAATTCGGTGATTATTGATAAAGGCTGCTTACAGCTTTTTTATGAGCTTAGCGGCCTTTTGTAACTTTTTGGATAAGTCTTATACATACTATAATTTTGATAATACCTGGAGGAGATTATGAAGAAGGGCAAACTTAGTTTACAAGCCATTATTATTATATTTGTTTGCATTGTCGTCGTATTATCACTTGGAATAACTGATTTAATAATAAGCAAGAGAATTACTTCCAGTGTGGAAGAAGCAGAGAAAGAGAAGGCTCTCAATGTTGCAAAGATGGTAGCCCTTAGTCCGCAAGTGATTGAAGCCCTTGAAGGGAAAGCAAACCAGAAAAATGTCCAAGTTTTTAGTAATCAAATTAAAGAAAAGATTAATGTCAACTTCGTTGTTGTTATGGACATGAAAGGAATCCGTCAATCTCATCCAGACCCCGAATTGGTTGGAAAGCCCTTCATGGGAGAAGATGAAGGGCCAGTTCTTAAAGGAAAAGAGTATGTGTCCATTTCAAAGGGGACTCTCGGCCAATCCATGCGGGCATTTACTCCAATAAAAAATTCACAGGGAAAACAAGTGGGAGCGGTTGCTGTAGGAATTACTTTAGAGAGCGTTACAAAGGCGGTACAGAAAGGGCGAATGGCGATCGTTATAGGGACGTTAATCGGAATCCTAATAGGTGTAATCGGTGCAGTGTGCCTAGCAAGATATATCAAAAAAACTCTTTTAGGGCTCGAGCCGATTGTTATTGCTAAGCTGCTTGAAGAACGTAGTTCCATGCTACAGTCTGTGCGTGAGGGAATCATAGCCATCGACCAAGTAGGGAATATCACACTTGTAAACAGGGCAGCCAGTAAGCTTTTTAAAAAGGCCGGACTTGGAGAGAATCCTATAGGGAAGAACATTGAAGATTATTTGCCAGAAACCCGGTTAAGTCGCATTATCAAATCGGGCGAGACAGAGCTCGACCAAGAACAGAACCTGCATGGGGTCACCATTTTAGTAAACAGGGTACCAGTGATTGTGCAAAATCAGCCAGTGGGAGCAATCGCAACATTCCGTGATAAAACCGAGGTTCAAGTTTTGGCTGAACAGCTTACAGGTGTACGCAATTATGCGGAAGCTCTTCGTGCTCAGACTCATGAATTCATGAATAAACTTCATGTCATTCTTGGTCTAGTTCATACTGAGCAATACGATACACTTGCTAGCTATGTGAGTGAAGTCGTTAACCACCGTGAAACGGAAGTGGGCTTTGTAACGAAACAAGTCCAAGATCCGGTTCTTGCCGGGTTTTTGATTGGCAAGCTAAGCTTTGCAAGAGAATCAGGGGCCTTACTTTCATTTGATAGCGCAAATACACTTCCCAAGCCTGCCAACTCGGAAATTACACATGATTTAATAACGATAATTGGAAATCTTGTCGATAATGCAATGGAGGCAATTGTAGACAGTCCAAACAAAAAAGTCGACCTTATACTAGATTACGCAGAGGATATTTTAACAATAGAGGTTAAAGACACAGGAGTGGGAATGACGAATTCATTCCAAAACAAAATATTGAATAAAGGTTTTTCAACGAAAGGAAATCACCGTGGGTTTGGATTATACTTGTTGGCACAGGCAATTGAAAGACTGGAGGGGGACCTAATTATTTCGTCCAAGCCTGGAAAGGGAACGGATTTTGCTGTATATATACCTTATAAAGCAGAGGATGTATGAAAATGATTAATGTAATGATTGTTGAAGATGACCCGATGGTAGCAGAAATTAATAAGCAGTACCTTTCTAAGATTGCCGGGTTCCGTTTAGTTGCAATAGTCAATTCAGTTGCTGAAGCCATTCAACTTTTAGGGAAACATGATATTCAGCTCATTCTTCTGGATATTTTTATGCCTGGAAAACAGGGTCTGGAGCTGTTATCGTACCTTCGGAAAAATGATTTTGAAAGTGATGTCATCATTATTTCAGCGGCCTCAGATCTTGAACGAATTAAGAGGGCATTAAGGTATGGTGTTGTCGACTATTTAATTAAACCTTTTGAGTTTGATCGGTTTAATGCTGCGCTTGTTGCCTACCTTGAGCAAACTCGGTTAATTGATAAACAGGATTCGGTAAGTCAGCAGGAGCTAGATTACTTACTTTTGCACAGAGAAGAAGCAGTAATCGCAGAGGAACTCCCAAAGGGATTAACCAAGGATACTTTAAAGCAGATATGGGATGCGGTTCAAGAGTTGAAACAGGGGCCCTTTTCCACTGATGAAGTAGCTAATGTTATAGGCATTTCAAAGGTTTCAGCAAGAAAGTACCTTAACTTTCTAAAGGACTTAGGAATACTTGAAGTCAAAGTCATCTATGGAACAATCGGACGGCCTGTATATCAGCATGAATATAACCAATATAAGGAACATCTAATAAAAAACTTTTTGTAAGCAGTTTTTGAAACTGCTTACTTTTTTTATTTACAAAAAGGATTATTAAACTTTCATAAACTACGAAAACGCTTTCTTTGTGGATATGATAGACATGTAACAAAACAAAGAGAGATTAAAACGTAGTACAAGGTGCAAGAAAATTGGAATCGATTTCTTAAATTACTGGGAAAATAACGGATTCCTTTCGAGATTATAAAAACTACTTTAGGAGGGTTAAAAGTGCAAATTCCAATTAAGAAAACGCTTGATAAAATCCCAGGTGGTATGATGGTTGTTCCACTTTTTTTAGGAGTATTAACGAATACATTTTTTCCGCAATTTTTAAAAATTGGAGGTTTTACAACGGCATTATTCAGTAAAGAAGCATCATCTACCATTTTGGCATGTTTTATGTTTTTAATTGGTTCACAAATTAATTTCAAATTAGCACCAAAGGCAATAAAAAAAGGTGCAATATTATTAACAGGAAAATTTATAATCGGTGCCGGTATAGGTTTAACTGTAGCAATGATTTTTGGGCCTGCCGGAGTACTAGGATTATCACCATTAGCCATCCTTGCGGCGTTACTAAATGCTAATGGTGGATTGTATGCATCTCTTGCTTCATCGTAT
The DNA here is from genome assembly GCF_000383235.1 of Bacillus sp. 123MFChir2. Classification (GTDB taxonomy): domain Bacteria; phylum Bacillota; class Bacilli; order Bacillales; family Bacillaceae_G; genus Bacillus_A. The sequence goes on from NZ_KB910926.1 coordinate 42,270, forward strand.
GGTGACGAAACTGATGTAGGCGCATATGCTGTATTTTCTTTAAAAGATGGTCCGTTTTTCACATTAGTTGCATTAGGTGCATCCGGCCTTGCTACAATTCCTCTTCACACACTTGTAGGAGTATTAATTCCAATAGTAATAGGAATGATTTTAGGAAATATTGATTCTGATATGAGAAAGTTCCTTGGAAGCAGTAAATTATTATTAATTCCATTCTTCTCATTCCCATTAGGTGCAGGAATGAACCTTACAACTATTATAAAAGCGGGAGGTCCTGGCATATTACTAGGATTAGTAGCTGCATTCACTGGAATTGGGGCTTACGTACTTTTGAAGTTATTTAAAGAAAATCCTATCGTTGGTTTAGCAACAGGTTCAACTGCCGGAAATGCTGTAGCTACACCAGCTGTTGTTGCTGCAGCAGATCCAACCTTAGCTGCAATAGCACCATCCGCCACTGCACAAGTTGCAGCAGCATGTGTAATATCTGCAGTAGTCTGTCCGATTATTGTTAGTTATGCATTTAAAATGTCCGAAAAGAAAAAAGCTAAAAAACCAATTGCAGGGGCAGCATGACAATAAAGTAAAAATCTACTGTTATCCTATTCATCATGCTGCTGAAGCTTTTAAGCCAATTTGAAAATGAAACAAAGAAAAAGCAGTCAGCGGTTTCACTGTCTACTTTGTTTAGTTACAAAAAAGGTCATTAAGATAAAAAACTAGTGGGATAAGGATAAATTTATTAACATAGTTGAGGTATTGTCAGAATAGCTATTTTAAGATAGGAGGAAGGAAACACCATGAATGTACCTGAGAATGTTATTATTACTACAATAAAAGGAAAAGAAGTTCTCTCCAATCCTTTTTTGAATAAAGGAACAGCTTTTACGAAGGAGGAGAGGGAAGACCTTGGACTTGAAGGTCTGTTACCTCCACAAGTACTCACCCTTGATGAACAAGTTAGTAGGATCTATGAACAATATTCGATGCAGACGACGAATCTGTTCAAAAACGGGTTGCTTTATGATTTATATAACCGCAATGTTGTCTTGTTTTATCGTCTTTTGAAAGAACACCTGGCAGAAATGCTCCCTATCATCTACACTCCTACTGTCGGTGATGCAATTCAGTCATACTCCCATAGCTATCGTCGTCCAGGTGGCTTATATCTTTCCATTGATGATCTTGAGGGCATTGAAAAGGCATTTTATAATTTAGGAAAGCCCAAAAATGGTATTGATTTAATCGTCGTTACCGACTCTGAAAGCATTCTTGGTATTGGGGACCAAGGGATAGGCGGTATTAATATTGCGATTGGTAAACTTGCCGTGTACACAGCTGCAGCTGGGATTGATCCGAGCCGTGTTCTGCCAGTTGTGTTGGATGTTGGCACGAACAATCAGACTTTGATTGCAGACCCTATGTATATCGGCAACAAATTCGCACGTGTCCGCGGTGAGCGTTATGATCAATTCATTGATTTATTCATTCAGACTGCAAGAAAGTTCTTCCCAGAGGTTCTTCTTCACTGGGAGGACCTTGGCAACGTCAATGCGCGAAAAATCTTGGACAAATGCGGTGACAAAATCCTTACCTTCAATGATGACATCCAGGGAACAGGTGCTGTTACTCTTGCTGCTATTATGTCTGCTTTGAAAGTAACAGGAGAATCCCTAAAGGATCAGCGCATTGTTGTCTTTGGACCAGGGGCTGCCGGCATTGGTAACGCAGACCAAATGACAGATGCCATGGTTTTAGAAGGGTTGACTAGAGAAGAAGCCTATGATCGTTTTTGGGCTGTTGACTATCGGGGTCTACTAACAGATGAAACACCAGATGTTCTGAACTTTCAGAAGCCTTATACAAGACAGGTGGATGAAGTTAAGGACTGGGGTAAGAATGAGGAAGGGATCATTTCATTAATGGAAGTAGTTCAAAGGGTGAAGCCAACCATCCTAATTGGTACTTCCGGACAAGCCGGTGCCTTCACTGAGGATATTATAAAAGAGATGGCCAAGCACGTTGAACGTCCAATCATTATGCCAATGTCCAACCCGACTGCACTAGCTGAAGCAGTGCCAGAAAACCTAATCAAATGGACAGATGGAAAGGCGTTAATTGCGACTGGCAGCCCATTTGCCGATGTAAAATACAAAGGTGTTACCTATGAAATCGGGCAGTCAAACAACGCATTTGTGTTCCCAGGGCTTGGACTTGGAGCAATTGTTGCAAAAGCTGAAATCATCTCAAAAGGAATGTTCGCAGCAGCAGCAAATGCAGTTGCCAAAATGTCAGATATCAGCACATCAGGCGCATCCCTGCTGCCATCCATTGAAAAGCTTCATGAAGTCTCAAAATATGTGGCCATTGAAGTAGCTCATGCTGCAATACACGAAGGAATTGCAAGAGTAGATATTCAAGATGTTGAGAATGCTATTGAAGATGCTATGTGGAAGCCTGAGTATAAAGAAATTAAGAGTGTAGGTATTTGGACAAACATTAATTCCTATGCATATTAAATAGTTAAATAAAATGCCTGTACTCCTGGTAATTGATCGAACTTTCGGTATTCCGGGCAGTGACAGGCATTTTTTGTAATCAACTAGATTAAATGGATCAAAATTATGACTAGCTCTTGCAATTGAGAGGTGGTCTTTTTTGTGCTTCTGTTGGAAAGATTTCATATTTTTGACTCAACAACATTGTCATCATCCCTCAAGTATAAGGATACGCATGGTTTATTCACTTTTCCTCCTTAACTGTTTATTGCCTATACTCTAGTCAACACGAAGAAGAACAAGAATATATAAATACAAATTGAAAAAATGACATAAAAACCAATTTTTTAGGGGAGGGGACGAGAGCAACTGGCCATGCATAGAGGCGGTCGGTCCCTTTTTCTGCCATGTGCAAAGTTTAAAACAAAGATAGACAACAAGTAGCGACCATGTTTTGTTCTGCATGGCAGCGACTTAGATGTTAAAAGGTCAACTTGTATTTATATATTCAACGTTATATCTATATTCTATTTATACAAGTGATATGAAAATCTCTGAATGGTTAATGACATTGAAGAAGTTATTCATAAGAATTATAATCGAAAAAATGGATATTATTACTTTTTATAGTTATATATGTTAAAATTATAGGGGTGTTTGGTAAACTGAATTTTCGAAATATACGAAAGTAGAGTTTTTTAAAATTAAGGAGTGGAAAAATGGCGCGCAATGTACCCTTATTGACGATTGTTGTTCCCTGCTACAATGAAGAAGCTACACTAGAGGAAACAACAAAAGAACTAACGAGAGTTATGGATGATTTAGTTGTTAATAATAAAATAAGTGATGAAAGTATTATTTTCTATGTAGACGATGGAAGCTCTGATAACACTTGGGGCATAATTGAAGAAAAGACAGTAACCAATCCGTATGTCCAAGGGTTAAAATTAAGTCGGAATTTTGGACATCAAGGAGCATTAATTGCTGGTTTAGAATCAGCAAGGGATTTTTCAGATTGTGTTGTCTCAATAGATGCAGACCTTCAAGATGATGTTAACGTTATCTATCAGTTTATCGATAAATATCAAGAAGGTTATGAGATTGTATATGGAGTTCGAGATAAGAGAGACACGGATACCAAATTTAAAAGAAACACTGCTTTATGGTTTTACGGCCTCATGGGAAAAATGGGCGTTAAGTTAGTACCCAATCATGCAGATTATCGTTTAATGAGCAAAAGAGCGTTGGACGAATTTATAAAATATCAAGAAGAAAACTTATTTATTCGCGGAATCGTACCTTTATTAGGCTTTAAATCTACTAATGTTTATTATGACCGCAAAGAAAGATTTGCTGGCGAATCAAAGTATCCATTAAAGAAAATGATTGCTTTCGCTTTTGATGGACTTACTTCATTTAGCGTTGCACCAATAAGGTTCGTTTCATATTTAGGATTTTTGATGGTGCTTATCGGGATAGGAATTGCTCTTTATGCATTATTTGCAAAAGTTTTTTCATATACGACTAGTGGCTGGACCTCATTGATGCTATCCATTTGGATTGTTGGAGGAGTACAGTTGTTGGCAATTGGAATTATTGGTGAATATATAGGGAAAATTTTCAAAGAAACAAAAGGGCGACCAAGATATACAATTGAAAAAAATAGTGTTCTTGAGGAACAAAAAGAATACGTATCAGACCTAATTAAAAAGTAAATAAGAAATAAGAAGATTCATCCTTACAAAGGTATTTTGGCGTGGGTGTTCAAAAAAACTATTAGTCTCTCATTGACTGTATAGCTAAGAAGAATTCTATAGAAAAGTATTCTTAGGATGGACAAAACTTAGAAGTAGTTACTAACAATTATTTTAGGATAGGTATTAAGTTTTAAAGGGGCATAAGCTGGTTATAAAATGTTCCGAATGAGAGGAAGAATTAAAAGAAATGAAAAAATCAGTTAGATTTAATGATTTCAGAATAAATAAATTATCATTTGAAAAACTAAATATCTTTTTATTTTCTTATTCCTTTTTTATTATGTTATTTTTTACACAGACATCCCCATTCTTTACGTTAACCGAGTGGGTAGATTCTAATGCCTTTTTTACAGTTGGGAAAGGTATGGCTAATGGATTAGTCCCCTACCAAGATATTTTTGAACAAAAGGGTCCTTTGCTATATGGTTTGCACGCATTAGCTTATTCGTTTTCTCATTCCACTTTCGTTGGAGTTTACATATTGGAAAGTCTTGCAATGTTTGTTAATATTGTTTTTGCATTCAAGATTTCTCGCCTTTATTTGAATTGGATGCCTTCGGCGCTTATATCTATTTTTTTCCCAGTATTAGTATTAAATCAAAATGCATTTCGTTTTGGCGATAGTGCTGAAGAATTTTCGATTCCTTTCATAATGATTCTTCTTTATATGATATTTAAATATTTTAAGTATGGATCTGGCGCCCTTTTTAAACGGAGAATTTATCTTCTAAATGGGATTATGATTGCCTGCGTGTTTTGGATTAAATTTACTCTTGTTGGAGCTTGGATCGGATTCTACCTTGCGATTTTAATTATCTGTATAGGTGAAAGAAGATGGAAGGACTTAATGAGTGCAATTGTCTACACGTTTGCGGGGCTAGTTCTTGCAAGTGTTCCATGGCTTATCTATTTTGGTATGAATCATGCAATTCAAGATTTGATAGATGTGTATTTAAAATTTAACCTCGTTAGTTATTCATCACAAGTGGGTACAGTTGAAAAACTTATCAATTGCGCATTTATTTTTGGCGGTGCATTTAATGCTAACTTCGAAAATAAAGTGTTGATTCTTGTTGGTTTAATTGATTTTATGTTTACATGGAAGTATTTTAAAGATAGAAGTCAAAAATGGTTGCTTTTAAGTACTATTATTTTCTTAATAGTAGGGGTATATATTGGAGGAAGAGAAATTCCATACTACTTTCTTATTATAACTCCTTTAGGGCTATTTGGATTGATAGCAATCGCTCATTATATTCAAAATGCTAACATAAAGTCACAGATTACTCTTGGTAAAAGTAAATGGTTTGCTCTATCCATGATGGCGATGGCAACAATTTTCTTTTGCTTCGGCTATAATTCTAACATGAAGGCTTCAAAGTTCTATCAGAAGGGGCCTCTTGCGCAGGAAACATTCGCTAAAATTATGCATCAAGAACCGAATCCAACGTTATTAAATTACAATTCTTTAGATGGTGGATTTTATTTTGCTGCAGATATTGTACCGAATATCCGCTATTTTGAAAGACAAAATATTGACTATGAGATATATCCTGAAAATATGGATGAGCAACATCGTTATATAAAAGAGAAAAAAATTAAATTCGTTGTAGTAAAAGTTGAGCCACAAACGAATCCAAGTGAGCTTACCATTCCTTACCTTCACAAAAATTATCGTTTAGTTGCTGAGCAAAATCAATTTGTAGAAGGAGTGGAGTACAAATTTTTACTCTATAAGCAGAAAGATTAAGGATTTGAGAAGGGTCTCTGCATTGAATAAATAGGTTGACCATATAAATACAAGTTGATTTTTCAACATATAAGTCGGTGCTATGCAGAACAAAACATGGCCGCTACTTGCTTTCTACCTTTGTTTTAAACTTTGCACGTGGCAGGAAAAGGCCCTGGCTGCTTCTATGCATGGCCAGTTATCCAGGTCTTCTTCCTTAAAAAAGTGGTTTTTATGTCATTTTTTCAATTTGTATTTATATATAATAATCAGTTTATTTGTTATGTGGATTATGAAACTGAAAAGGGAGTAATTGATAATTCTCGTTTACTCCCTTTTATAAAGTTTTGTCAAAGGCCTGGCTAGAGCGGATGCATTTTGATGTGTTGCCTACAATGACGCGCACCAGATCAAGTGCCGAAACCTAAATGATGTAAGAAGGAATCTCCTCGTTTGAGAGAGCTTCTTTTTATTTTTATATTATAATGTTTTCCCCATAAAATAATGGTGTAATGACTACATGAGGGATGGACATAAAATGGGCGATATATTATTGATGATAATTGAACGTGTTGGTTTATTTATTATTTTATTATCTTTATTTCCTTATATTCGGATATTAATTTGGTTGCTGCATAATATTTTGATTCCACCATTTGTGCTGCAATTATTAGTAGAAAATGCCCTTTGTCATGCATTTCCTAAAAAACAGCTTCTATGCCAAATTGGAATTCATGTTTATGCTAAGCAAAAAGTAACCTGCTACTTTCTTCCTCTTTTTGTTTGAATATTGCATGTGGCAGAAATAGGCCCTGACCGCTTCTACTCATGGCCAGATGCCCTTGACCATCTAAAAAGAAAAGGGTTTTATAAAAAGTTTTAACATTTTATAATAAAACTTTTTATTTAGTTTATAATAATACGTTCTGAAAGTATCGTTTATATTGTACAATAAAATAAATACGAATTATAAGGACAGGAGAGATCACGCTTCGATTATGCAAATGAAAAACCTGTTTCAAAGTAAAGGATTTCAGAGATTAGTTGTATTAGGGTTACTTGTGCTCATCTTATATGCGATGAAAAGTATGTTTAATTTAATTTTGATTACATTTATTCTTACGTATTTGATGGATAGATTTCAAAAATTTATTTCTCGTAAGTTGGAACACTTTTTACCAATTAATAGGAAGATAATTATTGCATTTTTATATGTAGCATTGATTAGTGGAATCGTTATTACACTATACAAATATGTACCAGTTTTACTGGTACAAATTACGCAACTTGTATATCAGTTCAATATATTTGTAAGAAATCCACCTGATAATGAGGTAATTAGATATTTAGTTTCCGCAATTGACCACGTGGAATTATCGAAGTATGTGAATCAAGGCGTTGATATTATTTATAATTCGCTAGCAAATGTTTGGAAAGTAAGTTTACAAATTTTACTTTCCCTTATTTTAAGCTTATTTTTCTTGTTAGAAAAGTCTAGAATTGTTATGTTTACAGCGAAGTTCAAAGAAAGTAAACTCGCTGTTTTCTATAATGAAATTGAGTATTTTGGAAGAAAATTTGCTCGCTCATTTGGAAAAGTGATTGAGGCGCAATTTCTTATTGCCGTTGTAAATTGTGTGTTATCGACCATTGCACTTTGGATTTTAGGTTTCCCACAGTTGCTGGGGCTAGCCTTAATGATTTTCTTGCTGGGGCTTATTCCAGTCGCAGGTGTAATTATTTCGCTGTTTCCACTTTGTATAATTGCTTATAATACCGGTGGCATGGTGTATATTTTATATGTTTTAATTATGGTAGCTGTCATTCATGCGGTTGAAAGTTATTTTTTAAATCCAAAGTTTATGTCAGAAAAAACAAATTTACCTATATTTTATACATTTATGATTTTAATTTTCTCTGAACATTTTTTAGGTGTATGGGGATTGATTATAGGGATTCCAATTTTTATGTTTTTACTCGATGTATTAGAAGTAATAAGTGATGAAAAAGAAGAAACAGTAAATAAGAAATAAAAAGCATCTATTTTGATGCTTTTTTATTTATAACTTATATTTTCGTATGCCATACTGTAAGAAAAGATAATGGGGTGAAGAAGTGGTTGTAAACGAAAAATATGAATTTGCAACATTTGCTGGAGGCTGTTTTTGGTGCATGGTGTCGCCATTTGAGAAAATGGTTGGCGTTATAAAAATTGTATCTGGATATACAGGTGGACATAAGGAAAATCCAACATACAAAGAAGTTTGCTCAGAGACAACTGGGCATTATGAAGCGGTACAAATTACTTTTGATCCAGAGCGTATGCCGTATGAGCAATTACTTCACTTATATTGGCAACAAATTGACCCAACTGATGCTGGAGGTCAATTTCATGATCGCGGACAATCATATGAAACAGCCATTTTCTATCATAGTGAAGAGCAGCGTAAAGCCGCAGAAGTATCTAAACGCGGGCTAGAAGAAAGTGGACGTTTTTCGAATCCGATTGTCACAAAAATTTTACCAGCTGCAGCATTTTATTCTGCGGAAGAGTATCATCAAGGGTATCATGAGAAAAATGCGTTTCGCTACGCGTTATATCGCCAAGGATCAGGGCGCGATGCGTTTATCAAAAAATATTGGCCAAAGGATAATACTCATTTAAAGGAAAAGCTTACTGATATGCAATTTTATGTTACACAAGAAAATGGAACAGAACCACCTTTTCAAAATGAGTATTGGGGCCATAAAGAAGAAGGTATTTATGTTGATATCGTATCAGGAGAGCCTTTATTTAGTTCGTTAGATAAATTTGATAGCGGTTGTGGGTGGCCTAGTTTTACGAATCCGATACTATCAGCAAGTATAAAAGAAAAAATGGACGTTAGTCATAATATGACGAGAACGGAAGTACGCAGTAAAGAAGCAGATTCTCATTTGGGACACGTATTTCCAGATGGACCAGGACCGAATGGTTTGCGTTATTGTATTAACTCTGCAGCATTGCGCTTTATCCCTAAAGAGGATTTAGAGAAAGAAGGATATGGGGATTTTCTTATCTTGTTTAGACGCTAAAAGGATAACGGCCTGTTCCATTTATTTCATTTTTAGAACAGGCTGTTGTTATATTGGAATACATCCGGCATGATCAATACTCCGGAAATCTCCAGTATCTTTTCGAATGTGAACATTTTATATAGGAATGGTAATCATACAGTTTTTTTTCTTATATATTGATGAATTACATAGATTCCATAGCTTTGAATAATGAAGAAGCCAGGAATGATAAAATATCGATACCTTGTTTGTATCTCTATTAAAAAATGAACAGATATATATCCGATGATAAGTAAGAGAAGTAATGTATATTGAAGGTTTTTCTGTTTTGTGAAAAGAAGGGATAATAATCCAATCACACCAAATAACATAGTTGCCATATACATATATTTTTCATATTTCATGGATGTATTAATTAATTCTTTTTTATTTAACTGATTTAAGCTCCAATAACCAGCTGAGTCAATATCTCCCCACATAGAGGAAAATTTATCTCCAAAGAGCGTGAATAGCTTTTCTTTATCTGTAATTCGTTCTTTAATGAGTTTCATTTCTACTACTTTTCGTTCTTCACCTATTTCTAGACCCAAGATTTGTTCAGCATCTGATTCTGAATATGATCCTGCTGTTTCATGGTTAAGCCCTATGACAAATTTCCAAAGAGGATCACGATTAGATAAAGGATATTTTGTAACTCCTGTAGCAATGAACAGAGAGCTTACAATATAATGGACAGCGTAAAAGGTAACAAGAATACCAATAAGTTTCTTTGTTGTAGTGAACATTGTTTGTTTATCTTTTCCAAGAAATCTATGAAGGAATAGGTAAATGATAACCGCTAATAAAATGAAACTACCTGGAGGGCGTATTATATCACCAAGTGCTAGTGTAATTCCGACAAAAATCCAAGTATATTTACTGTGGAACTCTTTTGTTGTTAGTAAATAGAATCCTAAATAAAATAAAAATGTTGCAAGGTGTTCATTGGTTAAGACAGAACTCATCATAATGCTTGAAATATAAAAAGCATATAGTAATCCAGCTGTGCGTCCAGTCCACTCATTGAAAATTTTGCTTGTAATGCCATATACACATAGTGTAGTTCCTGTACAATAAAGGACATTTAAAAATTTTAAAATGAATATATGGTTACCAAATAATTTGATGACGAAAGCTTGATACATCGTAAATCCCAGTTGATACACCCATGTTGTGTAGTATGGAGAGCTTGAAAAACTATAGTTGCCGTGAGCAGCTTGTACAGCACTCTCATACATTAATGCAAAGTCAGATTCAACCGGTGTTGGGATTTTTAGAATCCAAATAAATCGAGTGGCAAACGCACAAAGTGTTAATAAAATAATAAATGTAGTTTTTGAAAAATATGTATTACAGAGATAAGTTAGTAGTATAAGCAAAATCATGGTGATAATTATAATGGGAGCACTAATAAGTGTTCGAACGAATAGAGTCTCCTTAACAGTTAAATAAGAATTCCAAATAGAAAAAGCAAAGATAAGCAAGCACAAAATTGTGAGGCACTTTGCTAATAATGAACTGAAACGATTCCATTGTATAGTCAACATAATTGGATACACCCCTTGATGCATATAATAATTTATATAGGAATAAAGCGCACTATTTATCGCGCCTAAGAACTCGAAGTTTTACTTTATAAGAATACAATTTTTGCGGGCAAGGTAAAATGTTTTTCAGGAAGAAAAAATAATAAAATATGCCCCTTGTTTAGACAAGAGGCATATTTTTATCCCGTTATTTGTGTACAGTAAGGTTTCAATTGGTTCAACTAATTATTGATGAGCTGCTTTCTCTGCCCATTCTTCTACGTTCCATACTTTTGTAATCCAACCTTCATAAAAATCTGGTTCGTGACAAACAAGAACGATTGTACCTTTATATGCTTTCATAGCACGCTGTAATTCTTCTTTTGCTGTTACATCGAGATGGTTTGTTGGCTCGTCAAATAATAGCCAGTTACTTTCTGTTGCCATTAATTTACATAAGCGAACTTTTGCTTGTTCACCACCACTTAACTGGCTCAGTGGACGAGAAATATGTTCATTTTTCAAGCCGCATTTCGCAAGCATTGCACGTACTTGATGTTGATCTAAGTGCGGGAACGCATTCCATATATCATCAATTGGCGTAATATTTTCAGCCTTAACTTCTTGTTCAAAATAAGCAGGTTCTAAGAAATCACCAAGACTAATTTTCCCGCCTAGCGGTTTAATTTTTCCAAGAATCGTTTTAAGTAATGTTGATTTTCCGACCCCGTTACATCCAACAATGGCAATTTTTTCACCGCGTTCAATTGTCATTGTTAACTTCGGTAATAGGGGATGTGTGTAACCGATTTCTACATCTTCTCCTTCAAAAACAAAACGACTGCTTGCACGGCATTCTTTAAAAGAAAACTCCGGTTTTATAGCAGTTTCTGGACGATCAATACGTTCCATGCGATTGAGTTGTTTTTGACGGCTTTTTGCGCGTCCAGTTGTTGAGTAACGCGCTTTATTTCGCGCAATAAAATCTTCTTGCTGTTTAATGAATTCTTGTTGTTTTTGATATGCTTGTAAATGTTGATTTTTATTAATTTCTGCTAGTTCTAAGAACTTTTCATATGTTGCTGTATAACGTGACATTTTTGAAAATTCAAGGTGGAAAATAACATTTACACATTTGTTCATAAACTCTGTATCATGGGAAATTAAAAGGAATGCATGAGGGTATTCCTTTAAATAGCTTGTTAACCATTGAATATGTTCAACGTCTAAATAGTTAGTTGGCTCATCGAGTAATAGTACTTCAGGTTGTTCAAGTAATAGCTTTGCAAGCAATACTTTCGTACGTTGTCCACCACTTAACGCCGAAACATCACGATCTAGGCCAATTGCATCAATTCCAAGACCGCGTGCCGCTTCTTCAATTTTAATATCTAATAAATAGAAACCGCCTGCTTCTAGTGCATCTTGCACTTCTGCCATTTTTTCAAGTAGTTCTTCCAATTCTTCTGGTGACGCTGTTGCCATGTTTTCAGCAATCGTATTTAATTCTTTTTCTTTTTCAAATAAAGGCAAGAACGCATCTGTTAATACATCACGAATCGTTCGTCCAGGTGTTAATATTGTATGCTGATCTAAATATCCATAGTGGGTGCCGGGTGTCCATTCTACACGTCCCTGATCATGAATCAGTTGCCCTGTAATAATATTCATAAATGTTGATTTACCAACTCCGTTTGCACCGACTAATCCAACATGTTCTCCTGCTAATAAACGCATTGATACATCTTTAAATAGTGTACGATCACCAAAAGTATGACCTAGGTTTTCAACTGTTAATAAGCTCATAGTGTCCTCCGCTCTGTTTCAAATCTATAAGTTCATTTTAATTTTTCAATATAAAAGTCGCTGCTACGCAGCATAAAAAATGACCTCATTCGCTTTCTTCCTTTGTTTTCATCCTTATGTTCAGATGCTCTTGCAAAAAGAAAGAGATTTTAGGTCGGTTTTTCAATTTATAATAGTATCTTGAATCATGATACTAAATTCTTAAATATAATGCTATCTTTTATCTTTGAATGATTGTGTATTTCTTATGGGAAATAATTGTAATCTTATGGTATATTTTGTTACAATAATGTTATTTTTATTACAAAAATGTAATGTTCGTGTAAGCTAAATCGATAGTGGAGTTCTTTTATATATTATAAAATTTAGTCGGTAAGGTGGTACAAACACAGTAAAGATGAATAAACATAATGATAAAAACTACGAGAATGTGTGCTGTATACCAATATGATAAATGGTCATTAGTGTATTCGTCTTATCTTGTTTAAAGATTATAAAAAACCCCTTGTTTTTATGAAAAGACCCCTTGTAAAAAGAGCAACTGTTCCTGTCTGGGACAGTTGCTCTTTTTTTCTCCTGCTGATTTGAGATCAGTTGATGAAAGTTGTAATTGATTGGACTATTTACCAGCAGTAAGCCCCTACCTCAATATTTGGGGTGGGGGCTTACTGCTGGTATGAACTTATTTAAAGTATCCTCTAACAATTCCTTTTAAGCGCTTTGTATGAAATTTTCGTTTATCATTAGAAATGTTTTGCATTGCACGGAATAAAGCAGCGGCAATGGCGCGTAAAAAGTAAGGGAATCCATAATGTAAGCGAATGACTCTTCCGAAACCGCCGGCATAGGAAATAGCTCTTTTTAATGATTGCTCATTAATAATCTCTTCTTTTACTGGATGATATACGAAAAGATCTTTCTTAAATAAACCTGTATATCCATTTTTCATACCACGAAGTACAAAGTCAGTTTCTTCACCAGCTCCGTAAATTGTTCCCGCTCCAACTCCTAAGTCTTCATCAAAAGTGCCTACATCTTGTACAAATTGTTTCGTGAAGAAGAGGGCAAAGGAAGGACCCATGAATCCATATTTATTATTTAAAATAATATCTGTATTAGGAGCGTGTATTAAAGATCCTGTCCCTTCTACATTTGTTGTATTGGTAGAAATAAAATGAATATTTTTATTTTGTTTAAACGTTTCTTGAATGTTTTCCAACACATTTGTTTCATAAATACAGTCGTCATCTGGAAAAGCGATAACATCACCATCAGCTACTTTTAAACCTGTGTTTCGTGCACGGGAGAGTCCTTTGATTGGTGTGTATATATAATTGATTGGGAATTTTTCTTTATAGTCATTAAATAAATCAACGATTGGTGTATCGTTTTGGTCGACTACAATGAGTTCAAAGCCTTTATATGTTTGTTTTTCTAACGATTTTAGTAAATCTATAATATCATCACGTCTGCCGCAAGTCGCCATGATTAAAGAGAATTTCAATCGGAACAGCTCCTTTAAAGAAGTTTCATTCGCCTAAACATGCAAGATGGTGTTTTGTTACTTACATCATTTTTTCTTCAGTTTTCCTTTGATTTTATCTAAAAACGTAAACAATATCTCATCTTTTGTTATTAATAAAATTAATGCATATACACATCCACACGTGATAATGATAACCAATACAGAAAGGATTTTTCCTGGTATTGTTATATGAATGAGATATGATAACGGTACAAATGTAAGTGAATAGAAGAGATATTTTAGTTTCGACATATCGAATAATGTGTAATTTACTTTTAGTTTCTTTTTTACATATATATATTCCAGTGTAATTAGCAAGCAGTATGAAATCGTAGTTGTGAAAATCGCTGTTGTCGGTGTGAATACATGAAAGACGATCAGCGAGATATTTAAAATCAGGTTTAGAAAACCACCAATGAATAAAAAACGTACTAAAATGTTTTCTTTCTTTTTTACGTAAATAATTTGATTCGATAAAATAGATTCGATACCGAGTGCAATCATGTATAGTGCAAAAGCAACTAATGTATCACCAGCATTAGCAAATTCATTTCCTCCATAAATAATAACAGCCCCATGAGCGATAAGCATTAAGCCAATAGCTGCTGGGAATAATGTAATAAAGTACACTTTTGAGATTTTATTTAATAGTGATTCATACTCTTTTTCATCCGCAGTTCCTGATAAATAAGAGAGCCGTGGAACGGTAACTTGGATTACACTTAACATCAGTGTATTAATAATCGTCATAATTTGAAAAGCCATGACATAGTAAGAAAGTTCGGGTTTCCCAACATACTTACCTAATAATAGTCGGTCTAATTGTGTATAGAGAATAGTTGCATTTGAAAAGATAACAACTAAAAATAATGGTTTTAAATGCCGAACAATGGTTATGTTGGAAAAATCAAACTTAACTTGACGTTTTACATATATAAAACTGATAAAGTGGTTTAAAAATGTTGATAAAACTAATAAACTTGCAAATTGTCTGTAATCATTTGCCCCATGAACGAAAATAAATAAAAGGACAACATAAATGAGACGAACAATAACTGTTTTTTTGGCAATGAAATCATAATTTTCATGTGCTTCATTGTACCATTCTACATAAAATAAACTCGAAATAAAGTTGAATCCAAAAATAAGGAGGACAGGAAATACATCTTTATTTCCATAGCCAATGTAACTAAAAAGTAAAAATGCAATTAAAGCAAGAATACTAGTTGTAAAGTTAATAACGTATAAACTTGTAAACAATTGTGAAGTTTTTTTCTTATCGTTTTTCACTAAGCTAATTTCACGTAAGCCATATTGATACACACCAAATGTAGCAAAAACAAAGAAATAATTAAAAATTGTTTCGCTAAAGTTAACTGTTCCCATTGAATGCGAACCAAGCATTCGATATGCATATGGGCCTACGAGAAGCGGAAGGATAATATTAAAGGTGTTGAGCAATAATTTATAGAAAATATTTGAAACAAGTGATTTTTGCATAATTTCACCTTTCACTGATAGTTCTTCAAATAAAATGCTTTTGTGAGTTTTATTGAAAGTGATTTAATTATAAGTAATTACGGATATAAGTTTACCGCAGATAAACTTTGTAAAGCAACAATAGATTCTTTTCTTAATTGCAGTCAAAGTAGCACACAATGTATGAAAATAGCCTTAGTATTTCTTCATGAATATAAAAAACCTGGCGAATACATTCGCCAAGTAGAGGGTGTAGAATTATACATTCCACGGTTTTTGAATAGTTAGTACTTCTGCCATTTCTTTACTTTTCAATCGGTTCATTTTGCGTTTTTCTGCACGTTCTCCGCCTGTGTTATATAACCAGAGCTCTTCCTCTGTTTCAGCGATCACACCTGGTACAGAGGCTGGTTTTCCATCTTTTAATGCGACGAAAGTGATGAAGCAAGTAGCGGCAATGCGGCGTTGCCCGCCTAATAAATCTTCTGCAACAATTTTTACGAATACTTCCATAGAAGATCTTCCTGTATAACAAACGAATGCTTCATAGCAAACAGAATCGGTTTGATGAATGGGTGTTAAGAAATCAACAGAATCGATAGAAGCTGTTACACAGTGCTCACGGCTATGGCGCGCAGCAGCGATAGATGCGATGCTATCAATTTCTGCTAATAATTTTCCGCCAAATAATGTTTGATGGTTGTTTAAGTCATTGGGAAAAACACGTGTTGTTTTTATCGCTCTTGACTCTCTCATAAATTTCTTTTCCATATTATCTACTCCTGTTTTGTTTGTTCTCATGATATTCATCAGAACTTAATTTATTTCGTCCATCATTCATTATAAATAGTGGATGAAAGTTTCTCTGTATATAGATTGTAGTGTAAAAGAGATTTCGCTTACATTGCAAGGGGAATATATGACGTTACTAACTTTATCATAGAAATAGGGTACCGTGTTACTTCGGTTTCTATCCATTGTGTTAATAAAATTTCCAATTGAAAGTGACATGAATGTGATACAAGGAAATACTATTTTTTAAAAAGTAAAACGCCTAAGAGTGTGGATGTGTTTCTTCCTCGCTCTTAGGCACCTTGTTTTATCGATTTAATTCTGCCATTAAACTATCAGCTGTTTGGGCCATGTTTGTAGAAGTCTTTTCAATTGCCTTTATAACATGTGTAATGAATTCAAGTTCACCTTCAATTTTTTGAGTTTGTTTTTTTGAATTAGACATGTCTTTTACAATTTCTTCAAAGTAACTATCAGTTTCATTCATGCTATTTGTTCCGTCAGAGACAAGATTATTAATTTGTTCAACAGAAGATGAAACATGCGTAATTTGTTCATTTGTTTTTTCAACAAGTTTTGTTACGTTTGAAATAGACTCTTTTGTTTGCTCTGATAACTTACGAATTTCTCCTGCTACAACTGCAAATCCTTTTCCGAATTCACCAGCACGTGCAGATTCAATCGCTGCATTTAAGGCAAGTAAGTTTGTTTGATCAGCAATTGATTTGACAATATCGATAATTTCATTAATTTTTTTGGAAATGACAAGTAGCTCTTGTGTATCTTGAATAATAGTTTGCATGCTGCCCTTTATGCTTTCCATGCGCTGATTTTGAATATGAAGCTGCTGTTTTCCTTGATTTGCCTTTTGCTCTGATTGTATCGCTAGTGATGTACCTGTTTTGGCAATGTCAATCATGTTTTCTGATTGCTCCGTTAATTGATGAATGGAGGCATTTGTTTTCTCTGATGCAACAGCAAGCTCTTGAGCAATATGGCTGATTGTCATTTGAGCAATTTCTTTTTCTTGCTCATGTTCTTTTCGAATCGCTTCATATTCTTGTTCGTATGCTGTTAAAACAAGCTCCTGCTCAAGCGTAAAGAGCTTGTTTAGTACATGTACAGCACAAGAAAAATCTTCAATTTTTGTGAAGTGTTCTTTGAAAATTTTAATAATAGATCGGAATAATTCTTGATATGCAGATGTATACCATTTTCTATGTAAACCAATTTTCACGTGTCTTCGTGCAATTTGAACGCGACGTTGAATAAAATCCTCGTCAATATCGCCACTAAATAGTTGTTTGATATGTTCTTTTAATGTTATTTGTAATTTTTGAACGGAACTATATTTTTCAATGACCTGTATAAGGTGTGGTTGCTTTGTAATATTTTCATAAAATTTCTTTGTAATCCAATCCAATTGTTCATAAATAAAAGGTTGTAGCACTTTTACAACCTGTAAATCTTCTCTTGTTACGTGTAACATGTTCATTTGTACGGCTAAATCGGAATTTTTAGGTACAAGAAATGTTACGGCCTTATCTTTACTTTGTTCTTTTATACTTCTTTCTTTCGTTTGATTACTTTCCCTTTTAAAAAGCCTTAGCATAATGTTCCCCCTGTATATATGTCTTTCTCTCTCTCCTTGTAAAAAAATGTTAAAACGTTTCCAACATTGCCATCTTGTTTATTATATCTATTCTTTTATATTTTCTCTATATTGTTATATGGAATTAAGGGAATTTATGCGCTATAAAAAAAGAGAATCCATGAAAGAATTCTCTTTTTATAAATAGATCAATGACCTTTATGAACTTTTGTATGTGTTTTAAAAAAGACTGGGAAATGTACATTATAGATAAAAGTTACGACGCGTATAACAAATGTTATGAGTAAACAAATGTAGAAAGCCAATACGTGTGATCCCATCTCATAAGTAATGAGGAAGCTAATTGCGCCTAGGATAGAGGCAATTGCATAAATTTCTTTACGAAAGACATATGGGATATCTTGCGCGCACATATCACGTAAAATTCCACCGCCAATACCTGTAATGACTCCCATAGAAACAACTAAGAAAGAACCATCCATATGATGAGTAATGGCCGCATTTGCACCGATGGCAGTAAATACGCCTAAGCCGACAGCGTCTGAGAGCATAATAACAACTTGTAATTTATGAATTCGTTCAAAAAACATACAAGTAAATAATGCTGCTAAAATACTAATGAAAAAGTAGATTGGTTGTACAAACGCAACTGGAGGCAAGTTTCCAATCATAATATCCCGAATTATTCCGCCGCCAAGTGCTGTTGCTACAGACAAACAAAGGACACCAAATAAATCGAGTTCTTTTTTTAAACCTACTAATGTACCAGAAATAGCAGCTGCAATAATGCCGAGAAACGTAAATACATCAATTAAAAACATCGCTCCGATCCCTTCCTTCTAAAGATGTTCCAAGGAAAGAATATACACTAAAGTTATCAAAATAACAATTACTGTTTCGCTACATGTAAAAAAAGTGAAAATGACATCTCCAAAGATTTTATGATTCAATTAAAATACCATCTAGTCAATTGAAAACTTATGCTATAATAGGTATTTGAAACGAGACGCAACAATATTTATAGGGGGTAAAGATGTTAAATCACAATAGTTTAAGTTATAAATTTGAACAATTTCTATTGATTTTTATTATATTACAACCAATTATAGATTTACTCACATCGTTTTGTATTTTAGAGCTTAAAATCGATGCAACGGTTGGAGTGATAACACGTTTATTTGTTATGGCTCTTGGTGGGATTTATATTCTTACGCAAGCTCGTGTGAAAGAAAATCGAAAATACATTATATATTTACTTGGATTAGGAATTGTACTTGGATTAGGATTTTTAAATAATAAAATGATTAAACATCCGATGCTACAAATGGAAGATCTTAAGTTTATAGCAAAGGCGTTATATCCATTTGTGATGATAAGTTGCTATATTCTCGTATTCAAGTCATTAAAGATGAAAGAAACAATGCATACAAAGATGAGAAATTATATAGCATATGCAGCTTTAATTATAAATGTAACGATGGTTGCAGCTATCGCAACTGGAACAGATTATAATAGTTATGACTATTTTAAAGAAGGTTCACGCGGCTGGTTTTTTGCAGGAAATGAACTTGGATCCATTTTAGCAATCATATGCCCAGTTGTTGTTCTATATTCTATTGAAAAAACAACAAGCTTAGCAAAAAGTTATTTTTGGATTCCATCCATTTTAATTATATTTTCATTGTTTGCAATTGGTACAAAAGTAGGGGCTGGAGCTATTGTTTGTACATTTGTTATTGCTGTTTTTATGTGTTTTATACAAGCATTTTTACAACGAAAAGAGCGTAATAAAAAGCCATATTTGTTAAATGGTTTGATTGCAACAGTTATATTAGTAGGAATAGCAGGATATTTTCCGTCCTCTCCAATATATAAAAATACAGGGATCAGTCATAAAGTATTCAAATTGCAAGAGGCAGAAAGGCAACAAAAGAACCATGTTAAACAAGAGGAAACGGTAAAAGGGACAGAAAAAACAAAAGAAGAAGAGAAAAAGGCTGAGACGCAAGCTATTATTTTTAGCGGACGTGAATTATTTATGCAAACGTATAAAGATTTTTATAAACAAGCACCTATGTCTCAGAAATTACTTGGTATGGGGTATGGTGGTAACCTTAAAGATATCTCAGAACTAAAAATAATTGAGCGAGATTTCCATGATTGGTTTTATACCTTTGGAATTATCGGTTTTATTTTTCTTATGATTCCATTTCTGTATTATGGTTTGAGAATCCTAATGGTATTAATAACAAGGTTCCGTGAAGTATTTACGGTTAAGTACGCATTGTTAGCTGCTGGTCTTGGGCTAGCATTAGGAATTGCTTTTACAGCAGGTCATGTGTTAACGGCACCAGGAGTAAGTATTTACTTTGTTGTATTATTAGCATATTTAATCGTTGATTTAGAAATAGAATAATGGAAGAATAAGAGCTAGCATGATGTTAGCTTTTATTTTTTGCTATAGTAAAAAATGAGAAAATATATTTAATGGAGGAAAAAAGATGAAAGTGCTACATATGAATGCTGGAGCAGAAACAGGTGGCGGAAAAACGCATATTATTTCACTTTTGTCGCAATTCCCGAAAGATGTAGTAGAACTAGCGGTATTTGAAGAAGGTGCAATAGCAAGCGAGGCGAGGGTATTAGGAATAAAAGTACATGTTTTTTCACAATCATCTCGTTATGATATATCCATTCTTTCAAAAATACGTTCTTTTATTAATAAAGAAGGTTTTGATATTGTCCATACCCATGGAGCAAGAGCTAACTTTTATCTTTCCCTATTAAAGAGAAAGGTAAATGCCAAATGGGTTACAACTGTGCACAGTGACCCAACGTTGGATTTTATGAAGCGTGGTTTAAAAGGTTGGATTTTTACAAAGTTAAATTTACGTTCGTTTCAGAAAGTTGATTTATTTTTTGCTATTACAGAACGTTTTAAGATGAATACGGTAACACTAGGTGTACCAGAAGAGAAAATTTGCACAATCTATAACGGAATTGAATATGATCGTAAGTTGGCAAAGCCTTATAATTTAAAAGAGAATTTTGATATACAAGAAGATGTATTTACAGCGATTCAAGTAGCCCGTTTACATCCTGTTAAAGGGCATGAAATATTATTTGAAGCGTTGCAAAACACAACAATTCCAAAAATTAAAGTGCTGTTACTTGGTGATGGGCCAATTGAGAATGAGTTAAAAGAAACAGTGAAACAAAAAGGATTAGAAGATAAAGTTCTATTTTTAGGACATCGTGAAGATGCAAAGAATTTATATGCCGCAGCGCATATAAATTTATTAACATCGTATAGTGAAAGTTTCCCCCTTGTTTTATTAGAAGGGGCGAATCAACGTTTAACCCCTATTGCTACAGATGTTGGTGATATGTCACAACTTATTGTTGATAACACATATGGCTGGATTGTTCCAATTGGTGATGCGGTGGCTCTTACTCGTGCGTTAGAAGAGGCATATGAAAAATGGAAAAATGGTGAATTAGTAGAGATGGGTGAGCGTTTGTATACCCATGCCTCTTCTCATTTTTCGTTACGGAATTTATATGAAAATACGTATGAGGCGTATGAGAAGGTTTTGTCTGGCAGTAATGATTATGTAAAAGTAAGAGGTTAGAATAATTAGTAGTGGAAAAAGATATTTGAAATAGAGAGGATTGTAAACATGGCAGTGCAAACAATTGATATTTTAGGCGTGCCCTTCTCAACGATGACAATGGAAGAAACAGTTCGTTATATAATGCAGCAGCTAGAACAAGAACGAGAGAATACATTTCAAGTTGTAACAGCCAATCCTGAAATTGTGATGTGTGCCAAAAAGGATACTGTGTTTCATCAAACGCTTCTTCAGGTAGATCTTATTACACCAGATGGGATTGGTGTTGTAAAGGCAAGTGGTATGCTAGGAACACCGTTAAAAGAACGTGTGGCAGGTTTTGATTTAATGTGTAATTTGTTTGAAACGTTATCACAAGAAAAGAAGGCTGTATCTGTTTTTTTACTTGGAGCAAAGCCGCACGTTATCGAAAGAGCTGCCCAAACTTTAACAGAAAGATATGCAGCTGTATCTATTGTTGGAACACAAGATGGATATTTTGAACAAGAGAAAGAAGAAGAAATTATCGAACGTATTCAAGAAGTGAAGCCGGACATCTTACTGGTTGCGCTTGGATTTCCGAGACAGGAAAACTTTATTCAAAATAATAAACATCGTTTACATACAAAAGTAGCTGTTGGCGTTGGTGGTAGCTTTGATGTTTGGGCTGGAGAAGTAAAGCGTGCTCCGAGATGGATTCAAGCTATTCACTTAGAGTGGTTTTACCGTTTGTGCAGTAATCCAACGCGCTGGCGTCGTCAACTCGTATTAGTTGAATTTTTAAAAGAGGTTGTTCGGTCGAAAAAGTAGCGAAATATCGCTGCTTTTTCTTTTGTAAACAGCTATTTGTAGGAGCACTTGTTTACAGGGGGACTTGTCTATTCATTCTATGTATGAGGCGTTTTTTTGTGGAAATGATAAGAAGCATATGAGAAATGATTATGTTTACATATAAATTGTTTTACTTATATGATATACATATGTAAAATATTATGTAAAGACACCTGTATTGAGGAGGGCCTGTAGTGGGAAAAATTAAAGAAATCTCAAATCGAAAGCTTCTCGGAATTGCTGGGCTTGGTTGGCTATTTGATGCAATGGATGTTGGGATTCTTTCATTTATTATTGCTGCTTTACAAAAAGAATGGCAGCTTAGTGCACAGCAGATGGGATGGATCGGTAGTATTAACTCCATCGGAATGGCAGTTGGAGCACTCGTATTTGGGATATTAGCAGATAAAATCGGCCGAAAATCTGTTTTTATTATTACATTATTATTATTTTCTATTGGAAGTGGATTAAGTGCTTTATCAACAACATTAACCGTATTTCTTATCCTTCGTTTTTGTATTGGGATGGGTCTTGGAGGAGAGCTGCCTGTTGCATCAACACTTGTATCTGAAAGTGTTGCGGCGCACGAACGCGGTAAAATTGTCGTTTTATTAGAAAGCTTTTGGGCTGGTGGATGGTTAATTGCTGCTCTCATCTCATATTTTATTATTCCAACATACGGTTGGCAAACAGCGATGGTTTTAAGTGCGATTCCAGCTTTTTATGCATTATATTTACGATGGAGTTTACCTGATTCACCGCAATTTCAAAAAGTAGAACAAAAGCAATCTGTATTTGCAAACATAAAGGCTGTTTGGTCAGGAGAGTACAGGCGAGCGACGATTATGCTTTGGATTCTATGGTTTTGTGTCGTGTTTTCCTATTATGGAATGTTTCTTTGGCTTCCAAGTGTATTAGTGCTAAAGGGATTTAGTTTAATTAAAAGTTTTCAATATGTGTTGATTATGACATTTGCGCAGCTTCCCGGTTATTTTACAGCCGCTTGGTTTATTGAACGTTTTGGCCGGAAGTTTGTATTAATCACATACTTATTTGGAACGGCATGTAGTGCATATTTCTTTGGAGCGGCAGATTCAGTGATTACGCTAATGATTGCAGGTATGTTGCTTTCATTCTTTAATTTAGGAGCTTGGGGAGCATTATATGCGTATACGCCGGAGCAGTATCCAACTATTATTCGTGGTACGGGGGCTGGGATGGCAGCGGCATTTGGACGCATTGGGGGTATTTTAGGACCGTTATTAGTTGGCTATCTCGTAGCCACGCATGCTTCGCTCTCTTATATTTTTACAATCTTTTGTACGGCCATTATAATTGGTGTTCTCGCTGTCCTTGTGCTTGGACAGGAAACAAAACAACGAGAATTGGTATAATGAAAAAGGAAGCTGTGTATGGCTTCTTTTTTCATTATTTTCTGATAAAAATATGATATATTTGATAGAAAAAGGGATTATTTCTAAAAAAGCGAATGTATACAACAAGGCGTATGGACAAAAGGATTAGGTGGTTGGGCAGACATGAAGATTTTAATTGTAAATGAAAGAGAAGAAAATAGAGGTCAATTAATAGACTTTTTCACAGAACATGTAAATAATTTGGAATGCTTTGAAGCAAAAACGGGAATGGAATCACTGCAACTAGCGAAAAAGCATACGCCAGATTTTATTTTTCTAGATACATATTTACCAGACGGAACAGGATTTGAAATTGCAGGATTGCTGTGCCAATTAACATTAAGCACAAAATTTATATTTACAGGGAATGAGATAAAAGACGCTATTATATCATTTCGTTTCAATGCTTTCTATTATTTGTTGCAACCATTTGAGCAGGAAGATTTGCAATTTTTACTGCATAGTATTCAGCGAGAAAAAATAAAACAAAGAAAGAATCGATTGCAAAAGCTTCCAATTGAGAGTCATAAAGGAATTACATATATTTTTCCGGATGATATTGTATACATAAGCAAGAATAAAGAAAATAAAACCGTTTCTATTTATACAAATAATAATCAATATATTTCCACATATACATTACAAGAATTAGAAGGTAAACTAGCGGCATATGATTTTTTGCGTGTGCATAAAAGTTATCTTATTAATGTTATGTATGTAAGAGAATTAAAGCCTTATTATAATGGGACGTATAATTTATATTTAGAAAATTATGGTAATCAGTCAATTCCTGTTAGCCGAAATTATGTAAAACGACTCCGAAATAAAATTGAGTTGTAGCAGTTTGTGGCGGAATTTGGACATGTTACATTAGGAAACACTCATCATAAGGAATGTAGTTTCTAACTATTCTGAAAATTTAGTACAATTCCCTCTAAGATATAACATAGGAGGGGATTATGTTTGAAAGTATGGAAATCTATTTTACTTTGGGGTGTGATTGCGGCTTTAGGAGCAGCGGGATTTGCAGTGTTAGCATTATCTCGCGGTGAAACAATTAATGCGGTTTGGTTACTTGTTGCTGCTGTTTCTGTCTATGCTGTTGCGTATCGGTTTTATAGTAAATTTATTGCTAGAAAAGTTTTTGAATTGGATGACAATCGAAAAACACCAGCAGAGCTTTTAAATGATGGAAAAGATTATGTTCCGACCAATAAATGGGTCTTATTCGGACACCATTTCGCTGCAATCGCCGGAGCTGGTCCATTAGTCGGTCCTATTTTAGCTGCACAGATGGGATATTTACCAGGAACACTTTGGATTATTGTTGGCGTTGTGTTAGCCGGGGCTGTTCAAGACTTCATAATTTTGTTTGCATCTATGCGTCGCAATGGAAAATCGCTTGGTGAAATGATTAAAGCAGAGATTGGTCCTATAACAGGTTTTATTGCAATGATTGGTATTTTGGGCATTATGATTATTTTATTAGCGGTATTAGCTCTTGTTGTGGTAAAAGCGCTTGTAGGAAGTCCGTGGGGAATGTTTACAATTGCAGCAACCATTCCAATTGCTATTTTAATGGGTGTATATATGCGTTACATTCGTCCAGGTCGTGTTGGAGAAGGTTCAGTTATCGGCATTATTTTACTTCTTTTGTCAATTGTAGCAGGTCAATATGTAGCGGAAAATCCAGCGCTTGCGACTATGTTTACATTTAAAGGTGAAACAATTGCTATTATGCTAATTATTTATGGATTTATTGCTTCTGCATTACCTGTTTGGCTATTACTTGCACCGCGTGACTATTTAAGTACGTTTTTAAAAATCGGAACAATTGTTGGTTTAGCGCTCGGTATCATCATTGTTGCACCAGATTTACAAATGCCGGCAGTTTCAAAATTTATTGATGGAACAGGTCCAGTATTTGCGGGGAATTTATTTCCATTTTTATTTATTACAATTGCTTGCGGGGCTGTATCTGGTTTCCATGCGCTTGTTTCTTCTGGTACAACTCCAAAAATGATAGAGCGAGAAGGACATGCACAGCCAATTGGTTACGGTGCTATGCTGATGGAATCATTTGTTGCAGCAATGGCGATGATTGCAGCTTGTGTACTAACGCCAGGTATATATTTTGCAATAAATAGTCCGCCAGCAGTTATTGGAACGGATGTAACACAGGCAGCACAAGTAATTAGTTCTTGGGGATTTACTATAACGCCAAATGAATTGAAAGAGTTAGCTGCAAACGTTGGAGAACAAACAATATTATCTCGTACAGGCGGAGCACCGTCGTTTGCAATTGGGATGGCTCATATTTTTTCTCAAGTAATTGGCGGGAAAGCATTAATGGCATTTTGGTATCACTTTGCCATTTTATTTGAAGCTCTCTTTATCTTAACAACGATTGATGCAGGGACGCGTGTTGGTCGGTTTATGATTCAAGATATTTTAGGGCACGTTTATAAACCATTTGCAAAAACAGATTCAATACTTTCTAATATTGTTGCAACAACACTTTGCGTACTAGGATGGGGATATTTCTTATACCAAGGGGTAATTGATCCGCTTGGCGGTATTAATACATTATGGCCGCTCTTTGGAATTGCCAATCAAATGTTAGCTGGGATTGCATTGTTACTTGGAACGACTGTTTTGTTTAAAATGGGAAAAAAGGTATACGTCTGGGTGACGCTCGTTCCGACAACGTGGTTACTAATTGTTACGATGACAGCCGGCTATCAAAAGTTATTTCATGAAAATCCGAAAATTGGATTCCTGTCTCATGCAAAAGTGTTCCAAAATGCACTAGACAAAGGGAAACTATTAGCACCAGCAAAAAACGTAGGACAGATGAAACAAATTATTCTTAATGATTATATTGATGCAGCGCTTTGTGGAATTTTTATGCTTGTTGTAATCGCGGTATTGATATCGTCTATTAGAATATGGATACAAGTATTGAATAATAAAGCAACACCTTTAAAAGAAGCAGCGTATGTTCCACGTGATGAAAGCGAGGCACAGCATTATGCTTAAAACGGTAATTGGCATATGGAAATATCGAAAACAATTTATTAGTTTGCTTGTTGGTGTACCAAGTTATGAAAAGTATGTTGCACATATGAAACAACATCATCCAAATGAGCAAGTATTATCTCGAAAACAATTTTTTGCTGAAGCGCAAGAAGCAAGATTTAACGCAAAGGGCGGTAAAATTTCAAGATGTTGTTAGCGAGGTTATAGTGAAAAAGGAGCGAGATTTCGCTCTTTTTTTAAGTTTCACGTGAAACATCTATAGGAATCGATCTTAATTTTTCGACATATAGATTGCGGTTATGCAGAAGAGCCTACACTTGCTTTCTCCCTTTGTTTTACCTTGCATGTGGCAGGGAAGGGTGCTAATTGCTTCTATGAATGGCCAGATGCTCTCGCCCACCGAAAAGAATGGTTTTATGTCGCTTTTAAAATTTGGATTTATATAGAAAAAATGGTTGGGAGTTATAGAGATATAATATACAATGATAAGTAGGAAAGGGACAATTTTTTTGTAAAGTGTTAAGTTGTAGAAAGGCCAGGTATACGTTTATGCTAGACGATCTATTTATTAATACAACTATTATTCTTTCCTTTATTTTTGTTGGAGGTCAACTTTTAAAAAATATTTCATTAAAAGAGTCGTTACCATTTGAAGTAAAATGTTTTGTTGGGATTATAACGGGTGCTTTAGGTACTCTGCTTATAAAGTTTGGTATTCAAATTGAAGGTGTAATGTTAGATTTACGATATCTTGCGGTAATATTAGCTGCTATTATTGGTGGTCCTATTGCAAGTTTACTATGTGCTAGCATTCTTTTAATTGCACGTTCGGTATTTATAGATCATGCAACGGTTTCACCTGTAGGTGTTCTTTTACTAACGGGTATAGGGTGTGCCCTGATTTCAACATTTCGCATTCCTATGTTGAAAAAATGGGTATGGTTACATGTTTATTGCTTAACAATTTCATTGATTGCAATTTATTTTGTTTTCCAAGATGTTTTTGTATTAAACCTATACTTACTTATTAGCATCACGATAGGATATATTACTTTCTTAAGCGCACATTATGTTTTGCAATCAAACGAGTTGTTTCATGTAATGAAACAGCAAGCAACGATAGATGAATTAACAGGGCTCGGGAATGTTCGTAAGTTTGATACAGAATTGAATAGACATATTGAAGATAAGAAAAGCGATGAAAGGTCGCTCTGTTTATTGTTAGTAGATATTGATCATTTCAAGCATGTGAATGATAAGCATGGGCATCCAGCAGGTGATGAAGTTTTACAGCAAATAGGAGTAATTTTGAAGAATAGTTCTCCATTTCCGCATTTAGTGTTCCGAAAAGGTGGGGAAGAATTTGCTTTATTATTACCAAATTCAACATTACAGTTCGCTGTAGATATAGGGGAAAAAATTCGGACAGATGTAGAGAAACATGTGTTTCAATTGCAAAATAATAGTTGTATACATATCACGATTTCAGTAGGTACTTCCATTTATAAAGATTCACCACAAGAGTTTATTCAACTTGCAGATGATGCATTGTATTCTTCTAAACGAAATGGTAGAAATCGTGTCTCATAAAAAATAAAGTCGTCACTAATGACGACTTTATTTTTTATACAAGTTCTTTTCCAGCACCAAATCTACGATATGCACCGTGATGTGTTGGTCCTACATATTCATTTAATTTGAAAGAATGAAGAATCGCAGCTGTAATAAATTCTTTTGCTACCTGAACTGCTTCTTTTACAGATTTTCCTTTTGCTAGTTCTGCTGTAATTGCAGCAGCGTATGTACAACCTGCGCCGTGTGTATATGTTGTTTCAATTTTCTCGGATTCTAAAATGTCAAATGTTTCTCCATCGTATAATAAATCAATTGCTTTTTCTGTTCCTAGCTTGCTGCCGCCTTTAATCAGTACGTATTTTGCCCCTAAAGCATGGATTTTTTCAGCAGCTTGCTTCATATCTTCAAGCGAGTTAATTTTGACACCGCTTAGTTGATACGCTTCAAATAAGTTTGGTGTTACAATTAAAGCTTTTGGAACAAGTTTGTCACGTAGGCAGTCATTTGTTTCTGGATGAAGTGCTTCATCTGCCCCCTTACACACCATAACTGGGTCTATTACTACGTTTTGTAGATTATGCTTCTCAATTGTTTCAGCAACAAGCTCAATAATTTCAACAGAACCAAGCATACCTGTTTTTAATGCATCAACGCCAACGCCCTCAATTGTTGTTTCTAATTGTGGTTTTAATGTAGACGCTGGAATTGGGAACACATTATGTGCCCAACCGTTATGTGGGTCCATCGTTACGATTGTTGTAAGAGCTGTCATACCGTATACACCAAGCTCTTGGAATGTTTTTAAGTCTGCTTGCATCCCAGCGCCGCCGCTTGTATCCGATCCAGCAATTGTAAGTGCTTTATTTAATGACATTGTGAAAGCCCCCTCGGGTAATAGAATGAATGTTACATTTTTAATTATTATATCAATGATATGAGGAAGTACAAAGCGAAAAAAGAAAGTAGTTCAATATGTTCTACTTAACAAAACAAGCAGTACTAACGCTTTTATAGCGGGAGTACTGCTTGTTCACTTTCTTATTTCATTTTTATACCATTTTCGCTTGTTCCTGCCCACTATGATTAGGAAGAGGGAATAGATTACCTATCATTGCAGCTCCAATCATGGGTAACAATAAATTAATTGGGAAGAACATAAGTAATAATAATGTAATAGCGAGCGGTTTTCGTACTGCGTAGCTTGAAATGGCTGTAGTGACAATGGCTACACAAGCAACTGGATCTAATGGGATGACAGTAGCCACAGCATATCCAATACTTGCACCAGCAAATACAATTGGGAAAATATGTCCGCCACGCCAACCTGTACTTAAACAAACTGCCGTTACACATAACTTCAAAACTCCTGAAAGAATCAGCATCCAAAATGATAATTCTGTCCACTCATGGACTAAGTCTTTTAATTGATGTTCTCCTGAAAACATTGTATAAGGCAGTAAAGTTCCTGTAATTCCTAAAAGAATGCCGCCTATAACTCCTAACGTTACTTTATATTCTTGAAAAGGATGAACGATTTTTTCTAGTATATGTTCTACCTTGAAATAAAAATAGCCTACACCAGCTCCTATACAAATTAAAGGTAAGAAGGCAAGACATTCATGGAGTGAGAAAGACCCTTTCCCAAAATCAACAATAAAAGATCCTCGATTATCAAACTTACTAAGCAATAAATAAACAGAAAAACCAGCAAAAGTAGTAGCAAGATATACAATGGTTTTTTTTGCTCTGGAAATCTCGTCAATTGGTTTATTCTCATTTTCACTTGGAGCTAAATAACCGAATAATGGTGCATTAAAAATAACACTTAAAGTAGCACCAATTCCAATTTCAGTTAATCCCTTCATGCCTTTTAAAGCGAAATGGAAACGATCTCCAACCCATGTACAAAGTCCACCGATAATTCCAACAAGTGCTGCTTCTGGCCCTAAACTTGCACCAAATATTAAAACAATAATAGCTGTTAATGTAGATTTATGTACAAAACTATACTCAATTCTACCTGTTTTCTTATATTCACCCATTACCTCTGGCATTAAACGCGGGCATGTACCAAAGTACTTTTGCGATAGTCCGACAAGAATACCACCAATTGTTGTTACAAAAATTGTGTAATACGGTGGTAATGAAAACTCTTTCGGTAAATATCCCCAAATAAACTGAATTCCAGCATTTGTGGTAACTAAAAATAACCAGACTGTAGCACCAACTATAGCACCTAGAAACATACCATACATGATAAGTAAAGAATGCATGCCTCTTCTAATCGTCATTTTTTATGCCTCCTTTATGTTATATGGTGTCATGACAAATTTAGAGATTCTGATACGAGAATAATTATGCTTATATATAAATCCAATTTATTTGTTTTACATATAGATTGCTACTATGAAAAAAGGAACCTGCACTTGTTTGCTCTTTTTGGTTTTCGCTGCGCATGTGGCAGAAATAGGATCTGACCGATTCTATGCATGGCCAGATGCTCTCGCCCACCGAAAAAGAAAAGGGTTTTTATGTTAGTTTTTCAATTTGCAGATATATATATTATGCCTGCTCTTTTTACCATTTTTCACAAAAAACTTACTGAAGAGTAATTTATATAAAAGATGGAGAATTACCTATAGTGTTTAATATTAAATGGTTTATATGAATTTTATTTGAAATTCATATAAAAAATGTGTAGGAGCGCAGCAATATAGCTATTAAGTTAAGTTTTTAATCCCCATAAAGAAAAAATATCACTTTATAATAAGTGATGTGGAAACATTTGTATAAGTAGCGTTGTGAAAAATATCATTTTCATGGTTACCATAATGAATGAAATATATAAATACAAATTGAAAAAATGACATAAAAACCAATTTTTTAGGAGAGGAAACGAGAGTAACTGGCGATGCATAGAGGTGATCAGTTCCTTTTCCTGCCACGTGCAAAGTTTAAAACAAAGATAGACAGCAAGTAGCGGTCATGTTTTGTTCTGCATAGCAGCGACTTAGATGTTAAAAAGTCAATTTGGATTTATATATAACTCTTTCATTTTACATAGTAAGTAATGTTTTTTAAATGTATTTTTTATTTTAAAATAGAACATTTCCTGTATTTTTTCAAATTCAAATCCTTATTTCATTCTATTCATATAATAAATTCGTGTGTATATGCTATTTGTGTATCTGGAAAGTGGTAGGTGATAAAACCTCATTTCACGGTTTAGAGAGAAGTAAAAAAGATAAGCGGAGCAGGTTTTCTATCAGTGAGGGATGAGGCATCCCTCACTGATGGAGGTTTCATTTATTATTGCCGAATAATCCCTTGAAAAGATCCTTCCAACACTTTTTTCCCATTTTGATTAAAGCATTGTGCCTTTGAAACAGCGACGATTCGATCGTCTTGTTTTTCATGATGAATCAGTGTGACTTCACATCGAACTGTATCTCCGGTAAAGACTGGGCGTAAGAAAGTAAGTTCTACATCTCTTGCGATAAAATTTAAATCGCCGCCAATTTTCGTAGGTAATGTTGCGACGAGTAATCCTTGTACCATTACGCGTCCATGTTCATCTGGAACAACATGATGTTCACCGGCATCACCGGAAATTTTACTAAATAGCTCTACATCTTCCCTTGTAAATGATTTTTCAAAAGTTAACATTTCCCCGACCTTCATGTATGTATCGCCTCCTATTGGTTTATGAATGAGTTGTCATTCATACTTTAGATTTTACAGAATATTCTTTATTCAGTAAAGGTCGGTAGTGGAAATAATAAGGAACAATAAAATATTTTGAGAACATTCAGAAAATATATTGACATGAGCAAATAATTTCTATAGAATCATCGGTAATTGCATATGTCTTATCAAGAATAGGTGGAGGGAACGGGCCCTATGAAACCTTGGCAACAGCCGTAAATCGGAATTGTGCTAAATCCTGCAGGTATTTCCTGAAAGATAAGAAAGGCTACATGGCGAGCGTTTGTCTAAACTGCTTCTTTCTTATTTAGGGAAGAAGCAGTTTTTTATTTTTTATAAAAGAAAGGAGATTGAGAAATGGGAGATTCATGGGGGAAAGGAACGATTTGTGTGCAAGGTGGCTATACGCCGAAAAATGGTGAGCCGCGTGTTTTGCCGCTTTATCAAAGCACGACGTATAAATACGATACTTCTGATGATTTAGCAGCCCTCTTTAATTTGGAGGCAGAAGGATATATTTATACGCGTATTGGAAACCCAACGCTTGCGGCTTTTGAGCAAAAGCTCACAGAGTTAGAAGGCGGAGTTGGTGCGGTTGCAACGGCCTCAGGGCAAGCTGCAATTATGCTGGCGATATTAAATATTTGTGGCAGCGGCGATCACTTGCTTTGCTCATCAACGGTATACGGCGGTACATTTAATTTATTTGCAGTTAGTCTGAAGAAGCTTGGGATTGAGGTCACGTTTTTTCATCCAAACTTATCTGCTGATGAAATTGTTGCCCTTGCAAATGAGAAAACAAAACTTGTGTATGCGGAATCGCTTGGGAATCCAGCGATGAATGTACTGAATTTTAAAGAGCTTTCTGATGTGGCAAAAGAGCTTGGAGTACCGTTTATTGTGGATAATACATTAGCGACGCCGTATTTATGTCATGCGTTTGAACATGGTGCAAACATTGTTGTTCACTCTACAACGAAATATATCGATGGTCATGCAAGTTCGCTAGGCGGCATTGTAATTGATGGAGGGAATTTCGAGTGGAGTAAATTTCCTGAATTTGTTGAATCAGATCCAAGCTATCATGGTGTGAGTTATGTGAAAAAGTTCGGGCAAGCGGCATATATTGTGAAGGCTCGTGTACAGTTATTAAGAGACTATGGAAATTGTATGAGCCCATTCAATGCGTACATGAGCAATATTGGCTTAGAAACGTTACACCTTCGCATGGAGCGTCATAGCAAAAATGCACTAGCCGTTGCACAGTGGTTATCGCAGCATGAACGAGTTGAGTGGGTCAATTATCCTGGACTTCAAAGTAATGAAAATTATGCATTGGCACAAAAATATTTACCGAAAGGTGCGAGCGGTGTTTTAACATTTGGAATAAAGGGCGGTCTTGAACCTGCTAAACAGTTTATTGGAAATGTGAAGCTTGCCACGTTGGTGACGCATGTTGCAGATGCAAGAACTTGTGTCATTCATCCTGCAAGCACAACGCATCGTCAGCTTACAGAAGAGCAGCAGTGTTTGGCAGGTGTAACGCCTGATTTAATTCGGTTATCGGTTGGTATTGAAGATGCGAAGGATATTATTGCTGACTTAGGGGCAGCACTTTCTGGAGGAAAACAGTATGCCGATCATCATTGCTAAAGATTTACCAGCTCGTAAAGTATTGCAAAATGAAAATATTTTTGTGATGACGAAAGAACGAGCAGAAACGCAAGATATTCGTGCTTTGAAGATTGCTATTTTAAACTTAATGCCAACAAAACAAGAAACAGAAACGCAGTTGCTTCGTTTAATTGGAAATACACCGCTTCAGCTCGATATCCATTTACTTCATATGGAGTCCCATACAGCAAAAAATGTAACGCAGGAGCATTTAACAAGCTTTTATAAAACATTTCGTGATATTGAAGGAGAAAAATTTGACGGACTTATCATTACTGGTGCTCCGGTTGAAACAATTCCTTTTGAAGAGATAGATTATTGGGAAGAACTGAAGCGAATTATGGAGTATTCGAATGCACATGTCACATCAACGCTTCATATTTGCTGGGGGGCGCAGGCTGGATTGTATTATCACTACGGAGTTCCCAAATATCCGCTTGAACAAAAGATGTTTGGGGTATTTGAGCATGAAGTGCAGCAGGAACATGTAAAATTATTACGCGGTTTTGATGAAATATTTTTTGCACCGCATTCTCGTCATACAGAAGTCCGTGCATCTGATATTCAACGCGTACGGGAGCTTGATCTGTTAGCGACTTCTGAATGCGCCGGTGTTCATCTTGTTATGAATAAAGATGGAAAGCATATCTTTGTTCTTGGTCATAGTGAATACAGCTGTGAGACGTTAAAGCAAGAATACGAGCGCGATCAGCAAAGAGGATTGGATATTCCTATTCCCAAAAATTATTTTAAGCATGACAATCCTTTAGAAAATCCAGTAGTAAAGTGGCGTAGTCATGGAAATTTACTATTCTCAAATTGGTTGAATTACTATGTGTATCAGGAAACTCCTTATATTTTGTAAAGGAAGTTGAGCATAACATGTGGTAACGTTTTCTTTGTAAAGAATGGCCTTTATTATTCAGAATGTTCTAAATATATTGTTTTCAGTGATTTTACCTTATATAATGGCACCTAAATACAATTTTTAGAGGGGTGGACAGTACTATGAACGAAATTCAAGTTGGCTTATTAGGTCTCGGAACTGTAGGAAGTGGTGTGGTGCGCGTTATTGAAGATCATCAAGATCGTTTAGCACACCAAATTGGTTGTCCTGTCAAAGTAGCAAAAGTATTAGTACAAAACTTAGAAAAAGAACGTGAGGTCCAAGTAACCCCTACATTATTAACGAAAAATCCAGATGAAATTATAGATAATCCAGATGTTGATGTTGTAATTGAAGTGATGGGCGGTATAGAAGACGCAAAAGCATATATTTTACAATCGCTTCAAAACGGTAAGCACGTAGTTACAGCGAATAAAGATTTAATGGCACTTCACGGTGCAGAACTTCTTACTGTAGCAAAAGAAAATCAAGCGGATTTGTTTTATGAAGCGAGTGTAGCAGGTGGTATTCCGATTCTACGAAGCATTGTAGAAGGTCTTTCTTCTGATCGGATTACGAAAATGATGGGTATTGTGAACGGAACAACTAACTTTATTTTGACAAAAATGTCTGACGAAGGGAGAGCATATGACGACGTGTTAAATGAAGCACAGCAGCTTGGATTTGCAGAAGCAGATCCAACATCAGATGTTGAAGGTTTAGATGCGGCCCGAAAGATGACAATCTTAGCAACACTTGGATTTTCTACAAATGTAGAACTTCATGATGTGAATGTAAAAGGAATTACATCTATTACAGAGGAAGACATTGCATATAGTAAGAGTCTTGGCTATACAATTAAGTTAATCGGTGTAGCGAAGCGTGATGGTGAAAAATTAGAGGTAACAGTAGAACCAACATTGTTACCAAATACACATCCGCTTGCGGCTGTTCAAAACGAATATAATGCAGTATATGTATATGGCGAAGCGGTAGGAGAAACAATGTTTTACGGACCAGGTGCGGGAAGTTTGCCAACAGCAACAGCTGTTGTATCTGATTTAGTTGCGGTTATGAAAAATGTACGCCTTGGTGTAACAGGAAATAGTGCAGTAACGCCGCAATATGAGAAAGTATTAAAAGCAGAAGACGAAATTTATGTGAAGAAGTTTCTACGCCTTCATGTGAAGGATAAAGTAGGTGTGTTTGCAAAAATTACATCGTTATTTTCAGAACGTGGCGTAAGCTTTGAAAAGATTATTCAAATGCCATTACAAAAGAAAGGAGCAGCAGAAATCGTTATTGTTACACACCGCGCATCTCTTGCAGATTATACATACATTCTCGAAACACTAGAGACGTATGAAGAAGTAGATTGTGTGAAAGCAAACTACCGTATTGAAGGAGATGCTCGCTAATGTGGAACGGAATACTTGCTGCTTTTAAAAAATACTTACCGATTACTGAGCAAACGCCGTTACTTTCACTATCAGAAGGAAATACACCGCTCATTTTATTAGAAAATCTTTCAGAAAAATGGGGTGTTTCTGTTTATGCGAAAGTAGAAGGTGCAAATCCGACTGGTTCTTTTAAAGATCGCGGGATGGTTATGGCTGTAGCAAAGGCAAAGGAAACTGGCAGCAAAACGGTTATTTGTGCTTCAACAGGAAATACATCTGCGTCGGCAGCTGCTTATGCAGCGCGCGCAGGTTTATCTTGCATTGTTATGATTCCAAATGGAAAAATCGCCTATGGCAAGTTAGCGCAGGCGGTCATGTACGGAGCTGAAATTATTAGTATTGATGGGAACTTTGACCATGCTTTGCAAATGGTACGAAAGCTTAGCGATTCATCGCCAATTACGCTTGTGAATTCAGTGAATCCATATCGTATTGAAGGGCAAAAAACAGCAGCATTTGAAGTTTGTGATGCACTTGGAAAAGCGCCTGATATTTTAGCCATTCCAGTTGGAAATGCGGGGAATATTACAGCGTATTGGAAAGGCTTTAAGGAGTATAACGAAAAGCACGGCACAGGTTTACCAGAGATGCACGGTTTTGAAGCGGAAGGGTCGGCGGCGATTGTGCGCGGATATAAAATTGAGGAACCGGAGACAGTTGCGACTGCAATACGTATCGGGAACCCCGCAAGCTGGGATAAAGCCGTCGCTGCTGCTCATGATTCAAATGGGAAAATCGATGAGGTAACAGATGCAGAAATTATTAGGGCATATGAATGGCTTGCTAAGTATGAAGGGATTTTTGCGGAGCCTGCTTCTTGTGCATCTCTTGCTGGTATTTACAAGCAAGTACAAACAGGAGAAATAGCAAAAGGAAGCAGAATCGCCGCTGTTTTAACAGGAAACGGTTTAAAGGACCCTAACATTGCGATTGATACAAAAAACATTCAGCCAATTGTGTTGCCAAATGATGTAAAGGTTGTGTTTGAACATATTCAAGGAGCTGTCCTTCGATGAAGGCGGCTCCTATGTTTACAATTCGTGTGCCGGCTAGTACAGCAAATCTTGGACCGGGCTTTGATTCAATAGGTCTTGCGGTAAGTAAATATTTAACGGTAGATGTATTTTCGCATTCTATTTGGGAGTGCACGGCGAAAACAACAGTTCTTCAAGGGATTCCAAAAGATGAGAAGAATTTACTCATTCAGACAGCGCGCATGACAGCTACTCGTTACAATAAGGAGCTTCCTTATTGTCATCTTCATCTAGACAGTGATATTCCATTAGCGCGCGGACTCGGAAGCAGTGCATCGGCAATTATTGCGGGAATTGAACTGGCTAATCAGCTGTGCGAACTACATCTATCTAGAAGAGAGAAGCTGTTGATCGCAACGGAAATGGAAGGTCATATTGATAACGTTGGAGCAGCGTTATATGGCGGCCTTATGATAGGAACATATGATGGAAAAGATATTTCCTTTTTGTCACAACCTATTCATGATATAGAACTTGTCGTGGTTATTCCTTCATATGAACTAAAAACAGTTCATTCGAGGGACGTGCTTCCGAGTACGTTACAATATATGGACAGCATTCGCGGTAGCGGTGTTGCCAATGTACTTGTCGCGGCTTTATGTAAGGAGGACTGGGTACTTGCGGGTGAAATGATGAAACAGGATATGTTTCATGAACCATACCGGAAAGAGCTCGTACCAGAACTACAAAAGCTTCAAAAATTAGAACATGAACATGTATACGGTGTTTCTTTAAGCGGCGCCGGGCCAACTGTACTTTGCTATGTGAAAAAAGGAAGTGCTGAAGAAGTAAAGATATGTCTGCAATCGCTTTTCAGCCATTGCACGGTAGAAACGCTTCAAGTTGTAAACGAAGGGGTTCATGTTATATATGAACAACAAAAGCCCATTGAAAGTATATAACCTTCAATGGGCTTCTTTCATGCGACAACTTTGTAATGCTTTTGTACCAACTTGGATAAATGTTTGAATAAGCCAGCCAGTTGTAAAAGAGAGAATAATGGTGCCGAAATAAATAGGACCATTTAGCATGAAACTAGCAGTTAGAAATAAACAAGCTAGAGAAATTTCAGTTTTTTGAAAGGACCATTTTGTTTTTTCTGAGATTGTTAATACAAATGCTTCTTGCGGTGCCGTCCCAAGTTGTGATGAAACATAGATACCAATACCAGCGCCGACAGATACATTTCCGCATATGAGTGTTATATACTTTGGAAGAGATCGAATGCCATCCATTATAACTGTAATTGAGCCAATCATATCAACAAAGACAGAGATTAACACCATCGTCACGATTGTCCCAATTGTAATACGCTTTCGATTCATACACAGTACGATAAGAGTAAAAATCAAATTAATAATAAACATCCAAGAGCCGATGCTTAAACCAAAGTTTTGATATAAGGCAATGAAAAGGGAATCATACGGGCTAAGGCCAAATGAAGTGATGGTTGTCATCATATTGATTCCGAGAGAAAGTAACAGTAATCCACCTATGAAAAAGATATGTTCTAATTTTAATGGCATAATAAAACACCAATCCTTCCTTATTTCTTCTGCTAGCACAGGATATAATGTGGAAAGCTTACCAGGTCAAGGGGGATATTTCTAAATTTTTTTTGGATGCGGTATTATGTAGGAAGAAGGGGGCTTGTTTAATGTCAAATATTAAAAAAATCGCAGAAATGGCAGGGGTTTCGATTTCTACTGTTTCTCGCGTTTTAAACAATCATCCGTACGTAAATGAACAAAAACGAAAAGAGATATTAGCCATTATTGAAAAGTTAAATTACACGCAAAATTCGAATGCGATTCATTTAGTACGAGGAAAAACAAATGTGATTGGTGTGCTTCTCCCCTTTGTAAATAATCAGTATTACAGCGCCATTATAGAAGGTATTTCAAGAGAGGCTGCAAAACATAATTACAATATGATGCTCTGTCAAACGGGTTATAACGCTGATAAAGAGGTAGAAGTTTTAAGTATGTTAAAGATGAAAAAATTGGACGGGGTTATTATATGTTCGAAAATAAATGCTTGTGAGGAGATTGAAAAGTATGCAACATTTGGCCCGGTTGTAACGTGCGAAGATACGATATCTAATACAATTTCTAGTATTCATATTGATCACTACAAAACGTTTGCTTTGGGGATGGAATATTTAATAGAAAAGGGCCATACACAAATCGGTTACTGTATTGGACGAAGTGATAGTTTTAATAGTCAAAATCGAAAAAGGGCTTACGCAGATGCTTTATCATCTATTCATGTTACGATGCGAGAAGAGTGGAAATTTGTAGACTGCTTCACGATAGAGGATGGACATCGTATTGTTCAGTCACTACTTCATATGAAAGAGCGTCCAACAGCTCTTCTTGTATCTTGTAATCATATTGCAGCTGGGATTGTAACAGCCGCTCAAAAAAGCGGTCTTTTGATTCCGGAGGATCTCACAATTATTGGGTGCGATGATCAGCAGGTTGCAGAAATATTAGATATTACAACCATTGCTCATTCAAGTGTGGAAGTTGGTGCAGGTGCATTTACCATTTTGCACGACCAAATTATGAATAAGGAAGCAGAAGTAAAACGAATGGAGTTATTTGCGAAGTTAACGGAAAGACTGACAACATGAACGAAAAGCACAATCTTAATTAAAATGATTGTGCTTTTTTATAAGAGGAGGAAAATCGCTTTTCAAATTTCTGTTTGGTATAATATGGTCAATCTATAAGGGGGATAGCGTGAGA
Organism: Bacillus sp. 123MFChir2; assembly: GCF_000383235.1. Lineage (GTDB taxonomy): Bacteria > Bacillota > Bacilli > Bacillales > Bacillaceae_G > Bacillus_A. The sequence continues at coordinate 82,070 of NZ_KB910926.1, forward strand.
ACGAAATTTGTGAAAGGTATTTTATTTGCTGCACTAGCGTCTTTTTGTTTATTGGCATACGGTTTTATTACTAGTGTGAGTGATGTTCTAAATCCGAAAACTTCTAAGCTAGCTCCTACCGTGCAAAAAGAAGCAAAAGGGAAACAACAAAAGGAAACATTGCAAGTAGTGAGTTTAGGTGATTCGTTAACACGCGGTGTTGGAGATAAAGAAGGTATTGGATACATTGGACGGATGAAGAATGAACTGCAAACAAAATACAAACAAAAGGTAGCGCTCACAAATTTGGCGGTGAGCGGTGCGAAAATGCCAGATTTATTAAAACAAATGGAAAGCAGCGGTACCGGGTATGCAATTAGGCAAGCTGATGTGCTTGTTTTGACAATTGGCGGAAATGATTTATTTCCAGGATGGGAATCACTTGGAAATCTTGATTTAACGACATATCGTCCAGATACTGCAACATTTCAAGCTAACGCAAAGAAAATTTTGGAACAACTGAGAAGTTTAAATCCAAACAGTCCGATTTTTTGGATTGGCTTGTACAATCCATTTGAAGATGTAGAAGAGTTAAAAGGCTCGTCTCCAATTGTTGTCGATTGGAATGGATCATTAGAAAAGCTTGCACTTAGTTATTCAAACGTATACGTTGTTCCAACTTTCGATATGTTCCAAAATCGTGGCAAGGATTTATTATATTCGGATCACTTCCACCCGAATGAAACCGGTTATACATTGATAGCAGATCGTTTATTACAAAACGTTGTTAGTCAGTTAGAACTAGCTGGAGGTGGGAAAAAATGACGACAGTTCTATCTGTCCGGAATTTAAAGAAGGTTATTAAGAAAAAAACGCTCGTTGAAGATGTATCATTTGATATACAGCAAGGAGAAGTATTTGGATTTTTAGGTCCAAACGGAGCAGGGAAGACAACGACGATTCGGATGCTTGTTGGTCTCATTGCAGCAACAGAGGGAAGCATTTCGATTGGTGGGTATGACATAAAAGAAAATTTTCGCAGTGCGATGCGGCAAATTGGCAGCATTGTTGAAACCCCTGAATTGTATACATATTTAACGGGATTTGAAAATTTAAAGCAATTTGCTCGTATGCTAGGTGGAATTTCCGATGAGCGGATTATGGAAATTACTAAAATGGTCCATCTTGATGAACGTATTCACGATAAAGTGAGAACATACTCACTTGGGATGAAGCAACGCCTTGGGATTGCGCAAGCTCTTCTTGGCAGCCCCAAACTTCTTATATTAGATGAACCGACAAATGGCCTCGACCCAGCTGGTATTCGAGAACTTCGTGAATTTGTACATACACTTGTGAAAAAAGAAAACATGAGCGTATTCATTTCTAGTCATTTATTAAGTGAAGTACAAATGATTTGTGACCGCGTCGCAATTATTAATAAAGGAAAAGTAATTACGGTCGCAAGAGTTGAAGAGTTAGTGAAACAAGCAAGCGACCGCATGGAGTGGGTTGTGACGCCGCTAGATAAAGCAAGAGCGTTGCTTGAAGAGTCGGGTGAAGTGACAGAACTTGTCGTAGAAGAAGGACGACTATTATGCCGCATGAGTCAAGAGCGAGTAAGTTTTTATAATAAGCAGTTAGTTGAGCACGCTGTAGATGTTCATAGTGTTAAACAAATTGTATTTACATTGGAAGAGCTATTTATGGAACTGACAAAGGGGGAGCAACATGCGTGAATTTGCGAACCTCGTCTATAATGAGGCAGAGAAAATATATCGAAAGAAACGTATTGTAGTAGTCATGCTCATTTTGGCAATTTTAATTCCGATTTTTGTTTATGCACAGTACCGAGAAGTGCAAACGACCGTAAAGCGTCTTGGTACGAACGATTGGAAGGTGTCACTGCAGCAGCAAATTGTTGATTCACAAAACCGTTTAAATAATTCGCGTTTGCCTGAAGAATGGAAAGCGTGGTTAAAGGTAAAAGTGCAGCAACAACAATATTATTTAGACCATAATATTAATCCGAGTGCGCCGGGCGCACCGACATTTGTACGTATGTTTATTGAACAAGGAATTACGCTATTTATTCCGCTTCTTATTATGATTGTAGCAATTGATATTGTCTCGGGAGAACGGAGCGATGGAACGATGAAAATGCTCCTTACGCGACCGATTCGGCGTTGGAAAATTCTTTTAAGTAAATATGTAACGATGGTATTGTTTATTTCACTCATTTTGTTGCTTGTCCTAGTTCTTTCTTATGTGTTTTCAGGCATTGTATTTGGTTATGCTGGATGGAATTTGCCGGTGCTGACAGGTTTTGTAACCGAGAAAGATACGTTAAATACAAGTTTTGTTCATCTTATTCCGCAGTGGCAATACATTGTTATGGCTTACGGGCTTGCTTGGTTTGTAGCACTTGTTGTTGGTACCATCTCATTTATGGTTTCCGTACTGATTCGCAATACACCAGCTGGTATGGGAATTATGCTGGCAGCGTTAATTGCTGGAGGTATCTTAAATAATTTCGCCACGTCCTGGGAAGGTGCAAAATATATTTTTAGTGTTAATTTATCATTAACGGATTATTTATCAGGACAGTTACCAGCGTTGCAAGGATTATCGATGAGTTTTTCATTACTCAATCTCACGATATGGGCAGTTGTATCGCTCGTGATCGCTTTTGCAGTATTTACAAAACAAGACATGGTGAATTAATACGATAGGAAGTGACAGAATGGAACAAATACTAAAGAATGATTGGGCGCCGCTACTAGCACCTGAATTTGAAAAACCATACTATCAACAATTACAATCATTTTTAACGGAGGAGTATCGTACACATGTTGTGTATCCAAAGCAGGAAAATATTTTTAATGCTTTGCGTTATACAAGCTATCAAGATACGAAGGTCCTTATTTTAGGACAAGATCCATATCATGGGCCAAATCAAGCGCATGGGTTAAGTTTTTCGGTGCAACCGGGCGTACGTACACCGCCATCACTACAAAATATGTACAAAGAGATGCAAGATGATCTTGGCTACGAAGTCCCGAATAACGGTTATTTAGTAAAATGGGCAGAGCAAGGTGTGCTTTTACTAAACACTGTATTAACGGTGCGGCAAGGAGAGGCTAATTCTCATAAAGGAAAAGGGTGGGAAGTTTTCACGGATCGTATTATTGAGTTGTTAAATGAACGGGAAAAACCAGTTATCTTTGTATTATGGGGACGCCCTGCACAGACGAAGAAAAAACTTATTACAAACTCTAATCATCATATTATTGAATCCGTTCATCCAAGTCCATTATCAGCACGACGAGGATTCTTTGGCAGCAAACCATTTTCAAAAATAAATTATTTCTTGATGAATAATGGAGAACGGGAAATTGATTGGCAAATTCCGAATCTATGAATTGTATGCAAAAACAGGCCACTACGGATGTAGCGGCCTGTTTTTTTATTTGTTTTCTTCTTGTTTTAATTTTGCATCTAGTACGAACGTACCAAATGGAATAACAGATGCAACAAGTGCACCAAGCGCCCATGATTTTGACTTATTATGAATCGTCGTTACTTGAATAACAGCGAAGATGAATAGTATAAACAGGACACCGTGTGCCATGCCTGTTACAGTAACGGCCTTCGCAAAACTTGCAAAATATTTTAGTGGCATTGCAATGAATAGAAGGATTAGAAAAGAAATCCCTTCCAGTAATCCAATGACTCTTAAGCGTCCAATCGGTGTTGATAACATAAAATGGCCTCCTTCAGTATGCATAAATCGAAATTAGACATAAAACCCTTTTTTTATTAAATGGTCGAGGTCGCCTGGCCGTGGGTAGAAGCGGTCAGTTCCTTTTTTTGCCATATGCCATGTTTAAACAAAGAGATGAAGAAAGTAGCGGGTTACTTTCTGTTTAGCATGGCGGCGATTTGTGTGTCCAAAAGTCAATTTGGATTTATATATAAGCTTGTATATGATACATATGTATTCTTTTTATAAGTAAAATAGCCTATATAAATACAAATTAAACAATCGACATAAAAACCCTCTTTTTTAGGTGGCCCTGAGCATCTGGCCATGCATAGAAGCGGACAGTACCTTTTTCTGCCACATTCCAGATTTAAAACAAAGGAGAAAGTAGCAATCAAGTTGTACTTTGTATAGCAGAAACTTATATGTCGAAAAATTAAAATGGATATATAGTTAATTCCATTATAATAAAAAATGAACTTTACACTATTATAATAGTGTAAAGTTCAAAATATCTTCACAAGCTCATACATATAAATAATAAATCGCGCCTAAGTATTTGACTCGGGCGCGATTTTATGAATGATTGATCCTTATACTAACACTTCGCTGTTCAAAACAAATCGTTCTACGACTTTTGCAACGCCATCGTTCATGTTTGTGTCTGTTACATGATTTGCAATGGCTTTAATGTCATCCGGTGCATTGCCCATTGCAACGCCAAGGCCAGCAAATTCAATCATAGCCTGGTCATTATAGCTATCGCCCATCGCAATCACTTCTTCACGTGTGATACCTAGTTTTTGGATAAGGTGGTGTAAACTGGTTCCTTTTGTTACACCATACTCTGTAAATTCTAAGAAGAATGGCTTAGAACGCATAACACTTAATTGTCCTTCAAATTCTTGTTGTAATTTCTTTTCAACTTCTGCAAGACGTTCAGGTGCTTTCATCATTAATACTTTTACAACAGGTTCTTTCACTGCACTTACAAAATTATTAACATCTATAACTGGCATGCCTGTAATATAGGCTTCAACTTCTGTATATTCATTATTTTCCTCTGTCACAATCTCATCGCCAATGTACGTATGAATCCAAACATCCTCGTTTTGGCTTGTTTTATATAAATTATGAACGATTTCAGGCGATAATGTACTGCTAAATAATTCTTCTTTTGTTTTGCAGTTAATAATTTTTGCGCCGTTAAACGATAAAATGAAGCTGCCGTATTCTTCTAGCTTTAGTTCTTTTGCAATTGGCCACATCGCAAATGTTGGACGACCAGAGGCTAGTACAACTTTTACGCCGCGTTCTTGGGCGTTCATCAGGGCTTCTTTCGTACGCGGCGAAATTGTATGGTCATCGCGCAGTAATGTATCATCTAAATCTAGTACAATCATTTTATAAGACATTTGAATAATCCTTCCTATTGTGAAATAAAGTGAAACTTTAATCAGTGGGGGGTCTCCATCCCCAATCGGACTTTTACGGGCAGTTTATCTCCCACCAAACATCCTTGTTTTTGCCGAATTTTGAGGTGAGGGTATTACTGCCCATTAATGCGGGATAAATCGTAAGACATCGAACCTCTCTGAAGATGGAATCGATTCTACATGAATGTATATATGAGCAAGTATATTTTTCTTGCCCATATATGTTTCTATTATCGTAACAATTCTTAAAATAGACTGCAATGCTTGAAGTTTGCAATTTTGTTTACGTTTTGTGTCGATTGATTCAATTAACCTCTTGTTTGTCGGTTGAAGGAGAGAATAATATTTCTAGTATAATTGCCATTACAGAGCCGAGTACAAGGCTGTTGCTTAAGAAGGATGCTAGGAATGGCGGCAATGAAGAAAAGGCCCCTGATGGGATGAACATGACGCCAATTCCGGTAAAGAGAGCAAGGCCAGCAACTTTAAATAAACGTTCTTTATCTTTTACAGTTTCATATTCTCGAAAAGCCAGCCCAATCATACTGGCGAATACCGGATAAATTGCTGCATAGCCGACAGCTACTGGAATCGCTGCGACGAATGAGGTCACCTTTGGAAATAAGCTCATAAGAATAATAAAGGATGAACCAAGAATAAACGGTAATCGTTTGTAAATGTTTGTTGTCGCAATGAAACCTGCTGATCCAGAAATAGCAACAGGTCCAATTGCTGAAAACAGACCACCAAGAAGTTGATTAATACCGGTTATAATTCCTGCTTGTTTAAATCGATTTTGCACGGCTGTTTCTTCGTGTTTCGAAACTACTTGTTGAACAACGCGAATACTTGCTAACATGTTAGTTAGTAGTAATAACGTAACAAAGGGAACGGTAATAACCATATTCTATTTCTAGTATATATGTATTTGATTTGTTGTGGCAAAGATTGAATAGAGAGAAAAGAGTTGAAAAAATATCATGGGTGCGCGTAAACAATTGATTATTGCAATTATATGTATGTGTTTTATAGTAATGATCGGAACAATCGGGTTTATGATAATAGAAGGGATCAGTCTGTTTCAATCATTTTGGATGACGATGATTACTGTATTAACAGTTGGGTATGGAGATGCAGTTCCATTAACGAAAGCAGGAAAGATTTTTGCGCTTTTAATCATTCCAATCGGTGTTGGTATTGTGACGTACGCGATTGGGGTAGTGGCGGCTATAATTATTGAAGGGAATTTATTTCAGGTCATGCGGAGGAAGAAGATGAAGAAACAAATTGCTGAAATGAAAGATCATATTATTGTGTGTGGATGCGGCAGGGTTGGTTTGCAGGTTGTGCAGGAATTACGGGAAAAAAACATGCCTTTTATTGTGATTGATAGAGAAGAGTCTGTATTAGCAGAGCAAAAGCTTTTGTATGTACACGGAGATGCGACAGACGATGAAGTGTTGCATAAAGCTGGTATTACGAGAGCAGCTGGTTTGGTGGCGATTGTTGCGAGTGATGCAGAAAATGTGTTTATAACATTAACTGCAAGGGGCTTAAACCCAAATATTAAAATTATAGCTCGAGCAGAAAAACAAGAGTCGGAAGAGAAATTGCGCCGCGCTGGTGCGAATAAAGTTATTAACCCATCTAGTATGGCGGGAATTCATATTGCAAAAGGAATTGCGAATCCTTTCACTGTTCATTATATTGATACAGTGTTATATGGAACAGAACAAAACTTCGCTATTGAAGAGATTGAAATGGCTGCAGGATCATCTTTAATTGGAAAAACGTTAATGGAAGAAGATGTGAGAAATCGTTTTGATGTTACGATTTTAGCGATTTTGCGAGATGGGTATATTATTCATAATCCAACTGGAGCGGAAAAATTTGCAGAACGTGATATGATAATAGTATTTGGTCCGGTAGAGAAATTGGAGCAATTTGAGAAAGAATTACAATAGATGAGGTGAGAAAGCATGCAAATATCTAGCGATAAGATTTTAAATAAAATGGCAAGTGAAATTGCAAAAGCGAAAGGGAGTGAATCACGTAAAGCAAAAGAACATCTTTTAGTTGTTCGTGCGTTATGTGATCTATTACTTGAAGAACAGCCAGAAACTTCTGTATATGTTGAACCAAAATTACAAGCAAACGTTATAACGCCGCGAATGCCTGTTCAACCAATTGCTTCGTTTTCAGGAGAGCCTGTATATGTGAAAGAAGATGATGCAAACGGAAGCTCTCTTTTGGACTTTTAGACGCTAAATAGTTGGATTATGCGCGGAAATTTTTTATTATTAAATAAAAAGGGGAATTCTAATGAAAATTTTCTTTTTATTAGGTTGTATTGCAGCAGCATTAGCTGTTGCACTTGGAGCATTTGGAGCACATGGGCTTGAGGGGAAAATCTCAACGAAAATGTTAGATGTGTGGAAAACAGGTGTTACGTATCAAATGTTCCATGCAGGTGGATTGTTTGTTGTTGCTTTATTAATGGATAAGATTCAATCTTCTCTTGTAAGCGCAGCAGGTTGGTGTATGGTAGCAGGTATTGTGATGTTCTCTGGAAGTCTATACGCATTAAGTACAACAGGTATAAAATTTTTTGGTCCAATTACTCCGCTTGGCGGTGTAGCATTTATTGTAGGCTGGATTTTGCTGGGGACCGCGGTTGTAAAAGGTTTATAAAGTGAAATTTCCTCTTGGGAAGCGCCTTTTTTCCAAAAGGTTATTTGAACTAACCGGGCCCTTACAGATGGTTTGAACCTTACTTCTTTGCTTAACCTCTTACTAGCTGTTTGGGCGGGGTGAAAATAAAACAAAAGCTGGCATTTGCCAGCTTTTTTTTATTATCTTGGAGGGTAAGTTGCTGGTTGCTGTGTGGGAAAGTAGATGATTTCTCCTGGAAATTCCACATAATCAAGATAAATCATAAGTAGTAAATAACGTTTTCCGGATTTAGGTTCACTGAGAATGATATGATCGCGTCCTGCAGCTTCAATGACACCCGTATAGGATTGTGTACCAAGTGTGCTGCCGCGCTCATATGTCATGAATATAGTCGCTGTTTTTCCTTTGTTTAAACGAAGGATATTTTCAATATACGATTGCTCAAGTGGGAGCATTCCTTGAGAAACGGCGAGTTGTGCTTGTGCAGCTTGCGGCGTCGGCGGCATTTGTTGTTGTCCTTGTTGTCCTGGCTGCGGTTGCATATATCCGCCAGATGGTTGATAAAACCCTCCCCCATAGTATGGGTTTTGTTGCTGTGCCATACGAAATCCCTCCTCTTTTCAGTTCACTAATACACACTTGGACAGTCTCCAGCACTTGGCTGGAAAAAGCAATGGTTTTTAAAACGACCAGAATTTTCTTGATTAAACCAAGTTGGCGGACATTCACCCCCTGGCCTAAAAAACCATAACGAAAAATTAGCGGGCCAGAATCGTTCCCCTTGAATCGTACGTCTTGCCAGAGCGATATCACTTTCACGGGCACGCTGATAAAAGTAACCTTTTTGTGTAGCCTCAAATCCACCAGGACTTTGAAATACCATTTGGCGAAGGTTTCGGACCTTTTTAAAGTCTAAGCAATTCCCTTTTACGCGATTGACGCCGACATTTCCAACCATCAGCATTCCTTTAGGTCCTTCTCCTTCTGCTTCTGCCCGCATTAACCTGGCAAGTAGTTTTACATGTTCTTCTGTATAGGGAATAACAGCCATCTGTTTCACCTCTTTTATTACTCTGCTAGAGAAAAGGAAGTGTAGAACAATTACTAATTCATAATTATGAAAAAGGGGGGGCAGATATGACAACCAAACCATGTTTTAATATTTATCTCTGTAAATATAAACTGAAATAAAACCCTCTCTTTTAGGTAGGCGAGAGCGTCCGGCCGTGCAAAGAGGGGGTCAGGGCCTTTTCATGCCACATGCAACGTTTAAAATAAAGGGAGAAAGCAAGTAGCAGGCATTTTCTTGCTGCATAGCAGCGACTTATATGTTGAAAAATTAAAGTGGATGTATTACTACTCATAAGAAGTAAAGAATACGCTGAGGAAGATTTGGATAATAAAAAGCTAGCAAATCTGCTAGCTTTTTATTATCCGAATAATTTTGACCATGTATTAGAGAAGAAGTCTCCAATGGATCGCATCGTTAATACGAACCAATTTGCTTTTTCCACTTCCTCTGTTGTTTTTACATCGAATTTCATTTGTTTACTGCCATTAAGGAAACCATATTGATCAGTAGATTCTAAAACAAGTGAGCCTACTTTGGCATCTTTGTTCACAGGTGCAACTAAGCTTCCATCTTCGGACATTGATTTGTTTGCTTCATAGGAAATTTTGTAAGGAGATTTACTTCCCTTTTTTGTGACTACCGTTATCTCTTTTTCAGGTGTCACAGCTACCGTATCTTCTTTTCCTTTTACGACAGGAATCGTATTATTTTTATCTATTTTCAACTTCTGTTTTTCAAAGTTCTTAAAACCATACTCCATTAATGCGCGAGATTCTATAAAACGCTCATCCATTGATTTTGTTTTAATAATAACGGAGATTAGGCGTAAATCACCGCGTTTGGCTGTAATGGTAAAGCAATACCCAGCTGAATCAGAACTTCCTGTTTTTAAGCCGTCTGTTCCTTCATATGCAAATGCAGCGCCAGGTAACATCCAATTCCAGTTTTCCATACGAATGGGGCGCGGATGATTATCTGGGAAGTTTCTGAACCTTTGTTTTGTATCTTCCAATATTTCTGGATATTTTGTCATAATTGTTCTAGATAAGATTGCCATGTCTCTAGCTGATAAAGAGTTTTCACCGTTCGGATCTGTTCCTTCCGGATGCTTTCCTTTTAAATCAGCATTATTTAATCCTGTAGCATTTACAAATTTATATTTTTTTAACCCTAATTTTTTTGCATGTTCATTTGCGAGATTTAAGAAATTCTTTTCACTTCCTGCAAGAAGTTCGGCAAGTGCAACACTTGATCCGTTTGCTGAGAAGACAATAATAGAATGATATAATTCTTTAACTGTATATTGTCGTCCCTTTTCAAATGGAACATTGGAAAATTCGTTGTTACGGGAAATCTCGTAAGCATAATCAGAGATATTCACTTTTGTATCCCAGGTAATTTTCCCTTCTTTAATGGCTTCTAAAACGGAATATATAACTATGAGTTTTGACATACTAGCAATTGCAAGTAATTCATCGGGGTTTTGCTCGTGTAGTATTTTTCCTGTATCTGCATCAAACAGAATAGCAGCAGCGGCTTCAATATGTATGTCTTCTTTGGCATAAGAGGGAGTTGCTCCTATGAAAGAAAACATGAGTGTAAGCCCTAATAAAATAGATAACATTTTCCTCATAATAAATTATCACCTTCGCATCGTTATTAGCATGTAGCTTGTACTATTCTAACATGAGTTTGAATATGGAAAGATTACAATTTTGTAAGCAACTTGGATATTTTTTCTATTTTATTAGAGTTTCCTATTAGATAAAACAGCAAAAAAAGGGCGATTTTCGCCCTTTTTTGTTGCTATACGTGTAAAAATTTTACGACTTTTTCGCTTGGTAAAATGTTTCCAACAAAGAATGTTCCAAACTCACCATAGCGTGCACTTACTTCATCAAAGCGCATTTCATATACAAGCTTCTTAAATTGAAGAATATCATCGGCAAATAATGTTACGCCCCATTCATAATCGTCAAAGCCTACAGAACCAGTAATAATTTGACGTACTTTTCCTGCATATTGGCGACCAATTTTTCCGTGGCTATACATTAATTTTTTGCGCTCGTCCATCGGTAACATGTACCAGTTGTCTTCGCCTTGACGACGTTTGTCCATTGGATAGAAACAAACGTGGTTTGCTTTTGGCAATGTTGGGTATAGACGCGCAAGAATTTGTGGATTTTGATATGGATCTTCTTCAGCAGGAAGATAGTTACTTAGCTCCACAACAGATACGTAAGAGTATGCAGGAAGCATATACTCTGCTAATGTTGTTTTATTGAATTCGGCTTCAATTTCATTTAATTCTTCCATTGTTGGACGTAAAATCATGAACATAATATCAGCCTTTTGTCCAACAATTGTATATAGGGCATGGCTACCTTGTTTTGCAGTTTCTGTTTTATTCCATTTTTTAACGATGTTTAAAAATTCAAACATTGCTTGCTGACGTTCATCACTGGACAATGTTTTCCATGCTGCCCAGTCCATAGAACGGAAATCGTGTAAACAATACCAACCATCTAACGTTTTTGCTGCTTCACTCATTAGATTCACCTCGAATAGTCAAGTTTTACACGTTAACTATATCATATATAGATGAAAAAGCATGTATCTTAGTCTTAGGCGCACAAAATTGTCACATTTTATGGCGGAATTTTGGGAAAATATAATCATTTTTATTTTATCAATTTTTTAGAAGCAATACGTTTAAAATAGAGGTAAAAAGCGGTATTCTTAAATATGGATTTCAATTCGTAGGAGGGTTATTAGTGAGCGATTTATTTATAACAGTAAAAGAAAAAGTTCAAGGTAAAGGCATTTCTATCGTACTTCCTGAAGGTACTGATGAAAGAATTTTAGGCGCTGCAGAGCGTTTAGCAAAAGAAGAATTAGTAAAACCAATCTTAGTTGGTAATAAGGAAGAAATTAGCGCGAAAGCTGCTAGCATGAATTTAACATTAGCAGGTGTTGATATTTATGACCCAGCTACATACGAAGAAATGGATGCAATGGTAGCATCTTTCGTTGAACGCCGTAAAGGTAAAGCGACAGAGGAATCGGCTCGTGAAATCTTAAAAGACGAAAACTATTTCGGTACTATGCTTGTATACATGGGGAAAGCACAAGGCTTAGTAAGCGGTGCAGCTCATTCTACAGCTGATACAGTTCGTCCAGCACTTCAAATCATTAAAACAAAACCAGGCGTTACAAAAACTTCTGGCGTATTTATCATGGTACGCGGCGATGAGAAGTACGTATTCGCTGACTGCGCAATCAACATTGCACCAAACAGCCAAGATTTAGCTGAAATTGGTATTGAAAGTGCAAAAACTGCTGAATTATTCGGTATTGACCCACGCGTTGCAATGTTAAGCTTCTCTACAAAAGGTTCTGCGAAATCTCCAGAAACAGAGAAAGTTGTAGAAGCAACTCGCATCGCGAAAGAAATGGCACCTGAATTAACATTAGACGGTGAGTTCCAATTTGATGCTGCATTTGTACCATCTGTAGCAGAAAAGAAAGCACCAGGTTCTGTTATTAAAGGTGACGCTAACGTATTCGTATTCCCAAGCTTAGAAGCTGGTAATATCGGCTACAAAATTGCACAACGCTTAGGTAACTTCGAAGCAGTGGGACCAATCTTACAAGGCTTGAACATGCCAGTAAATGATTTATCTCGCGGTTGTAACGAAGAAGAAGTGTACAAGCTTGCTTTAATTACAGCAGCACAAGCGCTATAATTATGAAAAAAATCCCCGCATCATTTGCGGGGATTTTTTATTTTTCTAATACAAGTGCTTTATTATTGCGGTCAATTATGCGTTGTAAGTGATGCTCATATAGCGGTACTTCATCTACTGTTAGCTGTGACGGCGTTAATTGCGGCGTAAAACGCTGTAATGTTTGTAAAAGGCGCATCATTAAATCTTGTACAGTAATTTCTTCACCAAGTAGTTCAGATAGTGAAGCCATTGTACTTGGTACAATTTCAGGATACGTAAATCTAGTTTCCTCACCTTGAATGGCTAAGTTGTAAAAATCACGAACAAGTGCTGCACGTGCAGAGCCACTTTCGGAAGCACATAAGTAAATTTGTACTGCAACACCACCGCGAATACGGCGCTGTGAAATACCAGCAAATTTTTTATCGTTAATACTTAAGTCATAGCTGCCAGGACAGTAAGAACCAACGATTTCTTTTGCCTCAATATTAACAGGGTAATCTGTCAACATTTCTTTAATTAAATGCCACATTGTATCGTAGCCAAGATCGATATCGATGCCTTTATCTGTTTCCTGGAATAGAAGTGATACATTTAAAACCCCTTCATCAAGTACGACTGCAAGACCACCTGAATTACGAACAATAACATTGAAATTCTTCTGTTTTAAAAAAGAAATCCCTTCCTGTAAATGAGGAAGACGAGAATCTTGAATACCAAGAACAATTGTATTGTGATGAACCCAAGAGCGCATTGTTGCAGCAGATGTACCGTTGCCAACGGTTGTACATAACGTATCATCCATTGCGAAAGACTGCAGCGCATGAAATTGTGGACCTAAGCTTGATTGATCAACAATGCGCCACTCTGGCTGAGATAAAATCGAACGAGAATCGCTCATGTAAATAACCCCTTATCTATAAAATGACAATATTTATTATAGCAAAAAAGAGTGATTTTATAAAAACGGACAAACAGCCATTTTATTTTGGGAGGGCGAGAGGAACTGGCTATGCATAGGAGCGGTCAGAGCCATTTTCAGCCACGTGCTAGGATTAAAACAAAGGGAGAAAACGAGTGGGGGCACTTTTTGTTTGGGTTAGCGGTGATTTATAGGTTGAAAAATTAGAATAAAAAGGATGCTACGACAGCATCCTTTTTATTCTGCAATCTTTTCTAAATTTCCATTTCGATCCATACGAAATGATGTTTGTGTACGCTCTTCGTCGTCCATTAGTGCCAATTTACGTGCACGGTTCATAATTTTCATGAGCGTCTCGTAATCTTCTTGAACGGTTGTTGATTGCTGTTCTAATTTTCCTACCTTCTTTTCTAGTTCATCATTTCTTCGCATATACTCAGCGATGTCTTGTTTCAATCTCTCATTCTCTCTTTCGAGTGCGGATACTTTTACATTGGAAGCTCCGAGAGATTGTAGAAAATGGATAACGTCATGCATCGTAATGGAAGAATTTGTTGGTATTGCTTGCGTGGTCTGAATGGGTTGAACAGGCTGCTCAATCTCGATACTAATATTTTCGTCAACTGATGCATTAGATGAAATTGGCGGTGTATATAAAAGGCGCTTTTTTGTTTGTTCGCCCCCATTTGCACGCATTTTATCTTTGCGATGTTTTTTCGCAAGTTGTAATGCTTGATCGTAACTATAGCGTACAACAGCATTCCAGCGGAAACCGCAAGCTGCTGAGGTGCGATTTAATTTATCACCAACTTCTTCAAAGGCATTTAATTGTGTACTTCCTTCGCGAACGTGACGTAAAACGGTTTCGGCAAGAAGTAAGTCATCTTCTTCAGTCCAAGCATCTTGTCTTACTTTCATAGATTCATCTCCCTTTCTTTTTATCAATATCTTATTTTTAGAATGGACAAAATGCATTGCTTTTATACAAAGCTGCCAAAATTATGGTAGATTTTGAGTGAAAATATGTTTATATGCCATTTGTTTCTTACAGGAAGAAAACTTGCATCACATCGAAAAGAAGGGTAAAATACCATTTAGTGTTTATTGTTATATGTACTTGAGAAAAGTTTCAAATAGAGGAAGTGTTATATACAATGGGAAACGAATTTCGTGTGTGTGATGATTGTCAGGCAACGAATATTAAGACGTTAGTACCGCGTTTAAAGAAAATAGATGAATGTGCAGATATTCAAATTGGTTGTCAATCATATTGCGGTCCTGGTCGTAAAAAATCATTTGCATTTGTAAATAATCGTCCAGTTGCAGCGCCAAATGAAGATGAACTAATTCAAAAAATTGAAGCAAAGTTAAACAAGTAAAAAGATACGATGCTGTATCTTTTTTGTTTTGTGAAATGCAACAAAGTTTTATATAGCAAAATTAGTGGTTGACAAATTTCAGTTTATGTTTGTAGAATAAAAGAGATCGATATTGAGAATCGTTATCAAAAATCAAGTTGTATTCTTGATTTTCTTTTTTTGCCCCTTAATGAGAATGAATTTCATTTTCTTGTTATACATATTGAAAGTTAGGATGTTGTAGATGGAAGTGAGTATGAGAAAGGTTTACGAAGAAGAATCAGTAGACAGAAAAGAGATAAAAAGCCGTCCACTTATCGCCGTGATGATTTTAATCGTTGGAACCGCTTTACTAGCTTTAAGTATGGCGGTTTCTATTTCATTTGGTGCTGCTAATATTAGTTTAAAAACGGTATGGCAAGCTGTATTTCAGTTTGATGCATCCACTACATATCATAGTGTGATTCAAGAATTGCGTCTTCCAAGGGCAATTGGAGGAGTAGTTGTAGGGGCGTTTTTAGCAGTATCTGGTGCAATTATGCAAGGGATGACGCGAAACCCACTTGCATCTCCATCACTTATGGGGATTACAGATGGAGCGGTATTTGGCATCGCAATCATGTTTGCATTCTTTCCAAACTCACCATATGTAATGTTTGTAATTGCTTCTTTTATCGGTGCAGCATTTGGTGCAAGTATTGTATACGGAATTGGAGCAGCGTCTCCGGGCGGATTAACACCAATTAAGTTAGCGTTATCTGGTGCAGCAATTAGTGCCTTACTAGGCGCAATTTCATCTGGGATTGCCTTATATTTTAATCTAGCGCAAGAAGTTAGTATGTGGCATGCAGGCGGCGTTGCTGGTGTGAAATGGCTGAGTTTAGATATGTTACTGCCAGTGGGTCTTGTTTGTCTTATTATTGCGATTATACTAGCGAGGTACATTACGATTTTAAGTTTTGGTGAAGAAATTGCCATTGGTCTTGGACAAAATACGAAGCTCATTAAATTTATTGGAACAATTCTTGTACTTGTGCTAACAGGTAGTGCTGTTTCCATAGCTGGGTCTGTTGGATTTGTTGGTCTTGTTATTCCGCATTTAACACGTTTTCTTGTGGGGTCAGATTATCGCTGGGTAATCCCATGCTCTGCAGTTTTAGGGGGATTACTTATTGAGTGTGCTGATATAATCTCACGTATCATTAATCCGCCGTTTGAAACGCCAATTGGCGCTGTAACAGCAATGGTTGGTGTACCATTCTTCCTCTACTTAGCACGTAAAGAAGGGAGAGGGAAAATGTGAGACAAGGAATGTTAACGAGAAAAAACATCGCAGTTTTATCTAGTATTGTTCTGTTAATTTGCATCGTATTTTTAGTGAGCTTATGTACAGGTACGTTTAAAGTTTCACCAGTTGAGGTGTTGAAAACGCTTGTTGGGCTTGGTGCAGAAGATCAAACAACGATTTTATTTGATTTTCGGATGCCGCGAATGATTGTTGCTCTTTTAGTCGGATCAGCTTTAGCGGTATCCGGTGCAATTATGCAAGGATTATCACGAAATCCACTTGCCGACCCAGGAATTATTGGCATTAATGCCGGAGCGGGATTGTCAGTTGTTATCTTTGTTTATTTCTTTTTTGGAAAAGTAACAATGACTTCGTTTTTATCTGTATTCATTCTACCGTTTTTTGCTTTAGTTGGTGCAATAGTAGCAGCGATCATCATCTATGCACTTGCTTGGAAAGACGGTGTTTCGCCGGTTCGGTTAGTTCTCGTTGGGATTGCAGTGGCAGCTGGGTTCAGTGCTGTAAGCTTAGTGCTCTCAATGAAAATGACAGCGAATGATTTCCGTTTTGCTACGATTTGGTTATCCGGAAGCTTATGGGGGACAGATTGGAAGTTCGTGCTAAGTGTGCTGCCATGGATGCTTATTTTCTTACCAATTGCCTTTATGAAAGCGCACGTTTTAAATGTAATGAATTTAGGAGATGCGGCGGCAATGGGTCTCGGTCTGAACGTTGAGAAAGAACGCCGTAAGCTATTATTTATCGCTGTTTGTTTAGCAGGTGCATCTGTTGCAGTGGCAGGAGGGATTAGTTTTATTGGATTAATGGCACCACATCTTGCCCGCCGTTTAGTAGGCGGAAAATATCAAATAATGTTGCCAACCGCTGCGCTAATTGGAACATTATTGCTATTGTTTTCTGATCTTCTTTCGCGCAGCTTACTTACAACATCGGAAATACCGGTCGGTCTTGTTATTTCAGTAATTGGCGCGCCGTATTTCATTTATTTACTTATAAAGTGAAACTTTAATCAGCGGGGGGGCTCCATCCCCCACTGATTATTAGTTGAACCAATCGGGCTTTTACGGGCAGTTTATCTCCCACTTAACTTCTTAAGAAAAGCGGAAGCGGCTCGCTCAGAATCGCAGGACGTTGGAGCACCCGACAAAGAGGCGCTTTTTGCCTCGTCCGAGGGGGTGAAACGACCGGAGATTCTAGCCGCTAGAGCTAGACAATGTTTTTGCTGAATTTTGAGGTGGGAGTATTACTGCCCGTTAATGCGGGATAAAAATAAGATAGGGGAGACGGGTCTGTATGCCATCTTTATCAGTTGAGTCGATATCTGTTGGATATAGTGAAAATTTAATTATTGATGGGTTATCTGTTGAAATACCGGAAGGGAAAATTACGACCATCATTGGCCCAAATGGATGCGGGAAATCTACGCTTCTGAAAACAGCATCGCGTATTTTAAAAGCAAAACGAGGTACTGTTTATTTGGACGGAAAAGCAATTGAGAAACAGCCGACGAAGGAAATTGCGAAAAAGATGGCAATTTTGCCGCAAACAGCAGAAGTGCCAACAGGTCTTACTGTATTTGAACTTGTTTCATATGGGCGTTTCCCACATCAAAAAGGGTTCGGCACGTTATCAGAAGAAGACTATCGCTACATTCGCTGGGCGCTTGATGTGACTGGTATGAAGGAATTTGCTAATCGTCCAGCGGAGGCGCTGTCAGGCGGGCAACGTCAACGTGTTTGGATCGCGATGGCACTAGCACAAGGAACGGACTTGCTTGTACTAGATGAGCCAACAACATACCTTGATATGGCACATCAACTTGAAGTGCTGAACTTATTAAAAAAGTTAAATGAAGAAGAAGGAAGAACAATTGTGATGGTTATTCATGATCTAAATCACGCTTCTCGTTTTTCTGATCATATGATTGCGTTAAAAGATGGGAATTTAATGAAGCAAGGAACGCCAGATGAAGTCATGACATCTGAAACGCTTCGCGAAGTGTTTGAAATCGAAGCGCAAATGGTTCCGTGTCCTGTTGGTGGCAAACCAATTTGTCTTACTTATGACTTAATGACAAGTGCATAAGCTGGTTTAAGTTCGTTCTAACGGGCAGTAAATTACTGACGATAAAGCCTAAGGTTTACTATCCGTTAGAACGGGTAAAGGTGCGACTTCCTTGAATTTGTATAAATAGTTATATATACATCTGAATTTTTCAACGTATAGGTCGATGCTATGCAGAATATAACATGACTGCCACTAGCTGTCTCTTTTTGTTTTAAATATTGCATGTGGGCGGAAAAGGTCCTGACCGTTTCTATGCACGGCCAGATGCTCTCGTCCTCCTAAAAAGAAAGAGGGTTTTATGTTGATTTTTTTACTTGTATATATAGTTTTGTCTAAAGAGCTCTTGTAGCACTTTCACTATAATAAGATAAGGAGAAGAAAATATGAAGAAATTCAAAGTTACTCTACTAGTTTTCGTATTAGCGATTACTTCTGTATTGTTTGCTGCGTGTTCTTCTGATAAGAAAGAAGAAAAGAAAGCAGACGCAAAAAGTGAAGAGCGTGTTGTCAAACATGCAAAAGGGGAAATTAAAATTCCTGCAAATCCAAAGAAAATTGCGGACTTAAGTGGATCAACAGAAGAGTTGTTAATTTTAGGAATGAAGCCAGTTATTACGGCAAATACAACGCAAGAAAAAATTGATTCACATATTGCAGATAAATTAAAAGGCATACAACCGGTTGGTTCCACTTGGGGAGATAAAATTAACATCGAGGCAGTAGCTGCTGCAAAACCGGATTTAATTTTAGTAAACAATCGTCAAGAAAAAATTTATGATCAGTTATCTAAAATTGCACCGACAGTCATGTTAAGTACTCCATTAGATCAATGGCGTCCGAAGTTTGAAGAAGTAGGTAAAATTTTTGATAAAGAACAAGAAACAGCTGCATGGTTAAAGAAATACGATGAAAAGGCAAACAAGTTACATGACCAAATCGTTGCCAAAACTGGCGATGCAAAATTCATGGTAATGGCTGCATATCCGAATGCATTCCGTGTGTACGGTGATTATGGATACGGTAGTGTTCTATTTAAAGATTTAAAATTACCAGCAGTTAATGGTACACCAGCAGATAAGCCATTAGTACAATTACAAAAAGAAGCATTAATTGATTACAATCCAGACTTCTTATTTGTATTCACGACAGGTGACGGTAACCAGCGTCTAAAAGAATTTCAACAAGAAACCATCTGGAAGAATATGAACGCTGTAAAAAACAACCGCGTGTATATGATTAAAAATGAAGATTTAAATAAAGGATACTTCCCACTTGGTAAAGAGATGTTATTAGACGAACTATCTACGTTTATTTTAGGGAAATAATAATAATAGAGAAAATCACCTTCGTTTTTTGATGGTGGTTTTCTTTTTATACAGTAATATACAGTCTTTCATTTCTTTCTGTTTCGCCTTTCGTTTATAATAGGAGTAAGTACGTATAATGGAGGGCGGTGAATTTTAATGGCATATGTAAGCGATAAATTAAATGAAACGAAAGTGTTTAAAGACCCAGTGCATAAATATGTGCATGTGCGCGATCGCGTAATTTGGGATTTAATCGGCACGAAAGAGTTTCAACGTCTGCGTCGCATTAAGCAGCTAGGGACGACATTTTTTACATTTCACGGTGCGGAGCATAGTCGCTTTACTCATTCACTAGGTGTCTATGAAATTATTCGCCGCATGATTGATGATGTGTTTGATGGAAGACCGGATTGGAATGCCGAAGATCGTTTGTTGTGCTTATGCGCAGCACTTCTTCACGATGTAGGGCACGGTCCTTTTTCTCATTCATTTGAAAAAGTTTTTGAATTGAACCATGAAAAATTTACACAAGCAATTATTGTCGGTGACACAGAAATTTACGAGGTGTTAAGCCGCGTTGATCGTGAATTTCCGCAAAAAGTAGCAGATGTCATTGCGAAAACTTCTACTAACAAATTAGCAATTAGTATGATTTCTAGCCAAATTGACGCAGATCGTATGGACTATTTATTACGAGATGCGTATTTCACAGGTGTGAAATATGGAAACTTTGATATGGAACGAATATTACGGGTAATGCGTCCATTTAATAATCAAGTTGTGATTAAATATAGCGGGATGCATGCTGTTGAGCATTATATTATGAGCCGTTATCAAATGTATTGGCAAGTGTATTTTCATCCAGTGACGCGCAGTGCTGAAGTGATTTTAACGAAAATTTTGCACCGCGCAAAAGCGTTGCATGAACAGTACTATCCATTTAAATATCATCCCGTTC
The DNA here is from genome assembly GCF_000383235.1 of Bacillus sp. 123MFChir2. Taxonomy (GTDB): domain Bacteria; phylum Bacillota; class Bacilli; order Bacillales; family Bacillaceae_G; genus Bacillus_A. The sequence goes on from NZ_KB910926.1 coordinate 102,642, forward strand.
ATTTCTATTCTTTATTTGAAGGAGAAGTAACGATAGAGGATTATTTAAAGTTAGACGAGAATGTCATGTATTATTACTTCCAAGTATGGCAAGAAGAAGAGGATGTTATTTTAAGCGATTTATGCCGCCGTTTTATGAACCGTAACTTGTTCAAATGCGTTGATTTTACGGAAAAGCATGGATTAAACAATTGGGTAGAATTAAATAGTTTATTTAAGAAGATTGGGCTTGATCCAGAATATTATTTAGTAGTAGATTCTACGTCGGATTTGCCGTATGACTTTTACCGTGCAGGTGAAGAGGAAGAACGTTTGCCAATTTTACTGCTTATGCCAAATGGAGAGTTGCGTGAATTGTCTCGTGAGTCGGACATTGTAGAGGCAATTACAGGTAAAAAGAGAACAGATCAGAAGCTATTCTATCCGCATGATTTACTGTATGAAGATGGACGAAAAGGAAAAGTAAAAGAAAAAATTATTCGTTTATTAGAAGGAAAAGAGTAAGAGAAGCAGCTGTGCTGCTTCCCTTATAGCAATGATTACTCTTGGTCGCTTAAGCGTTTACCACCAAGTGCGTAATGATTTTTAGACATTTCTTCAATGAATACAACGATTTTTTCTTCTGGAGCACCAGTAGTTTCACTTACTGCAGCTGTTACTTTTTCAGCAAGGGCTTTCTTTTGCTCTTCTGTGCGGCCTTCTAACATTTTCACTGTTACGTATGGCATATGTATCGCTCCTTTTATGTAGATTACAGTACTATTATAACGGATTCTTGAAAAGAGCAATCAGAAAATGAAAGATTTTTTGTTTGCGTAATTAAGAAGGAGATGAAGTATGGATAATTTCTTTAGATACCCATTGCATGAGTTACCGTTGTTAGCTCTTGCAGTTGCAATGGCGCTCTCTGTACATGAGTTTGCACATGCATATGTTGCTTATAAGTTTGGAGATTTAACGGCGAAAAACCAAGGGCGTTTAACGATATCGCCCCTTTCTCATATCGATCCGATTGGTGCGATCGCATTCTTGTTTATTGGTTTTGGATGGGCTCGCCCTGTACCAGTAAACCCATATAACTTTAAGCGCCCACGCCTTGCAGGGATTTGCGTTTCGATTGCGGGACCGATTAGTAATTTATTATTAGGGGCTTTTGGACTTGCCGCTTGGTATGGTTTGCTGAAATTTGGAGTGATTGAGGCCGTCCCAGTAGCAGTAGGGGAGACACTATTTCAATTCTTTCAAATTTTTATCGGGATTAATATTGTTCTATTTGTTTTTAATTTACTACCAATTCCGCCGCTAGACGGTTATCGCGTTTTGGAAGATTTAGCGCCAAGCAATATACGCGCAAAAATGACGCAATATGAGAAATACGGTGCGATTCTTTTATTAATTCTTGTTATTACACCGTTAGATCGCTATACGATTCAACCAATATTTCAAGTTGTCATTCCGAATGTTTTAAGTATGTTGCATAATATAATTGGACCATTATTTGGATTGTATTAGAAGGGGCGGTTTTCTTATGACAGAGAAAAAGAAACAAATCGGTTTTAATATTATTAAAAATGACTCTACAGATGGACACGGCGGCTTTGGGGTCGGCGCATTAAGTCTTGAAAATATTTCTCCTGTTATTATTGATGTAACGGAAGGAACGGCAGTTGTGGACGTTGGAGCTATGCATGCCCGCAGTGCTGTTGAAAAAGGAATTAAATTTTTAATCAATAAAGAAGAAGTACCAAATGCAAAACCATACTGGCTCGTTTGGGTAACAATTGAGCGCACAACAAAAGGCGCATATTATGCAGGTGTAACTGCATGTGAAATGACAGTAGACCGTGAAATTCGCCGCGGCTATAAATCACTTCCTGAACATGTAAATAAAATGGATAAATCATTAAAGCGTCACATTATGGTTGATCATATGGATGAACCTTCTAAAAAAGTGCTCGGAACATTCTTGAAAGAGCATAATGAGGAGCTATGGAATTCCTCTAGTGAGAAATTACGTAGTGAATTGTTAGGAGAATGATAGGAACCCCTTTCTTGTTGAAAGGGGTTTTGTTTGTTTGAAAACATGTTTTCCATTGAATGTTGCAGGAAAATGCTGATATTTGTCAGAAATATGTATGTAAATGGAAGATCAAGAGGTTAGAAGGGGGAAATATGAGAATGCGCGGGGAGTCTATTTTTATAAAAAGTTTAGAAGAATGTGATGCAGAAGCTATGATGCATTTGGAGTCGAAAAATCGAGATTTTTTTCAACTGTATACAGCATTACGAGAAGATAATTTTTATACGCTAGAGGGTCAGAAGGAGCGTATTAGAAAAGGGAATGAAAAGCAAGAGCTTGATGAGCAGTATTCATTTGGCATTTATCTAAATGAAACAGAAGAATTAATTGGGTCTGTTACATTGTCTGAAGTACTAAGAGGTCCTTTGCAAGGCTGTTTCATTGGATATACCTTAGACAAACACCATAATGGGAAAGGATATATGACGGAAGCTGTTAAGCTAGTTGTGTCTTACGCGTTTGATGAACTAAAACTCCATCGGATTGAAGCGGGCGTTATGCCGCATAATATTGGGTCCATAAAAGTTTTAGAGAAATCAGGGTTTCATAAAGAGGGAATTGCAAGGAAAAATGTAAAGATAAATGGAAAATGGGAAGACCATCAAGTATTAGCGATTGTAAATGATGAGGATGAATAAGGGAGTGGTAGGATACGCGCCCTTATTCATTCAATTTTCGTTACCACGGAAAATACTTCTTCCACCAGCCTTGTTTATTCTTGTTCTTTTCTTTTAGCACTGCCTCGAATTCATCTTTCTCATCAATATGATCCATGCAGTACTCAGTTGGTTCGGTCCCTTTTACAAAATACATTTTGACAGAAACGGGGCACCCTTTCGTGGCGATTTTCCCGTTTTGGGGGTTAATGGTTAACGCGACTACATTGGCTGGTTTTTTAAAGTCTTGTTTTGGTTTTTTTTCTAATCCTTGCTCCATAATCGTAGCCCACATATTTTTTGCATAGACTTGCTCAGCTGGATTAGAGATTGTCTTTTGTTTATCGTAGCCGACCCAAACGCCTGTTACGAGCTCTGGTGTAAAGCCGATCATCCAGCTATCTGTCTCGGTCGAACCGGATTTTCCAGCGTACGTGCGTGATAATTTTGGAACCAGATTTTGCCCAGTAACGGAGGTGTAGCTACTTAGCTTTTTATTAAACATGCCCGTCATCATTTCTTCCATTACAAAGGCATTGTTCTCATCAAGAATTTGTTTATTTTCTAAATGAGCATCATACAAAATGTTGCCGTCATGATCGACCACGCGCCGAATAAATGTTGGCTTTACTTGTTTACCGCCGTTAGCAAGCATGCCATAAGCGTTTACCATTTCAAGAGGCTTTACAGGGGATGTTCCAAGAGCAAGCGATGGGACATCTTTTAATGAACTTGTAATTCCAAATTGCTTCGCTGTTTTTACGAGTGATTCTTCCCCTAAGAAAAGATGCGTTTTTACAGCATATACATTGTCGGAAACGGCTAGTGCTTGCATCATTGTAATGAAGTCATCGGCGTAATAGTTTTTATAATTAGTCGGATTATATTTTGAAACACCGTCACCTAAAGTGAACACGGTATATTCACTTTTTAAGCGGGTTGCTGGTGTAAAGCCTTGCTCAAGAGCGGCGTAATATAAAAAGGGTTTAAATGTCGAACCTGGTTGCCTATATGCTTGTGTCGCTCGGTTGAATTGGCTTTTTTTATAATCACGTCCACCGACAAGGGACATGACTTCGCCCGTTTTTGGATTCATCGATACAATAGCCGTTTCTATCTCTGTTGTACTTGGAATGGTTTCGTTTACTGTACGTTCGGCAATTTGTTGTAACTTTGGATCTAGCGTTGTGTATACGCGCAGGCCGCCGCGTGCTACCGTTTGCTCATCGAGACCAGCATCATTGATGAGAGAGGTTTGCACGGCATCTTGAAAATAAGGTGCAACTTCTGCAACTTCTTCTTTTTCAAGCGGAGCGAAGCTGAGTAGTTCTTGTTTTGCCACTGCTGCCTCTTTCTTTGTGATATATCCTTGCTCTACCATTTCATTTAAAATGATAGTTTGTCTTTCTTTTGCCCTGCTTTTATGCAAATAGGGGGAATACAAACTTGGTCCTTTTGGAATACCTGCAAGCATACTTGCTTCTGCTAAGTTTAAATCTTTCGCGTTTTTATTAAAGTAAAGACGTGCCGCTGCCTCGATTCCATAGGCGCCGTGCCCGTAATAAATCGTGTTTAAATACCCTTGTAAAATATCGTTTTTATTGTAATTCACTTCTAGGCGAACGGTGTACATTGCTTCTAGCAGCTTTCGCTTCCATGTTTTATCGTGATCCAAATATAAATTACGCGCATATTGCTGCGTAATTGTACTTGCGCCCTGTACTTTTTCCATCGCTTTAATGTCGGCAATCACTGCCCCGCCTATGCGCTTTAAATCAAAGCCATGATGTTTATAAAAGCGCTGATCTTCAATAGAAAGTGTTGCCTCTCTTACGTAAGGTGAAATATGATCGAGTGATACGTTATAACGTTTCTGCGCCCCGTGACTTTGCCCCATAACTGAGTCGTCATTTGCATAAAAGATAGTTGTTTGTGGAACTGCAACAGGTGGTGGTCCTAAAATTTTCGCAACGAGTAACAAAATGAAAATAGTGAAAACAAAGAAAAGGACACCTGATAGTAGTGCAGTAAGGAAAAAGCGCATATATTTCGCATGTTTTTCATTTGCAGTAAGTTCCATTTCTTTTGTCACCCCTCATAGCATACTTTTACTAGTATTGAGGTTTTTGGTTGTTTTTAAACTATATAAATCCATTTTGATTTTTTGAAATATAAGTCGCTGCTATGCAGAACAAAACATGCCCGCTACTTGTTTTCTCTTTTTATTTTAAACTTGCAAGTGCATGATCGATCCTATGTCTGGTCAAATGTTCTTGCGTCGATTTTTTCATTTTTATTTATAGGGATTTCGCCACATGCTCACCAAGCTAAGAATTTAGGAATACCCCCAAACGATAATTCTGTACAAATTGCCACTGTATCTAAACTGATCGTTTTTGTTACTGTAAAATCATTGGTCTTCCCTTACTTTTCTATTCACAAACAAGAATTTGCCGAGAAAAGGTTCCTTTTCTTGTTACGCAGCGGTCTGTAATTTCAAATCCAATTTCTTCGATCATGTGATCCATTGTTTCACTTGTTACAACTACTACTTTTTTTGCAATACGGCGCGCATGTTTTAAAATCGAGAATTGATCTTCTGGTGTTGCGCACGTAAATAGATTGTACGGCATATCGATAATTGCTACATCGTAGTTTGTCTGAATGTCTTTGATAGGTCCTACCGTTACGTCTCCTTCAAAACCAAAATGCGCGATGTTTTCTCTTGATCCGATTACGACAAGCGGGTTAATATCACGGCCAACGATGTCAATGCCCATAGAGAGTGCTTCTACCACTACCGTTCCAATACCACAGCATGGATCGATTGCCTTGACTCCATCAGGATTTGGCACAGCGATATTCGCAACAGCTCTCGCTACACGTGTGCTTAGTGACGTAGAATAGCTGCGTGGTTTTTTCACGTGATGGAACCAAACAGCCTCGCTTTCCTTATATGTTCCGAAGTACCAACGTCCGCCAATGATTACAATGCCAAATACACGCTCTGGATGATGCACATCGGCTTCACCTTCAATATGCATGCCGATATCTCGCTCAATGAGGCGGCGTTCTCCGTATTCTATTTTTTTCGATTTATCAAGATCATTAATTTTAACGAAGATGACTTTGAACGTGGATCCAGACAAATCAATCTGTTCGACCTGCTTCAAAATATCTGGCAGTTCATCTCCTTCATACATTACGTCAATCCGTTCTTTAATAAACGGGCTTCGGCTCGGATCGATTTTGATTGTGCTTTTTAATATATTAGAGTGCGATTCCGTTCCAAAGAGTGAGCGCATCTCCATATAACATAAAGAACGTTCCTCTTCGCGAAATGCATACGTATATATATACGCTGGTGTTTGGCTATGATTATCCAATCTATTCCCATCCTTTATCGTATCAAATTGTTAATGATATCCGTATCATTGTGCAACGTAACGTTGCAATAAAGTTTGATTAAAAAATGTATTTTAACCCTTATTTAAAAGCAAATATAAAAACTTCATTTTGAAAAAAGATTGACCAAAATGGAGTTTCTCTTTTTAACTAAGTATGAAATTTTTATAAAAAAGTTTGATTATTTTAATACTCCTTATTCCACTAACGCACCTGTTTATGGAAATGGAATGTTTTGTTTTAAATTATCGAACCCTATTTTAAAACCACATTTAGGGCTATCTAATTTTAGTTAGAGTATAGCTTTAATAGTTCTTGTATTGGTAAACTATTTGTATTGTTCATCCCAACAAAATATTCTAATTGCCATTTCTGTGTTTCGATAGCTTGTTTGCTAGTGGGATTTTCCCAACTAGGGTAAACTCTAATTGCCATTTTTCCTTTTGTAGTGGCTGTTTTAAGGATATTTTGTTTTACAAGTACTTCTTTTGGAAAAACGAATTGTCCAAAATTATTATTTCTAGTAAAAGTATTGATAACCAATAAATCAGTAGCTTTTTCATATGAAAAGGCTTGGTTTTTATTATCCCCATCTTTTTCCCAAAAGGCAACAAACTGTCCTATCTTGGTAGGTGTTATTTTTGCAACTCTAAATCTAATCGTTTTTGAATTTAGCTGAAATATACCAGCTCCATAATCTGAATTTTGAGCTTCTTCTCGGACAGCTTTTATGGTTAAGTGATTGGGTTCATAAAACATTTTATTTATATATGTTAACGCATTATAAAATTCATTCACTGCTTTGCATCCCCTATTTTTTATACTACTAATTCCAACGCCGTTCAAATCAATACTATCTTAATTTGAACGCAATGCCCAAATAAAGCTATTGAACTAACCGTTTGTGGAAGAAGGAAAACTGAAGTAATAACATTTAGGTTCGACTTTTTTATAAACGGTATAACTTTTTTCAAAACATGGGAATCTTTTTTAAAATTGACAGGTGCAAAGAAATTAAGAAAGAATGCTTAGAATGCCATTTATATAGGCAACTCATTAGTATTTTACTCTGTTCATCGACGATGTTCAAAATGCGTCAGTTACTCTTAGATAAGAAAAAGAAAGAGCTTCTTAGTAAGAAAGAAGCTCAAAGGCACGTGTTGGCCAGTCCGTAATGATGACATCAACGCCGTAATCTATCATCTTTCGTAAGTCTTCGTATTCATTAATTGTATATGGACGGAATATGAATCCTTGTTGCTGAGCTGTTTGTACAAACTCTTTTGTGAGTAATTCAAAGTTTGGGTGAAGGCCAGTAGCCTGTCTTTTCTTTGCTTCAGCAATCGGATCTGCGAGCGGTTCATCGTATAAAATGGCACGGGGAATCTCTGGTGCTAAAGTTGTGAGCAGCGCAACTGATTCATGGTTAAACGAAGAAAATACAATTCGATTAGAAAGATGAAATTCGCGAACAAGAGCTACAGCTTTTTCTTCTATACCAGGATAACGAATAACGTCTGTTTTTAATTCAATATTTAATTCTAGCGTTGTTGTAGAAAGCCAAATAAGCACTTCACGGAGTGTTGGAATTTTCGCTTCATGAAAAGAAGAATCCTTATAACTACCAGCATCGAGTGCTTGTAATTGCACGGTGGTTTGTTCACAGACAAGTCCTGCTCCATTTGTTGTTCGGTCCACAGTTTCATCGTGAATCACAACAAGTTCACCATCTTTTGATACGTGTATATCAAGCTCAATACCGTGCGCACCAACGCGCTCTGCTTCTTGAAAAGCAATCATTGTATTCTCAGGGTGTGTACTTCTCACACCGCGATGCGCAAAAATAAGTGGTTGTTTCATATGTAATAGGCTCTCCTTCTCGTTTGTTTTAATTCAATTATCAAACTGTGCAATTTAAAAGGCAACCTTTGTGGGGAAATTTTAAAAAGGTGTAATAGTTGCATAAGGGTTAACGTTAACGTAAAATGTAATGATGTTAAGGGGGAATGGACGTGTATAAAATTGAGGAAGTTACAAAACAAACTGGTTTAACAAAACGGACTCTTCGTTATTATGAGGAAATTGGTTTAATTCATCCACCAGAACGCAGCGAAGGAAATATTCGCCTATATACAGACGAAGATGTGGAGAGAATTAAAAAAATTGTAGAAGCGAAAGAAGTATTAGGGATTACGCTTCAAGAAATGCAGTATTTCTTATCCCTTAAAGAACGTATGGAGCAAAGAAGAAATAGCGATAACCCGCGAGACCGAGAAGTCATTCAAGAAATAGCCAATATGCTGACCAATCAAATTGAGACGCTAGACAAGAAAATGTTACAAATGAAGCGTGTGAAAGAAGAATTAGAAGATAGCTTGGAAAGAGCAACGAAGTTTTTAGAAAGAGGAGAATGATTTATATGGAGAGTAAACAACGGATGGGAAGACTCATTACGGTAGTCGCTACGTTTCTTGCTTTTTCGGGCATTGGAGTAGTCGATCCTATTTTGCCAATCATCGCAGAGAAAATTGGAGCAACGCATTGGCAAGTAGAAATGTTATTTACAGCTTATATTTTAACGATGGCCATCATGATGCTGCCAGCTGGGCTTCTTGCGGCACGGTTTGGTGATAAGCGTATGATGACAATCGGTCTTGCGATTGTAACAGTGTTTGCATGTATTTGTGGGTTATCACAAACAATTGCACAGTTATCTATTTTTCGTGCTGGCTGGGGTTTAGGAAATGCAATGTTCTTTGCAACGGCGATGACATTATTAATTGCGCTGAGCAAAGAAGTGCATGAAGCAGTTGGATTGTATGAGGCCGCGATTGGTTTAGGTATGGCAGGAGGTCCGTTGTTAGGTGGTTTATTAGGTGGGTATTCTTGGCGTTATCCGTTTTTTGCGACAAGTGTTTTAATTGCTTTAGCATTTATTCTTGTTTTCTTTTTTGTAAAAGAACCAGAGCGCAAAGTGAAACGCCAATCAGCTGGATTGAAAGAATTACTTAATTTGGTGAAGTATAAACCTTTCATACAAGGTGCTATTTCCGGGATGTTATACTACTATGCTTTCTTTGTAGTTTTAGCGTATTCACCGCTTATTTTACATTTATCTGCTATTCAGCTTGGATTCGTCTTTTGCGGATGGGGCCTTGCATTAGCGTATGGTTCTGCTAAACTTGCTCATCGATTAGAAGAGAACTATGAGCCAAAAATGTTACTGCGTTATAGTTTACTTGTGTTTGCTTGCTTTTTAGTTTTATTATTCTTCGTACATGTAATGTGGTTACAAATTGTACTTATTGTTTTATCAGGATTAGCGTCTGGTCTTAATAATGCGCTATTTACAAGTTACGTAATGGACATTTCACCTTATGAAAGATCTATCACATCAGGGGTATACAACTTTGTTCGTTGGTTAGGCGGAGCGATTGCACCCATTCTATCTGGAATTCTCGGCCACGTGATTTCACCGCAAAGTCCGTTTTTAGTCGGAGGAATTGTAGCGCTAGTTGGATGTGTGATGATTTATATACCAGTAAAAAATGAGAGCAAAACCCTTTCCTAGGAAAGGGTTTTCTTACCGTTTTATACATAATTGACTAAATATACGAACGAAAACAATTTGCTTCAAATATATTTACGGTATTTTTATATTTTTAACTATACTTTTTATATGTTTTGTTTTATTTTTGTTAGGGGACATTAATGGTGTCCACATTATAAATTGCAATGAAAGGCGTGATCGCACAATGGAACTATGGTTCACAGAAAAACAAACAAAGCATTTTGGAATTACAGCGCGTATTAACCGCACTTTACATACGGAGCAAACAGAATTTCAAAAGCTTGATATGGTTGAAACAGAAGAATTCGGTAACATGCTTATTTTAGATGGCATGGTTATGACAACACAAAAGGATGAGTTCGTATATCACGAAATGGTAGCGCACGTACCATTATTTACACATCCAAACCCTGAAAACGTTTTAGTTGTTGGCGGTGGTGATGGTGGTGTTATTCGTGAAGTATTAAAACACCCAAGCGTGAAAAAAGCGACACTTGTTGAAATTGATGGAAAAGTAATCGAGTACTCTAAAAAGTACTTACCAGAAATTGCTGGTGAATTAGAAAACCCACGCGTAGATGTAAAAGTAGGCGATGGCTTTATGCACATTGCTGAAAGTGAAAACGAGTATGATGTAATTATGGTTGATTCTACAGAGCCAGTAGGCCCAGCTGTAAACTTATTTACAAAAGGATTCTATGCTGGAATTTCAAGAGCGTTAAAAGAAGACGGTATTTTCGTAGCACAAACGGACAACCCTTGGTTCACACCAGAGTTAATTTCAACTGTGTTTAAAGACGTAAAAGAAATCTTCCCAATTACGCGCTTATACACAGCGAACATTCCAACATACCCAAGTGGACTTTGGACATTCACAATCGGATCTAAAAAACATGATCCATTAGAAGTAAGTGAAGAGCGTTTCCACGAAATCGAAACGAAATATTACACAAAAGAACTTCACAAAGCAGCGTTCGCATTGCCGAAGTTCGTTGGGGATTTAATTAAGTAAGAAAAGCGGAAGCGGCTTGCTCAGAATCGCAGGACGTTGGAGCCCCCGACAGAGAGGTGCTTTTTACCTCGTCCGAGGGGGCGAAACGACCGGAGATTCTAGCCGCTGAAGCTAGACAAGAAAAGCGGAAGCGGCTTGTTCAGGCATGCCGACTAAGGTTCTTTCCCACAAAAAGGCATGTTTCCTTCTCGCGGGAAAGAGTATGGTAAATCGATAAAGAGGAGCAAATAGCTCCAAATTTGAGACAAAATGAAAGGTTGGGATACCTTAAGTTCCAGATAGGAGGAAAAGAATATGCGTTTTGATGAAGCTTATTCAGGTAAAGTGTTTATTAATAGTCATCCAAGTTTTGAAGATGCTGAAGTAGTTATTTACGGGATGCCAATGGATTGGACAGTAAGCTATCGTCCTGGTTCTCGTTTTGGCCCAGCACGTATTCGTGAAGTATCAATTGGATTAGAAGAATATAGTCCATATCTAGATCGTGAACTAGAGGAAGTTAAATATTTTGATGCGGGTGATATTCCGCTTCCTTTCGGTAATGCACAGCGTAGCTTAGATATGATCGAAGAATATGTAACAAAACTATTAGATGCTGGTAAGTTTCCGCTAGGTCTTGGTGGTGAGCACTTAGTGTCTTGGCCAATTTTTAAGGCGATGGCCAAAAAATATCCAGATTTAGCGATCATCCATATGGATGCTCATACAGATTTACGTGAATCTTATGAAGGTGAGCCGTTATCTCACTCTACACCAATTCGTAAAGTGTGTGATTTAATTGGCCCAGAAAACGTATATTCTTTCGGGATTCGTTCTGGTATGAAAGAAGAATTCGAGTGGGCAAAAGAAGTTGGTATGAACTTATACAAATTTGATGTATTAGAACCATTAAAGAAAGTATTACCAACACTTGCAGGACGCCCAGTCTATGTCACAATTGACATTGACGTATTAGACCCAGCTCATGCTCCTGGTACAGGAACGTTAGAAGCTGGCGGTATTACATCAAAAGAACTATTAGATTCCATTGTTGCAATTGCAAATTCAAATATAAACGTAGTTGGAGCAGACTTAGTTGAAGTAGCTCCTGTATACGATCACAGTGATCAAACACCAATCGCAGCAAGTAAATTTGTGCGCGAAATGTTACTTGGATGGGTGCAGAAATAAAAGCGAGGCCGACTGTTTAGGCCTGATGGCTAAGGTTCTTTCCTGCAAAAAGTGCTCTTTACTTTTTGGCGGGGAAGGTTCTTAGACGCAAAGGCCTAGGAGGCGCAGCTAGATAAAAATAAAAGCGAAGCCACCGAGTATTCTAGTTACTAAAATTAGGTGAAAAGTAAGCTTTCTAAAAAGGCTATTTCGAATGAATTCGAAATAGCCTTTTTTGTGTTGTTTTCATATGAATCCATTTTGATTTTTCGACATATAGATTGCTGCTATATAGAAAAAAGGATTCTGCACTTGCTTTCTCCATTTGTTTAAACTTCGCATGTGGCAGAAAAGGGCCCTTACCGCTTCTATGCACGGCCAGATGCTCTTGCCCAATGAAAAAGAATGGTTTGATGTCGTTTTTAAAATTTCGATTTATATAGTTAACTTTCCTTACAATGATGTAAGAAAAGTGTAAGGAAAATCGATAGAGATTACCTTTTGTAAATTTTATACTGAGGATAATAATAAGGAAGCGTTATGTAAGAGGTGAAAAGCTTTATGCGTATGATATTAAAAGTTGGAGCGGTATTTGCTATTTTATGCGGGGCAGGAGCCTGTTATTTACAAACAAAAACAGAAGGTGTGCAAGCTTTTATAGATAACTTTTTTTCAAGTAAGGAAGTAAAGGCATGTTATGCTGTGACAAATCAAGGCGAGAAAAAAGGGGATTGGTATTTGTATGCCTTTACTGCTTATGATGGAGAAGGAAATAAGCAAGTTGTGAAGAAAATGATAAACCGTGAACTGCGACGTGGAGAATATTTGAAGATCTATGCAAAAGGTAGTCAAGGTCAAGGATGGGCTGAATTGCAAGAGAATGAAGTACCAACAAATGTGCTAGAAAAATTGAGAAAATAATGAAAAGGAGCTGACCCAAAAGAGATGTAGATGTCTTTTGAATCAGCTCCTTCTTACTATGTTCACTGATATATAAATACAAGTTGACTTTTTAACATCTAAGTCGCTGCTATGCAGAACAAAACGTGGCCACTACTTGCTGCCTATCTTTGTTTTAAACTTTGCACGTGGCAGGAAAAGGAACTGACCGCCTCTATGCATAGCCAGTTGCTCTCGCCCACCGAAAAAGAAGAAGGTTTTTATGTTAGTTTTTCAATTTGCATCTATATATATCGGTGATTCGACATGTTAAGCACATGAAAAGGAGCTGACTAGTCCCTTTTCGCGTCAGCCACTTCCTATTATTTCATAAGGTTGATGGTTAATTAGGAAAGAAAAATTTATAAATTGTGTTTGCAAATACAGCTTTCAGCAGACAGACACCACTGTTTTTTGATATGATAGAAAGAGTCTTTTATTTTTAGGAAAGCTGAAGTGGCTTGCTTAGAATGAGCGGAGAAGGAAGGCGAAAAGCCGTCAAACATTCTAGCCACTGGAGCTAAAATATGCTATACCTATAACATTTTGAAAGGTGTGCAAGACGTGGAGAAGCAACTTGCAGGCTTACCAGTACAGGTTCACTTTGTAACGGAAATTCGTGAAGGAACGCGAAAGGAAACTATTGCTTTTGATGCAAATGGTCTATACTATGTAAAGGGTCAAAGTACATATGTAACGTTTCAAGAACTGAACGAACAAGGCGAAGTGAAGACAATTATTAAAATCCAAGATGATCAAGTTCTCATTATGCGTTCCGGTGCTGTTTCGATGCGCCAAACTCATAAAAAAGGTGAGTGGACAACAGGGACGTATACAAGTGAGCTTGGAACGTTTGCATTGCAAACAAAAACAGATAACGTCCTTTTTAAATGGTCGGAAGAAAAGAAAAAGGGACAACTCTTTCTAACGTATGCATTGCTTCTAAGTGAACAAGAAGCAGGCCGATATACAATTACCATTAATCTTAAGGAGGCACAATAATGAACTCTTTAGAACAAGTAAAAGAACTCATTAAAGAGGAAATTAAAGCTGCTGTAATAAAAGCAGAATTAGCAACAGAAGAACAAATTACAAACGTTATATTAGAAACACCGAAAGATAAAGCAAATGGTGACTTCTCTACAAATGCGGCAATGCAACTTGCACGTGTAGCGAAAAAAGCACCTCGTATGATTGCAGAAGAATTAGTTGCAAATTTTGATAAAGCAAAAGCTTCTATTGAAAAAATTGAAATTGCTGGCCCTGGTTTTATTAACTTCTATATGGATAACAGCTATTTAACAGATTTAATACCTACAATTATTACAGCTGGCGAAGCATATGGTGAAACAAACACAGGTAAGAGCGAAAAAGTACAAGTTGAATTCGTCTCTGCAAACCCAACGGGCGACCTGCACTTAGGTCATGCGCGCGGAGCAGCAGTTGGTGATACTCTATGTAACGTATTAGCAAAAGCAGGCTACGATGTATCTCGTGAATATTATATTAATGATGCAGGTAATCAAATTCATAACTTAGCGCTTTCTGTTGAAGCTCGTTACATGCAAGCGTTAGGTTTAGAGAAAGAAATGCCAGAAGACGGTTACCACGGTGCTGATATTATCGGAATTGGTAAGCGCCTTGCAGAAGAATTCGGTGATCGTTACGTGCATGTAGATGCAGCAGAAAGCTATGAGTTCTATCGTCAGTACGGTTTAAAATATGAATTAGAAAAGCTTCAAAAGGACTTAGGAAGTTTCCATGTGAATTTTGATGTTTGGTATTCTGAAACATCATTATATAAAAACGGTAAAATTGATGAGGCTCTTGCAGTATTAAAAGAGCGCGGTGAAGTGTTTGAAGAAGAAGGCGCAACATGGTTCCGTTCTACAACTTACGGCGATGATAAAGACCGCGTATTAATTAAAAACGATGGTTCTTACACATACTTAACGCCGGATATTGCGTATCATCGTGATAAATTAGAGCGCGGTTTTGATAAATTAATCAACATTTGGGGTGCTGACCACCACGGTTACATTCCTCGTATGAAAGCGGCAATTCAAGCGCTTGGATACGATAAAGATACATTAGAAGTAGAAATCATCCAAATGGTACAACTATACCAAAACGGTGAAAAAGTGAAAATGAGTAAACGTACAGGTAAAGCTGTTACACTTCGTGAGCTTATGGAAGAAGTGGGCGTGGATGCAATGCGTTACTTCTTTGCGATGCGTAGCGGTGACTCTCATTTAGACTTTGATATGGACTTAGCAGTATCAAAATCAAATGAAAACCCTGTATACTATGCGCAATACGCACATGCACGCGTATGCAGTATTCTTCGTCAAGGTGAAGAACTTGGTTTAGCTGCAGGAGGCGATGTTAACTACAAACTAGTTGCTTCTGAAAAAGAAGTAGACTTATTAAAGAAACTAGGCGAATTCCCGGCAGCGGTTGCAGAAGCAGCACAAAAACGCCTGCCACATCGCATTACAAGCTATGCATTTGATTTAGCCGCAGCGCTTCATAGCTTCTACAATGCAGAAAAAGTATTAAACCAAGACAATGTGGAATTAAGTAAAGCTCGTTATGATTTAATGCGTGCAGTACGTATTACCCTTCAAAATGCATTAGCATTAGTTGGAGTATCTGCACCAGAGAAGATGTAATGAAGAAAATATCTATTTCGAAATAATATAAAAATATCTGATCAGTCGATGGACTGATTAGATATTAAAGAAATGAAGCAGCGCGCATCGACCCTCAGTCGATGCGCGCTGCTTTGTAGTTACTTTGGATTTATCCCGCTATTCGAGGGCAGTAATACTCCCGCCTCAAAATTCAGCGAGGATGAAGAAAACTCCACTGATTAAAGTTTTACTTTATATAACCGTGTGTTTTTGCTTATAGCGTTGTTAAAATAATTGGTTCACCGCGAGTTACAACGATTGTATGCTCACACTGTGCAACTAGGCTTTTATCTGGTGTGACAAATGTCCAGTCATCATCACCGCGTTCGATAATATGATCTGCGCCCATTGATACGAATGGTTCTACTGCTAAGACAAGTCCGTCTTTTAAGAGAGCGCTATCCATTGGATCGAAATAGTTTAAAATATGGTTTGGTGCTTCGTGTAGGCTAATGCCAATGCCGTGTCCCGTTAAGTTTTGAATGACTGTATAGCCATTTTTACGAGCATCATTGGCAACTGCACGGCCAATTTGGTTTTGTTTTGCACCAGCTTTTACTTTTTTCATCGCTGCCCAAAATGCACTTTCAGCAGCAGCGCAAAGTTTTTCTTTTGCTTCGTCTTGCCCAAGAACAAATGAAATACCTGTATCTGCATAGTAACCACCAAGTGCCGCAGATACGTCGACGTTTACTAAGTCGCCCTCTTTTAGAACGCGGTCTCCTGGGATGCCGTGCGCAACTTCTTCATTGACGCTAATGCAAGTTGTACCTGGAAAATTATATTCTTTTTCAGGTGCAGAAATAGCACCGTGCTCATCTAATACCTTCTTACCAATTAAATCAAGCTCTTTCGTTGTCATGCCTGGCTTTGCTTGTTTTTTCATTTCCTCGCGAGCAAGCGCAACGATGCGGCCAATTTTTCGTAAGCCTTCTAAATCTTGTTCATTGCGAATAATCATGAAAACCACTGTCCTTCCTCGAATGTACATCTTATATGATTGTATCATGTTTATTTTTGTCCTGCTACTGACGTGGGAAGTCACCCATTTCAAGATTTCATGACATTTGTCATATTCATGTCATGACGTATCGTACTGTTTTCCAGCTCTTCCAATTTATACAATATAAATGTAAGAACGACGGAGGTGGAGAAATGAAGCAAATAATTGAAGTAAACGGTGTTTCAAAAACATTTAAACATAAAAAAGCAGTCAATAACGTTTCATTTACAGTAGCGAAAGGGGAAATCGTTGCATTACTTGGCCCAAACGGAGCTGGTAAAACGACAACTATTTCGATGATGCTCGGATTAAGGGAACCCTCAGAAGGAAACATTTCAATCTTTGGTAAGAGCCCAAAACACCGAGATGTTCGCAATCGCCTAGGAGCAATGCTACAAGAAGTGAGCGTCATTGATAGCGTGTCAGTAGAAGAAGCAATTGACTTGTTTCGTAGTTATTATACGAATCCAATTGCAAAAGAAACATTACTTCAGCTATCTAATTTAGCATCAGAAAGAAAAGAGCAATGCGAAAAGCTATCGGGCGGTCAAAAAAGACGTTTAAATTTTGCGCTCGCACTTGCCGGAAATCCTGATTTGCTTTTCTTAGATGAACCAACAGTAGGGATGGACATTACGTCTAGAAAAAGCTTTTGGGATACAATTCGGAAATTAGCGGATGAAGGAAAAACAATCATTTTAACGACCCATTATTTAGAAGAAGCGGATGCATTAGCAGATCGGATTTTATTATTTGGTAACGGCAAAATCATTGCTGATGGTACGCCAGATGAAATGAAAGCAACGATTTCTCAAAAAACAATCTCGTTTTATGTAAAAGAGGAATTGCCAACGAGTATGCTTCGCAGCTTACCTCACGTTACAAGTGTTCAGTGGCATGAAAAACGTGTGGTGCTGACAACAGATGATACGGATACTACGCTTCGAGAAATTTTTTATAAAAACTTACCTGTTATGGATATTGCTGTTGAGCGCGGCAGCTTGGATGAAGCTTTTGAACAATTTGTCGCAAATCAGAAGGAGGAAATCGCATGAGAGCGTTTTGGATGCAATGTAAAATAGAAATATTACGTACGTTTCGAAATAAATTATTTATCTTTTTTTCATTATTAATGCCAGTTATGTTTTATTACATTTTCACAAACGTGGTGTCAGTGCCACAAAACGGAGATGCATGGAAGGCACATTATTTAATTTCAATGGCTACTTTTAGTATTGTGGGAACAGCGCTCTTTAGTTTTGGTGTTCGTCTGTCACAAGAAAGAGGGCAAGGATGGACGCAGCTTTTACAAATTACACCGCTGCCAGAGGGAGTATATTTATCAGCAAAAGTTATTGCTCAAACGGTTGTAAATGCTTTTTCAATTGTAGTTATTTTCATCGCAGGTATCGTTATTAATGATGTACAGTTAACAATTGGACAGTGGATTAGCGCGGGGTTATGGTTATTGATTGGTGTTACGCCATTTTTAGCACTTGGAACGGTGATTGGTTCGATTAAGAAAGCTGATGCTGCTACGGGACTTGCGAATATGTTAAATATGTGTTTAGCGATTTTAGGCGGCTTGTGGATGCCAATTGAAGTGCTTCCGAAGACGTTAAGAAGCATCGGAGAATGGATGCCGACATATCATTTTGGAAGTGGAGCTTGGGACATTGTTGCTGGAAAAACAATTGGCTGGGAAAATGCAGAAATTTTAGGAGGTTATTTTATCGCTTTTGTTGTACTATCGGTATATATAAGAAAAAGACAGGAAGCGGTATAAAATGATGGAAAAGAAGCAGTTTGAACTCTTTCCAAAGCATATGGGAATTTTCCCTTATATATGGCTTGTATACTTGTTGTATCCTCTTTACAACTTGATGGGGCAATCAGGGTGGAAATTGATATTAGGAGGCGGAATGCTAATAATCTTTCTTATTGCATACCGCCAGCTTTATTTTGTGCCAAAAAATTTTGTTATGTGGGCTTGTATTCAATTGGTGATTACATTCTTATTTGGTACATTTTATGACCTATCTATGATTTTCTTTGGATTCTATACAGCAAATGCAATGGGATTTGCAGCAACAAAAAAACAATTTCGATTGTTATTTTTCCTTTTAATCGTAATGATTGGTTCGTTTATGTTGGTGAACATGCGTGAGTTTACAAACGCGTCTGCTATAACTACAATTCCGATGTTTATTTTAATGATCGTGACACCGTTTGGTATGCGGAATTTTAACCAGAAAAAAGTATTAAGAACACAATTAAGTGAAGCAAATGAACAAATTCGCGATTTAGTAAAGCGCGAAGAACGACAACGTATTGCAAGAGATTTACATGATACGTTAGGACATACGTTATCGCTTATTACATTAAAAAGTCAGCTTGTTGAAAAGCTTATTGTGAAAAATCCAGAACGAGCTTGTTTAGAGGCGAAGGAAATTACGCAAACATCTAGAACAGCGTTAAAACAATTGCGGGAATTAATTTCTGATATGCGGATGATTACCGTCGAAGAAGAGCTAGAGCAAGTGAAGGTGATTCTTCAAGCTGCTAGCATATCGCTTGAGGTGCAACTGGAGGCGAGTACGGATGTATTATCACCGTTAGAACAAAACATTGTAGGGATGTGTTTGCGTGAAGCGGTGACCAATATTGTGAAGCATAGTAAAGCAACAGAGTGCACGATTACATTATTTGAAGAACAAGGGAAATTGATCGTGAAAGTAAAGGATAATGGTGTTGGGTTACAAAAAAATCACGATGGGAATGGTATTCTTGGCATGAGGGAGCGATTGGCTCTTATTGATGGATTACTTAAATTACATGATGTTCATAATGGAACGATGTTAACGATACGTGTTCCAATTGTCATACGAACAGGGAAAGAAGGCGCGCGTGCATGATTCGAATTATTATTGCAGAAGATCAACGTATGCTTCGCGGAGCATTAGGAGCTTTACTGGATTTAGAGGATGACATTGAAGTTGTTGGACAAGCGGAAAATGGAGAAGAGGCTTTGAAGCTAATTGAAACATTACAGCCGGATATTAGTATTATGGACATTGAAATGCCGATTCAAAGCGGGCTGGATGTTGCTGAAACGTTACGGAAGCAAAAATTACCATGCAAAGTTATGATTTTAACAACATTTGCTCGTCCTGGTTATTTTGAACGCGCAATGAAAGCAAATGTTCATGGGTATTTGTTAAAAGATAGTCCGAGTGAAGATCTTGCAGCAGCGATTCGTAATGTTATGAATGAAAAACGAGAAATTTCTCCTGAGCTTATGTTTGGACTTTGGCAAGAGCAAAATCCTTTAACAGATAGGGAAAAAGAAGTTCTTCTATTAGCGAAAGAAGGAAAGACGACAAATGAAATCGCCAAAACACTATACCTTTCATCTGGGACTGTTCGAAATTATATTTCGGATATTTTAACGAAGCTAGATGCAAAAAATCGGATTGAGGCGATTGGAATTGCCGAGGAAAAAGGTTGGATATAAAAAAAGATGTTTACCAATGTGAATCGGTAAACATCTTTTTTTACCATTTTTTCTTGGAATAATATTTCACTATTAACAATTTGACTATTTTTTGTATATGCAAATATAATAATGTATGCATATATGTAACTGCCGTCTTGTTTTTTATAAATGACAGTTTCACTAGTAAATCCTTTTCTAATGCATCGTTTAGAACTTGAAGAGCATTTCGTAAGAAAGTTTTTACTTCATTTTTCGACAAAAAATTTGTTATAGTAAGATTAGATTGTCGTGCTAAATTTTGGGCAGCCTTGATGCTGACAGTTGTAATTACTCCATTTTTATCTACTTTTATAATTAAGTCTTGGCCGTATACTTTGTAGCTTTTATAAGTTTGGGTAAGACGTACTTCTGTTTGATTTTCTTTTGTTTCTTTATTTGTTAGTTGGAAATCAACATTGTTTTCAGTAGTAATTTGTTCTTGTTGTGCTTTTGCCCCTTGTACTTCACCTTTTAAGTATTTTTTCGCGACGTTTTCTTTCGTATCGGTTTGGGGGTCTGTTAGTTTTCCGATTGTTAGACTAGGCTGAGCGACGTCAACTGTTACTTGGTTCTTATTCATTTCTTGAGCATGAATTGTAAGAGGAAATTGCTGAATTTTATATAAATTATGCAGTATTTCATATAGAAAATTGTCAAAATGACATTATTGTAGCGGTATGGCCAGTTTTCAACTAAATTGCTATAAACGGGATGGTGGACGAATATGCACGCGCAGAAACTAGGAGCTGAAATTAAAAAGATTAGAGTAATGAGAGGTTTAACTCAAAAGCAGTTATCTGATAACATATGTCATCAATCGGAAATAAGTAGAATTGAATCAGGAGTAGTATATCCAAGTATGGATATACTGCAAGGAATGGCGGCGAAGCTACAAATACCGATCATTCATTTTTATGAAGTACTGGCTTATTCTGATATTGAACGAAAAAAACAATTTATGAGTCATATTAAAGCACTATGTAAACAAAAGAAGTATGAAGAAATTTATAAAAAGGTATGGGATGAATTAAAGAAAGAGGAAGATCATCCAGAGTTTCAACAGTTTCTTCTTTGGCATCATCACTTATCAGGGTACGTATTAAAAAAAATAAATTATGACTATTGCATTTTGGAATTGAAAAAATTAATAAATCAACAATTAGTTGGTATCGATGTCTTTCAGAATTTACATATCGAAAATTCAATTGCAAATATTTATGCGGAAAATGGACATATTCAAAAGAGTCTCGAACTGTATCAAGATATTTTAAAACAGTTGGAGTCATTACATAGTAACAGGGAATTTGCGGTAAAGGTTGGCTATAATTATGCTAAGACATTGTATTCAGATGAACAATATGAACGGGCTCTTTATCAGGTTGAAAAAGCAATTGAAACGTCATGCGGTATGGGCAACATGACACTCATTGGGCAATTATTTTATCAAAAAGGAGAATGCCTTAAAAAGCTAGGGCATTCGGAAGATGAGATTAGAACTGCTTATGAAAAAGCGCTTTTCTTTTTTGAACTATTAGATCTACATTCTTATAAAAATACACTATTAAACAAACTAAATATTCAATGAGGTAAAAAATGGTTATGCATAATTGCATGTTTTATGGATAAAATTTCATGTTATATTAGAAAAAAAGACATGGGGGAATGGAATATGAAGAAAATTCTTGTTGGTAGTTTATTAACATTAGCAATGCTAGCTGGTATTTCATTTGGTAGTGTGCTAGTAGATCAAAATCAAGCAGTAACAAATCATAATGATGTAGTACAATTAGCTTCAGATTTACCATATGAGCACTAAAATATAAAAACAACCGTCTATTCAAGACGGTTGTTTCTTTTTTTAGGCCTTTTTCTAAATTTTTATTTCTCTTATAGAAAAAAAGAAAGTAACGTTCCAATCCATTCCTTCCCTTTATCCAAAAAGGATAAAGAAGAAACATCGTCCATAGAAAGTAAAACAGCTGCTTCTAAATCTTGATCAATTTCTTTTTTCACTTGTTCTAAAAATGGTGAGCCATATAATATACAATTAATTTCATGGTTAATATATAAGCTTCGCTTATCAAAGTTTGCTGTTCCAATATCACAAATACAGTCATCTACCATTACAATTTTCGCGTGAAAAAATCCATCTAGAAATTCGTAAATATGACAGCCGGCTTGAATAAGCTTCCGGCAATATGGAAGTTTTGCTTCGCGAACAAAGGGATGATCCGCTTTTTTAGGTACGAGTATCGTGATGCGAACGCCTCTTCTTTGGGCACGCAGCAATGCGTTCATTAGTTTTTTGCTAGGAATAAAATAGGGCGTACCAATATACAGCTCTTTTGTTGCCTTTTCAATGAGATCGAGAAAAGTTTGTTGTAAATATGCACCGTCAGTTGGTATGAACTGATGAGCAGTCGCCCCCTTTTTTAGTATCGGAAAATAATAATTTTCGTGCAATAAGTCTTCATTTGTATCATCGCGCCAATCGTGTAGAAACTGCGTTTGCAAATCTTGTACACCTTCTTCGGTAAGCCGTAGATGATAGTCACGCCAAGGCCCTAGTTCTTTGTTGTGTCCTAAATATTCTTCCCCGATGTTGAAGCCCCCAATGTATCCAATTTTCCCATCAATAATTGTAATTTTTCGATGGTTTCTTTGGTTAACAGAGAAAAAGAGAAAGGGAAGGCGAATTTTATGACAAAATGAAAAATGTACACCGCGCTCCCTTAAGTTATGGATCATTTGTTTTGACAAATGATGGCTACCGATTCGGTCAAGAAGAAGGCGAACTTCAATACCCTGCTCAGCTTTTTCCGTTAAAAGTTGTAAAAAGGTATGGCTAATCTCATCATTTTTTACGATAAAAAACAAAATATGTATATGATGTTTAGCGTGTTGTATATCAGTAAATAGTTCCTTATATAATGTTTGACCATATGTATAAAGTTTAAAATTACTATGGCGTACAGGGAAGGAACGTAGTTTAAGGTTGTTTAAATGGATTTTTCTTCCGCATATAAAGTCGAAAGTTGCCCACAGTAAGAGAAAGATAAGGACGAGAAATAAAAAGTTCATGTAGTCATTCCCCCCTCTATATTCATTTTTATCCCGCTATTTGCCCACCCCTAGATATTCAGAGACTATTGGCATCAATGGGAAAGGAAAAACCCTACTGCTGAAAGTGTCGCTTTATAGTTTCACCGAAATAAAAAGCTTTATGAAAAAATATATTGTTGTATAACAAAAAACTGTTGACTGAATGCTCACTCATCATATAATGGGAGTAGGGGTAGTGAATTCAGAAAATTATTTATTTTTGAAGATTCAAAAATAAAAAGTTATACTACATGGAGAGGGGTTGGCAGAAATATGAATAGCTTATTAATTGTCAATTGGTTGGCGACAATCGCCGTCGTAGCGTATGCAGCGTATTTATTTGTGTATCTTATCCGCACACGAATTACCTACATACGATTAGGAAAGAAAGTAGAGTTTGATCGCCGTTTTAAAGAAAGATGGGATCTTATTAAAGGGAATGTCTTCGGACAAAAGAAGCTGCTCAAAGATAAAAAAAGCGGCATCATGCACGTTATGTTTTTTTACGGATTTATTCTTGTCCAGTTTGGAGCAATTGACTTCATATGGAAAGGCTTAGCACCAGGATCACATCTTCCACTTGGACCACTATATTCTGCATTTACATTCTTTCAAGAAATCGTCACACTCGTCATTTTAATCGCTGTCTTTTGGGCTTTTTATAGAAGGTATATTGAGAAGCTTGTTCGTTTAAAGAGGAACTTTAAAGCAGGACTTGTTTTAATTTTTATCGGCGGCTTAATGTTATCTGTTCTCCTTGGAAATGGAATGGGCATCATTTGGCATGGCGAGGAATTATCATGGAGTGAACCGATCGCTTCTGCAATCGCTTACTTATTTTCTGGAATTGGCGAAACAGCTGCAATTGTCGTGTTCTATTTTGCGTGGTGGCTGCATCTACTTATTTTGTTAACGTTTTTAGTTTACGTTCCGCAATCGAAACATGCGCATTTAATTGCAGGACCAGCAAATGTATACTTTAGTCGTTTAACAAACCCAGGAAAATTAGAAAAAATTGATTTTGAAGATGAAACGCAAGAAACATTTGGCGTTGGGAAAATTGAAGACTTCAAACAAACGCAGCTTATTGATTTATATGCATGCGTAGAGTGCGGCCGCTGCACGAATATGTGCCCGGCAACAGGAACTGGTAAGATGTTGTCGCCAATGGACTTAATTTTAAAATTGCGTGACCATTTAACAGATAAAGGTGCAGCAGTAACGTCGCGCGCACCGTGGGTACCAACCGTTGCATTTAACAATACAAAAGGCAACCAATTAGCGATGATGGCAGCTGGAGATGGACATCATGAATCGGCAGCAGCGCTATCATATGATCCAAGCTTAATTGGGGATGTCATTACAGAAACAGAAATTTGGGCTTGTACAACGTGCCGTAACTGTGAAGATCAGTGTCCAGTTATGAACGAACACGTTGATAAAATTATTGATTTGCGCCGCTACCTCGTTTTAACAGAAGGAAAAATGGATCCAGAAGCGCAGCGTGCCCTAACTAATATCGAGCGCCAAGGCAACCCTTGGGGACTGAATCGTAAAGAGCGTGAAACGTGGCGTACGATGGAAGAGGAAGTTTCCATTCCAACTGTGAAAGAAAAAGCAAAAGCAGGCGAAGAGTTTGAATACTTATTCTGGGTAGGTTCTATGGGCTCTTATGATAACCGCAGTCAGAAAATTGCGTTATCGTTTGCGAAATTAATGAATGAAGCTGGTATTTCCTTTGCGATCCTCGGAAATAAAGAGAAAAACTCAGGGGATACACCACGTCGCCTTGGAAATGAATTTGTTTTCCAAGAGATGGCAAGTAAAAATATTGAAGAATTCGAGAAAGCAGGCGTGAAGAAGATTGTTACGATCGATCCGCATGCGTATAACACGTTTAAAAATGAGTATCCAGACTTTGGCTTACAAGCAGAAGTCTATCATCATACAGAATTGTTAGCACAGTGGGTGAAAGAAGGGCGATTAAAACCAGTTCACCGCGTAGAAGAAACGATTACGTATCATGACTCTTGTTATTTAGGACGTTACAACGAAGTGTACGAAGCGCCGCGCAATATTTTAAAAGCGATTCCAGGTGTGAAGGTTGTTGAAATGGAACGTAATCGCGAAATAGGAATGTGCTGCGGAGCGGGTGGCGGTCTGATGTGGATGGAAGAGACGGCTGGTTCGCGTATTAACGTGGCACGTACTGAACAAGCACTTGCTACATCGCCAACGATGATCGGTACGGGCTGCCCGTATTGCTTAACGATGATCAGCGATGGTACGAAGGCAAAAGAAGTAGAAGAGCGAGTGCAAACGCTTGATATAACAGAGATTTTAGAGCGCTCTGTCATCGGACCGAAGAAAGAAGCAATGTAACATATAAGAATCCGTACAACTTTAGATAAAAGGAGGTGCAAGCAGTGCACCTCTTTCTCACAACAGCTGCACTGAACGAGCGTTCAATCAACGCCGTAATAAAAAGAAATGGGGGAATATGTTTTGACAAGAACAGTAATTTTAAGTGCTGCAAGAACACCTGTCGGAAAGTTTGGGGGAGCTTTAAAGGATGTAAAGGCAACGGAACTTGGAGGAATTGCAATTGGAGCGGCATTAGAGCGCGCGAATGTTGCAGCAAGTGATATTGAAGAAGTTGTATTTGGAGCGGTTATTCAAGGAGGGCAAGGACAAATTCCATCGCGCCAGGCTGCGAGAGAAGCAGGGATTCCGTGGGAGACTCGCACGGAAACAGTGAATAAAGTTTGTGCATCTGGACTTCGTGCTGTAACGTTAGCGGATCAAATTATTCGTACTGGCGATTATTCGTTACTTGTAGCAGGCGGCATGGAATCGATGAGCAATAGTCCATATATTTTACGCGGTGCGCGCTGGGGATATCGCATGGGGCATAACGAAGTTGTCGACTTAAATGTGGCAGATGGTTTGACGTGCTCATTTACTGGCATACATATGGGTGTGTACGGCGGCGATGTTGCGAAAGAAGACGGCATTTCCCGTGAAATACAAGACGAATGGGCATACAGAAGCCATATGCGCGCCGTTTCAGCACAAAAGGAAGGCCGCTTTGAAGAAGAAATTGTCCCTGTATCTGTGCCGCAGCGAAAAGGGGAGCCGGTAGTCGTAGCGCGCGACGAAGCGCCGCGCGAAGATACAACAGTTGAAAAGTTAGCAAAGCTAAAACCTGTATTTGATAAGGATGCAGCGGTTACAGCTGGGAACGCACCAGGCTTAAATGATGGAGCAGCAGCGCTCGTATTAATGAGTGAAGAGCGTGCGAAGGAAGAAGGAAGAAAGCCGCTTGCAACAATTTTAGGGCATACAGCGATAGCGGTGGAAGCAAAGGATTTTCCAAGAACACCGGGTTATGCCATTAACGAGCTATTAAAGAAAACTGGCAAGAAAATAGAAGACATTGATTTATTTGAGATTAATGAAGCGTTTGCTGCTGTAGCAATTGCAAGTGCAAATATTGCAGGCATTGACCCAGAGAAGATTAATGTAAACGGCGGAGCGGTTGCGATGGGCCATCCAATTGGAGCAAGCGGTGCGCGCATTATCGTGACTCTTATTCATGCATTAAAACAGCGCGGCGGCGGAATCGGGATTGCTTCTATTTGTAGCGGCGGCGGTCAAGGCGACGCAATCATGATTGAGGTTCAGTAAAAAAGGGGGCTATAAACATGACGGTACAAAAGATTGTCGTAATTGGTTCGGGGCAAATGGGTTCTGGAATTGCACAGGTGTGTGCGATGGCAGGGTATGACGTATATATGCAAGATTTAAAGCAAGAGCAGTTAGATCGCGGAATTGGGATTATTACTAAAAATTTATCTAGACAAGTTGAGAAGGGCCGCATGAGCGAAGAGGATAAGCAGGCAACGTTAAAACGTCTGACAGCAACGCTTACGCTAGATTGTGTAAAAGAAGCAGACCTTGTCATCGAAGCGGCTGTGGAAAGAATGGACATTAAAAAGCAAATTTTTGCGAACTTAGATGAATTAGCACCAGAGCATACAATTTTGGCAACAAATACATCTTCGCTACCAATTACTGAAATTGCAGCTGTTACAAATCGTCCAGAAAAAGTCATCGGTATGCACTTTATGAATCCAGTTCCGGTTATGAAGCTTGTCGAAATTATTCGCGGCTTAGCAACAGAGGACGCTGTATATGAAACGATTGAGGATATTACAAAAAAAATCGGCAAAGTCCCAGTTGAAGTAAATGACTTCCCAGGGTTTGTTTCTAACCGTATTTTATTGCCAATGATTAATGAGGCAATTTATACGTTATATGAAGGCGTGGCAACGAAAGAAGCAATCGATGAAGTTATGAAGCTTGGGATGAATCATCCGATGGGACCGTTGACACTTGCTGATTTTATCGGTTTAGATACGTGTTTATACATTATGGAAGTACTGCATGAAGGATTGGGAGATAGCAAATATCGACCATGCCCGCTCCTACGTAAATATGTGAACGCAGGCTGGTTAGGACGTAAGACAGGACGCGGTTTTTACGTTTATGAATAAGTAACACCCCTTTCGGTGTTACTGGCGGTCTTACTAAATCGTTCAATTACAGTAGAAAATAATTTGAGGTGGAGCAGATGAACTTTCAATTTACAGAAGAGCAGCAAATGATGCGGAAAATGGTTCGTGACTTTGCTGGGAAGGAAATTGCTCCCTTTGTTTCTACTATGGAACAAGGGGTGTTTCCTCGAGAAGTCCTAAAGAAAATGGGTGAGCTTGGATTAATGGGGATACCGATTCCAGCGAAATATGGCGGAGCGGAAATGGACTTTATTTCGTATATTTTAGCTATTCATGAAATTTCAAAAGTAAGCGCTACCGTAGGCGTGATTTTAGCGGTACATACTTCTGTTGGAACGAATCCTATTTTATATTTTGGAACAGAAGAACAAAAACAAAAATATCTTCCAAAGTTGGCAACTGGTAAATATTTAGGGGCGTTTGCGTTAACGGAGCCAAGTGCGGGATCCGATGCAGGGAGCCTGAAATCAAGAGCAGTTAGGCAAGGTGATGAGTACGTTATTAACGGTTCGAAAGTATTTATCACAAACGGCGGCGAGGCAGATACATACATTGTCTTTGCTTCTACAAATCCAGATGCGGGCACGCGCGGGATATCAGCGTTTATTGTAGAGAAAGATACTCCGGGTTTAATTGTTGGAAAAGATGAACACAAAATGGGGTTATTAGGTTCTCGTACAGTGCAATTAACGTTTGAAGATATGAAAGTTCCTGCTGAGAATTTACTTGGCGAAGAAGGTCAAGGTTTTAAAGTGGCGATGGCAAATTTAGATGTTGGTCGCATCGGTATTGGGGCACAGTCACTTGGAATCGCTGAGGCGGCGCTGGAGTGTGCTACCGATTATGCGAAAGAGCGTCATCAATTTGGCAAACCAATTGCTGCGCAGCAAGGGTTGGGATTTAAGCTAGCGGATATGGCAACAGCTGTCGAAGCAGCTCGCCTGCTCGTATACCGCGCCGCATCACTAAGGGCACAAGGTTTACCATGCGGGAAGGAAGCGTCAATTGCAAAATTATTTGCTTCTAAAACAGCAGTAGAAGTTGCTGTTGAAGGTGTGCAGGTACTTGGCGGTTATGGCTATACAAAAGAGTATGCTGCGGAGCGCTTCTTCCGTGATGCAAAAATATGTGAGATTTACGAAGGAACGAGTGAAATCCAGCGTTTAGTTATTAGCAGAGCGCTTTAAGGGGGAAATAGAGATGCATTTTAAACTATCAGAAGAGCACGAAATGATTCGGAAAATGGTTCGTGACTTTGCGAGAAATGAAGTGGCACCGACGGCAGCGGAGCGCGATGAGGAAGAACGCTTTGACCGCGCTTTATTTGATCAAATGGCGGAGCTTGGTTTAACTGGTATTCCGTGGCCTGAAGAGTACGGCGGAATTGGAAGCGATTACTTAGCCTATGTGATTGCAGTAGAAGAATTGTCACGTGTTTGTGCATCTACAGGTGTAACATTATCGGCGCATACATCGCTTGCAGGATGGCCAATTTTTAAATTTGGTACAGAGGAGCAAAAACAGAAATATTTACGTCCGATGGCAGAAGGAAAGAAGATTGGCGCTTACGGCTTAACAGAGCCGGGTTCTGGCTCTGATGCTGGTGGAATGAAAACGACAGCAAAGCGTGATGGTGATCATTATATTTTAAACGGTTCGAAAATTTTCATTACAAACGGCGGAATTGCGGATATTTATGTTGTGTTTGCACTGACAGATCCAGAGTCAAAGCAGCGCGGAACCAGTGCATTTATTGTGGAAAGTGATGCACTCGGATTTTCTGTTGGAAAGAAAGAGAGTAAGCTTGGTATTCGTTCTTCACCGACGACGGAGATTATATTTGAAGATTGCCGCATTCCTGCTGAGAACTTACTTGGGGGGGAAGGTGAAGGGTTTAAAATTGCAATGCAAACGTTAGACGGCGGCCGTAATGGCATTGCCGCGCAAGCAGTTGGTATCGCACAAGGTGCACTTGATGCTGCTGCTGATTATGCGAAGGAACGCCATCAATTTGGGAAACCAATTGCCGCGCAGCAAGGAATTGGCTTTAAACTAGCAGATATGGCGACTGGAGTAGAGGCGGCGCGCTTGTTAACATATCAAGCGGCTTGGCTTGAATCAGAAGGTTTGCCGTATGGAAAAGAATCAGCAATGTCGAAATTATTTGCAGGTGATACAGCAATGAAAGTGACAACAGAGGCTGTGCAAGTATTTGGAGGATACGGTTATACAAAAGATTATCCAGTGGAACGCTTTATGCGCGATGCAAAGATTACACAAATTTACGAAGGGACGCAAGAAATTCAGCGTCTTGTTATTTCACGTATGTTAACAAAGTAGAAGTTAGGAAGAAGCGTAGGAGCATCCTACGCTTCTTCCTGCAAAATGATAGAAAGGGGTGAAGGAGATGGTTAAGCACAATGTACAAGCCTCTGTGAAAGATGAAAGACTTATTGCACTTCGGCGTGAACAAATGATTAAAGGTGCTGTGCAGCTCTTCAAACAAAAAGGATTTCCGCGCACAACAACGAGAGAAATCGCAAAAGCAGCGGGCTTTAGTATTGGTACACTCTATGAATATATTCGAACGAAAGATGATGTGCTTTATTTAGTGTGTGATAGTATTTATGAACATGTAAAAGAGCGCTTAGAGCAAGTGCTTTGCAAAGGAAAAGGCAATGTTGATAGTTTAAAAGCAGCGATTACAAATTACTTTAAAGTTATGGATGAATTGCAAGAAGAGGTTCTTATTATGTATCAAGAGGTTCGTTTTCTACCAAAGGAATCGCTGCCTTACGTATTAGAGAAGGAATTTCAAATGGTAGGGATGTTTGAAGATATTTTACAGCAATGTGTTCAAAATAAAGTATTTACTTTAACAAGAAAAGAAATTCAACTGCTTGCTCACAATATTTTTATTCAAGGACAAATGTGGGGGTTTCGTCGCTGGGCGTTGCAGAAACTTTATACATTGGAAGAGTATACAGAGATGCAAATTCGCTATGTATTAAATGGTGCTCATATGATTCCGAACTATATAAATCCAAATTAAAAAATAACATAAAAGCATTTTTTTAGGTGGCGAGAGCACCTGGTCATGCATAGAAGCGGTCAAGGCCCGTCTCTGCCACATGCGAAATTCAAACACAAGGAGAAAGCAAGTAGCGGCCCCCTTTTTCTGCCTAACAGCAATCTATATGTCGAAAAATGAAAATGGATTCATATGAAAGGCGAAATAACCTTGCAAGATGCAAAGGGAATCACTTTATGATTCCCTATTTTTTTTGTGGCATATTTGGTGCAGTTTTGTTTATAATGAATAGTATGGATTTTTTTTGAACAGGCCTTTATATAATTAGGATATATAAGAAAGGAAGTGCCGCACAAGTGAATTTAAAGCAATTTTCACCAGAAGAGCTAAAAGAATTGTCCATGATCGAAGTTGTACATAGCTTGTTAGAGGACAAAAAACAAGCAACACCGTTTCATGATCTAGTTCAAGAAATTGCTCAATTACTGGAACTATCTGAAGAACAAGTTGCTGCGAAAATCGCGCAATTTTATACAGATTTAAATATCGATGGGCGCTTTATCAACCTTGGAGAAAATCGTTGGGGATTACGTGGATGGTACCCATACGAGCAAATTGATGAAGAAATTTTACCTCAACCGAAGCCTAAGAAGAAACGTAAAGTTGAGGAAGATGAGTTAGATGACTACATCGAAGAAGATGAAGATTTCGAAGAAGATAGCGACATCGAAGAAGAGGAAGAAGATGTAGAAGATCTTGATGAACTTCTTGAAGAAGATGATGATCTTGATGACTTAGATGAAGAAGATGATGATGATTTCGCTGATGAAGATGAATTAGAATACGACGAATCAGAAGAAGAAGAGGAAGAGCTGTAGTTCTTGACTTTTCATTATCGTCCATGTAGAATCATTTTTGGGCTCTTTAAAAAAGACGATAATAACTTTTACGTGTAAATATAAAAGAAAATTGCTCCCTATTTATTACTTTTGGTGATAAAGGGAGCAATTTTCTTTTTTGTTTTTTGTTTAGAAAAATGAAAGAGTCTAACAATAAGATAAGGTAAGTGTTAGCTACATATGTTGCGATTTGCAGCGGTAATTATATAACAGCAAAGTAGAAGGGAGCACATTCATGACTAAGTATATTTTTGTAACAGGCGGTGTAGTATCGTCTCTAGGAAAGGGGATCACAGCAGCATCCCTTGGAAGACTATTAAAAAATCGTGGTTTAAACGTAACAATTCAAAAGTTTGATCCATATATTAACGTAGACCCAGGAACAATGAGCCCATATCAACACGGTGAGGTATTCGTAACAGACGATGGCGCAGAAACAGATTTAGACCTTGGTCACTATGAACGTTTCATCGACATCAACTTAAATAAATACAGCAACGTAACAACAGGTAAAATTTACTCTTCTGTGCTTCAAAAAGAGCGCCGTGGTGAGTATTTAGGAGGAACTGTTCAAGTTATTCCTCACATTACAAACGAAATTAAAGAGCGTGTATATCGTTCTGGGCGTGAAACAAATGCGGATGTTGTTATTACGGAAATTGGCGGAACTGTTGGTGATATCGAGTCTTTACCATTCCTAGAAGCAATTCGTCAAATTAAGAGCGATATTGGCCGTGACAATGTAATGTACATTCATTGTACGTTAATCCCTTATTTAAAAGCAGCTGGCGAAATGAAAACAAAACCAACACAGCATAGCGTTAAGGAGCTTCGCAGTTTAGGTATTCAACCAAATATTATCGTTGTTCGTACAGAGCTTCCTGTTTCTCAAGATATGAAAGATAAGCTTGCGTTATTCTGCGACATTGATACAAAAGCAGTAATTGAAGCACGTGATGCAGATACATTATATGCAGTTCCATTATCTCTTCAAGAGCAAAACATGGACCAAATCGTTTGCGATCATTTGAAATTAAGCAATCCAGCTGCAGATATGACAGAGTGGAATGCATTAGTTGAGAAAGTACGCAACCTGTCTAAGAAAACAAAAATCGCCCTTGTTGGTAAATATGTAGAGCTTCAAGATGCATACATTTCTGTTGTAGAAGCACTTCGTCATGCAGGTTATAAATTTGATACTGATGTAGAAGTAAAATGGGTAAATGCTGAGCATGTGACAGCAGAAAACGTGAAAGAATTAGTTGGTGATACAGACGGTATCCTTGTACCAGGTGGTTTCGGGGACCGCGGTGTAGAAGGTAAAATCGCTGCAATTCAATATGCGCGCGAAAACAAAGTTCCATTCTTAGGAATTTGCTTAGGAATGCAACTTGCATCAATCGAATTTGCACGTAATGTATTAGGGTTAGAAGGTGCGAACTCTTCTGAAATTAATCCTGACACGCCTTACGCAATTATCGATTTATTACCAGAACAAAAAGATGTTGAAGATTTAGGCGGTACACTTCGTCTTGGTTTATACCCATGTAAGCTTACACCAGAAACAAATGCTTACAATGCATATAACGAACCGGTTGTATACGAGCGTCATCGTCATCGTTATGAGTTCAACAACCAATTCCGCCAAGACATGGAAAATGCAGGATTCCTGTTCTCTGGTACAAGCCCAGATGGCCGTTTAGTAGAAATTATCGAGTTAAAAGAACATCCTTGGTTCGTGGCAGCACAGTTCCATCCAGAACTTGTATCTCGTCCAAACCGTCCACAACCATTGTTCCGTGACTTCGTACAAGCTTCTATTATTAATAAAGAAAGTAAGTAATAAGAAAAGGCGTCCTACTACAGGGCGCCGTTTTCTGTTACTCATATTCATTCATAATGTCATCGATTGTAAATTTTAATCCGTGATATGCAAATAAAGCTGTCATTAAACTTGGAAAACCATAACGAGAGCCGTCATCATCTGGAATTAATGGTTTTACAAGCCTTGTATCGATATGTGTATCGGTGAATTGTTCTAATGATAATTCGCCTTCTTGTTTAGCTGAAATACCAACAATAAAAGAACCGTTTTCTTGCAATTGCTTTGCTAGTGAAATGATTTCTTCATCTGTGGAAAACCGGCTAATAAGTAGTACGCGATCAGAAGTAGTTACGTCTGCTTGTTTACCGCCATTAAATAGGCGTTTTGCATTTTGCATAGGCTCGGGTCCATATAAAGCCTCGCAAATTACACCTTCCATTTCTTTTGTACCATGCAAATAAATGTGCCCATCTGAGGCTAATGCCTGTGCAAGTAAACGAGCGCTATCTTCTATATTCATCTCTTCCTTCTGAGAAATTTTTGTGAAATAGCCACCTAGCTGAGTAGAAAAAATTTTAAACATGGTGATGCTCCTTTCTAGCGTGCTGAACGGCTTTCATTATAGCTTATTTATTTATGGTGGTGCTAGCACTAGGAAATGGGAAGCGGTAAAATAAGAAAGAATTAGGAAGGAATTTGATAAAAAGAAGCGAAAATAATCGAAAGAGATATGAGAAATACAAATTATGTGTTTAGTATAGAAAGGTTGGGGAGCATGGAAGGGAAAATTTTAATCGTTGATGATCAATATGGTATTCGTGTTTTATTACATGAGGTGTTTCAAAAGGAAGGGTACGAAACATTCCAAGCGGCAAATGGTTTTCAAGCCCTTGATATCGTGAAAAATGATTGTCCTGATTTAGTTGTTTTAGATATGAAAATTCCGGGCATGGACGGAATTGAAATTTTAAAACATATAAAAGAAATTAATCAAGACATTAAAGTAATTTTAATGACGGCTTATGGCGAACTAGATATGATTCAAGAAGCGAAAGAACTTGGGGCGTTAATGCATTTTGCAAAACCGTTTGATATTGATGAAATTCGGAGTGCTGTGCGAAAAGAAATTGCTGTACAAGCATAATCGTGAATTTTTTATTAAAATATATGAAAAAAGCGTTTTCATAGGCTGATGAGCAGGTGAATGCAGTTGAGTTTTTGAGTACAAGTTGGTATCCTATGGAGTGTAGAAGAAAGTCCGGTATGTGATTATACATATTTTTCCTCGTTGTGGTGATACTACCACCGATAAGAACTTATCGGATACAAAAAAACGTTTTTAGGAGGATTTACCATGCCTTTAGTTTCCATGAAAGAAATGCTAAACAAAGCGCTAGAAGGAAAATACGCAGTTGGTCAATTCAACATGAATAACCTAGAGTGGACACAAGCTATCTTAGCTGCTGCGGAAGAAGAAAAATCTCCTGTAATTTTAGGTGTATCTGAAGGTGCAGCTCGTCATATGACTGGTTTCAAAACAGTTGTAGCTATGGTTAAAGCTTTAATCGAAGAAATGAACATTACTGTTCCTGTTGCGATTCACCTTGACCATGGTTCAAGCTTCGAAAAATGTAAAGAAGCAATTGATGCAGGTTTTACATCTGTAATGATCGATGCTTCTCACCACCCATTTGAAGAAAATATCGAAACTACTAAAAAAGTAGTAGAATATGCACACGCTCGTAACGTATCTGTAGAAGCTGAGCTTGGTACAGTTGGCGGACAAGAAGATGATGTAGTAGCTGAAGGTGTTATCTACGCTAATCCAGAGGAATGTAAAGAACTAGTAGCTGCAACAGGTATTGACTGCCTAGCTCCAGCATTAGGTTCTGTACATGGCCCTTACAAAGGTGAGCCTAACTTAGGATTTAAAGAAATGGAAGAAGTTCGTGACGTAACTGGTGTACCTTTAGTACTTCACGGTGGTACTGGTATCCCAACAGCGGACATCAAAAAATCTATCTCTTTAGGTACTTCTAAAATCAACGTAAACACTGAAAACCAAATTGAGTTTACAAAAGCAGTTCGTGAAGCATTAAATAAAGACCAAGAAGTTTACGATCCTCGTAAATTTATCGGACCTGGTCGTGAAGCAATTAAAGCGACTGTAATCGGTAAAATTCGTGAGTTTGGTTCTAACGGTCAAGCATAATTCTAAAAATGACTTTAGAAACCGTCTAGCCTTTTAGACGGTTTCGTTTCGTTGTATAATGAAAGCGTGATCATTTTATAGGATAGACAAATTTTTGCTTGTTAGGGCATTTTAAGAGAAATATTTTTGTAATTGTGTAAAAATAAAGGAAACAAATAGCATGGATATACTCGCAAGTGTAAGACGTATCCGAAGTAGTGGACTTACCGGTTGAAGTAGGGAATAGATCGGGAAATGAATTCACAAGAAGGAGGCTTGAGATGGATAAGTTGCTGATTGAAGGCGGTGTGCCCTTACATGGTTCGATTCGTGTGAGCGGTGCAAAAAATAGTGCTGTTGCTCTTATTCCTGCGACCATTTTAGCAGAAACACCAGTTACAATTGGTGGTGTACCTAATATTTCTGATGTGAAAATACTCGGTGATTTGCTAGAGGAAATTGGTGGGTCTGTCACGTACCATCAAGATGAGGAAATGACAATTGATCCTTCTAAGATGGTAGCAATGCCTCTTCCGAATGGAAAGGTAAAAAAGCTGCGTGCTTCCTATTATTTAATGGGAGCAATGCTTGGTCGTTTCAAACAAGCAGTAATTGGGCTTCCTGGTGGATGTCATTTAGGACCAAGGCCAATTGACCAGCATATTAAAGGATTTGAAGCGCTTGGAGCACATGTCACGAATGAGCAAGGTGCAATATATTTACGTGCAGATGAACTGCGGGGCGCGCGTATTTATTTAGATGTTGTCAGCGTAGGTGCAACAATTAACATTATGCTTGCTGCTGTGCGTGCAAAAGGTAGAACAATCATTGAAAATGCAGCGAAAGAACCAGAAATTATTGATGTAGCCACACTGCTTACGAGTATGGGAGCTCGTATTAAAGGGGCAGGAACAGACGTGATTCGTATTGATGGTGTTGAATCGCTTCACGGTTGTTATCATTCTATTATTCCTGATCGCATTGAAGCTGGAACATATATGATTTTGGGTGCGGCTTCTGGTGGTGAAGTTGTAGTTGATAATGTGATTCCGCAGCACTTAGAATCTATAACGGCTAAGCTTCGAGAAATGGGTGTAAGAGTAGAAACACACGATGATCAAATTGTGGTAGGCGGAGATCAACGGTTAAAAATGGTAGATGTAAAAACGCTCGTATATCCAGGGTTTCCAACTGACTTACAGCAACCGTTTACGACGTTATTAACGAAGGCTAGTGGAACGGCAGTTGTGACAGATACCATTTACGGCGCACGATTTAAACATATAGATGAATTAAGAAGAATGAATGCACAAATTAAAGTAGAAGGTCGTTCTGCTATCGTGACAGGCCCTATTTCACTGCAAGGAGCTAAAGTGAAAGCCAGTGACTTACGTGCCGGAGCCGCTCTTGTCATTGCAGGTTTAATGGCAGAAGGGATCACAGAGGTTACGGGGCTCGAGCATATTGATCGCGGCTATGAAAATTTAGAGGACAAGCTTCGAGGTCTTGGAGCAAAAATTTGGCGTGAAAAAATGACAAGACAAGAGATTGAACAGATGAAAAACGCCTAAAGAGCTTTGTATATATAAATACAAATTAAAAACTGACATAAACCCCTTTTCTCTTTAGGGAGGCGAGAGCGTCTGGCCGTGATTAGAAGCGGTCAGGGCCTTTGCCTGCCACATGCGATGTTCAAACAGAGAGATGGAGAAAGTAGCAGGTTATTTTTCGTTCAGCACGGCTGCGACTTGTGTTCCCAAAAATCAATTTGGATTTATATATAGATCCAAATTGAAAAATCGACATAAAACCTTTCTTTTTGGGCAGACGAGAGCATCTGGCCGTGCATAGAAAGGTCAGAGCCTGTTCTGCCACATGCAACGTGAAAACAAAAAAGAAAGTAGTAGGGAACCTCTGCATAACAGTGACTTATATGTCGAAAAATCAAAATGTATTTATATAGGGAAAGCGATATCCTTGCGCAAAGTGTAAGAGGAAACAGGATAAGAAGAATGTTATGTGTGGGAGAAATATAAATATTACGGCTTAAAGGAGAGGGATTAGATTGGAAAGAAGTTTATCCATGGAATTAGTACGTGTAACGGAGGCTGCAGCGCTATCATCAGCACGCTGGATGGGACTCGGTAAGAAGGATGAAGCAGATGGAGCGGCAACTTCAGCGATGCGCGATGTGTTTGACACAGTACCGATGAAAGGAACTGTAGTAATTGGTGAAGGGGAAATGGACGAAGCGCCAATGCTATATATCGGTGAAAAATTAGGGACTGGATATGGTCCACGCGTTGACGTAGCGGTTGATCCGTTAGAAGGAACAAATATCGTTGCAGCAGGAGGATGGAATGCATTAGCAGTCATTGCCGTAGCGGACCATGGAAACTTGCTACATGCCCCTGACATGTATATGGATAAAATTGCGGTTGGCCCAGAAGCTGTTGGTGCAGTGGATATTAATGCACCGGTTATTGATAACTTACGTGCTGTTGCAAGAGCGAAAAATAAAGATATTGAAGATGTCGTAGCAACTATTTTAAATAGACCGCGTCATCAAGCAATTATTGAGGAAATTCGTAAAGCGGGAGCGCGCATTAAGTTGATTAACGACGGTGATGTAGCTGGTGCTATTAACACAGCATTTGATCGCACCGGTGTTGATATTTTATTCGGATCTGGCGGTGCACCGGAGGGAGTTCTAGCTGCTGTGGCATTAAAATGTTTAGGCGGAGAAATTCAAGGGAAGCTTCTCCCGCAAAGTGAAGCAGAATTAGAACGTTGTACAAAAATGGGCATTGGTGACGTTAACCGTGTTCTTCGTATGGAAGATTTAGTAAAAGGTGACGATGCAATCTTTGCAGCAACAGGCGTTACGGACGGTGAATTACTACGCGGTGTTCAATTTAAAGGAAGTACTGGTACAACGCACTCCCTTGTTATGCGCGCAAAATCGGGAACAGTCCGCTTTGTTGACGGACGTCACAGTTTGAATAAAAAACCAAATTTAGTTATAAAGTAAAACTTCCATGAGTGGGAATTTTTCTTCATTTCCAATAAAAGAAGTTATAACCAATTAGAATCGTACGGGCAGTTACCCCCCATCGATTTTCTCAGAATCTTGAGATGGGGTCTTGTTGTCCGTTAATGTGGGATAAAATAAGAAGTGTAAAAGTAATGGATAGAGCGAAGATAAATTTTATTGTCTTCGCTTCTTGTATTTGTCTTGCAATGTATTGATTAAAATGAGGTAAAAGGGTTACAATAGTGAATATTACTCTACTTGTACTTATTGCCTTTCATTAATATGTATTAACCTTCCAAAATTTTCCTTATCCAATGAAAAAAGAGAATAATATTAAAGTGTGGTGTCCGAATGAATTTAACAATTTCAGCATTAGAGAACATGAAGTTAAAAGAGTTATATGAACTTGCAAAAGAATTTAAGATTTCTTATTACAGCAAATTAACGAAGAAAGAGTTAATTTTTGCAATTTTAAAAGCGCGAGCAGAAAAAGAAGGTTTCTTTTTCATGGAAGGTGTACTGGAAATTATTCAATCAGAAGGATTTGGATTCCTACGTCCAATCAACTACTCTCCGAGTTCTGAAGATATTTATATTTCAGCTTCGCAAATTCGTCGTTTTGATTTGCGTAATGGAGATAAAGTTTCTGGTAAGGTACGACCTCCGAAAGAAAATGAACGCTATTTCGGATTGTTACAAGTTGAGGCGGTTAATGGAGATGATCCAGAGTCAGCAAAAGAACGTGTACATTTTCCAGCGTTAACACCGTTATATCCAAATCGTCAAATGAAATTGGAAACGGAAACGAAGAAATTATCAACACGTATCATGGATTTAATTGCACCAGTTGGATTTGGGCAACGTGGTCTTATCGTTGCACCGCCAAAGGCCGGTAAAACGATACTGTTAAAAGAAATTGCACACAGCGTTACAACAAATCATCCAGAAGCAGAACTGATTGTGCTTTTAATTGACGAACGCCCAGAGGAAGTAACGGATATTGAACGTTCTGTAAAAGGCGATGTTGTAAGTTCTACTTTTGATGAAGTACCAGAAAATCATATTAAAGTAGCTGAACTTGTACTAGAGCGTGCGATGCGTCTTGTTGAGCATAAAAAAGACGTTATCATTTTAATGGATAGTATTACCCGTTTAGCACGTGCATACAACCTTGTAATTCCGCCAAGCGGACGTACGTTATCTGGTGGTATTGACCCAGCGGCATTCCATAGACCAAAGCGCTTTTTTGGAGCGGCTCGTAATATTGAAGAGGGCGGTAGCTTGACAATTTTAGCAACAGCTCTTGTTGATACAGGGTCTCGTATGGATGATGTCATTTATGAAGAGTTTAAAGGAACAGGAAATATGGAGCTTCACTTAGATCGTTCTTTAGCAGAACGTCGTATTTTCCCAGCTATTGATATTCGTCGTTCTGGTACACGTAAAGAAGATTTATTGATTCCGAAAGAACATTTGGATAAGTTATGGGGTATTCGTAAAACAATGAGAGATACGCCAGACTTCATCGAAAGCTTCTTGCGTAAATTACGTCAAACAAAGACAAATGAAGAATTCTTGCAAAATATCCCTGCAGATTCAAAGAGATATGTAACGATGAAGTAATGCTAAAAACAGGTAGTTGCAAAATGCAGATAGCCTTGTTATAATTTCATCATGTGCGTTTCATCACTACAGTTGTGATAACAGCTAATGATGAAAAAACTCTGTTTCGAAAATGATTCAGGGCGGAAGGAGATGAAAAGAATGAAAGCAGGAATCCATCCAGATTACAAGAAAGTTGTATTTATGGATACAAACACAGGCTTCAAATTCTTAAGCGGATCTACAAAAGGTTCTAACGAAACTACTGAGTGGGAAGATGGTAACACTTATCCATTACTAAAAGTTGAGATCAGTTCTGATTCTCACCCATTCTACACAGGACGTCAGAAGTTTGCTACTGCAGACGGACGTGTTGACCGCTTCAATAAGAAATACGGCCTTAAGTAATAACAAACATAAAGCAGGCAAGTGTATATATCCGCTTGTCTGTTTTTTTTGCGAAAATATAAACCTTTACCTACTTAGATTAAGAATAAGTAGATAAATCCAAATTAAAAAACGACATAAAACCATCTTTTTTTAGGTGGGCGAGAGCATCTGGCCATGAATAGAAGCGGTCAGGGCCTTTTATTGCCACATGCGAAGTTCAAACAAAGGGAGAAAGTAGTAGGCTCCTTTTTTACCTGCATAGCAGCAATCTATATGTCGAAAAAACAAAATGAGTTCATATGGGTGAAAGGGGGAGCTTTTATGTACTTAATAAATCAACACGGTTGGCTTGAAGTGATTTGTGGAAGCATGTTCTCCGGGAAATCAGAAGAGCTCATCCGCCGTGTGCGTCGTACGCAATTT
The DNA here is from genome assembly GCF_000383235.1 of Bacillus sp. 123MFChir2. Classification (GTDB taxonomy): domain Bacteria; phylum Bacillota; class Bacilli; order Bacillales; family Bacillaceae_G; genus Bacillus_A. The sequence continues at coordinate 143,758 of NZ_KB910926.1, forward strand.
GCAAAGCAAAACGCAATTGTATTTAAACCGTGCATTGATAACCGTTATAGCGAAGAAGATGTCGTGTCGCATAATGGATTGAAAGTAAGAGCAGTTCCTGTTGCGGCTTCAAAAGAGATGTTTGAACACGTAACAGAAGATATTGATGTTATAGCAATTGATGAAGTGCAATTTTTTGATGGGGACATTGTGGAAGTGGTGCAAGAATTGGCAAACCAAGGCTATCGTGTAATTGTTGCCGGTTTAGACCAAGATTTCCGCGGTCTACCATTTGGACAAGTTCCTCAGCTTATGGCAATTGCGGAGCATGTAACAAAATTGCAAGCAGTATGTGCTGAATGCGGATCTCCTGCAAGTCGTACGCAACGTTTAATCGATGGGGAACCAGCTTCTTTTGATGACCCAATTATTTTAGTTGGCGCATCGGAATCATATGAACCACGTTGTCGTCATTGCCATGCTATATCAATTAAATAGAGATAAAAACTCGCTACATAAGGCGGGTTTTTTTAGAAAATGCGAACAGTTAGATGTGAATCTGTTTTTTTGGTGATATCTAGCTCCGGCGGCAAGAATGGTCGGTGGCTTCGCTTCTTCCTATGAGGCAAAGAGCGCCTCTACGTCAGAAGCTCCATCCCCCTCCCATTCTGAGCGAGCCGCCTTCGCTTTTAAAATATAATTTGCGTTTTTTTTGTTATGTGCCATATACTATGTGTATTAGAGACTAGGATGTTGAGGTGAATGGTGTGTTAGATCGTTTGCAAGCTGTAGAAGATCGTTATGAAAAGTTAAACGAGTTTCTAAGTGATCCAGAGGTTATTAGTGATCCGAATAAACTGCGTGAATATTCAAAGGAACAATCTGATATGCAAGAAACGGTAGAGGTGTACCGTGAGTATAAAGATGTTCGTGAACAATTAAGAGATGCAAAAGCGATGTTAGAAGAGAAGTTGGATGCTGACATGCGCGAAATGGTAAAAGAAGAAGTTTCTGAGCTAGAGGGACAAGAGAAGGAATTATCAGAGCGTTTGAAAATTTTACTTGTTCCAAAGGACCCGAATGATGATAAAAACGTTATCGTTGAGGTTCGTGGGGCTGCTGGTGGCGATGAGGCTGCTTTATTTGCTGGTGATTTATACCGTATGTATAGCCGTTATGCTGAGGTGCAAGGTTGGAAAACTGAAATTATCGAAGCGAGCTATACAGAACTAGGTGGATATAAAGAGATTATCTTTATGATCAACGGTAAAGGCGCTTTCGCAAAATTGAAATTTGAAAATGGTGCACACCGTGTGCAACGTGTTCCCGAAACAGAATCTGGCGGACGTATCCATACTTCTACAGCAACTGTAGCTGTATTACCAGAAGCAGAAGAAGTAGAAGTCGATATTCATGAAAAAGATGTTCGTGTTGATACGTTTGCTTCTAGTGGCCCTGGTGGACAAAGTGTTAATACAACGATGTCGGCGGTACGTTTGACGCATTTACCGACTGGTGTAGTTGTTTCTTGTCAGGATGAAAAGTCACAAATTAAGAATAAAGAAAAAGCAATGAAAGTATTACGTGCACGTGTTTATGATAAGTTTAGACAAGAAGCACAAGCTGAGTACGATCAAAACCGTAAACAAGCTGTTGGTACGGGAGATCGTTCTGAGCGTATTCGTACGTACAACTTCCCGCAAAACCGTGTTACAGACCATCGAATCGGTTTAACGATTCAAAAGCTAGATCAAATCTTACAAGGTAAGTTAGATGATTTCATCAACGCCTTAGTGATGGAAGATCAGGCGCAAAAGATGGAGGCAGCTGAGTAATGCGTGTCTATGAAGCCCTGAAATGGGCTTCTTCTTTTTTACGTGAACATGGACGTGATGAAAATGCGGGAGAAATTGTCCTTTGTCATGTATTAAAGATGAATCGAACAGGTTTAATGATGAATATGCGTGAAGAATTAATGGCAGAACAAGAGCGTACTTTTTCAGACTTTATCCACAAGCATGTAGCAGGCATACCTGTTCAGTATTTAATTGGATATGAAATGTTTTATGGACGTTCATTTTTCGTTAATGAAGAAGTGCTCATTCCAAGGCCGGAAACAGAAGAGCTTGTGCTAGGTGTGCTAACGCGTATTCGTCGTAAATTTGGGGATAAAGATGTACATGTGGCGGACATTGGTACTGGGAGCGGAGCGATTTCAATTACTCTGGCTTTAGAAAATCCGCATTTACATGTATACACAGTCGATATTGCCACGGAATCAATTGAAGTGGCGCGGAAAAATGCGAAAGAACTTGAGGCAAATGTAACGTTCTATCACGGTGATTTATTGTCGCCATTTCAGGAAACGAAGCAAAAACTAGATGTCGTTGTGTCAAATCCGCCTTATATTCCGGAAGAGGATTGGCGAGGGCTTTCTTCTGTAGTGAAAGAGCATGAGCCAAAGCGGGCACTTGTTGGTGGTGAAGATGGACTTGATTTCTATAGACGCTTTATGGAAGAGTTGCCAAAGGTGCTGCAAGAGGAGGCAATTGTTGCTTTTGAAGTGGGTGTAGGACAAGGTGAAGATGTGCGTGCCTTGCTGCAAGAAACATTCCCTCATGCGCATGTAGCGGTTGTATTTGATATTAACGGGAAAGATCGCATGGTCTTCGCGGAAATGTAATGTTAACAGGGAGCTGATTCTGAGTCAGCTCCCTGTAGTGTATCTAGCGTGTCTGGCATGTCGAATATCGTCGAAGCGCCGATATATTCTACAAAGCGGTCGATATGTATCCAACTTGATTTTTTAACACATAGATTGTTGCGATGCAAAATACAACATGCCCGCTACTATGCACGGCCAGTCCCTCTCGCCCATCTAAAAAGAAAAGGGTTTTCTGTTCGTTTTTTAATTGATATAATCACCTAAAAACAATAGATTCTAAATTTAGTAGTTTAGAAAGAAAAAAACTTGTCTACACTGTTTTACTGAAGGGGCGGTGGAGATAAGATGAAAAAACAAACGATTGCTTATCTACTTTTATTATTAATTGGTGCACAAATGATTGCGCACTTTGGATATATGAAAGCTGATGCAAAAGGACCTGTCGTAATTCCGAAAGAGGCAATTCGATTACGGATTTTAGCTAATAGTGATTCGAAGGAAGATCAAGAGTTAAAACGTAAAGTGCGTGATGAAGTGAAAGCGCAAATTGATGGCTGGGTGGCAGAGTTAAAATCGTTTAAAGACGCACGCCGCGTCATTCAAAGTCGTATCCCAGAACTTGAACAAACAGTTGCAAAAACATTGAAACGAGAAGGTAGTAAGGAAGCCTTTGCAGTTCAGTTTAATAAACACATAAAATTTCCAACGAAAGTATATGGAAATTTTATTTATCCAGCTGGAGAGTATGAAGCGGTACTTGTGACAATAGGAAAAGGTGAAGGGGCAAATTGGTGGTGCGTGTTATTCCCGCCTATGTGTTTCTTAGACTTCTCAAGTGGTACAGCTGTAAAGCGAGAAGAGAATGTTGTACAGGCAGAAACAATTGATGAAGACGATATAGAAGAAAATTATGAACAGAAAGAAATTGTGAAAGAAGAAGTAAAACAATCTCTTAAAGTGAAGAAAGAGGCGCGCAGCACGCCGAAACAAAAAGTGAAGGCAAAGGCTGTGCAAGAAAACCGTATCGAAAAAGAATTACAAGAAGAAAGCAAGCAAGAAGAACCACGTATTAGTAAACAAGAAGAGCAAGTGAAGGTGGTAGAAGAAACGGAAGAAAAGCCAGAAGTAAAATTGTTTATTGTAGAAGCATTTACATCTTTATTTTCAAAATAAGGTAACTACTCAGTTACTTTATGAAAAAAGGCAGAAAAGCATTTTTTTAAATGGCCAGGGAGGGACTGGTGATGCATAGGAGCGGTCAGGGCCTTTTCCTGCCACGTGCAAGGTTTGAAAACAAAAGTAGCCAAACAGTGCAGGCTCCTGCCTTGTTTGCATGACAGCAGTCTATATGCAAAAAAATGAATTTGTAAGTAATAGAGAGACACATCTTCACTAGAACCATACCTTCTTCTAAATTTCTAAAAGGTATAGCTGAGTAGTTACAAAATAGGTTCTAAAAGAGAATCCCTTCTCATATATACAAGTATGGGGAGGGATTGTGTATGAAACAAATTCGTTTTGCTACAAAAGCAGATGTGGAAAGACTGCAGATCTTTTTTGGACAAGCTCAGATGAAGGAAGAACGATTAGATCAATTGTATGGAAATTTTATGATATTAGAGGAAGAGGAACAAATTCAAGCGGCTGTTGGGTATGAGCAAACTGGAAGTGATGCGCTTCTTCGTTCTTGTTTATTCACACCTGCTGTGGATAAAACGATGTTCCTACATTTTTTTGAAACGTTTTTACAGTATATTAAAGAGAAAAATATTGAGCAATTATATTTACTCACAAATAGTCCACAGTCTGTGACAATATTTCAGTTTTTTCAATTTGAAATGGTGGAAAAAGCTGTTGTATCAGAAGGAATTCAGGAATTAGAACATTTTTGTAAAAATATAAAACAGCCGAACGTAATTATACTAAATTGTCAGCTATTCACAAAGTTATCCACTGATTAAATGGATTTATCCACATTTTGTGGATAAATCTTATTTGTCTTTTGGATAAATCTCATAGTAAACTACAAATAACAAGTATTTCATAGCAGAAAAGGACGTGGAAAAAAATGAATACAAAAATGTGGACTGTGGATAATGTTGTGGAAATAAAAAAAGATTATCCACAATTACAAGAAGCAGCGCATTTATTACGAGAAAATGAAGCGGTAGCGTTTCCGACTGAAACAGTGTACGGACTTGGTGCGAATGCATTAAGCGACGAAGCTGTTGCAAAAATTTTTGAAGCAAAAGGAAGACCAAGCGATAATCCGCTTATTGTACATATTGGTACGGAAGAACAATTAGATGGTATTGTAGCTGATGTTCCGCCAGTTGCGGATGTATTAATGAAGCATTTCTGGCCAGGACCATTAACGCTTATTTTTCCGAAAAAAGAAGGGATCTCTGAAAAAGTAACGGCTGGACTGGAGACGGTCGCAGTTCGTATGCCAGATCATCCAGTAGCATTAGCGCTTATTGAAGCAGCAAGTGTACCGATAGCGGCTCCAAGTGCGAATCGTTCCGGGCGTCCTAGCCCAACGCTCGCTTCTCATGTATATGAAGATTTAGACGGAAGAATTGCTGGTATTGTGGATGGCGGGGCAACGGGTGTTGGTGTGGAATCAACTGTACTAGATTGTACGAGTGAAATACCAACGATTTTGCGTCCAGGTGGTATTACGAAGGAGCAATTAGAAACGGTAATTGGCTCTGTTTTATTAGATCCAGCATTAAAGGATGAAACGGAAAAACCGAAATCACCAGGAATGAAATATACACATTATGCACCGAAAGCTCCGCTTAGTATTGCGTCCGGTTCGCGTACATTTATTCAACAACTTGTGGATAATAAAAAACAAGAAGGTTATAAAGTAGGTGTATTAACAACAGAGGAATATGAGCATGTCTATAAGGCGGACGTTGTTCTTTCTTGCGGAAAGCGCAGTGAGTTAGCAACCGTTGCGACAAATCTTTATGATGTATTGCGTACATTTGACGCAAGTGGTGTTGATATTATTTTCAGCGAGTCGTTCCCAAGTGAGGGGATCGGTAGTGCAATCATGAATCGTTTAACAAAAGCTGCTGGTCACCAAATCATCTTCGAAAAATAAATTCTAACTCTCCTCGGACTTGCATATTGTGAAGTAGCAAGTCCGAGGGGGGACATTATGACAATTGAACATATTATAAGCGAATTGTTGCCGCTATTTATTATGGCATTTGCGCTAGGGCTTGATGCGTTTTCAGTTAGTCTCGGTATGGGCATGATTACGCTTAAGCTGCGTCAAATCTTTTATATAGGCATTACAATTGGTACATTTCATATTATTATGCCTTTTATCGGTATGATGCTTGGGCGTTTTCTATCAGAGCAATTTGGTTCTATTGCGACTATTATAGGTAGTATTTTATTAATGGGATTAGGATTTCACATTGTGTATACGTCAATGTCACACGATGATGAGCATAGAAATGTTCCGGCCGGAGCAAGTTTACTATTGTTTGCTTTTAGTGTGAGTATGGATAGTTTTTCTGTTGGCTTAAGTCTCGGTATTTACGGAGCGCGTACGTTTGTTGCAATTCTCATATTCGGTATTGTGAGTATGATGCTTACTTGGTTTGGATTGTTAATTGGTCGCAGGGCACAAAGTATTCTTGGAACATATGGAGAAGTACTTGGCGGTATTATACTTGTTGGATTTGGGATAAAATTATTATTTTCAGTATGAACGCAGTCAACGTTAATCGTATTTATTATAACTCTTATTTTGTTATATTTCTTTGTTGTGAAATTAGCGAAACCGAAGAAAAAAGAAGTCGAATCAGTTCGTGAAGAATAGTATGAAAGCCCAGCTGCGATAAGTAGCTGGGCTTTCATAGTTGTATACATAAAATATCGGCGTCTTCCGCCGAGGCAAAAAGCGCCTCTATGTCAGAAGCTCCATCCCCCTCTTGTTCTGAGCGAGCCGCTTCCGCTTTTAGTTATATCTAGCTCCGGCTCCTAGCCCCTTCCGTCTAAGAACCTTCCCCACGAGAAGGTAAAAAGCACCTTCTGTGGGAAAGAACCTTAGCCAGCG
>NZ_KB910927.1 GCF_000383235.1 Bacillus sp. 123MFChir2
ACTGGGCCTCAAGGACCTCAGGGTTTACAAGGTGTTACGGGCTCTACTGGAGACACGGGACCTCAAGGACCTCAGGGTTTACAAGGTGTTACGGGGGCTACTGGGGACACTGGGCCTCAAGGTGTCACGGGCTCAAGTGCTATAATTCCTTATGCATCAGGATCACCTGCTACGTTAGTTACTGTTTTAGGTGGATTAACGAACACAGGCACTATACTTGGATTTGGAAACTCGTTTGCTGGTGTTAATGTAGCCGGTGCAACAATAACTTTAGCACCTGGAAGTGTTTTAGACTTTGCATTCGTTATGCCTCGCGCTGGAACAATCACATCATTATCTGGTTTCTTTAGCGCTACAGCAGCATTAAGCTTATTATTAAGTCCTGTAAACGTTCAAATGCAAATATATGTTGCCCCTGCAGCCAGCAATACTTTTAGTCCAGTAGGTGCCCCTTTATCATTCTCATCCTTCTCTCTACTTTCTATTGGTGATACCTTTGCTAATATTCAAGCTCAATCAATATCCGTATCTGCACAAGATAAAGTTTTACTAGTTGTCTCTACAAACACACAAAGTGCTAGTCTTGCTACTACTATCGCTGGCTTTGCAAGCGCAGGTATAACGATTAACTAACTCTAATATAAATAGAATTCTTTGTAAAAGGTGAATTCAAACGGTAAAAGTTCTATCCTTAGAACTCTTACCGTTTTTTATTAATTTTAAGGTAAATAAAAAACTCCTTAATTCGCATATTAAAAATACGAATTAAGGAGTTCCTATATATAAATACAAGTTGATTTTTTAACATATGAGTCGCTGCTATGCAGAACAAAACATGGCCGCTACTTGCTTTCTACCTTTGTTTTAAACTTTGCACGTGGCAGGAAAAGGAACTGACCGCTTCTATGCATGGCCAGTTGCTCTTGATCTCTCCTAAAAAAAGTGGTTTTTATGTCATTTTTTTAATTTGTATTTATATATGTCCTGTCTTCCGAAAAATCATTTCTATTTTCTTCTTATAGAAAAACATATACCTTATCCTAAAATATGATAACCAGAATCCACATGAATATTCTCGCCAGTCACACCACTTGCTAGGTCACTGAATAAGAATAACGCTGTGTTTCCTACTTCTTCTTGTGTTACGTTACGACGCATTGGCGCACGTTCTTCAATTTGTTTTAAGATGCTGTTGAAGTCGCCAACACCTTTTGCAGATAATGTACGAATTGGTCCTGCTGAAACAGCGTTAACACGAATGTTATGCTTTCCTAAGTCGTTTGCTAAATATTTTACGCTTGCTTCTAATGATGCTTTAGCAACGCCCATTACGTTGTAGTTTGATACAACGCGCTCACCGCCAAGGTACGTTAATGTAACAATGCTTCCGCCCTCTGTCATTACTTCTTTTGCTGCTTTTGATACAGCTGTTAAAGAGAATGAGCTAATATTTTGCGCTAATAAGAAACCATTACGAGATGTATCAACGAACTCACCTTTTAAATCATCGCGGTCTGCGAATGCAATACAGTGAGCTAGTCCATGAATAACACCAACCTCTTCCTTAATTGTTTGGAAGCAGTTTACGATATCTTCATCATTTGTTACATCACATGGTAATACAAGTGATTTTTGTCCTTCTAACGATTCTGCTAAATCACGTACATTCTTTTCTAAGCGTTCACCAGCATATGTGAAAATTAAGTTTGCTCCTGCGCTATGTAATGAACGAGCAATTCCCCAAGCGATGCTTCGTTGGTTTGCAACACCCATTACAACAATATTTTTTCCTTTTACATTGAGAAGATCCATATATTTATCCTCCTATTTTTAAAATAACAGTAGTTGTTAGTACCTGATACTATTTTCATAATATCATAAATAATCAAGAAGGCAAAATAAAAAATCATTGTCCATTTCAATGATTTTTTATTTTGCCTATAGAAATACCTAAAACTCTATGAGCCCATACGGATAAAATTCATAATATGTGATCGCTTCAAGCGCTACTTGAACCGGTCTCCCTTCTTGATCTAATATGTGAAATGAGCCACCATGTTTCTCCTGAATTTCTTGTAATAGTCTAAAAAACAGATCTTTATCTTCCCCAAGCATAACGACATTCCACTCAAATACAATTCGTTTTATTTTCTTTTGTTTAATTAGCTCCATCATTCCTAAAAAGGCGTGATACTCTCCGCCTTCAATATCTATTTTTAATACATCAATTTGCGGGATATCCCGTAATTGCTGATCAAGTGTAACGCCCTCTACATCAATTATTGTATAATCCTCTACACGATTTTCATTTTCGGGCCTAACATGTGTAGAAGAATCACCGTGAAATTTATTCGAAGAACGAAAACTTAATGTTTTTTCTTCTGAATACACCGCTTTGTTATACAGCTTCGTTTGTGTCGTAGTCCAATTCATCGCAATGTTATCTTGCAGTATTTCATAAACAGTAGGATTTGCCTCATATCCGATAACTTTTCCGTGTGTTCCAACTAAGTAACCAGCTAATACGGTAAAATAGCCGACATTCGCTCCAATATCCACAATTGTATTGCCTGGTTTCACTTCTTGAATAAAAAATTTTGTGAGTAAAGGTTCAATTGCCCCTGTCGTAACTAAAGAAGGCATTAAACTAAGGTCTTTAGATGAAATCATTAAAAAGCCGCAATAACTCATTTTAATTAACATCTTGTCATCCCCGATATATGTACCAAACATATCATTCAATCTCCCCTTCCACTCACCTTTTCACACACAAAACGTTATCAATACGAGTAAGACGCCACTTTTCGTATATATTTTTCTAGCAATTCCATTTTTGCTTTATAAGCAAATTGGCCGGCTGTTTCCAACCCTTTATCAATAATGCTCTCCCTCATCGCTTTATTTGTGAGTACCTCAATTATGCCACTTCCTAAACCTTCTATATCGCGCGGTTCATATAGCAACGCATTGTCGAGATGTTTTGCATACATCTCTACTCCTCCGCACTTCGTACAAACAACAGGCGTTCCTGAAGCCATTGCTTCTAGCGGCGGCAGTCCAAACCCTTCATAGTAGGAAGGAAATAGCAATACATCTGCTTCTCTAAATTGTTTCGCAAGCTCGGTTCGACCTGGATTCATCACATATTCAATCGAAAATAACGAGGACTTCAAATCCATATAATACGGCATTACCCATTTCACTTGAAAAGAGATTCCTTTACGCTGCACATATTCAAGCGCTTGTATTGCAATTTGCGATCCTTTAAATTTCAAATACGGATTACCGACAACTAAAACGGTATTTCCGTTTTTCTCTTTTTTAGTTGGATAAAATGTAGTCAAATCAATTCCATTAGTGATCACAGGAGCTTTTCGATCAAATTTTCCCCGTAAAACGTGTGCGACAAAATCAGATACAGCAAATAAAAATATATTACTCCGATAACTTGTATGCATACGCGTTCGAATCGCTGTCACATCAGACGTAGAAAAAGGCATATCTCCAAATAAACATTCATGGCCTTGTTCCCAATATAAAGTTGGTAACATCGCATATTGAAGTTCTGCAATTTGCTGCCACCAACCTGCGACAACTACATCTGATCCCTTTACGTACGGAATGTAAGATTCATTCCAAGGAATATGAATCTCTTTATCTATTTCAATCTGCATATGCTCATGAAATATGGAGCTATCCGGATCGTTAGAACGAAGAATTGCTTGCACAGTATGACCTCTTTTTTTCAACCATTCCATTTGACTAATTAACATCTTTAATCCGCCCGTAAGATTTTTATGCGGCAATACATACGTGATACAGAGCTTCTTTTCTTGCTGTTCTATCTTCTTTGTTATGTACCGATCTAATTCTATTCCTTTATTCTCTCTCGTTCTTTTAGGATATAGTTTTATAATTTGCGATCCATTTCCGCCTATCGGTAACTCTTTACAAGAGAAATCAAAATCTTGAAAATCCATAATTGTCCATCTGCTTTTATGTATTTCAAAAGAATTTCCTTTATATGCAAGTTGTTGTGAAGGATAGGTAGGTGTTGAGACAACTAGCGCTTTATTTGTATGATGAAGTAATTGTTTTAATAGATGTATTCCTTCCTCTTTCGTAAAATGTTGGATAACATCGGCAAGTAAAATCACATCATATTCTTTCAAATCGTCTATTTTCCGAAAAATATTATCATAATACATATGATTATATATATGTTCATGAATCGGATTTCTATAATCTGCAAATACTTCAATACCATCAATTACAACTTGCCATTCCTGTTTATGATATCTCTCATACGGTACATCCAATACTTCTCTTAGAAGTAACCCGTACTTTCCAAATCCTGCTCCAACATCTAAAATTGACATAGGTTCTTCTACGATAATATGCTCTAATATATCTGGAATTGCTTGATAAAAAGAACTCGGCACCGTAGTCCCCCCTTTTTGTATGAATCCATTATGTCTATGTCATTCTATTCGTAATATAATCCCTATATGTCTTAGATTTCTTTCTCTTTTATACACAAATTATCTTTTAAAGTTTACACACCCTCACAAATCCCATTATTTTGTACCCCCCATCTGACATTCCTCTCCCTAAATGTAAACAACGTATTTGCAAACACAAAAAAATCAGATAAGATGGTAATAGTGTCTTTTTTAATAACAATGAGTAATAGAAAGGAATACAGTACGGTGAAAGATAAAAATTCTCAATATCAAATAGATTACGTTTTAATTCTAATTGTACTAGCAATCGCTATAGTAAGTTGCTTTGCCATCGCAAGTGCGCAACCTTCCTTGCCGCCAAAATTCCAAAAGGTTAACTTCGTTGCCCAGCAAATTAAATGGTATGTAATTGGTGTGATAGCAATTGTTGCTGTTATGGTAATCGACTTTGATCGTTATAAGCAAATTTGCTGGTATTTATATGGATTTGCAATGGTTCTTCTTCTTGGACTTGAGTTTCATGTTCCAGGCGCAGTAACAACTAAAGGGGCAACCGCTTGGTACTCAATTCCAGGGATTGGTAATTTCCAGCCGTCAGAAATCATGAAACTCTTTTTAATTCTCGTTGTTGGCCGTCTGATTGTAGACCATAACGAGAAATATGTAGTTCGAACACCGCACGAAGATTTGCTCTTACTTGGAAAAATATTTGCCGCAAGTTTACCACCGCTATTATTAATTGCAAAAGAACCAGATTTAGGGAATACGATGGTAATTTCAGCAATGCTTGCCGCAATGATTTTAGTATCCGGAGTTCGCTGGCGCTTTATTTTCGGTTTAGCTGGCATTGTCGTTGGAGTTGGTGCAATCCTTGTATATATTTACTTTGCACACACGGCATTCTTTAAAGCACATATTTTACAAGAATACCAATTAGATCGTTTCTATGGTTGGTTAGCACCTTATGAATACCCAACGCAAGGTTATCAGTTAACCCAAGCTCTTTTAGCAACCGGATCAGGTGAATTGTACGGCAAAGGTTGGGACGGTGGACAAGTATACTTCCCTGAACCTCATACAGACTTTATTTTTACAAATATCGCTGAGAAGTTCGGATTTTTAGGAGGAAGCGTCGTTATTTCACTATACTTCCTACTGATTTATCGTATGATTCACATTGCATTAGAAAGTAACGATCCATACGGCAGTTATATATGTGCCGGAACAATCGGGATGTTTACATTCCAAGTATTCCAAAATATCGGTATGACAATTGGACTACTTCCAATTACCGGTATTACATTACCGCTTTTAAGCTACGGTGGTAGTTCCTTGCTCACCTATATGATTGCGATTGGCTTCATTCTGAACGTACAATCGCGAACGAAAAAATTTATGTTTGATTAAACCATATCCGAGTGGATATGGTTTTTTTCTTACCTTCTTAGCGGTATACTAATCAAAAAAGAGGAGGTGATCTCATATGAAATATGATGTTATTGGCGATATTCACGGCTGTTTAGAGGAATTTTCATCATTAACAGAACAGCTTGGTTATACTTGGGATAGCGGATTACCTGTTCATCCGCAAAAACGACAGCTTGCTTTCGTAGGCGATATTACAGATCGCGGTCCTCATTCTTTGCGAATGATTGAAATTGTATGGGAGCTTGTCATACATAAAAAAGAAGCATATTATGCCCCGGGGAATCATTGTAATAAATTATATCGCTACTTTCTTGGGCGTAAAGTACAAGTAACACACGGCCTAGAAACAACTGTTGCAGAATACGAGGCATTAAACACACGCGATCAAAAGATGATCCAGAAAAAGTTTATTGACCTTTACGAACAATCACCGCTCTATCACGTACTAGATAACGGAAAACTCGTTGTCTGTCACGCCGGTATTCGCCAAGATTATATTGGAAGAAACGATAAGAAAGTGCAAACTTTCGTTTTATATGGAGATATTACTGGGGAAAAGCATCCTGACGGCTCTCCTGTTCGCCGTGACTGGGCGAAACATTATACTGGGGAGTCTTGGATTATATATGGGCATACACCTGTACAAGAGCCACGCTTCGTCAATCATACTGTGAATATCGATACTGGATCTGTATTTGGCGGGAAATTAACTGGACTTCGTTATCCAGAAATGGAGACCGTTTCAGTACCTTCTTCGATGCCGTTTGTACCTGAGAAATTTCGCTCTATTGACTAAAAAAAGCTGATGGAACCCTTATTCCATCAGCTTTCTCATATCTTCAGGCAACTCCGCATGAAATGTGAGCTGCTTTTCTAATATCGGGTGATAAAATGTTAAGCTTGTGCTATGCAGGGCTTGTCTTTTTATTTCATCCGTTTTCCCGCCGTACAAATCATCACCAAGTAACGCATGACCAAGGTGCGCCATATGTACTCTAATTTGATGCGTACGCCCTGTTTCTAATTGAAGTGCGACATGCGTTTTATTTTCCCATCTTTTTTTCGCATGAAAATGAGTTACAGCCCGCTGTCCATCCCCGCGCACGATGCGCTCAATAATACTATCATCTTTTCGTGCAATTGGAGCATCAATTATTCCGCTATCCTCTGCTATCATTCCATGAACAATCGCTTCGTATGTTCTTTTCACTTGTTTTTGCTGATGTTGCTTCGATAACAAATGGTGAATAAAACGATTTTTAGCAATTAACATTAAACCGGATGTATCCCGGTCAAGCCTAGTAACGATATGTACGGTACTGGCAAGATTTTGCTGATCATAATAATGCAAAAGAGCATTTGCTACACTTCCGCTTGGATGCTCTCTTGACGGAATTGTTGACATATAAGGCCGTTTATTAATAACAAGGACCGATTCATCTTCATACACAACGGAAAGAGGGATATTCTCACTTAGCATCCCTTCACTTCTTTGTTCAGGTGGGAAACATACTGCTAACTTTTCACCTTCTTGCAAAACATGACGCACATTTACATGATGTTCATTCACTTCAATCGCACCGCCATGAAACTTTATATCAGTTAACGCTGCTTTTGAAATACCTTTCGCTTTCAAAAATTCTCGAATCAGCATTCCTTCATCAGCTTTTGTTATACACCACGTTAACGTAAATCTTCTCATCTTCTAACCCTCTCTAATGGTGTGTTCACAATGCAAAAACGCCCGTATGAACCTGATTAGCCGATCTAAGAGGTCCTGACCGCTTCTATGCATGGTCAGACGCTCTCGATCCCCCAAAAAAATAATGGGGGCTTTGTGTCGTTTTTTCAATTTATATTAATATAGCAGCGGGAAAAGAACCCGCTGCTATAAGTTTTCCCTTACTGATCCGCGACAAATGAATCGCGCACTCGCTTCCAGAATGGGAATGGGCGAAACCTAACAAATCGAACTCTTTGATCTGCCACTCGGTATTGAATCGATTTGACATCTTGATGCACCATCGATAAATGATCAATTGTAATTTGCAAATTCATTCCGGTAACTGGTCTTAACACACATGTATGATGCTTCGGTAATACGAGCGGAGAACCAACTGTACGGAAAACACGATTATTAATAGACGCCATTTCCGTAATTTGAATTGCTTCCAAAGACGGGTGAATAATTGCACCACCCAGAGCTTTATTATATGCCGTACTACCAGAAGGTGTTGAAATACAGAGACCATCGCCGCGGAATGTTTCAAAATATTCACCGCGAATTTCTACATCCATAACAAGCGTTCCTTCACTGCTTTTTACTGTTGCTTCATTTAGCGCTAAATATTGCGATTCTTTATTCCCATTCATATAACGAATAATGACCTCTAATAATGGATATTCAACAACTTGAAAAGGCGTTTTCGCAATCGCAATGACAAGCTTCTCAACTTCTGTCGGTAACCAATCTGCATAAAACCCTAAATGCCCGGTATGCACCCCGACAAATGCTGTTTTATCTAACCGATTCTGGTAGCGATGAAACGCATGCAGCAGCGTTCCATCTCCCCCAACGGAAATTACAATATCTGGCTCATTTTCATCCATTGTAAATTTAAAATCACATAAGTACTCTATCATCGTACTCATAAGCGCATTTGATGATTGATCTCCCTTTGACATAATTGCAAACTTCATCGCCCAACACCCTTTAGTTTATTATTCTGTTTCCTTCGATTCTTTCTTGCGTGAAAAAATCTTTTGTGCTTCTTTAATTTCAAGACGAATCGAAGACATCTCTTCGTCTAATAAGTAAGCTGCTTCAGCTGCGCGCTGCAAACGCACTTTAATATCTTCTGGAAATCGTCCACGATATTTATAATTTAAAGAATGCTCGATTGTTGCCCAAAAATTCATTGCTAACGTGCGAATTTGAATTTCAACTAACACTTTTTCCTCTCCGCCAATCGTTTGCACAGGATAACTAATAACAACGTGATAGGAGCGATATCCACTTTCTTTCTTTTGCGTCACGTAATCGCGTTCTTCTACAATTTCAAAATCGTTACGTTTACGTAAAAACTCCATAACCGGCTTAATATCATCAACAAATTGACACATCATCCGAAGCCCCGCAATGTCTTGCATCTCTTCTTGCAAACGACTGAGCGGAATGTTTCGTTTTTCTGCTTTATCAATAATACTTGCAACAGATTTGACTCTACCTGTTACAAACTCAATCGGCGAATGTTCGGCCAACATTTCAAACTGAGAACGCATTCCTTTTAATTTTACTTTCAATTCTCCTACTGCTTGATGATAAGGAGCCAAAAATTCTTCCCAATTTCGATCCAATGTAACCACCACCAAAACAAATCAGTTTCTTTTCCCCGCTGAAAGCATCCCTTTACAGAAACACTCTTTCTACTTCATTTACGAGTTCCTCACCGTAATTTGCATTTCCTTCAATATTTCCAATCAAATACTCTAATTCTTCTTTCATTTGTTCTAACTCAATTTCAACGTCTTGAATACGAACAAACATCGTTTTATCGCCCTTCATCGCCTGTTTCACTTCTTCCCAACACGTATGCGGGATGCTTACGTAAATAAAGGCTGTTTCATTCTCTAAAATATATAAAAATGATAAATTATCTGAATCCACAAGTACATGGCTACGTGCTTTTAATCCTTCTGCACATAACTCTGTATTTTCCGCACAAAAAATAAGAGCATTCTCTCTATGTTCTACGCTCTTAACTTGAATTTTATTTTGCATACTTTAACTCCTCCATAATCATACTTCCTGTCATAATCAACACTTTCATTGTAACATAACATACACTGAAACAAATAAAACATTGATTGAAATTTAAGAAAAAGCGATAATGAGTAACAGATATTTCATAAAAGGAGCGTACGTATGAAACAAGAAATTGAAATTGAGTTTAAAAATATAGTTACAAAAGAGGAATTTCATTCTTTATGCCATGCATTTTCCATTACAGCATTTGCAAAACAAGTGAATCATTATTTCGAAACACCAGCATTTTCATTAAAAAACGCCGGCGCCGCCCTTCGCATTCGTTATAAAAACAATACATATACGCTAACACTAAAACAGCCCGCAGAAATCGGCTTGTTAGAGACACATCAAACTTTAACTGAAGAAGAAGCACATAGAATGATGGAAACAAATACATTAATCAACGGTGCCGTTTTTAAGCAATTAGAAAACCTACAAATTCCTGTTTCTTCATTACAGTATATGGGCAGCTTAACAACAGAACGAGCAGAAACAACATTTGAAGTTGGTACACTCGTATTCGATCATAGTTTTTATTACGAGCATGATGATTATGAAATCGAATATGAAGTAAGCGATGAGCAAGCTGGACAAGCAGCATTTTCTTCTTTCTTAAAGGAGCATAATATTCCAATTAGGCCTACAAAAAATAAGGTACAACGCTTTTTTCTTGCCAAAGAGCAAAAAGAACAATAAACTAGCAAAGGATTGATTGAGAGCTATTTATTTGCTCTTCATAACAATCCGTTGCTACAATAAAGTGAAACTTCCTTTTGTGAGGTGCTTTTCCTCACAAAAGGTTAGTTGAACCAATCGGGCTCAAACGGACAGTTTTCATCTTGGAACACTTGAAGATACTGTCCGTTTGAGCGGGGTAAAGTGAAACTTCCACTTGTGAGACGCTTTTCCTCACAAGTGGTTAGCCCTCACCAATTGGGCCTTACATTATCTCTTGCCTATCTCTTTGTCTTACTACAAACAATAGCGAGGATAGATATATATTTGATGGAAAAAGGAGTTACAAGGATGAACAAGCAACCAACGACACCATTTGAAGCAATTGGCGGTAAACAAGGCATTGCAAAATTAGTCGATACATTTTATTCCTATGTCAGTAAACACCCTGACTTATCTCCCATCTTCCCAGACGATTTAACAGAAACTGCTAGGAAGCAAAAACAATTTTTAACGCAATATTTAGGTGGACCGAGCCTTTATACAGAAGAGCACGGTCATCCAATGCTACGCGCTCGTCATCTACCATTCGAAATTACACCAAAGCGGGCAAAAGCCTGGCTCTCATGTATGGAGCAAGCGATGGATGATACTGATGTACATGGACCGATTCGTGACTTTGTATTCGAGCGTTTAACATTAACTGCACAGCATATGGTTAATACTCCTGAAACAGGTGACGCTTAATGGATAAACAGGAAACAAAATATACTGTACCAAGCTCTCCTTCAAAATGTGAGCCGAAGTCTGTAGAAGCCTATTTATTTATTGATCCACTCTGCAAAGATTGTTGGGAAATTGAGCCATTAATGATTAAATTATGGCTCGAATATGGAGAATACTTTTCACTCCGTCACATCGTTACTGGTAAAGTAGAAGGGGCTATTTCCCCATCACACAAATGGAATAAACCTGCTAATATTCGATTTGTGTGGGAGAAAACAACAAGTTTACAAGGGTTTTCTTGCGATGGAAAAGTATTTACGCATGGCGGCGCATCAACTCCGTATATCACTTCAATTGCAATTAAAGCAGCAGAATTACAAGGTCGAAAAGCAGGTTCGAAATTTTTACGGAAACTACAAGAGTCTATTTTACTTGAAAATATAGCGAAACCAACCATAGACACGCTGCTCACATGTGCAATGCAAAGTGGAATTGATGCGGAAGAATTCAAACAAGATATATATTCTGTAAGTGCAGCAAAAGCATTTCAATGTGATTTGAAATTTACAAATGAAATGCACATTACAGAAATTCCTTCTCTCGTGTTCTTTCATGCAAATTCAAACGAAGAAGGAATTAAAATTGGCGGTATTTATCATTACGATGTATACGTACAAGTATTAAAAGAAATTGTGAAAGAAGACATCAAGCCGCAGCCGCTTCCTCCTCTAGAACGATTCCTGGAGCATGTTCAGTTTATGTCAACAAAAGAAATTGCTTTTATTTATAATTACTCTGAAAACGAAGCAGAACGAGAAATGAAAAAATTGTTATTAAAGAGGAAAGTGCGCATGATTGATATAAAACGAGAACATTATTGGCAATGGATTATAAAAGAAAACGACCTAGTGTAAACACTAGGTCGTTTTCTTTACGGCTTATAAAAATATTAAAGGGGATGGGAGAAATTTCACGTTCAAACAAAGGGGTATATGTTTGTATGTGAATTCGTTCACGTTTATTATATTACAAGATTCGACGTTAATTGACAACCTTTTTTGTCGAATTTCACATTTCTGTCACATTCTAAACGTTTTCATTTTAGAATACAATGTACAAAGAATCTTTTTAGGAGGGTTTTCATTGAAAAAATCCTATCTTTTATTACTTCTCTGTATTATTTTTTTGTTTTTTTGTTTATACGTTCTCTCATTACTACAAGTGTTTCCGCTTATTTTTTCACTGCCTCTTTTATTTGTAGCAATTCTATTCGCTGTATCTTATTTCAATAACCAAAAGCGTTTTAAAGGATTTTAACAATCAAAAAGAGACCTGCGTTTTTTTTGAAAGTAAGAAATAAACATTATATAGAAAAAAAAGAAAAGGATAGAAAATAAAGAATAAATCTGTATTTTCTATCCTTTTTGTACTACAACCACATTTACCACTACAATATTATATGATTTATTGCGACATATTTTAGTTTCACTAATGATAATGCTGCGTTAAGCTGTTATTTATGATATAAATCGCTCATATATCTGTTTCTCTTTTTGTGAATAAGCCGATAACTATAATCATAATACCGTTAATAGCAAATAGCAAACTATAAGAAATCATTAGCATGGCAGTTCCCCATCCTGCTGGATCAAAAAAACTTACTACAAAACCAGTACTAAAAAAGATAATAGGAGTCAAAAGTACAACGATAATTCCAGACCAAATTCTTTTCTTTTTATTTCTCTCTGCTATTTTGAACACAATAAAATTTGTTATGCTTAAAATACCAATTATAATAAAGATGAACAAAAAGAAAATGAACATTTCCACGTTTGTTAACACCTCCTGTAATTTTATTACACTATTAAAAATATTATTCATTTAAATCTCCCAACATAATTCGCAACCCATTTTTGTTGATTAAAAGCAATATATTGCTCTGCTTAGATTAATTGTTGCACAAGTTCTTTCTTAAATAAATTCATGTACTTCGATTCCACATTCTTTACATTTCATTCTGTATTGATACGTCAGTAGTCGATAGGATTAACTCCAATAATTCACCTCATATAAATTTTAAAATATCCATAATATTTTATTTTGGTTATAAAAAAATGAACGCTGTGGTAAATCTATTTTTTGTTATGGTCGTACATGAGATCATGTAGAGGTCTTCTAAAATAAAAAAGCACACCACTCTCTAATGAGTGGTGTGCGAACAAATTATATAATGTGTAACAGTGTATAAAAATATTGTCTTTATAACTACTGTGATTAAATTTTCTACTTCTCTTCAAATAAAAGTGCTTCTAATTCATTTAATTTCTCTTCAAATACTTGCATTGCTTCCTTGACAGGCTCTGATGACGTCATATCAACACCTGCTTTTTTCAATACTTCAATTGGATAGTCAGAGCTTCCTGCTTTTAAAAACTCATTAATATAACGTTCTACAGCTGGCTCACCTTCTTCTAGAATTTGTTTTGATAAAGCCGTCGCTGCACTGAAGCCCGTTGCATATTGATATACATAATAATTGTAATAGAAATGTGGAATACGGGACCACTCTAAACCAATTTCTTTATCAATCACTAAGCTATCCCCAAAATACTTTTTATTTAGCTCATAGTAAATGTCTGTTAACATATCTGGCGTTACTGCATGACCTTCTTGCACTTTTTGATGAATCACATGTTCAAACTCGGCAAACATTGTTTGACGGAATACCGTACCACGGAATCCTTCTAAATAATGATTTAATAAGTATAGGCGCTTCTTCTTATCATCTGTCGTTTTCAATAAATAATCATTGAGAAGTGCCTCATTACATGTAGACGCTACTTCCGCGACGAAAATCGAATAATCGCCATACACGTAAGGCTGCGTTTTTCTTGTATAGTAACTATGCACAGAATGGCCAAACTCGTGCGCCAGCGTAAATAAATTATTTACATTGTCGTGCCAGTTCATTAATACATACGGATTTGTTCCATAAGCACCAGATGAATAAGCACCGCTTCGCTTCCCTTTATTTTCATATACATCTACCCAGCGATTTTCATACGCTTCTTTTAAAATCTCAACATACTCGTCTCCAAGTACATCTAATGATTGTAAAAGCATATCTTGCGCTTCTTTATATGTGACGTTCATTTTCACTTCTGGTACGAGCGGTGTGTATAAATCATACATGTGCAATTCATCTAATCCAAGTGCTCGCTTTCGAATATCAATGTAACGATGTAATAAATGTAAGTTTTCATTTACTGTTTCCACAAGTTGATCATATACAGACTCTGGAATATTATTATTGCTTAGCGCCGCTTGACGAGCAGAATCATATTTACGAACGTTCGCATAAAAATTATTTCGTTTAACCGCACCATTTAATGTGCTCGCAAATGTATTCTTATACTTTCCATACGTTTCATAAACTGCATGGAACGCATCATGACGAACACGAGGATCATCACTTTCTAAAAATTGAATATAACGTCCGTGCGTCACTTCAACCTCTTCCCCATTTTCATCTTGAATAGATGGGAACTTCAAGTCTGCGTTATTTAGAATACCAAATGTATTACTAGATGCACTCATAACCTCAGAAGCTTGTGCTAATAACGCTTCTTCTGCCTCTGATAATACGTGAGGACGCTGACGCGTAATTTCTTCTAATGCATGCTCGTATACCTTTAGTTCTTTATTTTCTTGTAGAAATGATTGCACTGTCTCTTCTGCAATTGTTAAAATTTCTGGCACAATGTACACCATATTACTTGATACTTGCGAATACAAACTTGTCGCACGGTCATTTAATGCTTGATAAGCTGAATTTGTTGTATCTTGGTCATAGCGCATATGTGCGTATGTATACAATTTACCAAGACGCATGGATATTTCATCTTCATATTGCAGCGCCTCTAACAATGTATTTGCTGATTCTCCAAGTTTCCCTTTAAATTCCGTCAGCTTTGGTAATAGTTCTTTCACCGCCTGGAATTCAGCTTCCCACTCTGCATCTGTTTGGAAAATATCTTCTAAGCGCCACGTATTATCTACTTCAATTTCACTACGCGCTGGCAGTGCTTTTACTGTTTTTTGTTCAGTCATTTATAAACCCTCCTTATTCCTATCTCCTAGTACAATTCGATTCTTCTTATGTAATTCCTTCTGGGTACCTTTCTATTATATCCGTTTTCCCTCCACTCATGTTGTACTTTGCTTCCATTAGTCTAAGGGCTTCCGTTAAAAAGAAACGATCAAAATTCTGCACTTCTTCTTCTGTTTTAGGAATAATAAAACAGCGTATTTTTCGATATTTGTATACATCTACTTGCTCAATTTCCCCAATTACACATAAAAATTGCATATATTCTCTCACTGCTTGCCGCCAAAATATTTGCGGAAAATATGGCAGCAAGCGTCTCCGGATCCCCTGATGCCGTTCAACATACTGAAAAACAGTATGCAACGAAAAGTATTCTCCTACTGCAAATTTTCCGAGTAACTCAATTAAAATATAAGCTTGCCATATGAAAGAATGCGTACGAAATGCTAAAAGCGATGGTAACGGAACACCTATTTCAGCAGGAAAACAAGAGAGGGATATGCAATTCCCATAAAGAAGCTCTAAAAAAGAGCGCTCACCCTGCTTCCACATATGAATACTATTTGCTCGGAAGCGCTGTTTTTTATTCATCCACTCCTTTTCTAAACGTTCAATGGAAATCGGTGATGTTGTAAGAAGATTTTTGAATGTAGAAATATGAAGAGGAAAATATATTGCATGCGAAAAAACAATAGACGAGGAAAAAGGTAAAAGAAGATTACATTTGAAAAAAGCTTTTGCATCGGGGCAAAAATAGAGGAGATATGGATTGGGGTGATATTGCACACAGCAGGAATGGAAAGAGGAAAGCGCCAGCCAATATGATCCATGACGTTTGAGTTGATTTCCTCCTAAAATCCATAATATTTGAATCCCTTCTTTCCAATACCCTTCCGTTCGTTTTAACAACTGTTCTGCTGATAAACTTGCGCATTGATATTCAATCGCAATTTGCCGATTCCCAACTGCTACAAACAAATCAGGCCGTTGTTGAATCGCTGGTAAATAGTGCTCTATGTTTACCGAACAACCTTGTGACTGAAACCATCTGTATAACTGTTCTTTCCCCCGCAAGTGATACGCCGATTCATTTTCAAATTCAACTTCACAGCTATGTGATTTCTTATGGGCAAAATGCCACTGTTTTTGTTTTCCTAATTTCAACTGTACCTCGAGGTGACAAATGGGACAGAAAAAGCGCTCATTCTTCCGTAACATCATAAGTTCCTTTTCCCTCCATTCATGAAGAAGATGAATCTCTTCTCCATTTTCTCTCTTTGCAACAAACATACAATCACTCCTTTCTTCCGTATGGACTATTCGACAACAACGGGCGGGTTCCTGCCTTAAAGTAGCGGGATACAAAAAGGCTCATTCGCATGAGCCTTTTAAAGTAAAGGAGATAATAAACGATATGTCGATTCTACAATGCGCATCACAAGACGGCGATTATTAAAACGATCCATATGGATTTCATTCGACACCTGCAAATCCTCTTCAAAATCGGTCACAAGTTTGCGAATGCTGTTTGTATCATATAAAAAAGCATTCACCTCAAAATTTAAATGAAAACTTCTCATATCCATATTCGCTGTTCCAATTGACGCTAAATCAGAATCAACAATCACAACTTTGCTGTGTAGAAAACCTTTTTCATATTCATATATTTTAACGCCTGCCTCTAACAATTCTGGAAAATAAGAGCGGGACGCATAAAATACAGTCCTCTTATCAGGTTTACTCGGCATTAACAAGCGAACATCAATACCCGCTAAGGCCGCTACTTTTAATGCTGATAAAATATCATCATCGGGGATAAAATATGGCGTTGCAATCCAAATTGATTTTCGCGCAGAGGCAATCATCGTAAAATATAAATGTTTAATCGTTTCCCACTTATTATCAGGTCCGCCTGCAACGAGCTGTACTCCGCCCTGTTCTTCCTTCTTTACAACATCCACCTGTAAATAATCAGGAGTTAATACCGCTTCCCCCGTCATATAAAACCAATCTTGTAAAAAGATAAGTTGTAAACTTCGCACTGCTTCGCCTCGTAAATATAAATGAGTATCTCGCCAAAAACCAAAATATTTATTTTCTCCTAAATACTCGTCCCCAATGTTCAAACCACCAACAAACCCTTCATTTCCGTCAACAACAATAATTTTCCGGTGATTTCGATAGTTAATTTTATCATTTAAAATTGGAAAACGCACAGGAAAAAACGGGACCATTTCAACACCGGCGTTGTTCAATTCCTCAATATATGCGTTTGAGAGTTTAAAACTCCCTACAGCATCATATAAAAATCGAACAGCCACGCCCTCTTTTGCTTTTTGGATAAGGATGTCCTTAATTTTTGTGCCAATTTTATCATCACGCACAATATAATATTCCATATGAATATGATGCTTTGCCTTTTTCAACCCATCTAAAATTGCTTGAAATGTCTCTTTTCCATTTGTTAATACTTTCGTTTCCGTATGAAAGGAAATATTTAATGCCCCTAGACGATCAGCTAACCGAAATAACAATTCTTGATGCCCATGCTTTTTCAATATACGGTCCTGATCGTACTCATGCCCTTTATACTGTAAAAATGCTTGCTCGTCTAAAAGCGCTTTCTTTTGAAACATTCGTTTCCTTCGAAAATTTTGTCCAAACAGAAGATATGCAAAAAAACCAACTACCGGAAAAATGCCAAGCACCATTAACCAAGTTAATGTTTTCGAAGGATGACGGTTTTCTAAAAAAATGACAAAACCAATTAGAAACCCTGATATTGTAAATAAAATACTTAATATTCCTAAAAATGAAATATCTTTAATGCCGATTACATCTGAATAAAATGTTACATCAATAAAAAGACGTAACGAAATAAATACCGTAAATAAACCAACTAAAAAGAACAATAGCTTCAACGTATTTTTCATATCCGCCCCCCTTACTTACAATCACTGTTCGTATATACACATTTAAAAAGCCGATTTCATTATAAGGAAATCGGCCTACATTCCAGAAGAAAAATGATGACGAATTGTTTCAAGTGCCCTTTCAGCAACAACTTGCTTTCCATATTCACGAACACGGTGAATTGTTAAAGCGGATTCCTCTCCATATTCTAAAATCACGCTTAAAACACGGTCAATCTCCTCTTCATCGTGCACTACCTCATCAAACTCGACATATACATAATAGCGGTCTTCAAATGAATATAATTCATCTTTTATCTCTTCAAATATAAGTCGATGACTTAATGAAATCACATGCTCAAAGTCGTCAAATTTAATTAAAAAACCAAATGTACCATCTTCGTTAAAGATAGCTCCTGCTTCTTCTTCTAATTCCTGCTCAAATAACGATTCAATTCGTTCATCTAAAGGAATATCGATTATCTTATCAAGGCCAATTGGTAATTCTAATTTTTGTCCGTCTTTCGAAAGCTGCGCTTTCGTTACAAGTACCTCAATCCCCTTTTCAAGCGCCTGCACTTGAATCCAAAGCGGCCCATCTATAAAAAAGTCATCATGGTCACGCACTTCATCCATCATTTCCCAAAATAATTGTTCACTTTTATCGCGATTATACCAAATGTCTTCACGATTAAATCCGCGGTCTTCTATATCAATGTACGAGATATAAAATTTCATCGTATGATCATTAACTCTTTCAATATCCATAATGCACCTCTCCCTTCCTATTTGGAATGGTTATGAAGGGACTCCCCAATCATATTACAAAGAAAGTTAGAATCTTGTACTCTCATTTTATGATAAGATGCGCCAGAATGGAAATAAAATCACCTTATTTGCCAAAAAAACAGTCATTTACCTAATTTCTCATTCAATATATACGTACAAATTGAAAAAACCGCCTTTTTTTAGTTATGCGAGCGCTTCTGGCCATGCATAGGAGCGGGCAGGACGTATATTGTCTTCATAGTAGCAACTCGTTGAAAAATTAAATGAGATTCCCCTCTTCTTATTTCAGAAAAAATATTGGACATGCTTTCGCTGGAAATGATTGTCCTATATTCTTTTTTCCTGCATATGATGTAAACGAAACAAGCTTACGATACATAAAGCAACTCCTTCTCTTACATATGACGCAAATGAAAATAAATCCGCTCCTGATAGATGATTTTTCTTCCTATTGGGACTGAGTAAATGGAGGCAAATTGAATGGATTTAGACTTTCTCACATCCATCTTTATCATCGTTGGTATCGATGTTGTATTAGGCGGCGATAACGCCATTGTCATTGCACTCGCTAGTCGAAACTTATCAGAAGCAGAACGAAATAAAGCAATTATTTTAGGAACTGGTTTAGCCATCATATTACGTATCCTACTCACAGTAATGGCTGTTTACTTGCTTAATATTCCCTTTTTACAATTAGTAGGCGGCATTTTACTTACTTTCATTGCAATTAATCTTCTTACAGATAACAGTCATAATCTTTCTAGTATTAAGGCAAAAACAACATTATTCCAAGCTGTACGAACAATCGTTTTTGCAGATCTTGTTATGGGATTTGATAATGTACTGGCAATCGCAGGAGCTTCTCATGGAAATATTACATTAGTTATTATCGGATTACTCATTTCTATTCCTATTATTATTTGGGGAAGTAAACTTATTTTAATATGCATGGAAAAATTCCCTTTTCTCGTTTATATCGGTGCTGCCATCTTAGCTTACACAGCAGGTCGCATGGTAATGCATGAAGAAAATCTTCAATCATTTTTCGAGACAAAACCAATTTTCACAGCAAGCATTCCTTTTCTTTTTATGATTACAGTGCTACTAGTTGGGATTGTTGTAAACCAAGTAAAACTGCGGAATACTTGAACTATTTATCGTTAATTATGAGCAGATGTTAGATGTCTGCTATAAATACAAAGAAAAACAGCTTTCTTTGTAGGGGGGCGAGAGTATCTGGCCATGCATAGCAGCGGTCAGGGCCTTTTTCTGCCACGGGCATGATTTAAAACAAAAGGAGAAAGCAAGTAGCGGGTATGCTGTTTTTTCATAGCACCAACTTATAGCGTTGAAAAAACGAAAAGGAACTGATTCGCACATTCTCGCTAAAGCAGGAGTGGGAATTAGTTCCTTTGTCATATTATATTAATTTACAAGGCGCTGTGCTTCTCGCAATTGGAACGTTCTCACTGTTCGTGGTAAGAAACGACGAATTTCATCTTCGTTATAACCAACTTGCAGGCGTTTTTCATCAATGATAATAGGACGACGAAGAATACCTGGGTAATCACGAATAAGCTTATATAAATCTTGAAGAGGTAAAGATTCTAAATTAATATTTAATTCTTGAAAAACTTTAGAACGAGTTGAAATAATCTCATCTGTTCCGCTTTCCGTCATACGTAAAATCTCTTTAATTTCCTCAATCGATAATGGATCAGAGAAAATATTACGTTCTGTATAAGGAATATGGTTTTCCTCTAGCCATAATTTCGCTTTTCTACAAGACGTACAACTTGGAGAACTATATAGTGTTACCATACATTACTCACTCTCCTTATAAAAGTACAAACTCTGTACTATTTCACATTTTGATAATTATACTCAAACAAATTTTGTATAACTTATAATTACTTATCTAAACATAACGAACTTCTCTAAAAAAATAATTATTTTAAATAAGTAACTTCTATAAATCATTATACAATAGAAACGAACAGAAATATATACTAATTTTTCTTCATAATATACATAAAAGTTACGTAAAAGATGTGTGTTTTGTAAGAAAAATATGTATACAATCAAACGAGGGAACATTTGTTCTTAATTTATTTTAACAAACTACTTTCCCGCTGTCTATACAAATTTTACAAACACAACCTTTTTATCGAACAATTCTTTTTTTTTTGTCTTTTTCAACATACAATAGAAATATACTTATGCAAAGGAGGATTACATATGGGAGCTTTTTTTCTTGATTTTGTAATCGTTGCAGCATTAGTCATTGGGATCACCGCAACTATTGGGATTATTACAAATGGGATTGGCGAAAAATTGTTTGGCCGCAAAGACAAGATGAAATTCGTAAATAAATCTGCTAAAGTGCAAACTGGTTGGAATCAAGTTGGCGGTAAAGGAATTTATAAAAAAAATACGTATTAAAAAAGAAGCAGGACTCGAATCCTGCTTCTTTTTTGGTACATTTTATTTTCCTACAGAAGTCCACTTAAAGCTTAGCTCTGGACCATATTTATTGATGTAAAGATCGTTTATTGTTTCGCGCTGTAAAAATGCTCTTCCACGTTGATAGATTGGTGCAATCGCCGCTTCATCGAATAAGATTTTTTCTGCTTTCGAAAGATTATTCCAACGTCCTTTTACATCAGATCCTTCTTTCTTAGCCTTTGTAATCAGTTCATCATACTGAGCATTTGAATAGCCCATTTTATTTTGCGCACCGTTTGTTACAAATAAATCAAGGAATGTCATTGCATCCGGGTAGTCTGGTCCCCAACCGCTGTAGGAGATATCATAATCACCGCTGCTCTCTAACTTTAACACTTGTGCAAAAGGTTGTACTTTCACATTTAGTTTTAAGCCTGGTAAATTCTTTTCTAATTCACCTTTTAAAAACTCACTAATTTTCTTCGCTAATTCTGTATCAGAGTTTAATAACGTTAATTCAATTGTGTCTTTTCCAAGCTCTTTTTTACCAGCTTCCCAATACTTTTTCGCCTCTTTCAGATCCACTTTTACAAGATTTCCATTTTCTTTACGGAAATCTTTCCCGTCAGCATTCTTAACAAAGTCTTCTGGAACTAAGCCGCCAGCTGCTTTTGAACCGTTATTCAACATTGTATTGATCATACCGTTGCGTTCAAACCCTAGAGAAATCGCTTTACGAATATTTTTATTTGCTAAAGCTGGATTCTTTTGATTTAAACGTAAGAAGAATACTGTTGGATCACTTGTCGTTTTGAAACCGCCATCTTTTCTATATTTATCTACAAATTCTGCCGATAAAAGAACACGGTCAGCTGCTTTTGTTTCATATAAATTTACCGCTGTTCCTATCTCTTTTACGATATTATAGTTGATTTCCTCTAATTTAACTTTTTTATTATCCCAATAAGATGGATTTTTCTTTAATTGGAAGTTTTGCTCATGCTTCCATTCACTTAATACAAATGGACCATTATATAATGTTGTATTTGCTTCTAGTCCATGCTTTTGCCCTTGTTCTTTTACGAATTTTTCATTAAGTGGGAAGAACAGCGGATATACTGTTAAATTCACAAAATACGGAACCGGATTGTCTAATTCTACTTCGAATGTATAATCATCAACTGCTTTGACACCCAATTGGTCTGCCGGCAATTGTTTCATATTAATCTTCTCTGCATTCTTCACATCAAACATAATGTAAGCAGATTTTGCAGCTGTATCTGGATTTACTGCTCGTTGCCAAGAATACACAAAATCTTTCGCTGTTACAGGTTCCCCATTTGACCATTTTGCATCTTTACGTAATTTAAATGTATATTTCTTTCCATCTGTTGATTTTTCATACGACTCGGCAACACCTGAGACTAATTTTTGATCTTTTCCAAGACGATATAATCCTTCCATTGCATTGTTCATTACGCTTGAAGATGCTGCATCTGTTGTTAATGTTGTATCCATCGTTGGAAGCTCAGATGTTTCAATCATGTTGATTACCTGCTTCGCATTACTTGTGTCCCCTTTTGCTTTCGCTTGCGAATCATCTTTTGAATATCCGCATCCCCCTAGAATCATGCTTACTGTCAATGTTGATGCAAGTAGCACCGGCACTTTTTTCTTCATATATTATACCCTCCTCCAAAATGTTAGACCTTTTATCGAAAATAATAAAAAGTAAATAAGTTCTAACAATTCATATTATACATACAAATTGATTATTTGTATATTTATTTTTCTATTTTATGAAAATTTTCTGTTAACATTTTATTCCTTCTTTTTCGTTTAAGGTCAATATATATACTGATTATTGTTATTTTTTAATTTATTTAAATTATCTGAATATAATTAGAAGATTTTTATGATATATGTTTTGTGCAAAATGCTTTATTTTTAATTATTCTAAAAAAAATGAAAAACCGAGCACATTGTCCATGCGCTCGGTTACTCTTATTGATAAATTTCTTTATATTTTTTATACTCAGCTTCTGAGCAAAGCACGAAATGCCCTGGGCGAACTTCGCGCATTTGCGGCTCTTCATTCCCATATTGATGCTGAGACGAATCGTACACGATACGTTTACGATTGCGCTCATAATCTGGATCTGGAAGCGGAATTGCTGATAGTAGTGATTTTGTATACGGATGAATTGGATGCTCGTATAACTCTTCACTCGTTGCAAGTTCCACGATTTTCCCGTGATACATAACACCGATGCGGTCACTAATATATTTTACCATCGATAAATCATGGGCAATAAATAAGTATGTTAAACCTTTTTCTTTTTGTAACTTTTTCAATAAGTTAACGACTTGCGCCTGAATTGACACGTCAAGTGCTGAAATCGGCTCATCGGCAATAATAAAGTCCGGCTCTACCGCTAACGCCCGTGCAATTCCAATACGCTGACGTTGACCACCAGAGAATTCATGCGGGAAACGACTTGCATGCTCACGGTTTAAACCAACCGTTTCAAGCAATTCATACACACGCTTCATACGATCTTCTTTGTTTTTAGCAAGACCATGAATATCAATTCCTTCTGCAATAATATCTCCAACGCTCATACGCGGATTTAATGATGCATATGGATCTTGGAAAATCATTTGCATTTTACGATTAAATTTCTTTAGTTCAGCACGTGATTTTTTACCGTGTACATTTTCCCCATCAAATAATACTTCTCCTGCCGTCGCATCATATAAACGAATGATTGTTCTTCCCGTTGTCGATTTACCAGAACCTGACTCTCCTACAAGTCCGAATGTTTCTCCGCGGAAAATATCGAACGTAACATCATCAATCGCTTTTACAACTCCGCCGTTCACGTTAAAATATTGTTTTACATTTTTTACTTCAATTAATTTTTCACGATTATTAGTCATGCTGTTCACCCGCTTTCATTTGTCGAATACGTCTTTGGACAATTTCAGGCGGCTCCACTTTTGGAGCTTGTTCATGAAGCAGCCATGTTGCTGCATAATGCGTATCACTTACTTTGAAGAAAGGTGGTTCCATTTCAAAGTCGATTTTTAATGCCTGTGGATTACGCGCTGCGAATGCATCACCTTTTGGCGGATTTAATAAGTCTGGCGGCGTTCCTGGAATCGCATATAATTCTTCTTCCTCGCCTTCTAAACTTGGCATAGACGCCAACAATCCCCACGTATACGGATGCTTTGGATTATAGAAAATTTCATCAACCGTTCCAATCTCTACAACTTTCCCTGCATACATAACAGCTACGCGGTCTGCCACATTGGCAACAACACCTAAATCATGCGTGATAAAAATAATAGCCGCTTCTGTTTTTTGCTGAATGTCTTTCATCAACTCTAAAATTTGTGCTTGAATTGTTACGTCAAGCGCAGTTGTCGGCTCATCGGCAATTAATAATTTCGGATTACAAGCAAGTGCCATCGCAATAACAACACGTTGTCTCATCCCACCTGAAAATTGGTGCGGATATTGTTTTAGGCGTGCTTCCGGATTTGGAATTCCTACAAGGTCGATCAGCTCTAACGCTACTTTACGCGCATCAGCCTTATTCATTCCTTGATGTTTAATAAGACCTTCCATAATTTGATTGCCAATTGTCATTGTTGGATTTAAAGACGTCATTGGATCTTGGAAAATCATCGCAATCTCTTTTCCACGAATTTGTTGCATTTCTTTTTCAGACAACTTCGTTAAATCACGGCCGTCAAAAATAATTTCTCCGTCTTTAATACGACCTGGCGGCTTTGGAATCAAGTCCATTAGCGCTTTAGACGTAACAGATTTCCCCGAACCAGACTCCCCCACAATTGCTAGCGTTTCTCCCTTTTTCAAATCAAAAGTAACTCCGCGTACCGCTTGTACTTCACCAACATGTGTGTCGAACGAAACTTGTAAATCTTTTACTTCTAACAAAGTTTTCATCATTCCCTCTCCTTTCTCCTTTATTTACGCATTTTTGGATCTAATGCATCACGTAAACCATCTGCTAATAAGTTTAATGCTAAAATTAACATACTGATTACAGCTGCTGGAATAAACATCATATGCGGATATGTTTGAATTGACTTATACCCGTCACTTACTAAAGAACCTAATGATGCTAACGGCGGCTGAATTCCAAGACCGATGAAACTTAAGAAAGCTTCTCCAAATACTGCATGTGGAATTGTAAACATTGTCATAACAATGATAGATCCCATTAAGTTTGGCACTAAATGCTTTACAATTAATTGTGTATTTGTTGCTCCAAGTGTACGTGATGCTAACACATACTCTTGATCTTTCATTTTCAACACTTGTCCACGTACAACACGTGACATTCCAATCCATCCTGTAAGAGTCATCGCAAGTGTAATTGATAGAATACCAGGATCCATTACAATTACCATTAAAATTACGACAATTAAGTACGGAATACCATTTAATACTTCAACGAAACGTTGCATGAAGTTATCAACGCGGCCTCCGTAGAATGCGGAAATCCCACCATATGCAACCCCAATAATTAAATCAATTACCGCTGCTAATATTGCGATATATAAAGATACTCGGGTTCCTTCCCACGTTCTTGTCCAAATATCACGGCCAAGATCATCTGTACCAAACCAGAAATAATCTTTAATATCGCGTTTCTCATACTGATCTACACCATATTGGTCTACACCATCAAAAGGCAACCAGTGAATATTCTCTAAAACCGGTACTTTCGGCGGTATTTTTGCACGGTTTAAATCTTGATCTTTATAAGAATATTTACTCATCATCGGACCGAAAATTGCCAACAGAACAATGAGAGCTAAAATAACCATTCCAAAGACCGCACCCTTATGTTGAAACAGTCTTCTTCTTACATCTTCCCAAAATTTTATACTCGGACGGGCAATAACTTCATTATCTGTACTACTACGATTTGCTGGTTGAAATAAATCTGGAGATATTTTTTGCACATCTTTCATCATTTTTTCCCTCCCGCTAAACGAATACGAGGATCAACTACGCCGTATAAGATATCAACAATAAAGATAACAAGAATGAATAGCGCACTATAGAACATCGTTGTCCCCATAATAACTGTATAATCGTTCACTGGAATAGACTTAACGAACTGTTCCCCTAAACCTGGTACAGCAAATACTTGCTCAACAACAAGTGTTCCTGTCATTAAAGCTGCAACCATTGGCCCTAAAATTGTAATGATTGGAATAAGCGCATTTCGCAGTGCATGTTTCACAATAATTACACCTTGACTAAGCCCTTTTGCTTTTGCTGTTAAAATGTATTCTGCTTGCATGACTTCTATTAATTCGGTACGTGCAAAACGAGCTATTGTAGCCACTACAGATACCGCCAATGCAATTGTTGGAAGAATTGTATATTCAAAACCTTTCCAAAACGCTACCGGCAACCATCCCGCTTTTACTGCTACATAATATTGTAATAGTGCTGCAAAAACGAATCCCGGTACAGACATTCCGAGTACCGAAATGAACGTTGCCCCGTAATCAGCCCATGTATTCGTACGAAGCGCTGCAACAATACCTAGTAATAATCCAATAATAGTACCTAAAACAATGGCTTGAAAACCTAATTGTGCAGATGGACCAATGCGGCCAACAATCATCTCTGTTACTGGGCGGTTATCATATTGGAATGATACCCCTAAGTCCCCTTTAGCTAAATTTTTCATGTAGTGAACATATTGCACTGGTAGCGGATCGTTTAATCCGTATTTTTCCAAAATGATTTCTTTTTGTGCAGGTGATAATTTCTCCTGATTTTTAAGCGGAGAACCTGGTAACAACTTCATTAAAAAGAATGTTAAAGTTGTGATTAAAAATAATGTAATGACCATGTACGCGAAACGTTGCAATGTATAACGTCCCATAAATAGCACCTCCCCATTTTTTCAAAAGCAATAAGATAGTTTAAAATATTCTTACTATTATCTTTAAAAATAAGAGCATACGCCCATCATAGGCATATACCCTTGAAAACGATGGAATAAACTGCATTATTACTACCATTTGTAAAAAACTAGTATTAAAAGAATAATCTCCAAGTTTCTACAATTTTCATTATACATATAATGAGTCAATTGTGAATATAATTTTTTATTTTTTTGTTAAAATTTTTAATTTACAGTGTATTTTGTATATACTTTGTAAAGACATGACTTAACATTGAAGTTATCTCATTAAAGGAAAATGCGCAATTATATATTTTTTCTAAAAATTCTTTATAGTACACATTATAACTTTTATAGTATAATAATTCTAGTAATTTTTTTACGGAGGGGAAGCATTTGAATACATTTTTTTCACGTATTAGTATACTAACAGGGAGCACAATTGCGATTTCTGGCGCATATGCTGTTATATTTTCTAATTCTTTTTTATTAAATTTTGTCAATATGATGTTTTATATTGCTTTACTCTTCATTATTATCGGAGGCTTTGTATTTCTATTTCAACGAGGTTTTTTCAATGTAACAATATATGCTTTTAAAAAATTAGGTCGATCGAATAAAAAGATTGAATCTTTAATTGAGGGAGAAGAAGAACGCGATCCGAAAGAAATATTATATAGAACGTATTCTTTTACATGGACATACCCTGTCTTAATTACCGGTATCATATTAGCGGCTTTTTCAAGCATTATGAGTTTTGCTGTTTGAAAAATTTGCAAACGATTTATTGTATGTTATAATGGTACAAAAAATTTATACGTATGCAATGAGAAAGAAGAGTACATATTGAGGCATTTTCAGAGAGCTTGTGGTTGGTGAGAACAAGTAATTGCACAATATGGAATGGACTTTTGAGCACCAAACCGAAACGTTACAGGAGTAGGCTTTGGCGTCACATCCAACGTTACAATGGATAAAGAGATTTTGCCTTTGGCAAAATAATTAGGGTGGTACCGCGGTCCATTCGTCCCTATTTTTAGGGATGAATGGGCTTTTTGTATTGGAAAAGCGCAAGCGGCTTGCTCAGAATCGCAGGGCGTTGGAGCTCCCGGCAGAGAGGTGCTCTTTACCTCGACCGAGGGGGCGAAACGACCGGAGATTCTAGCCGCTGGAGCTAGACATACCGAAAAGCGCAAGCGGCTTGCTCAGAATCGCACAAGTCCCCCGCTCAAAACCATCAAACGTTAGGATTCTATGCGGAAATATAAAAAACAATACACCTTTTCAAGGAGGAAATGATATGTCAGTTATTTTTTCAGGCATTCAGCCAAGCGGAACAATTACACTTGGGAACTATTTAGGAGCAATGAAGCAGTTTACAGAACTGCAAAATGAACACGATTGCTATTTCTGCATCGTAAACCAACATGCGATTACTGTACCGCAGGACCAAGTACAGCTTCGTAAAAATATTCGTAGTCTCGCAGCATTATACTTAGCATGCGGCATCGATCCAGAGAAATCTACACTATTTGTACAATCAGAAGTTCCAGCACACGCTCAGCTTGGATGGATTATGCAATGTACTGCGTATGTCGGTGAATTAGAACGTATGACGCAGTATAAAGATAAAGCAAAAGGCAGAGAATCTGTTCCAGCTGCTTTATTAACATACCCGCCATTAATGGCAGCAGACATTTTACTATACAATACAGAGATTGTTCCAGTTGGAGAGGACCAAAAACAACATATGGAATTAACGCGCGACTTAGCAGAGCGTTTTAACAAGCGTTATCGCGAAGTGTTTACAATTCCAGAAGTTCGCATTCCAAAAGTAGGCGCACGCGTTATGTCATTAACAGAGCCGACGAAAAAAATGAGTAAATCTGATCCAAATCCAAAATCGATGATTAGTTTACTTGACGATCCAAAAACGATTGAAAAGAAAATTAAAAGTGCTGTAACCGATTCAGACGGCATCGTAAAATTCAATAAAGAAAATAAACCAGGTGTTTCAAACTTATTAACAATCTACTCTTCTTTCTCAGGGAAAACAGTAGAAGAATTAGAAGCTGAATACGAAGGTAAAGGATACGGCGACTTTAAAGGCGACTTAGCGCAAGTTGTTGTAGAAGCAATCCGTCCAATTCAAGAAAAATATAATGAACTGATTAACTCTCCTGAATTAGACGAAATCCTTGATCAAGGGGCTGAAAAAGCAAACCGCGTCGCTATGAAACAACTACGTAAAATCGAAAACGCAATGGGATTGAGCAGAAAACGAAGATAGCACGAAAAGCGGAAGCGGCTCGCTCAGAATCGCAGGGCGTTGGAGCTCCCGACTGAGAGGTGCTTTTTACCTCGACCGAGGGGGCGAAACGACCGGAGATTCTAGCCGCTGGAGCTGGACATATCGAAAAGCGGAAGCGGCTCGCTCAGAATCGCAGGGCGTTGGAGCTCCCGACTGAGAGGTGCTTTTCACCTCGACCGAGGGGGCGAAACGACCGGAGATTCTAGCCGCTGGAGCTGGACATACCGAAATGCAGAAGCGGCTCGTTCAGAATCGCAGGGCGTTGGAGCTCCCGACTGAGAGGTGCTTTTTACCTCGACCGAGGGAGCGAAACGACCGCAGATTCTAGCCGCTGGAGCTGGACATACCGAAATGAGGAAGCGGCTCGCTCAGAATCGCAGGGCGTTGGAGCTCCCGACTGAGAGGTGCTTTTTACCCCGCAGGAAGGTGCGAAGCCACCGACCATCCGAGCCGCTGGAGCTGGACATACCGAAATGAGGAAGCGGCTTGCTCACTCGTATGACGGATTTTACCGAAGAATCTTTATTTCGTGTCGAATCGCCGATAAACGCATTACTTCCGCCGATATCTTAAGTGGGCACACAAAAAGGAATGATCCAAAGGCCATACGTGCCTTTTGGATCATTCCTTTTAATTTACCTTTTGCTCATTTTCCATTTCCCACAACTTTTCAAAGAACGGTTGTCCTCTTACAAGTCGCTCACAGAGCTGTTCGTGTTTATCTGACCAGCCGTGCTTCGATTCTTCAAATAAACGGTTCCATACTTCTTCAAATGGTAGATGTTGCACAGCTGAATATGCTGCTGGATCCCATTCTGTATACCAATAGCGAATTTCTGCTGGATTTTTCGTTGTATGTAGCTGATCTAGTGCCATAAAGAGCAGTTGTTTTAATTGTCGTTCTTTCCGTGTTAACCCATTCATCATATGCGGGGAAGGTGATAAAATATGATGTTCCTTTTGCGGTGATTCCCCTTCAAAATCATATGTTTCTGCTTGCACACTTTCTACCATTTCATACACCATTTGCTCTTGTCTTGGAATCAATCTGCTTTTTCGGATTGGAATGTTGTATCCAATTGTATCAACCGCAATAATTCCTTTTCCGTCTGATACAACAAAACAATATTCCTGCTGCAGCCGTTCATGGTTCTTTCGAATATACGCCTTATGATGTACGTCTTCCAATAGTTTTCGCGGAAGTTCTAGCAATTCGTTCTCGATGTAATGATATAATGTGGAATCTACTTTTACTAATGGTACTTGATCTAACAATTCGATCGTATCATCCTTCCGCCATTCATAGAAATGACAGACGTTATACCCGTTTTCTTCACCTTCAAACCAATTTACCCATACATCATGCAGATATAACATTGCTTACCCCTCACTTCACAACTGTTTGTAAATCTCATTATGGTCATCTTTCGTAAAATTTATTCCAAGAGAGGAAATATATTCTTCTTAATTAATTTCTTCATCATCCTCTATCTTTCATGCTTATACAGTGGAATTTTTCTTCCTCGTCCATCAATAACACTTCGCTTCTCTTGGAATATTGAGGTGGAGTTTTATACGGGAGAAAAAGACAACGCCTCTTCTAAAATAGCTTTCGCATCCATGCCTAATAAAGAAGTTGTGTTCCACTTCTTATGCTCTACGCAATCTTTTACAATATGAAATCCCACAGCATACCCAAGCATTTTCGGATAGAATAATCCTCGTCCGTTTAGCAATATATCGTGCTCGCGCGTCCCTCGTTCTATCTCCTGCTTATCTTGTATAAATCGGCGCCAGAACATAATTGCTTCTTCTTTCTCGTAATAAGACACCCACGGCGCATAGTAGCTCTCTCCATGCCGTTCAAACACCGCATGTTCTGCTAATCCTTCCATCACCATTGTATCCAAGATGGTATACGCTTCTTCTCTCCTTTCATTTGCATGAATCCGACATATATGATGATATTCATGAGTAAGCAATGCCTTTAGCTCAGCAATCGAACTTTGGGAATTTACAAATAAAAACAAAGCATTTCGCATTGCCAATCCCGCTTTTCCGTTATATTCTCGCTGAACAGTTCGATTATACGGATCTGATAACAAGATAAATACCGGTATATTAGGCCCCTCTAACCATTCCTGAAGCTTTTTATATTCTACCGCCAATCGCTCCCATACTCGTTCTTTTTGCAATATGTCTATCTCTTTCTCACCACCTGCTACCGGCCGAAACATTCCTTTTGACACAAGAAATCGATACAACGTTTCTTTCTGGAGCGGAATATACTTTGTAAACTTCTCGCAAATTTTTTCCGGCTCTTGATAATGCGTACGCATCCACTCTGCTGTTTGAACCACTCCCATCTCTCCCACTCTCCTTTTGTTCCATACATATGCAACAAAACGAAAGAAAGCATAAAAAAAGTTCATATTTCCATCAAAATCATTGAAATAGGCCATAAAAAAGAAGATAACCATCTACTGTACAGACGATTATCTTCCTTTCAAATTCTATATATTCAATGGAATTTCTATTATATAAATCCACTTTGTTTTTGAGCATACAAATCGCTGCCACGCAAAACAAAAAGTAATCTACACTCGTTTTCTCTCTTTGCTTCTACGCACGGCTAGATGCTCTCGATCACCTAAAAAGAAGGTTTTTTCAATTTGTATTTATTTATATTCTTTAAATACTAACGCTGCGTTATGACCACCAAACCCCAATGAGTTACTTAATACAGCACGTACTTTTTGTTGTCTTGCTTGATTTGGCACACAATCTAAATCGCACTCTGGGTCTGGTGTTTCATAGTTAATTGTTGGCGGAACAACGCCATCTGTAATTGTTTTCACAGATATAATCGCTTCTACCGCACCAGCTGCACCTAATAAATGTCCTGTCATTGATTTTGTTGAGCTTACCGCTACTTTATATGCATGCTCACCAAATACTTCTTTAATTGCCATCGTTTCATATCTTTCATTCGCTTCCGTACTTGTACCGTGCGCATTAATGTAATCGATATCTTCTGGCTGAAGACCCGCTTCTTCTAACGCTTGACGCATTGCACGTACGCCGCCTTCACCGCCAGGAGCTGGAAGTGTAATATGGAATGCATCACCTGTTGCTCCGTATCCAACAATTTCAGCATAAATGTGTGCACCGCGCGCTAATGCATGCTCTAATTCTTCTAA
The DNA here is from genome assembly GCF_000383235.1 of Bacillus sp. 123MFChir2. Classification (GTDB taxonomy): domain Bacteria; phylum Bacillota; class Bacilli; order Bacillales; family Bacillaceae_G; genus Bacillus_A. The sequence continues at coordinate 32,826 of NZ_KB910927.1, forward strand.
TACGAGAATTCCTGCTCCTTCTCCCATTACGAATCCACTTCGATTTTTATCGAACGGACGGCAAGCAGTTGCTGGATCTTCATTAAATGTTAATGCTTTAGCTGAACAAAATCCGGCAACCGCCAAATTTGTTAACGGTGCTTCCGCTCCGCCTGCAATCATCGCATCTGCATCTCCGCGCTCAATAACTTTATATGCATCACCAATAGAATGTGCACCTGATGCACAAGCTGTCACTGTACATGTATTAATCCCTTTTGCACCTAATGCAATGGACACTTGACCTGCAGCCATATCAGGAATCATCATTGGTACCAAAAATGGACTAACGCGGCGTGGGCCTTTTTCATTAAAGATTTTAAACTGCTCTTCATATGTTTCCATACCACCGATTCCGGATCCAATCCACACACCAATGCGCGGTCCGTTTTCTTCAGTAATTTCTAGCTTTGCATCTTCTACAGCCATTTTTGCTGCTGCTACTGCATATTGTGTAAAGCGGTCCATACGACGCGCTTCTTTTTTATCAATATATTTTTCAACTTCAAAGTCATTAATTTCCGCAGCCACTTTCACCGGAAACTGATCTGCATCTAAGCGTGTAAGACGTCCGATTCCAGATACACCATTTTTAATATTTTCCCAAGCAGCTTCTACATTCGTTCCTACTGGAGTAACTGCTCCTAATCCTGTAATTACAACACGCTTTTTTTTCATACAACATACACTCCTTTTCTCTCAGTCCTTATTTACCCCAACGAAGAGCAACTGCTCCCCATGTTAATCCGCCGCCAAAACCAACTAATATGATGAGATCCCCATCTTGAATACGTCCATTTTGCAATTCTTCTACCATAGCAATCGGAATTGAAGAAGCTGACGTATTCCCAAACTTGGAAATTGTCGTACTCATTTTTTCTTGCGGTAAATTTAGCCGTTCCCTCGCTGATTCCATAATACGAATATTCGCTTGATGAGGCACTAAAAAGTCCACATCTTCTTTCGTAAGACCCGCTTTTTCTATAACGCGAAGACACGAATCACCAAGTTGACGAACAGCAAACTTAAAGACTTCTCTGCCATTCATCATAACATATTCATCACGATAAAGGTGTTTACCACCACTTCCATCTGCACCTAATTCAAACGAAAGAATACCTTTTCCTTCTGAAACAGCTCCCATAACGACAGCACCTGCTCCATCTCCAAATAAAACTGCCGTATTTCGGTCATTCCAGTCTACAATTTTGGATAACTTATCGCTACCAATTACTAATATATTTTTATAAGCTCCAGTTTGAATAAATTGTTGTGCGGTAATCATTCCGTACATAAAACCAGCACAAGCAGCACCTAAATCCATCGCTGCTGCATGCTTTGCTCCAATTTGTTCTTGAACTTCGCAAGCAACCGCCGGAAACGAACGATCTGGCGTTACTGTTGCAACTAAAATAAGATCAATTTCTTCTCCGCTAATTCCTGCGTCTTCAAGTGCTTTTTTTGCAGCTTCCGCGGCCATATATGAAGTATCTATTGTATCATCAGCAATTCGTCTTTCTTCAATTCCTGTTCTTGTTCGAATCCATTCATCAGATGTATCCATTATTTTTTCCAAGTCGTGATTTGTGACAACTTTTTCTGGCACATATCTCCCGATCCCTAAAATGCCTACATTCACATTGCAACCCTCCGGTTTATATCAATTATTATGACTTGGTACTAATTTTAAATGATAAGTTTCCTTTTGTCTATATATTATTAATTTGTTATTTTATAGTACATGGCAAGCCTTTCCCGCAAATCACAGAATTCTGGATACAATTTCAAATTGGACAACATTCCCTGAATAACTAGTACTATCGGCTTATTCATCTTCAGTTCTGCCTCTAATACATCTAAAGTTACCAATAATTCATCATTCTCTATTCGATCTACTAATATACGTTTTAATGACAGTGATCGCATCCACTTGCATTAGGCTTTGAAGGAAGCTCCTTATCTCAAAAGGTCTTGGCGTCACAGTAATCGGCAGATTAACAAGCTCTACACTATTAACATTATTAATCGTACCAATTGTGTACGAAGTAATAAGTAAGTTCAAACGCAAAAATAAAGTAGCGGAATAAAAAAAGCGAGACCTCTTTAAAACGGAAAGGTCTCTTTTTATACACTTCCAACCATTAAGTCACTGCTATGCAGAAAATAACATGACAACTACTTGCGTTCTCCTGTTGCTTTAACCTCGCACGTGGCAGAAAAAGCCCTGACCGCTTCTACGCACGGCCAGATGCTCTCGCCCACCCTAAAAAGAAAGCGGTTTTTCAATTCGTATTTATTTTACTCTTTTGCATCTGCTTTCCCAAGTTCATATGCTTCGCCCATAACCTTCATTAATAACTCCAATACAGGCTGTGCTTTCGCCATATCCAATGCTACGCCGTGATCATCTAAAATTGCTTTCGCTTCCGGTAAGTGTTTCATTGCGATTTGTAAAAACTGCATATTTTTTTCGTTCATGTTTCTTCATCCTTTCCACATCAAAACTTTCATTTTCAGTTTACCATGTGTTACTTGTTTCGTATAACTCCCGATATTGTTTTATGTGAGAAATTTGACGCCCCATCCCCTGTTCTAAAGAAAACTTACTTGGAACAACTATTTTTTCTTCCTCACCTGTTACGCACTCTTTCTCCTCTATTTGAAAAGCACCTGTTTTCTGTAATAGTTCAATTCCTTTTTGCCAGCGATTTTTCTCTTCACTGCAAAGAGAATATATTTTCATTTCCATTTTCCTTTGACCGATCATATATAAATAGTTCGCAACATCTTCGACATATAAAAGGTCACATGTACATTCTTCTACCCTAAGAGAAATCGTTTGTTGTTGTAACTGAGCTAGAATGATATGGTGATATGCCATAAATGACGGTTGCCACGGTCCATATACTACCGGAACACGTAGTATACAGTAATCCGCGTCTCCTTTTTGTACTTCTCGTTCAATTTTTGAAAAAAGCATACGATTTTCATTGCGACTACAAGTATGATTCACTTCTACAGAAGATAAAATAACGAATTTTATTTCTTTTCGTTTGCAATAACTCTCAAAGCGCTTTACATATTGCAATATGGTACGTTCATTTCGAAAATTCTTTTGCTGATTTGGCTCACATAAACAAAAGTATGCCGCATCAATATCTATTTCCTCCAAAACTTCCCATCCATCATTATCCCGCAGCGAAAAATACTTAAACAATGCATTGCGACCAATTAAATATAGTTTTTCTTCATTTATTTTAGAAACATTATTCATTTCATCAAAATCAAACGCATACACTTCAATCTCTTCTTCAAGGAACTTCTGCACAAGATGATAACCTATAAATGTTAACGCCCCAACAACAATGACTCGTTTCATTTGTTCTTCCTCCCCGCATAGATAAAAAGCTCCTTATGTACAGGAGCCTTATAAATCTTCATACCACTTAAAAAACTGACATGTATTTTGCGCCATTTTATATTTTACATCTTGTATATGAAAGGATAATGAAGTCGGACAATTCTCTTGTAAACGTTTCTTTTCATATTCCCGGAGCAACTGTTTTCGTTCTTTTTTTTCTTGAGCAGATACAAATATTTTCACTGGAACGGATGATACTAAATACGGAAATGCTTTCTTTTCAATTTTTCGTTCTAATTCCGATTCAGTTGCATCATATGCTTGCATCAGTTCACGAAGTAATCGCTTATAAAAAAATTTGTGCTCTTTTTCAATTTCAACGTGTGCCGGTAAATGAAGGCACGGGTTAAACATAAGGACAGAGCGCACACATTCAGGATATTGCGCCATCATGTCCATGGCAACAAGCGCACCCATTCCTTCTGCTATAATATGAATTTTTTCGTTTAAAATCTCCTTTTTCATGACGACATGATACAACCGCTTCGCTAAACGAACCGCCTGTTCATTCCCCCAATGTCTCCCGTATAAATTAGAAGAAAAAACTGTATAACCATTCTTGCGCAATTCGTTTAAAAATTGTAAGCGCCCGGCATGTTGCAGCCATAAACTTGTACCATTCTCAATGAAGTAATTGTAGTCACCTAATAATAATATTCCAAATCCATTCGGCTTTTCTGGTAAATGAATTACACATGGCTCTTGTTCTAAAAAGAAAAAACGTTCCGTAATCCTCATGCTTCTCCCGCCTTATATGACAACATCAAATATACTCTTTTATAATGTATGATACGAAGAGCAATTTGCTTTGCAAAAACGACAAATATTTTTTCTATATTCTTTTTCGAGTTATGATACAATAAAGACAAACTGAACGAATAGAGGTGTAAAAAGATGCGTGTATTTTGGGCCTTTTTCTGGTCGTTCTTGCTTGTACAAATGATGAGCTACGTAATTAGCGCGATGACGCCAGGCGTTACATACGATTTTGGGCAAGCGTCTATTTTTTCTGTAGTTATTACTGTACTTGTAATCGCACTTGGAGCTTTAATTCCAAACGAACCTGCACAGCAGCATTAATAAAAAAGAGTCCGGATACCCGGACTCTTTTTTATTGAACTTTGACAATTAACTCGTTATTTGATGCCTCAATCAATACATGACTATGATCTGTAATCGTGCCTGCAATGAGCGCACGCGCTAACTTCGTTTCAATTTGACGCTGTACGTAGCGTTTTAACGGACGTGCACCGTACATTGGATCAAACCCAGACTCTACAACAAACTCTTTTGCAGCATCTGTAAGTTCCACTGTAATATGACGATCTGCTAAACGATGTTGCAACTCTTTCACAATTTTATCAACAATACCTTTTATCTCATTTGTTGTAAGTGGTTTAAAGAGAATAATTTCGTCCACTCGATTTAAAAACTCTGGGCGGAAGTGACCGCGAAGTTGTCCCATTACAAGGTTTCTTGCTTCTTCTTGAATAGAACCATCTTCTCCTAATCCTTCTAATAAATATTGTGATCCGATATTGGACGTCATAATGATCACTGTATTTTTAAAATCAACTGTACGTCCTTGTGAATCTGTAATACGACCATCATCTAACATTTGCAGTAAAATATTAAACACTTCCGGATGCGCTTTTTCAATTTCATCTAATAAAATGACAGAATACGGTTTACGGCGCACAGCTTCTGTTAATTGTCCGCCTTCTTCATATCCGACATACCCAGGAGGTGCTCCGATTAAACGAGATACGGCATGCTTTTCCATGTACTCAGACATATCAATTCGAATGATTTGTTCTTCGCTATCAAATAATGACTGTGCCAATGTTTTCGCAAGTTCCGTTTTCCCAACACCTGTTGGTCCTAAGAAAATAAACGAACCAATCGGACGATTCGGATCTTTAATTCCCGCACGAGCACGTAATACTGCATCCGACACAAGGCCGACCGCTTCTTCTTGTCCGATGACACGCTCAGATAAAATTTGCTCTAAACGAAGCAGCTTCTCACGTTCTCCTTCTACGAGCTTTGCAATCGGAATACCAGTCCAGCGCGATACAATATTCGCAATTTCTTCTTCACTTACTTCTTCACGAAGAAGACGGTTATCTTGCTGTTTATTCGCACTTGCTTCTTCTGCTTCTTTCAATTCTTTTTCTACAGCTGGAATTTTGCCGTGACGAAGCTCTGCTGCTTTATTTAAATCGTAATTTCCTTCCGCTTCTTCTAGCTCTCTTCGCAAACGCTCTAAACTTTCACGTAAATCGCGCACTTTATGAATTTCTTCTTTCTCTTTTTGCCACTGCGCCCGCATTCCACTCGCTTTTTCTTTTAAATCCGACAACTCACGCTGCAATGTTTGCAGGCGTTCCCTACTTGCCTGGTCTGTTTCTTTACTTAGCGCGGCCTCTTCAATTTCTAGCTGCATAATACGACGTGTTATTTCGTCTAGCTCTGTTGGCAGCGAATCAATTTCTGTCCGAATCGTTGCACATGCTTCATCAACTAGATCGATTGCTTTATCCGGTAAGAAACGATCAGAAATATAGCGATCTGATAACGTTGCAGCTGCAACAAGAGCACGATCATGTATATTCACACTATGGTAAATTTCAAATCGTTCTTTTAAACCGCGCAAAATAGAAATCGTATCCTCAACTGTCGGCTCTTCCGCTAATACTTGTTGGAAACGACGCTCTAATGCCGGATCTTTTTCAATATATTTGCGATATTCATTAAGTGTTGTCGCCCCGATGCAATGCAGCTCTCCGCGTGCTAACATTGGTTTTAACATATTTCCGGCATCCATTGCCCCCTCTGTTTTACCTGCACCAACAATTGTATGCAGCTCGTCGATAAATAATAAAATCTTTCCTTCACTTTTTTTAATTTCATTTAAGACCGCTTGCAGACGTTCTTCAAATTCACCGCGGAATTTCGCTCCTGCAACAAGCGCGCTCATATCGAGCGCAAAAATCGTTTTATCTTTTAACCCTTCTGGTACATCTTTACGAACAATACGCTGTGCTAATCCCTCAACGATCGCCGTTTTCCCAACACCGGGTTCACCAATTAATACAGGATTATTTTTTGTTTTACGCGATAAAATGCGAATTACGCGTCTAATTTCACTATCACGTCCAATGACTGGATCGATTTTTCCTTGTCTCACTTCCGCTACTAAATCACGACCATATTTCTCTAAAGCTTCGTATGTTACTTCTGGATTTTGACTCGTCACTCTTTGATTCCCCCGAACTTCTGTTAATGCTTGTAATAACGCTTCTTTCGTAATACGAAGCGACGTAAATAATTCACGTATATCATTTGTTTTCTTTTCATCACATAATGCAAGAAGAATATGTTCCACTGAAATGTAGTCATCTTGCAAATACTTCGCTTCTTCTTCAGCTCTTACAAGCAGCCCTTGAAGTGCACTTGTAATATAAACTTTCCCTACTTCTGCGCCTCCTCCTGTAACTGCTGGCTTTCGCTTCAGCAATCGTTCTACCGCTTGCACGAACTGATCTATATTTACATTCATCTTTTGAAAAATACGAATTGCTAATCCATCTTGTTGCTGAAGAAGCGCGGCTAAAAGATGTACAATATCAATATCTTGATGATGATGCTTAGTAGCAATTGATTGTGCACCCATAATCGCTTCTTGTGTTTTTGTCGTCATTCGATTTAAGTCCATCACGCCACAACTCCTCTATAGTTTGACTTTTTTTGACCTTTGATTTGATTATACGACAAAGCACCTATTTTATTCAACAATGAAGACCTTTTAGAAATTTAGAAAAGGGTATGATTCTAGTGAAGATGTGTCTCTCTATTACTTATAAAATGAAACTTCCACCAGTGACGATTTTCTCACTGGTGGTTAGTTGAACCAATCGGGCTTTTACTGGCAGTTATCTTTCCTGTGTGTTCCTTATCTTTACTGCTAGTTAATGCGGGATAAATTCATTTTTTGACATATAGAATGCTGTCATACAAACAGAGCAGGAAAAGGCCCTGACCGCTCCTATGCATCACCAGTCTCTCCCTGGCCATTTTAAAAAATGCTTTTCTGCCTTTTTTTCATAAAGCAAATGAGTAGTTACTTTTTTCAATTTATTCATCATAAGAAATCCCGCAGCTTATAACTGCGGGATTTCTTATGGTCTTCTTTTATATGTCCATTGTCTATTTTGATTTGTAACTTCTGGAAATTTATCTCCAGCAGAAAGCTTTACCATTTTTGGATCCTTAACCATACTTCCTGTTTCACCAATTTCAACATAAATACCATCATTAGGTGCTTTTTGACCAGCTCGGAATCGATGACTTTGTCCCATGTCCATTCTCCTTCCATTCCATCATTACATCTTTAGTATGTCCCATTTTAGAAAACCTTTTCTGTTATGTTTAGGAAACCAAGCTCATATAATGAAATTACACATTTTAGCAGGAGATACATCAGTATATGTAGAAACAAAAAAAACTGGCCGTAAAGACCAGTATCAAAGGAGAGTCAAACAACTTATACGAGAAGATTACATTTTCATTATAAACACGATAATCCCAACATTGTAACCCCTTTCACAAATTATACAAAAGGAAAGGAACATTATTCGAACTTTCAGAAAAAAACTTGACTTTTCTCGTTTCCATTGACAAATAGTAGACAACACAATCATGCAGGAATTAAGATGAATATACACAAAACTTTTTATAAAAGGTGTGAGACGCATGAAAAAACAACATTTAATTGCATTAGATTTAGATGGTACTTTACTTACAGATCAAAAAATAATTTCAGCTCGTACAAAGCAGACCATTGCAAAAGCAAAAGAACAAGGCCATATTGTTGTAATATCCACGGGCCGTCCATTTCGTGCGAGTCATGCATATTATAAAGAACTTGGCTTAAATACACCGATTGTAAATTTCAACGGCGCATACGTCCATCATCCACTTGATACGAAATGGGGAATGCACCACTCTCCACTTGAACTTACTACTGCACAAGAAATCGTTCGTACATGTATGGAATTTGGAGTAGAAAATATTTACGCAGAAGTAATTGATGATGTATATATGAAACAACTTGATGAAGACAAAAAACATATTTTCGAGTTCGGCTCTCCGAACATCTTCACAGGTGATTTACTCAATATTTTACAAGATCATCCAACTTGCTTATTAATTGATGCACATGAGTCAAAATCAAATTTTATTCGTCAACATTTAACAGATATGCATGCAGAAGTAATTGATCACCGGAAATGGGGAGCTCCTTGGCCAATTATTGAAATTGTGAAAAGCGGGTTAAATAAAGCAATAGGCCTCCAAAAAGTTTCAAATTACTACAATATCCCAAAAGAACGTATCATCGCGTTTGGTGATGAAGATAACGATTTTGAAATGATTGAATTTGCCGGGCACGGAATCGCTATGGGGAACGCCATTCCAGAATTAAAATCATTAGCAAATCACATAACATTATCAAACGAAGAAGACGGCATTGCCCTTTATTTAGAGGAAGCACTTGGATTGTAAGGTGAAAATTCCCTACTTATAGTCTGACGTCAAGCGCACATACTATAGGAGACACAGCAAATGTGTCTATGCTTTTCTGCTAAAAGGGGGCATTACGAATGGGTAAAAAGAACAAATCAAAACGTTTCGTGCAACAAGGAGCAGACTCTGTTATGCAACACGACGCAAGATTCCCATACCGTGGTACATTAGCTGAAGCAGAAAAAGAACGAAATAACTCTTCTCTCGGAGGGTTCTAATGGGTAACTTACTATTTCAACAAGCACGAGATGCCGTCTCTCAAGCTGTATCTTGTTCCAACGACAGCGAACAGCAAGCACTTGTTAATCAAGCAAAAAATGCATTGCTGTCCGCTTATACGAATTCTTCTACTGCCGAAAAAGTACAATTACGCGAAATGCAAGAAGAGCTTCAAAGCATTTCAACAACTGAGTAACTACAACTAGAGGAACAAACAAAAAGAGGACCAAATACGGTCCTCTTTTATTAATCTTTACGGAACAACCCAAACACCCCAACTGTTTCAAGAACATTTGTGAATGCACCTGGATCTACTTTTTTCACAATTCTTTCTAATTCATATAATTCGTAACGAGTAATAACGATCATTAACATCTCTTTATTTTCATTCGTAAACGCACCTGTTGCTGGAACTGAGGTAATCCCTCGAACTAATCGTTCATGAATTGCTTTTCGCACCTCTGCTCCATTTTTCGTTACAATGAATGCCGTAATTTTCACATGACGTGTATGTATGGCATCAATAATGCGTGAAGATACATATAATGTCACTAACGTATAAAGCGCTTTTTCCCAACCATATAAATAACCGGCTGCGACAATAATAATCGCATTAAATAAGAAGAAATACGTTCCGACCGGCTTATCTTTCATTCTAGATAAAATCATCGCAATGATATCTAAACCGCCTGTTGAAGCTCCCCATTTTAACGCAAGTCCTACACCTACCGCAGAAATTAGCCCTCCAAAAATAGCATTTAAAATAATATCATGAGATACGGCTTTGACTGGCACGATTTCTAAAAATAGCGTCATAAATGCGACACTTAAGAAACTAAAGAACGTAAATGATTTCCCTACTTTTTTCCAAGCTAAAATAACAACCGGGATATTAAACAAACTAAAAAGTACTCCTGTAGAAATATGAATTGACAGAAAATCCCCTAACACTTGGGAAAGCAATTGTGATAATCCAGCAAAACCGCTGGCGTATACTTTCGCCGGCGTTAAAAACAAGTTCATTCCAATTGCATTTAACAAACCGGCAATGATAACAACGACTAATTTTTTAGCGAGTTCGGCATAATTCAGTTTTAAGTCCATATCTCCCAGTCCACCTTTATATAAATTCCATCGTATACATTATACATAGTCTTAACGAAAACGGAAATGATAAACGTACAACTGTTATGAAGGGAGTTGAATCATATGCCTCATACAAGTGACAATGACAAAAAAGCGCGTGATAATAACGCAAAACGCACACAAAAAAATGAAGAACAACAAAAAAATATAACGCAAGGAAAACGCGCTTATTCCAAAAAGACGGATCATCTATAAATAGCTAAACTCGGATCCTCTATTTCATACAAACAGGTCCTCCTCGTACATCGACATTTCCGTTGATGTACTTTTTTATTTCGTAACTACTCAGCCATACATTTCATTTAGAAGTTTGGTAAGGAGTATAATTCCAGCGAAAATACACTTACCTATAATTGCTGCCCTGAAAATAAAGTGAAACTTTAATCAGTGGAGTAAAAATGGACCTACACCTCGCTGCCTTTCTTTGTTTTCAAACTTTGCGCGTGGCAGGAAAAGGTCCTGACCGCTTCTATAAATAGCCAGTCCCTCAGCGCCACTCAAAAAAATGCTTTTCTATCGGTTTTTCATAAAGTGACTGAGTAGTTACTTTATTTCTACAAAAGTCATCTCGAATTCACATCATGTTCACTTCCTTTTTCTACAATAGTAATAACAATTTTCGGATGAGGTGTTTACATGAAACGAAGACAATTATTTATTGCAGCAGCGACGCTCGGTACATTAATGTTAGCTGCTTGCGATCCAAAAGATAGTTCCGATCCCATCGCAACTTCTACTACTAGCACGATATCAAAAGGCGAATTTGATAAGGCGTTAAAAGAACGCTTCGGAAAAGATATGCTTTATGAAATGATGGCACAAGATATTATGACTAAAAAATATAAAGTGTCTGATGATGAAGTGGATAAAGAATTTAACAAGGCGAAAGAACAAACAGGCGATAATTTTAAAATGTTCCTTGAAACTAACCGCATAAAGAACGAAGACGATTTAAAAAAACAGATTCGTTCTAGCTTAGCCATCGATAAAGCAATCAAACAAACAATCACTGAAAAAGACATAAAAGCTCGATATAAACCAGAAATTAAAGCTAGCCAAATTTTAGTAAACGACGAACAAACGGCAAACGATATAAAAAAACAACTGAATAGCGGTGCATCATTTGAAGAATTAGCAAAAAAATATTCTGAAGATATAGCTTCAAAAGAAAATGGTGGAGATTTAGGATACTTTGGCCCTGGGAAAATGGTACCTGAATTCGAAGATGCTGCCTATAAATTAAACGTCGGTGAAGTAAGCAAACCTGTCAAATCAACAAAAGGCTACCATATTATTAAATTAACAGACAAAAAAGAATTAAAGCCATACGACGAAGTAAAAGATTCTATTCGCAAAACCCTTGAAGCTGAGCGTATCCAAGATAACACATGGCGCCAAAAAGTATTAATCGCCGAATTAAAGAAAGAAAATATTAAAGTAAAAGATGACGACTTAAAAGATACTTTTACACGTTTAGGGCAATCATAAAAAACAGCCGAACAAATTACATTTGTTCGGCTGTTTTTTATTACTTTTTAAAATATGTCCAGCCTTCTTCTTGATAAACCTTTTCTTCTTTCATCAATTTACCAAGAGCACGTTTGAAGGCTGCTTTACTCATTTGAAAACGCTCCCCAATATCTTCTGGGTGACTCTTATCCCAAAACGGCATCGCACCGCCGCGACTTTCCATATATTCACAAATTACCGCTGCATCATCTTCCATTCCTTCTTCTTTACGGGGAAGAAGAGAAATATTAATTGTTCCATCTTCTTTCACATCAATAATACGACCTGTTACGCGCTCTCCAATACGCACTTGCTCTTTGCGCTCAGAATGGTGCAAGAAGGCACGAAAATGTTCATCTGTAAATACAAATGATCCCACTTGCAACGAACGGTACACACGACCATTTACATTTTTATTGCGCATAGATGGCGTCGCTTCTACTACAATTTCTTGCATATCCGCATCTCTTGCCGGAAGAGCAATTAAACGGCCACGATTTGTTAATTTTAATGTACAATATAACTCATCGTCTTCTTGCGGCCATACTGGTGTATAAATCGGAAACTCATCAGCTGGAATTAATATATCTTTCGAAACACCGATATCAACAAACACTCCTAAACGAGGCTTCACTTCCACAACTTTTACCCAGTTCCAATCCTCTGTTGTAATAAGTGGCGTTTTCATCGTCGCTGCTAAACGTTCTTGATGATCGTGATATAAAAACACTTCAATTGTGTCGCCTTCTTCAATTTCTCCAGCAACTTCATTTTTATGTAAAAATACTTCATCTTCTTCGTAACCGACCATATATCCAATTTCTGTTTCGCGTAAAACCGTTACTTCTTCAATCGCTCCTGGTTGTAACTTCATAGTTTTAATTCCCTTCTCTATATACTTTATCTTATTCTAACAGGTGGAATCTTCATATAAAAACACCCACATCGAGAACAGCTTTATATTATTTTTTATCATTCCAAACAAAGTTTCATTATACACGTTTTTTCATTTATTTGTCCAACTGACCAAAATTCACTATAATAAAATGAGACTTTAATCATTGAAGCTGTCTTCTTCAATGATTATTAGTCGAACCAATCGGGCCTTTATGGACTGTTTATCCCGCTTATCCCACGAATGTATTTTCCGCTATACTTTAAGTGGAATATTATAGCCCGTTAAAGCGGGGTAGAGGTGGAATTTAATTTGGAGGTGCTTATTATGGCAAAAGATAGTTCTTTTGATATCGTTTCAAAAGTAGAGTTTCCAGAAGTAACAAACGCGATTAATATCGCTTTAAAAGAAATTCAAAATCGCTATGACTTTAAAGGAAGTAAAAGCGACATTAAATTAGAAAAAGAGGAAATCGTATTAACTTCTGACGACGAGTACAAATTAGATCAAGTAAAAGACGTTTTGATTTCAAAATTAATTAAGCGTGAAGTTCCGATCAAAAACTTAGATTACGGCAAAGTCGAAACCGCTTCTGGCGGTACGGTCCGTCAACGCGCAAAATTACAACAAGGCATTGATAAAGAAAATGCGAAAAAAATTAATAATATTATTAAAGAATTAAAATTAAAAGTAAAAACACAAGTACAAGATGATCAAGTTCGTGTAACAGGAAAAAGCCGAGATGATTTGCAAGCAGTTATCGCAGCTGTACGCGGAGCTGATTTATCAATCGACGTACAATTTATCAACTACCGATAGTCATACATAAAGTGAAACTTTAATCAGTGGGGTTTTCTTCTCCCCCACTGATTATTTGTTGAACCAATCGGGCTTTTACGGGCAGTTTATCTCCCACCAACCTTCTTTGCTTTCGCTGAAGTTTGAGGCGGGAGTATTATTGCCCACGAATAGCGGGATAAAAAGAGCTGACCAAAATCCACTTTTTTGGTCAGCTTCTTTTATTTTTCAATAGGATTCCGTTCCTTTTCGTTTCTTTATCAATACAAGGAAGATGATAAATAACACATTCACACCTACTAAAGCAGCAATAAACGACCAGTTCCATCCTGATTTTTCGGCAAGCGCATATACATTCGCAGTTTCTCTTTTCAGAACAATGTAATATTTCCCATTTTCTTCTCGCACCCTATCATCTTCTAACAATCCGCGCAGCTCATGATCTTTCCCAAATTCATTTGCAGCAAGTTCCACCTTTTGTGTTTTCGTTGTGTTATTTATCGCAATAAGCGTTGTTTCACCTTTATACTTGCGCTTTATTATGCTCATACCATCTTTATCATTTAATAATTCAAATGTGCCGTAACGAAGAGCTGGTAATGTTTTGCGAAGTTCTCCTAATTTCCCTATATACTGCAAAAACTTCTCATCTGATTTAAAATCCATTAACCGCCGATTATCAGGTACCTTTCCGCCATCTAATGCAATTTCAGTACCATAGTATACAAACGGAATACCAGGTGATGTATATAAATAAACAAGCGCTAATTTCAAGCGGGCCGGTGGATAATATTTATTTTCTTTTGCTTTTCTAACAAAACGCTCCGTTTGGCTATTATCTACATACGTCCCTTCCAAACGATCGTCGCCGCTTTTCGTCACATCATACAATGACTTTACAGAAATATTCGGCTTTGCAAACACGTCTGCCATGCGCTCTTGATAAGCTTGATTCCATACTCCTTTTGCTCCTTCCATTTGCGTATCCGTTATTACAAAAAAATGTTGTTTTACACTTTGTGCAGATGCAATCACTTCATTCAAAACTGACTTCGGAATATTCTCATTATGTATCAAATAATAACCATCTATATCCGTCTGCTTAATCCATTGTTTCGCATATTCAATCGTGCCCGTTTTATCTTCATTATTCACTACAAATTCAAGCATTACTTTCATATCTCGCTCGTGCGCTTCTTGGACGAGTTGCTGCATGTCCTTCACCTGGCCAAAATGTTCATTCATTTTTGTTATATCAGTTGGATCATACCCATCATAACTACTACTTGCAGTGGGCGGTGACAACAATATAGCAGTAAAGCCCATCTCTTTTATATAATCCAGTCGTTTTATAATCCCTTGTATATCTCCCCCTTGATATGCTTCTAAACGATTCGCATCAATCCCTTTATCATTTCTCGAATCGCCATTATTAAAACGATCAATCATAATAGAATACACAATTTCATCTTCCCACGGCCTCATTTCTTTCGCCGACACATGAATAGGTAATTGAAATACAAACAATAGACATATAAAACATAGAATATATTTCCCTAACTCCCTCTTCACATTGCTTCCCCCAAATTTTCTAATTATAAGAAAAGTATAACAATTTAATCCCATCTCGTATACTAACGTATTTCAATTACATAGAAGCGCTTAGGGATATGTTTGATTGGAAGTTAGACCACCAAGGTAGGTTATGTTTGAACAAAAATTCAGCCAAAAAGCTCAGATTAAAAAACTCTGAGCTTTCTCATTTTAATATCGAAAACTTATTTTTCTTTACGTTCCACTGCATTTTTAATTTCTTTCAGAAGTTCAATCATTTGCTTTTCATTGCTTGATTTATTCTTTCATATCAATCCCATACTCTTTAAACCAAACATGAATTTGCCCCAAATGCGCCAACAACTGCGGTCCTGTCATAAGCTGCCCAAACCAAGGCGTTTGAAATGCACTTCCGCCTGATTCAATTAATCCATGCAACTGTTCATTATCAAATAACTCATGGAGAATGGACTGTTTATCCGTTAATAGCTCTTGTAGCCATGATGTGACAGCCTTCGTGTAGTATGGATTATGCGTTTTCGGGTATGGACTTTTCTTTCTATACAGCACATCATTTGGCAAGACACCTTCTAACGCCTTGCGCAATAGACCTTTTTCGCGGTTTTTATACATTTTCATTTCCCAAGGAATATTCCACGCATATTCGACAAGGCGGTGATCAGCAAATGGCACACGTACTTCTAAACTAGCCCCCATACTCATCCGATCTTTTCGGTCAAGCAGCGTTGTCATAAACCAAATCATATTTAAATAAAATAATTGTCTTCTTTTTGCATCTAATGCACTTTCTCCTTCTAACGCCGGGGTTTCACGCACTGATTCTTCATAGCGATACTGAACATACTCTTGTAAATTTAGTTTTTTACGCCATTCTTTTTTTAACAATTGTTCACGAGCCTCTGTTGATCGCATCCACGGAAACGCGCTGGATTGTAAATCATCCTCTCGGTAAAACCACGGATAACCACCAAAAATTTCATCTGCACATTCCCCTGATAAACTTACGACAAAATCTTGTTTAATTTCTCGGCAAAACCATAGTAATGAGGAATCGATATCAGCCATCCCCGGCAAGTCACGAACAATGACAGCTTCCGTTAAATATTTTGCTAAACTTTCGTTAGAAATTACACAGCGATGATGGATCGTATCAAATGTATTTGTCATTAGCGTAATAAACGGAGCATCTGAATTTGGCTGAAATGCATTTGATTTGAAATATTTTTCGTTATCTTCATAATCAATCGAATACGTATGAAGCTTCCCTTTCGCTTCTCGCTCATACGCCATCGCCGCAAATGCGGTAATCGCGCTGGAGTCGACACCGCCCGATAAAAATGTACAGAGCGGAACATCCGATACTAACTGCCTTGTAATGGCATCTTGCAATAGAAAACGAACTTGTTCTACCGTTTCTTCAAAATTATGTGTGTGCTCTTCGCTTACAACATTCCAATAGCGCCAAACTTTTAAACCATCTTTCGAAAACGTAAGTGCATGACCTGGGCGCAACTCATCAATTCCAGCAAATACACCATGCCCAGGAGTTCGAGACGGACCTAATCCAAATACTTCTGCCAATCCCTCTGTCGTAATCTCTGCCTTCACATTAGGATGAGCTAAAATCGCTTTTAACTCTGAGCCAAACAATAACCGCCCAGCATCATGTTTATAAAAGAGTGGCTTTACTCCTAATCGATCACGCGCAATAAAAACTTTTTCTTCCTGTTCATCCCATACAGCAAATGCATAAATACCATTTAAATGATTTACGCACTGTTCTTTCCATTCCACATAAGAAGCGAGCAACACTTCCGTATCAGAATGCCCCTTAAACGTATAACCTCTTTGCAGCAATTCTTTCCGAATATCTTCTGTATTATATAGTTCGCCGTTATAGCAAATGGCGTAACGTTCTTCTTTTTTCTCCCGCACCATCGGTTGTCTACCGCCTTCAGGGTCGACAACTATTAACCGTTTATGGCCAAAAGCAACATGATTCAAAAGCCAAACGTTCGTGTCATCCGGACCTCTTTTTGCGAGCGTTTCTGCCATCTTTGTTATTGCTTCTTTTTCCTGTAATAACACTTTTGTATAATCAACCCACCCTGTAATGCCGCACATTGCGATCACCCTTTCTCATCTCATATCCGCAGTCTGTTTTTATTCTATGCCCAATTTTAATTGTACGTTCCTATGTTATGAAAACTCCCTCCACTGATCTCCTTGGATCTTGAAGTGGGGGTTTCTCGTGTATCCCCTTTACCAGATGCTTAACACGAGTGGAGTTGACACTGCTGCCTGATGGCACACCCCCTCTATTCCATCGCCAAACGCCTTTGAAACTGCTTTTTTCAATTATAAATTACCTATTTTTGGATAAACAATGACCGAACTGTCTATAACAAGAACAGAAACTTCTATATAAAGGAGCGAACACGAATGAAACAGCGTAAACATATTTTGTATAGTCAACCGCGTGCTCATACAATTGGAAATGTGGAATATATAAACGAAGAATGGATATTTTTTGACGAAGAAAGCGATGAGGCTTTTTTACTAGAAGATATAATTGAAGATGGATTTGAGATTTTATATAACAATAATTGGTTACCCGCTCGTTTTTATGAACATAATATTTTGCAAGTAGCAAATGAACATCATCCGCTGCAAAACGGCGAAACCATTCGCATTCGAAAGAAACTGCTGACAAGCTACCATGAGTGGATAGAAGAGCTTTCAGATTCATCCTTTTCACTTGTCACGGAAGCTTTGCAATCACTAGGCTACTCTTTATACGACTGCATCTATGCTCACAATTTTTTATCATTCCATCGAAAAGACCATTCATGCGAAGGCGTTAATATTCTCTTATTTGATAATGAAGAAATGATTTGCGCCCTCCATCATCATTATGTCCGCTATTCTACAAATAGTAAGGATCTATTTAAAATGACAAAAGCAGATGGAGATGAATTGCACGTTGGAAATTAACAATAAAAGCACGTTAATCTCACTTATAGAGCGAGATAACGTGCTTCTTTGTTTAAGCAAATGGCGAAAACCCTAGCGGTAATCGTAAACCAAGATATAATACAACTACAAACATAATAACAAATTGAGCCCAAAACGCCCCTGTTGCTTTCTGTTTACTTGCTTTCACAAGAACCATTTCCATTGAAGCAATTACCCAGATGCCAACAAGCATTTTAATCCCATACATCATAGGCATCCAATGGACATCTTTATAAATTAATAATCCTGATGCAATAATTAAGATGTACAGTAAGCGAACTACCATGTGCATACCTTTTGCCTTTTTCCCACTCGTATACATCGAATATGCCACAAAAAACAAAATAATCCCAAGTGCCCATGCCGTAATGTGCATATGTACCATATAAATTTCTTCCTCCTCTTTTCCCAAACTTTTTCACTTTATATGATACCACGTCCGTTTCTTTTCAGGAAATATTTCGCTTTTTCGTTACTTAAATGATATAATATTTAGAGTATTTACAAACTTCTTGTAAAAACAAAGGGGGAGCTAGCATGATTCAAACAAAGGACATTATCGAATTAACAGAAACTTACGGCGCAAATAACTATCATCCACTTCCAATCGTAATTGCGAAAGCTGAAGGTGTTTGGGTAGAAGATCCAGAAGGCAATCGTTATATGGACATGCTCAGTGCATATTCTGCTGTAAACCAAGGGCATCGTCATCCAAAAATTATTCAAGCACTTATCGACCAAGCTGGGCGTGTAACATTAACATCACGTGCATTTCACAGTGATCAATTAGGTCCTTGGTATGAAAAAGTTGCGAATTTAACAAATAAAAATATGATTTTACCAATGAATACAGGTGCGGAAGCTGTTGAAACCGCTATCAAAACAGCAAGACGCTGGGCATATGATGTGAAAAAAGTAGAAGAAAATAAAGCGGAAATTATTGTCTGCGTAGATAACTTCCATGGCCGCACAATGGGTGCTGTGTCCATGTCATCCAATGATGAATATAAACGCGGATTTGGACCAATGCTTCCAGGTATTGTTGTGATTCCTTACGGCGATATCGACGCATTAAAAGGGGCAATTACACCAAATACAGCTGCCTTTATTTTAGAGCCAATCCAAGGCGAAGCTGGTATTAACATTCCACCAGCAGGATTCTTACAAGAAGCATACAATGTATGTAAAGAAGAAAATGTATTATTTATCGCAGATGAAATCCAAACAGGCTTAGGCCGTACAGGAAAATTATTTGCATGTGATTGGGACAATGTTATTCCTGATATGTACATTCTTGGAAAAGCACTAGGCGGCGGTGTATTCCCAATTTCTTGCGTTGCTGCAAATCGTGACATTTTAGAAGTATTTGAGCCAGGCTCTCACGGTTCTACATTCGGCGGTAATCCATTAGCTTGTGCAGTTTCTCTTGCTTCTCTAGATGTACTATTGGAAGAAAAATTAACAGAACGCTCTTTACAATTAGGAGAAAAGCTGTTAAATCAATTACGTGAAATTGACAATCCAATGATTACAGATGTGCGCGGAAGAGGATTATTTATCGGTATCGAATTAAATGAATCTGCACGCCCTTACTGTGAACAATTAAAAGCAGCTGGTTTACTATGTAAAGAAACACATGAAAATGTAATCCGCATTGCTCCCCCACTTGTTATTTCTGAAGAAGATTTACAATGGGCATTCGAAAAAATTAAAGAAGTATTATCTTAATACCAAAGAAGGTTGCCCGTTAAAAGGCAACCTTCTTTTTGCTATGCAATGGTCCTAACGATATACAACAGACTAGCTAGAATAGGAAACATGAGTAAAATACCGATGATACACGATATCCACACGTGCTTCCATTTCCACCAACTACATACACTCCCTTTCCAAAACAAAAACAATGAAAAAGGAATGACTAAGAATAAAGCTGTACCAAATCCAGGCACATACCCTCTCTTTAAAATTGCCCCTACAAGATGAACAATCCCATTCATAAAAATCATGGCTTGTGTAAACAACACCATATATAACGTAATCTTCTTCAAAAACAGATTGTGTATAAGCACAACCCCGCACACAAAAACAGTTAATATGAGTAGTGCTATGAAAAAATGCTTAAATTGCAGCATATTCTCTTCCATTTGAACCGGGAGGAAATACTTCATTTCCGGAAAAAAATAATACTCTTCTGCATTATGCAAAGCAAAAATAATTGGAATCAGCCAGAAATATGAAGAACGTGCCTTTTTATTTGACACCATTACGAAGCGTTCCAACATCTTCTACAGTAACAACAACCTCATCACCAGCATGTAAAAATCGCGGTGGTTGAAACCCTTTTCCAACTCCGGCTGGTGTTCCAGTTGCAATAATATCACCTGGTTCTAACGTCATTCCTTTACTTACAATGGAGATAATTTCTTCAATGGAAAATATCATGTTTGCCGTTGAAGAAGATTGGCGTACTTCCCCGTTCACCTTCGTTTCAATATGAAGATCATTCGGATTCCCAATCATTGAGTGATGCACAATAGCAGGTCCCATTGGACAAAACGTGTCAAAGCTTTTTCCAAGGAAAAATTGCTTATGTTTCTTTTGAATATCTCTAGCTGTAACATCGTTTATAATCGTATAACCAAACACGTAATGAATGGCATCTTCTTTTTGAATTTCCTTTCCACGCTTGCCGATTACAATTGCAAGCTCTCCTTCATAATCAAGCTCACTTGTCGCATGTGGATGACTATAAATTTGATCCCCATCGCCAATTACCGTTGTTGGAGCCTTTGTAAAAATAATAAGATTTTCTGGAGTGATTCCCTCTTTGTCCATTTCGATTACATGCTCACGATAGTTCTTTCCAACACAAAGAATATTTTTTCTCGGTCTTGGAATAGGAGCCAATAACTTAACTTCCGATAATGGATAATAAGCATCTTTACCATGTTCTTTCGCCCATTCGACAATCTCATTTACTTTCGTAATAAAGG
This sequence comes from Bacillus sp. 123MFChir2, assembly GCF_000383235.1. GTDB lineage: Bacteria > Bacillota > Bacilli > Bacillales > Bacillaceae_G > Bacillus_A. The sequence goes on from NZ_KB910927.1 coordinate 54,022, forward strand.
ATTCTCCTTGTTCCATGCACTCTAACATCGTAATAGGAATCGTAACTTTTTCTTCTTTTTTCCTCTGTGCTTCCCTTACATGCAACACCGTTTGTGATGTTTCGTCTACAACACCAACAAACACTTTTTCATCTGTTTTTGCTGTCACAAACCGCACGTTTCCACATCCCATCTTCAAGTTCATACTGTAATTGTATTCGTACCTACTAACAAAAATCCTCCCGAAAATATTTTTAATTTACAATATTCTCGCTATTGTTCACATAATCGAAAAAATTTTTTGCCAAAATATGTAGAATCCCTTCTTCTTTTAGCGAATGAGTTTCTTTTTTATGGAAATTTTGTATAATATGTACTACGGACACACCTAAAATCTATAAGGAGACGGAGCCGATTCTATGTTTGAGCAAGCGATTGAAAAAAAACGTGAAAAAATGAAATACTTGGCCAAACGATACGGAATGACATCTCAAAAAACAGTTAGTTGTAGTCAAGAGCTGGACAGGCTCTTAAATGTTATATTACTCATTCAAATAGATGATATGCCAACTCATCATACAGACGTGCACTCTCGCTAAGTGCACGTTTTTTATTTTAAAAAAACAGACACATATTTGCCCAGACGCCCATACAATAATAGAGTAAAACTCCCATCATAAACATTCGGAGTAAAAAGGGGCAAATACAAAAATTTTTCACATGAAAGGTGTTTTCTATGCCTGCAATGGTTGGACACATTAATATTGTTAATATCGGATCAAGCGGTGTATTGCACATTGGTGATGTATTTGCTATTCGTCCTATTAGTTATTCCCGTGCATTTGCAGGAGCGGGTTCTTTTAATGTTGGAGAAAATGTATCTGTATATAATTACGAAAGTACGACAAATGTAAATGATAATGACATTATCGATCAGCCAATTACTGCTACTTATTAAAGGAGGGAATAGAAATTGAAACTATTTGTACACCAAAGTATTATCATTAACAATTTAAGGGTAGATAGTATTACAACTTCATCTGTCTTTCAAATCGGAAGTGCCGGCAGTATTAAAACATTATCAAAGTTCTCTAATACAGGCGGATTCACACAACCAACCCCTCCGCTAACAGCCGAGGGACAAATTATTTCTATTTCCCCTCCTCCTAGTTCTTCTTAACGTACTAATATCATAGACATATACCAATCCCCCCTCCAGATTGAAAAGGAGGCTTCTAGCAGTGAGTCAAGATTTATATACTTTTTTACAGCAAATGCAACAATTCATTCAACAACAACAAGAGAAAATTAATGCTCTAGAAACAAAACTAGCGCAGCTAACTGAGCAAATAGAAGAACTAAAGCAGCGTCCATCCTCTTCCATTGGAAAAGTCGAATATAAATTTGATCAGCTAAAAGTCGAAAATTTAAATGGTACATTAAATATTGGTTTAAATCCATTTACGAGTAGTGGAGAAATGATCGAAGACTTTGATGTAGCTACCGAAACATTAAAAGTAAATCCTGAGACTCAGATAAATCCCGATTTTTATCAAGACATCATTCAAGAAATGCATCGCTATTTAGACGAAGAAGCATATAGTCGTATTCTTTACTTTGAACAAGAAGAACGAGCACCTCTTGACGATATGTACCGTCAAATGATGATCGATGATATAAAGCAACAAATGGAACACCGTCTTCCATACTATTTATCTCAAGTACAGCCGCATCCAGAAATTACATCTAATCCACAGTATATGAAAGATCTCATTGTCCAAGCAATGAAACAAGATATCGATAAAGCATTTCTTTCCTTTATTCAGCATATACCGCGTAACTTCCGAAAGGAGTAAATGCATATGAATTTTACTGTTATTAATCACGAAATCAAAGTAGGAAACATTAGAGCGATCGGGCTATCTTCGTCTGCTTTATTCTTAATCGGCGATGCAAACTTCATTATTTCATCTTCTATTTTAGATACACCATTCGAGTCTGTTACAGGCGGTCCATTTGTACCACTCGTAACCGCTGTACCTACCACTCCAAGGTAAGGAGGACTCATTATGTTTCGACATATTTCTGTTGTACATCAACCTTCTGTTTTTTCACTCGGACTTAGCGCCGTTGTTCAAATTGGTGATACAAATCATGCGGAATTAAAAAGTAGAGCGATTGTCGTTCAGCGCGAAATTCCTAACTTTCATTCTAAAGAAGAAAAGTTCGAATCATATGAATTATTTGTTGATGACGAAATCACAATTCCAACTCGCGTAAACGAAGTACAAATGAAAGTTATTAATAAAAATCCTTTTATCGAAGTAAATTGTATTACCATACAAAGTATGCTAAGCGCGTCTTGTCTTCATATCGGATCTATTGATTACGTATTTGCAAACTCACGTATTTTACAAATTCGCCAATTTGCTACCGAGGAACCTTTTGATAAATAAATCATATAGTACCATAAAAGGAAATTGAAGTAGGTGAAAATATGCCATCTCTTGTCGGAAACTTAGTCGTTCAAAATAGTAACGGTTCTTTTAACTTAGGAGACTTCTATAATGTATCCCCAAAAGAAAATACGAAAGCTTATAACGGATCCGGTTCTTCAAATGTTGCGTTTGTTCTGAATACATTTAACGGTGTAAGCGGTACAAATACATTTGACTCAGATGTAGCTGATCAAGATCAAATTGGAACAGCATAATAAAAAACGGAGGGAATCCCTCCGTTTTTTCGTTCCTTATCAGTCTACTTGCAATACGTGACTGCCATCAAAGAAGTATAAATATGTTTCTTTTACGGATTGATGTAAACTTTTCTCTAGCGCTTTCCGATAAAGTGCTAGCTGTATTTTGTACCGTTCTTCTAATATTGGTCTCGCTTGTTCAAATCCACCTGGGAAGCGGCCTTCAATTGCATCTGTTTTAAAATCAATTAAAACGATGCCATCCTCTTCTTCAATCATACAATCAATAACCCCTTGAACAAGGATGGATTCGTCTTGTTCATCTGCCCAATCTTGATATGCTTCGTCTGCAGATAACATCATCGTAAACGGTACTTCGCGCTCTACACACTTTGCAGCTAACAGTCGTTTTCCGAGTTCTGTTTCAAAAAAGGCAACAATTTTTTCTGGTGCGATTTCTTCTGCTTGTTCAAATGTTAACAGCTCTTTATTCACCATTTCCGCCATTTTTTCTCGAATCACTTCAACTGTTATTGCTTTCGCTAAATTTACATGCTGCATAACAGTATGAACAGCTGTCCCGCGTTCTGCATACGTAAGTCCTTTTTTCTCCATAAAACGCGGGCGCGTTTCAATTGGTGCACGAACTCGTTTTATAAACGCCGTATCACTACCTTCTTGCGCTTGGTAGTTTCGTTTAATTTCCGTAACAGATTGCTTGGCGCGGTGCGTTGCCGCATCCTCGAACCCGTACTGCCACGTTAACCTTTTATACACTTCATCTTTTTTCTCACTGCTTAGTGAAACTGATTTTTGCTCTCTGAGCGCTTCTAATAATTCTTGCTTTTCTTCTTTCATTGGCTCTGGCGCTTGCAACTCTGCCCCATCAACCGCTTCTACTTTCCAGTTTGCATCATATTCATATATATCAGCCGGAATACTTCCTTGTCCCATCTCAAAAAGCATGTCACTATCTTTATGTCTGCATAATGATGGTACAATCCAATCTAAATAACAAGTTGCCCCGGCACGTACATAATCAGGCAATAACCAGTCTGTATGTTCGCGGGCATCAAGCCATTTCTGTATTTCTTTTTCTTTATCTTTTACAGTTCCAATTAAAATGAGCTTTTCTTTCGCACGTGTTAATGCGACATATAAGACGCGCATTTCTTCGGCAATCAGTTCCATTTTCATTTTGCGCTTAATCGCGAGCTGCGATAATGTCGTATATTTAATGCGTTTTTTCGGATCAATAAACTGCGAACCAAATCCGAAATCTTTATGCAGTAAGAAACGCTTCATTAAATCTTGTGTGTTAAAACGTCTGCCAAGCCCTGCTACAAATACAACCGGAAACTCCAGTCCCTTACTTTTATGAATGGTCATAATGCGCACAACATCTTCTTGTTCGCCGAGCGCACGTGCTGTTCCCATATCATCCCCGCGTTCTAATATTCGCTCGATAAAACGTAAGAAGCGGAATAAACCACGAAATGAAGTTGCTTCATATTGACGGGCACGGTCATATAACACACGAAGGTTTGCCTGACGCTGCTTACCAGCAGGGAGACCCCCCACAAAGTCATAATAACCTGTTTCACGATACACTTTCCAAATTAAATCCGAAAGCGACTGCTGACGCGCAAATTCACGCCACTCTTGTAAATGCTCGAAAAACCATGATAGTTTCTCATGTAATTCTTTCTCTTCCTGAAGCGGTGCGCCTTGCAAGAAAGAGCGCAGTACTTCATAAAAGGAACCCTTTTTCCCGTGAGTACGCAACATCGCCAGCTCTTCATCTGTTAATCCAACAATTGGCGAACGAAGCACAGCTGCTAATGGGATATCTTGCGCTGGGTTATCAATAACGCGAAACAGGTTCATCATTACATTCACTTCAGTCGCTTCAAAATAACCAGTCGCAAGCTCTGCATAAACAGGGATACCTTGTTGTTTTAACTCTTCCATAATTTGCGGCGCCCATGGCATAGAGCGCAGTAAAATAACAAAATCACGATACGTAACAGGACGCATACCATTTGTTTTTCGGTCATAGACTTCATGACCAGAATCGACCATTGCTTTTATTCTTTGCGCGATGAGGCGTGCTTCTAATTGCGCTTTTTCTAACCCCACACCTTCCTCTTCATCCACCGCCGCACTTTCGGATTGATGAATAAATAACAATTCTGCCGATGTATCCGCCCCTTCTGGATAACTCGCTCCAAGCTTCAACTCAGCGTCTTCATCATAATCAATTTCTCCGACAGCTTCGCCCATAATTTGTTTAAAAATAAAGTTTGTTCCTGCTAATACTTCATGACGACTACGGAAGTTTTTCGCCAAATCAATTTTCATGCCGCCATCGATACCTTCAGATGTAAAACGTTTATATTTCCCTAAAAATAGTCCTGGCTCTGCTAAACGGAAGCGATAGATGGACTGTTTTACATCGCCCACCATAAATAAATTACCGTCTTGCTCCGAATCTTTCGTGACAAGCTTAATAATTGATTCTTGCACAAAGTTTGTATCCTGATATTCATCCACAAGCACTTCTGTAAATTTTTGACGATATTGCCACGCAACTGGTGAGGGACGCATTTCTCCCTTATCTGTACGCTCACTTAAAATTTGTAAGCAAAAATGCTCTAAATCTGTAAAATCAACCATTCCTTTATCGCGCTTAATCGCTTGGAACTGTTCTGTAAATACTTTTACAAGAGTAACAAGCTTTTGCAATACAGGGTGCATATCTTGAAAATCGCGTAAAAAGCTTTCTGGACTGCGACTAAATAATTCTTCATGCAATTTCTTTACTTCATCCTTCGCTTTATTCCGCAGAGCATCAACTTGTTTCACAATCTCTTCATTATAATCACTCTTTTTAATACGCTTTAACGTTTGCCAAGAAACAGTTTGCATGGCTTCGTATGTGCTCGTCCAAGACCCGCAAGCTGCTTCAGACAAGTTTTGAAGTAACAAAAGATCTGCTTGCAGCGTTTCAACGCGCGGCGCTGGTCCATCTGGTAACATCGCAAGTTCGAGCGCTTTTTCGGCATATTGCTTTGCCGTTTGCAGCTGCACCTTTACATCCTCTAATAAATACGAAGCATACATTAATTCTTCAATTGTTTTTCCTTCTACGTCATATGCTTTAACTAATTTATCAAGCCAACCGTTTGGATCTGGATGCGCTCTTGATTCAGTATGAAGCGCAAAAATCATCCGCTGCAGGTCATCATCAGTACGGTCGCTCGTATAACGATCGACAAGTTCAAAAAACAATTCATTGTTCTCCATGCCGTACTCTGCTTCTAATATGTCATCGAGAACTTCTTCTTTTAATAATTCATTCTCCGTCTCATTCGCAATACGAAAACGCGGATCAACATCAAGCATATAATAATACGTTCGAATCACTTGTAAACAGAAAGAATGGATTGTTGAAATCGATGCCCGGTTAAGTAAACTCAGCTGTTTTCGAATATGCGGCGAAGCTGGATCATCGATTAATACCTTTTCTAACGCGGATCCAATTCGGTTTTTCATCTCTTGCGCCGCTGCATTTGTAAACGTCACAACAAGCAAGCGATCGACATCAACTGGATTGTCCTCTCGAATCATTTTACGAATAATACGTTCAACAAGTACCGCTGTTTTCCCCGACCCAGCTGCAGCTGCAACTAAAATATCACGGCTATCGGTGGCGATTGCTTTCCACTGATCATCGGTCCACTGACTTCCTTCTGGTTTTGCTGGCCAAGTTTGAATCATGACTGGGTCTCCTCTCTCATTTTCTCTAACGCTTCACTATCTTTCATATCTTGCAGTGCCCTGTATTTGTTATCTTCTAACGACTCATCAAATTGACAAACAGAGCGGAAATTACAAAACGTACATGCTGTTTTGTTGCCCATTTTATACGGGGCAATATCGATGACACCTTCTGTTATATCTGTACCAATGTTTTCAAATGTACGATGTACATATTCCTGCAATACATGAAACTCTTGCTCACTCGCAATATCAGAACGTGCACTAAAGCTTCCATCTTTTTTAAGGCCCGCTGAAATAATATTTGAGCTTCCTGTCGTTAACGTGTTATCCATTAAGCGAACGACATCAGCATCTCCAAGAACGAGTCCTTTCATTTTAAATTTCTTTAAAATTTCTTGTTCAATCTCTGGCTCCGACACGTCACCTTTCATCTCAACAATTGGATTATGGATATGGAAATACAGTACTCCAGCAGGATTTACATTTCCGCCGCGCTCCATCCATTTGCTTGCGTTTGTTGTAACGACATCTAAATACGTCAGCATCTGCAGCGCTAAACCGTAATACACTTCCGTTAAATCTAATTTTTTCGCGCTCGATTTATAATCGATAATGCGTAAAAATGTGCCCGTTTCATCTTCCGCTTTATCCACGCGATCAATTCGTCCAACCACTTCCATTGCTACACCATTTGCTAATTCAAATTTCATAGCTGGCAATGAATTTGTTCCGCCCATACCAAATCCAACTTCTAAATCAACAGGTACAAATCCACTCGACTTTGCATGCTCTCGTAACACAAGTGAAGTACGGAAAATAATTTGCTGCAATTTATGTTTTAAATAATGATGTCTGTTAGAACTTAATAAAATTTGGCGCTGCAAAAGCGGTGCTAATTCTTCAATCACTGTAACAGAAAGATATTCACACTCTTTTATTGTTAAATCGGCCCAAGTACGCTTTTCTTTCAATAATTTATCAGCAATCTTTTTCAAAGCAGCATGGAACAGTTCCCCAATATCCGGTGCATCTAATTTGAAAATATCACGTTCTTTCAAAGATAATCCATGCTGCGCAAAATGAGCATACGAGCAGCGATTAAAGAGTTCCATACGTGATACGCTGCCTCTAATTTTGTCACCATATAACTCTTTGCTTACAGCATTACTTAATTTACGCGCCCTGTTTCGATAAAACAAACTGGATAACACACGAGTGCTCTTCTGTTTCCACTCTGGCGTTGTAACATAAAAGTTGTATACATCCCACCAAAAAGAAAGATTCCCTTCAAAACCGTAGCGTTTCCAATTTTGCAGTTGCTGCGTTAAATACGAAAGCGTCACTTCTGGCGTTGCCACATATGAAATTTGCTCGATATGTGACAAATCATTCACATCATTCGTTAAAAAGATTTCGACAGCAGACGGGAATAGCCTTTTCACTTTCTTTATGAAGCTAGATGCTAATAGCGTCTTTCCTTCTTCATCTGCAAGCGGACAAGAAATGTATAGCTTCTCCGCTGCCCTTGTCACCGTTTGATAGATGACAAATTGTTCATCGAGTAACTTTTGCCGCGCTGTTGGTGCCAGTTCGATTCCTGCTGAAACAAGTACTTCTCGTTCTTCGTCAGATAATACCCCATCATCTGATGGTGCCGCCGGAATAATCCCTTCATTTGCTCCAACTACAAATGCTGCTCGAATATTCGAAAGACGAGAACGGTCAATGTTTGCAATTAACACTTGATCTAAAGACGGTGGAATATTTGCGAACTGGAGTGACTCTAACCCTGTCGTCATCACATTTATAAACAAAGGCAGAGACATTTTCTCTTCTCCAAGCATTTCAACGCACGTATCTAGCATCGCAATGACTTGTTCCCATACTTGATCATGATCACTTGCAAATAAGAAATTCCCTTCTTCCTCTGCTTGCAGGCGTAACTCTTCTAATTTTTTCGGAACGTCTAACTCTTCTAAAAACAAATAAACCGCTTCGCACATACCCATTGTTGTTCCCGCACGTTTTAATCGCTTTTGTAAACGAATAATCGGTGTGCGAACAATCTCACGAAGACGATTAATCCTTTCTTCCATTTCTCGTTCGCTATCTGTTTGACCACCATGTACACCATCTAATGAACGGTAGCGACGATACGTCCACGGCTCTTCCGAAGTCCATCTTTTTCCTTGCACGCCATACGCTAAACAGTAATTTTCAAATTCGTCCATTTCATCACGTATTCTCGCTTTATTTTCATCTAACGGGTACAACAGTTCGGTTTTTATACAGCGAAATACCGCATCATAACGCCAATTCCCGCTAATGACTTCTAACGCTGAGCGAATGAACTCAATTAATGGATGATGAAGCATTGGGCGCTTTTCATCAATAAAGAATGGAATATTATAATCAACAAACAACGTCCTCATCATATCGTAATAGCTTTCACCATTGCGAAGAAGCACCGCGATATCACGATAACGATACCCTTCTTCCGCTACTAATCTGCGAATTTCGCGCGCAACGCCTTCCACTTCTGCCCGTAAATTCGCCGCAGCATATAGTGTAATGTGCGATTCACCTTGAAACTCTGCATAGGGACGAGAATCATAATGCGCCTCTAAATGCGCAAGTGCCGGTGACGTAAAACGCGGCCCTTCTCGCATGACAATCGTATTTTCAATAACAATTTTCTCTTCACTTGCTACCTGTTTTAGTTTTTCATACGTGATCAGCGTTTGATAAAATAAATCCAGTTCGCCTACTTGCTGTGATAACGTCTGCTCATCAATCGTGAGTGTAATGGTCATTTTTGCTCCGCATCGCAGTAGTTGCCTTACAATCTCTAACTCTTGCGGTGAAAACGTGTGGAATCCATCAATATAAATCATGCTGCCTTTCACATACTCTGAATACGGCAGCTTTTCAAATAAAAGCTTCATATAATCTTCAGAATCCAAATATTTCCCAATTAATGCCCGTTCAAAATCATCATATAGAAGCTGCAAATCATACATTTTGTTTGCTAACAGTTTCTGTTCATTTCCATTGCTATGAGCCTCTAATTCTTGCCACATCGCATATACATTTGACGGCGTTAAATTGTACCGTTTAAATTCCGTAATCATACTGCCAAGTTGTTCAAAAAAACCGTTTTGCTCTGCTGCTTTCCGAAAAACATATAATTCTTCTTTACGCGCCTCGACAATTTTACGAAGCAGCATATGCACACCAGATTCATCAATATGAAGGCGGCTTGCTCCGCCTACTTCTTGAAGCACCTTCCACGCTAACCGCGAAAAACTAAACACTTGTGCACGAATAGAACCGCTTACGTCTCCATTAATTAATGCTTGCTGCGTTTGGAATGTCATTTGCTCTGGCACAAGATATAAAATCGTTTCACCTTTTGGACGATGCTGCAGCTCTTGTTGTACTTCTTGCAAACACATCGTACTTTTTCCACTTCCAGCTCGTCCTATTATAAATCGAAGTGACATGTAAACCCGCCTTTCTATAAGTAAACTTCGATCAATCAAGATCTATCCCGCTATTAACGGGCAGTAAGACCCCCACCTCAAGATTGAGAAAGAATTGAAGAGGATAGGTGGGGGATAACTGCCCGTAAAAGCCCGATTGGTGAGGGCTAATAATCAGAGGGGGGATGAAGAAAATCCCCTCTGATTAAAGTTTCACTTTATCCGAAAAAGAAGGTAATTCGAAATTTCGAATTACCCTTTAGAGAAATTTGTTTGTACTTCATTGATTGGCCAATAGCGTAAATCAACTTTTCCAACAACTTGTTCTATTTTTACAAATCCGAAGTTACGACTATCCCAGCTTCCTAAACGATTATCTCCAATTACAAAGAGAAACCCTTGCGGAACAACCTGTTCATCTGTTAACTCTTCGAGGGTAAAGTCTCCTGTTAACTGTCTTCCATGAATTTGTTTTTTGTATTCATCTAAATACGGCTCTTTAATAAATTGTCCGTTAATATATAGTTTATCACGTTTGTATACAATTTTGTCACCTGGAAGTCCGATAATTCGTTTCACATAATCTTCTTGTTTATTCGCGTGAAAAACAACAACATCAAAACGGTTCAACTCACCAAACTGATAACCTACTTTATTCACAATCAGCATATTACCATCTTGAAGCGTAGGCATCATCGATTTTCCTTCTACCACATACGTCGCAAAGAAAAAAGTGCGAAAAAATACAGCTAATAAAACACCTATAAAAATTGTTCTCATCCACTCTATGCTTTCTTTTTTCCACTTTCGCTTCATCATGCCACATCCCTTTCTCTTTTCTATAACAGGGGTGCGCTCACTTACGAAGTTTAGTCTCTGCTCAGTTCAAGCTTTACTTCAATTTTCTTTCCAACGTACCATAAAATAAAAATGACACCTAATACGATCGTTGTTTTTACCGGCTTATGCATAAAAGAAGCAAGATCATGGCCAACGTAACTTAACACGAAAATCATCACAAGCTTACCAAGTGAAAGTGCTAAAATAAACTGCCGCTTACTAATACGAGACAAACCCGCTACTACATTAATAAGCGCTGACGGAGTAAACGGAAAACAAAATAACAAGAAAATGGGTGCAAATCCTTTTCTCTCTATCCATGTCATTGCACTGCGAACTCGTGGATGTCTATTTACAAAAGCAAAAAAGCGACTTCTTCCAAAACGACGAATGATAAAAAACACAAGCATCGCCCCTATACATGAACCGAGCCATGAATAGAAAAAGCCAAGCCATAATCCAAAGGCAACTGCATTTGCCATCACAAATAAAAAGAGAGGCAGAGCTGGAATAAACGCTTCAATCATCGGAAGTCCAACACCAATTAATGGACCAAATTCCTGATAATTCTTTAACAAATGTTCCATATTTTCTATTGTAAAAAACTCTTTAATTGTTTGAAAATCCATTCTATTATGTACCCCTTTACCTTGCTCTAATGAATTGTAACTTTTTTCTGAATGAAGAGAAGATTACCTTTCCTATAAAAACCCAATTCGTGCAACTCCATAAGAAGAACTGACATTTCTGTTTACCTTTTCTTGTTATTACTTTACCATTACTCTGCAATAAGGGGAACTGACCTATCTGACAAATAAATATATATTTAATTTCCATATTTCCTAGAAAAAATCCTTTTATAAATAACAAAAAAAGGATGGCAAATGCCACCCTTTTTCAAACTATGCTCTATAAGATTATAGTTTTACAACGTTTTTAGCTTGAGGTCCACGGTTACCATCTTCTACTTCAAAGCTAACTTTTTCGCCTTCTTCTAAAGATTTGAAACCTTCAGTTGTAATAGCAGAGAAATGTACGAATACATCGTTTTCGCCTGGAACTTCGATGAAACCGAAACCTTTTTCATTGTTAAACCATTTTACTTGACCTGTTTTCATAATAACTTCCTCCTGAAAATAAACATATTTTTTAGTTTTCACAACATAAAAAAAGAATCCACACATTATCAAATGCGAAACAGAACACATACATAATTTTTCTCGCTAGTTTCACGGCACTTGATAACATATGGATTGCTTGATTTAAGGTATTCAACTATACATTGACTATACCATATTGCAAAGGGAATGTACAACATAATTTGTAAAAACAAAAGAACCGTTGCTTATTGAGCGCCGATTCTTTTGTTTTTACAAATTATATAATGAAAAAAGAGTTCAAATACGTTTACTTGTTTACAAGCGAAAGAATAATTATTTTTTCGTGTAACGAATGTACGATGCATCATTGTAAATCCACTGATTTCCACCTACATTTAACCAGTTTCCTGATTGCTCCCACACTTTGTACACTTCTCCCTTTTGCACTTTACGAATAATACGATTACTCGTTGATGGGCCAGAACGTAGATTTACATTATTTCTATTAATATATACCGTAGCTTGTTCCTTATTCGATTGCTGCACTTTTTCCCCGCTTGAAATAGCATTTCCATTATATGCTTTTAGCACATCCGCACGAAATTGTGCTTCCGATATGCCATGACTAGCTAAGTAAGCTAATGGATCTTCGTGATCAGTACCACCGAACTTATACGTAACGTCTTTATGAGTCCATAACCCTTTAGATGGATGAATATTACGGTTACGTAAAATCTCCGCTAGCAGTTTTACATACCGTTCATACGACTTTTTAAACTTTACTGGATTTTTCGTCTCACTTAATTCAACTTGAACAAATCTCTCATTCGCAGTTGGTCCTGCCCCCCATGCACGATATTTCGTATTCGCAATCTGAATCGTTTCATCCCAATCGACAACATAATGAACAAAAGCAGATGACCATGTACGAGACTGAAAACGTTGAATGTTAATTGCCGGTACCTCAGGAGTAGCAGTTGAATGCGCTACAACCCCTTCATACTTGCCTATACCATTGCGATATGGTTCCTTAGGTAAATTGGGAATCATAAGTGTACTATCAGCAAATGCACTATTAACCGAGGTTAATAACGTAATAGACGCTACCGTTACAGAGAATAGTAGTTTAATAGGTTTCATTTTTCATCACCTTCAAAAAAATCTTGTTTGATTTATGTAGAAAAAACAACTATATAAATCCGAATTAAAAAAACGACATAAAACCATTCTTTTTCGGTGGGCGAGAACATCTGGCCATGCCACATGCAAGGTAAAACAAAGGGAGAAAGCAAGTGCAGGCCCCTTTTGTTCTGCATAACCGCAATCTATATGTCGAAAATTTCAAACGAATTCATATAAAAAGCCCCGGTTAAACTTAAACTTTATTAAGAGAATTGAGAAATAGTAGAAAAGTGTTCTATATAATAATAGACATATTTTGGGGACTCAACTATATAAATACAAATTAAAAAATGACATAAAAAAACAGTCTTTCAGATAGACGAGACATCCAGCTACCCATAATATTTCCTAGCGGATAAAGACTGAAAACAAAGAAAAAAATGAAAGCAAGTCTAATAGCGATTGATATGTCGAAAATTTAAAATGGATTTATATGTATTTAAATTATCTCACATAATTACTGTTTAAAACAGAGAAAAAGTTCTACTAATAAATAAAAAAAGACGAATTAGTATTCTTTATAAATATGATATACTAAAATCAGTAAAACATAATATATAAAATAAGAGGTGTTATTATGAAGAAATTCATTACATCAACAGTTTTATCATTAAGCTTAGCAATCGGTATAGGCTCAACGATTACGCTTGCCGCTGAAACAGAAAATTATGTTCACAAAACTCCAACAGTTTATCAAAATGTGAATATAAATTCTATTTCTCTAAAACTTCCTGTTAATGCAAGTTTTAGCTCTGGTAAAGTAGTTTGGCAAGTGCAACAACCTGACGGAACATGGGAAAATGTTGTTTATCCACGTACAAGAAATCCACAATATTTTGTAGGCTGTTCTATGTCATTAGGAATTTCAAAACCATCATTATCAATGCCGCAAAATTACAGAGTGAAAATGATTAACCGGACGACTGGTACAGTATCTATTTCTGATCCTATAAATATTACTCCATATGCTAAATATTAATGGAGTTTTTCACTACTATATTAACATCGTCTCTTTTTAAAGTAGGCGAGAGCGCTGGCCATGCGTAGAAGCGACCAGGGCCTTTTTCTACCACATATGCAAGGTTTAAAACAAAAAGAGTAGGCGGGTACAATGCTAGATTATGTTTCCTATGTATGAATAAGAAGAAGGATAGTTCCTTCTTCTTATTCCATATTATCAATCTTCCTTTTTAAAAAGATACATTTTTTCATATGCTGGCTTTAGCTCTAACACCTCATTTTGATTCACTAGTAAAAATTTTGTCGCCGCTTGTTTTCTTTTTCTATCTTCAAATTCGGCCCGAAGCTGAGCAGTTCGGTTTCTCTGATTTTCAAAACTGTTTTTAGATACTTCTAGCTTAATTGTCTGACCATTTATGAATTCAATAAAAATATTTCCATGTGGAAGTTTTGTTACATTATCAATATGAAAGTGCGATAACCAAGCACACTCTTTGCGAGAGTAAGAAAATGTGGGGAAAAAGTAAATATAATCTGTAGGACTAATTGCAATCGGTGCTTTATGAGTAAAGCCTGTGTATTCCTTCGTACCATCTTTCCGACCACCAAAGCTAGCGCCATATTGACGACAACTTTGTTCCACGATCTCAAGTGGCTTTTGATACACAAAAAATTCATCATTTTCTTCAATCACACGCGTTACAATTCGTTTGTCATTTAAAACAATTGGAAGCAATGCAATCGTGTTTGAATTCACAATGTACTGCGGTGAGTACTTTTCGACTTTAATAGTCATATTTTTCCTCTCCTTTGGCAATTTTGGATAATTTTATGCAATTATCTACATGGATAATTGTAGCATTTTATATGAAAAATAGCCGACATTTTCAATATTTTTACAATTCCTTATTAATAAATTAAAAATTCCTTTTATACGTCTGTATAACTAACAGACTTAAACTACATACTCTTCCTATAGAAAATAAAATAATCTAATAGTTAATTTCATATTTTTCATTTTGAAATATTTGTAATAAAAGAGGGAGCCAGCTCGAAAGCTGACTCCCCCTCTTATTATCGCGTAAACTGCTCTGCCTCTGTTGATCCTTTCAATGCTGTCGTTGACGAAGTTCCACCGGTAATAACTTGTGCTACTTCATCAAAATATCCTGTACCAACTTCTCGCTGATGACGCGTTGCTGAGTAACCGTACTGTTCTGCGGCAAATTCTGCTTGCTGCAACTCTGAATATGCTGCCATACCTCGTTCTTTATAACCGCGCGCTAGCTCAAACATGCCATAATTTAAAGCATGGAAGCCAGCAAGCGTTACGAATTGAAATTTATAACCGTAAGATGCAATTTCCTTTTGGAAGTTTGCAATTGTTTTATCGTCTAATTTTTTCTTCCAGTTAAAGGACGGTGAACAGTTATAAGCTAATAGTTTTCCAGGGAATTTTTTATGAATTGCTTCTGCAAAACGTTTTGCATCTTCTAAATTCGGTTCTGATGTTTCACACCAGACAAGATCGGCATACGGCGCGTATGCTAAGCCACGCGCGATTGCTTGATCCAGTCCAGCTTTCGTCCGAAAGAACCCTTCTGGTGTTCTTTCTCCTGTAATAAATGATTGATCAACAGGGTCGATATCACTCGTAATTAAATCCGCTGCGTCAGCATCTGTTCTAGCAATAATGAGCGTTGGCACTCCCATTACATCTGCCGCAAGACGCGCTGATATTAAATTACGCACTGCCGTTTGTGTTGGGAGTAATACTTTTCCTCCTAAATGACCACATTTCTTTTCAGAAGAAAGTTGATCTTCAAAGTGAACACCAGACGCTCCTGCCTCGATCATTCCTTTCATCAGTTCAAATACATTTAGTTGTCCGCCAAATCCTGCCTCTGCATCAGCAACAATCGGTACGAAGTAATCAATATCACCGCTTCCTTCCATATGCTGAATTTGATCCGCACGCTGCAGCGTTTGATTAATGCGTTTTACAACCGCCGGCACACTATTTGCCGGGTACAAACTTTGGTCTGGATACATATGACCTGATAAATTTGCATCTGCCGCTACTTGCCAGCCGCTTAAATAAATTGCCTTTAACCCCGCCTTTACTTGCTGCATTGCTTGATTCCCAGTTAATGCCCCTAACGCATGAATGTAATCTTCACTATGAAGAGAATTCCAAAGTTTTTCTGCACCGCGGCGTGCTAACGTATATTCAATATCAATCGATCCGCGAAGACGAATGACCTCCTCTGCAGAATACGGACGTATAACTCCTTGCCAACGTTTATCAAGCTCCCAGCTCTCTTGTAATTTCCCGGCTCTTTCATTTCCCATTGTTTCCATCCCCTTTTCCCTTTATAAAATCTCATACCCCGGTAACGTTAAAAATGATACAAATTCATCATTTCGAACAAGATTCGTAAATAGTTTCGTAGCTTCGACAAATCGTCCTTTTTTAAATCGATCACTACCAATCTCTTGCTCTATTTTTTCTAACTCTTCTGTTTTAAACTGTTCTACTAATGCAAATGTAATCTTTCTTCCATCCTCGAGCTTTCCTTCCTTGTGACGAATCCATTGCCACACTTGCGCCCTTGAAATTTCTGCAGTTGCCGCATCTTCCATTAAATGATAAATAGGTGCAGCTCCCTTGCCACTTAACCACGATGCAATATATTGAATACCAACACTAATGTTTGTACGAAGACCTGTTTCTGTAATCGTTCCCACTGGAACTTCTAATAAATTTTGCTCTACTATTTGAATCTCTTCCCGTTTTCGATAGATTTGATTTGGCGTTTTCATAATGCGATCAAATACTTCCATCGCTACAGAGACAAGTCCCGGATGGGCAACCCAAGTCCCATCATGCCCCTCACAAGCCTCCCGCTCTTTATCAGCGCGTACTTTCTCAAATGCTGCTTCATTTGCTTCCGGGTTGTTCTTAATTGGAATTTGCGCTGCCATCCCCCCAATTGCTGGTGCACCCCGGCGATGACACGTTTGAATGACGCGTAAACAATACGCGCGCATAAACGGTACACTCATCGTCACCTGCGCTCTGTCCGGAAGTAAAAACTGTTCATGATTGCGAAACGTTTTTAAGAAACTAAAAATATAATCCCAACGTCCACAGTTTAACCCTGCTGAATGATCACGAAGCTCATATAACATCTCATCCATCTCGAATGAAGCATGAATCGTTTCGAGCAGTGCCGTTGCTTTAATTGTTCCATGCGGAATGCCCATGTATTTTTGCGCAAATACGAACACATCATTCCATAATCTTGCCTCTAAGTAACTTTCCATTTTCGGTAAGTAAAAGTATGGGCCGCTCCCTTTTTTCATTAACGCCTTTGCATTATGAAAAAAGAACAATCCAAAATCTAATAAACTACCTGATACTTCTTCACCATCTACTAACACATGCTTTTCTTGTAAATGCCATCCGCGAGGCCGCACCATTAATACAGCTGTTTGTTCATTGAGACGATATTTTTTACCATTTTCATTTGTATATGAAATCGTTCCCTTAACTGCATCTCGTAAATTTATTTGTCCTTCCATTGCATTTTGCCATGTTGGCGCATTCGAATCTTCAAAGTCCGCCATAAAAACACGCGCTCCTGAATTGAGGGCATTAATAACCATCTTACGATCAACCGGTCCTGTAATTTCTACGCGCCGATCTTGTAAATCATTCGGAAGCGGTGCAATCGTCCAATCATCCGCCCGAACATTTGCAGTTTCCTCTAAAAAGTGTAATAACTCTCCTGCATCAATTCTTTTTTGCTTTTCTACTCGTCTCTGTAGTAATTCCTTGCGGCGTCCGTTAAAATTCTCATGCAACTCTTTTATAAATGTGAGTGCTTCTGGTGTCAAAATCTCCAAATACGCCGGTAATACTTCTCCAACGAGTGTAACCCGCGAAGTTTGCGTCGACATATTAGCCTCTCCTTTTCACAAACTGTTTTATAACAGTTTCAGTTTATATGTTTATATTATATAACATAAAAATTAAAAGGGAAGGATTTTTTAGAATTTTTTAACAATATCTCAAAATTGGTTTATATGTACTTTTCACATCCCTTGTAAAGGACGTATCGAATAACAGCGTGACAATAATCATTATTACTGTAAATTTATGTTAATATATAAACAGGATTCGTTGAATAGGGATAAGTTACGTTATTCAGCAACGCTAAAAGGGGAGAGAAAGGAGATTTAGTTAAAAAAATTATAGATAAATATAATATAAAAAAAGCGGCGGTAGTCGGAGACCGTCTAGCCGATATAAACGCAGCTAAAGATAATGGTTTAATTGCAATTGGATGTAATTTTGATTTTGCACAAGAAGAGGAACTTGCTCAGGCTTATTTAGTGATAAATGACTTTATGGAGGTCAACTACCCACCACTTGCCCGTCACGCGCTTGAAGATGGGGACTTCTTTCGGAAATACGTTAAAAACAATATTACCTAAAATGAAAATAGTTTACTAAACTAACTAGTGCTTTAACTGAATAAGCGAAGGAATAAATAAACGCTCAGAATGATAGATTTCTGAGCGTTTATTTATGAATCCATTTTGAGTTTCCGACATATATAAATACAAGTTGACTTTTTAACATATAAGTCGCTGCTATGCAGAACAAAACATGGCCGCTACTTGCTTTCTCCCTTTGTTTTACCTTGCATGTGGCAGGAAAAGGCACTAACCGCTTCTATGCATGGCCAGATACTCTCGCCCACCGAAAAAGAATGGTTTTTAGTTTTTCTCCGAAATAACGAAACTACTTCGTATATAACCATACCTTTTTACCGATTATGTTTTCCATTTTCTTTTTCTTCATGCTTTGAAGAATTTCCGTGCTTATTTTCTTTTCGTTGCTCTTTTTCATACTCTTTCTGTTCTTTTTTTTGTTCGTGATATTCTTTTTTTTGTTCTTTTCGTTGCTCTTGTTCTTCTTTTTTCTGTTCGTGATATTCTTTTTTCTGTTCTTTATCGTTGCTTTCTTCTCTATGGCCGTTATTTCTTTTCTCTGACGGCTGCTGTACATGAGCTGGTTGCTGTTGTTCGTTTTCTTCTTTCTGCTCAGTTCTTTCTTGTTGCTCAGAAGACGAGGAATTCAATGGTGAATCTGAAGGAGACGATGAATCCGGCTGCAAATCTACTTCAGGAGGTTGTTCCTCTTGTACTTGCGGCGGTGCAGGGGAAACAGATGATTTCTTCTTCTGATTTTCTTGTTTCAGATAAATCCCTGTGCTGATTCCTGCTTTTTGGGCATCCTCCCTCATCTGCATCGTACTTTCCTGAAATATGACTGTAACATGTTTTTCATCATACTCGCTTTTTAATTCTTGAATAGTCTTTTGCAGCTCTGGTTCCAATGATTTTTCTTTTGCAACAGATGTTAGCATAACTTGCTTGTCACTCGTTAAGTATCCATCCTCTTTACTTTGTTTTACAATTCCACGCACTACGTCTTGCAAATGCTCATTTTTCCACCGTTTTAATTCTTTTAAAATCCGCTTACCATCCTCATTACAAGCTCGTAATTCTGTAACCCGAAGATCCTTTGTCACACTCGCTTCTATGCTTGGGTTAATATCGATAGACACATAGGCAAGTGCTTTTTCTTCAGGCTGATTGAATAAAAACAAAAAGACACATAGAAAACAAGTAAAAATTAATGATGCCGGTTTTAATATAGAAGGAACTGAAAAAGACACTTGTCTCTTTTCTTGTTCATGAAATACGATTTCCTGTCCAATCACGTAAGAGTTCGACTTTTTCTTACAATTAATAAATTCTCCGTCCGGTGTCAACACAACTATGCTTCGTTTTTTTATCTCCATCACAATCCCTTTATTCATTCCCCTGCCCACCTCTTATATATTCTTGAATGTATACGTAGTTGTTTACAAAAATAATGCACATTGCAATGATATATTTCCTATGCCGCTCCAGCGTTTTACGGCTTGTTCTAACATGTGGTTCAATTTGTTTGAGAGGTAACTTTTTCTTTCGGAACAGCTCTTCTATCATTTTCTCTTCTTTTGTAATAATCATTGCAATTCCTATTAAATGCTCCCGCGTATCACGATGCTTCGGAGACTCTTTAGCAAGCTCAGCAAACGATATTTTAAATTCAGATAGCACGCCTTGAAAATGAAGAATTTCTTCCTTCCGGTTACTACTTTCCATCTCTTTCATATATTCAGTAAGGGCCGCTTGCATTTCTATTGTGTCCTCTTGCTGGTCTTCTTTTAAAAAGACGAGGTTATGCCTAGACTCCTTACGTATGTAGTCAATTACATCTCTTTTTATAAGAAGTTCAGCAAATGAAAGAAAAGATTTCCCTTTTTTATATGAATATTGTTCAATGGCTTGATGAAACGCAAACAGTCCAATGCTATATTCATCGTCCTGCTCCGTAATATAACGACGACAGACAGCCGAAATCGATTTTCGAATAAAAGGTCGATATTGGGCAATAAAAGCTTCCTTATCTTCTTCATTTTTTTGTATCTTAAATACTACGTCTTCTATTGTCGATTTTTTTACAACTTTCATCAATAAACTTAACACAGGTAGTCCCTCTCCTCCCCTCTGCTAAAAATAGTAAAACGGTCACTAAAGAAGTGACCATTTCACTACAGTATTTCCAGACTTTTCTTAGTGCTTTTCTTCATGTTTCTCTCTATTTTTTCCCTCATGTTTTTCTTCACGCTTTTCTTGACCGACTTTTTTACCGTTCTCTTCATGATTTTCCTTTTGTTTGGACTTCTCATGAGAAACAGCAGCTTTATGTACTGGCCCTGCTGGTTGCGCTGGCTCTGCTGGGTGTGCTGGCCCTACTGGTTGCGCCGGCTCTGCTGGGTGTGCTGGCCCTGCTGGTTGTGCTGGCTCTGCTGGTTGTGCTGGCTCTGCTGGGTGTGCCGGTTCTGCTGGGTGTTCAGATTGCTCTACTTGTGATGGTTGTACGACTTTATTTGTGTCTTCCATTTTTTCAGAAGTTTCTTCTATATTTTGATCTACTGGCTTATTTTCCTGTGCAACAACATGCTTTTGCTTTTCTTGTACTTTTTCTATTTTAACAGCAATTCTTGCAAAACTCTTCTCTATATTTTTGGAAATTGCAGCTTTCGCCTTCGGATTTTTCACTTTATCAAGAGCTTTTGCTAATGCTTCAATATTGTGTCCAATATGTACTTTTACTTTTTCCGCTTCTGTTTTTTCTTTGTCAGCTGGCTTTTTTGTTTCTTTCTTTTTTGCGTCAGTAGTCTTTTCTACTTCTGTTTTCGTGTCTTCAGCTTGTTTTTCTGTTTCTTCTTTCTTTACCTCAGCAGTTTTTTCTACTTCTGTTTTCGTGTCTTCAGCTTGTTTTTCTGTTTCTTCTTTCTTTACCTCAGCAGTTTTTTCTACTTCTGTTTTCGTGTCTTCAGCTTGTTTTTCTGTTTCTTCTTTCTTTACCTCAACAGTTTTTTCTACTTCTGTTTTCGTTTCCCCTGAAAGCTCATCAGCTTTTTCTAAGTTTTCGGCTGCTTTTTCTAATGTATTTTGTGTGAAATCATCTTTCCCCTTTTTCATTAACACATCCGCCTCAGCAATGCGTTCTGCCGCTTGTTCAGATAGTAGCTTTGCCTTGTCTAAATCATTGTTTGCAATCGCCATTTTAATATCTTCCACCATCGTTTTTACAAAGTAAAAGAAATCTCCTTGCACTAAAGTCGGCTTTTCTGTCTCTGTTGTTTTTGCTGCATCTGTGTTGCTGCTAGCATACGCCGCCGTTCCCATTAAAAATGGACTGCATGCCATCAGCGTTATCATAGTTCCTTTTAATAATATCTTCTTCATCTCATCTTTCCTCCATTTGCTTTCTTTGCTATACATATTCGGAGAGAAAATAAGTTTTAAGGGGGTTGAAACAATTTTTTCATAAAAAAATAAAAAGCTGACTTTCTGTCACCTTTTTCAATACATATGAAAATTGCTTTTCTATTTTTCTACCATCCGTAAACTTCTAACTATATAAAATATCATTGTACTAAATACGATAACGAGAAATACGATGAGTGAAATTGTAGAAAATCCGACTTCTTTTTGCATTGCAATTTGTGCATTTTCCCACGTACTATATACACCAAATGTAATAATCTCAAATTGTAACCACCCTAATAATGTGCGGGAATGTATATATAATTGTTGTTTTTGCGCTTCTGTAACATGTGGAGGATAGTTAAACAAGTGAGGAAAACGACTTAAGACGTGAAATAATATATAGAGTCCTAACCCAACAATCGGATGAATAAAAATATTCCCTTTCCCGCCAAATCCATCCGCTTCTCCACTCCATCCAAAATGAGTTGGAATCCTAGACGGTAAAGACGACCATATGAAACCAATATATATAAGCATCACAACAAGCCCTATAAGCGACAAACCGTCCAACCACCTTTCAAGAATTGTTCTTGGCGCAACCTTTTTCATCTCCATCCCCCTGCTTTCATATTATTTTTCATAGCTAAAAAAACAGTTTAGTAGATCAGGTATTGAGAAGAAAATGTGTCATAGCAGTATACAAATCAATACCGACAGCGACTAAATTTACCAGCCAATTCACACGTACACCTTAACATAATTTTACAATCCATTCCGAAGATGTAACAACATAATTTTTAGAAACAATCTTTTTTTCCAAAATAAGCAACATACACTAAAAATAAAAAGAGGTGAAGAGCATGCCTGCAATTGTTGACAGTATTGTCATTTCAAAATGTAATGGAAATGTAAATTTGGGAGACAAATACAATGTAAATCCTCAATTCCATAATAAAGAATATCATGGTTCTGGATCATCAAATGCAGCAAGAGCACTGAAAATCTTTAATGGGGTTAGTACTGCTAATGTATTTGATAATGATCAATCTGATCAAGATATAAAATTCACACTATAAAAACCTTATTTTTAGATGGATGAGGACGTCTGGCCGTGTATATATAGATACAAATTGAAAAACTAACATAAAAATCCTTTTCTTTTTCGGTGGGCGAGAGCAACTGGCCATGCATAGAGGCGGTCAGTTCCTTTTCCTGCCACGTGCAAAGTTTAAAACAAAGATAGACAGCAAGTAGCGGCCATGTTTTGCTTTGCATAGCAGCGACTTAGATGTTAACAAGTCAACTTGGATTTATATAGAAACGGTTAGGTCCTTTTCCTACCACATGTTTGGTTGAAACTATAACAAAAAAGAACAAGTAGCTTCCTAGTCTTTATACTAGAAAATCACTTGTTCTTTTCCATTTTCAGCCTTGATCGTAACGACTATTTCTTCTTATATTCCTCAAACGTGAGAATTCTTTCAAAAATTGGCGGATGCGTATACATAAACAATTTCACCAAAGCCGGCGGGTTCACTTGACTCAAGCTCGTCTTCGATAAATATTGAAATGTTTTAACTCCCGACTGATTATCCTTCGTCATATCTAATGCGTATTGATCGGCCGCTCTTTCTTCAATGCGGGATACGTAATTTGTGGCAGGACTGACCGCAAAGGAAAGCACCGAAGATACAAGGAAAAATAATGGTAAAACTGAGAAACTAGCTATTTTAGAAATATGCAGCGTATCGCCCCACTTACGAATACACGCTTGCATAATGCGACTAATGAGGTACATGCCAACGAAAGTTAAAACAATATAACTCCCAACGCCCCAATATATATGTTTCATCACGTAATGACCCATTTCATGCGCCATAATAAATAATATCTCTTTATCTTTTAATTGCTCTAGCGTCGTATTCCATAAAACGATGCGAGAGTTTGAACCAATTCCCGTTACATATGCATTTAACGCATTTGTTTTCTTTGACATATCCACTTCATACACATGCTCTGCCGGAATCTTCGCTTTATCCGCTAATGTTAAAATCTTTTTCTCCAGCTCCTTATTATGCAGCGTCGAAAAATCATTATAGAGCGGATCAATGACTACGGGCTGAATGAATGTTAAAAAGATTGTGAACGGAACGGAAAGAGCCCAGCCATACAGCCACCAGCGTTTCGGATATTTTTTAATAAGCCACAGCAGCACAGTCACGATCAGAAACATAAGCAAAAAATTAACCCAAAAATCAAGTACATGCTCCTTGATCCAATTTGCCGTTGATTGTGTAGAAATGCCGTAATCAACAGATACTTGATGACTAATCCATTGTAGCGGCAACGCGAGCACCGTCGTCACAAGCGACAAATAAAATAGATAAATCGCAATTTGTAATACTCGGAATTTCGTTGTATCTTTCGCCCATTTTTCAAATCGCTTTGATACACCAAAAATGAGGACAAATAATAACACAATCCATTGCAGCGGCGTTGCTAAAAAAAACAATAAATTCTTTACCCGCGAGTAATCTTGACTTAGTGTCAACTCCCTTGCATTCATAAATGTTGCTGGATCTGCACTCGTTCCTTTATACGTTTCCGGTATAATCTCATGATTCCATCCAAATAAGTACCAATATATAAATAATGCAAATAGAGCGTACAAAAAAAGTGTCCAACTCATCACTTTTCGCATGGTTTCTCCTCCTCATCGCTGCCTGTCTATTAATATTGTAGTTCGTTCCTCAAAAAATAGAACAAGCTAATACATGAAATGTCATGTAAAATTCACTCATTCTTCCTTATTTTTCAGATTTTTCTTATAAAATAAAAATTGGGAGGGATTGGAATGAAGAAGTTGTACATTACTTTTACGCTCGGACTTATTATCACAACCTTGGTTGGAATTTTTTATTTTACCGGTTACCGAAAAGCATCAGCGGAAATACCAAAAGGGATTGTTATGGAAGATATAGACGGAACATCTGTATCATTTGATCAATTACCAAAAAAATTAAAATTAGTCGAATTTATGTATACAAAATGTCCGGATATTTGTCCGATTACAACATATAAAATGAAACATTTACGAGATGAACTTGAGAAACAAAAAGTGTTCGGAACAAAAATCGAATTTATTACAATTACGATTGATCCGAAATACGATACGAAAGAAATTCTAGAACATTACTCCAAAACGTTTGATATGAAGGAAACAACAGGTTGGCATTTGCTGCGCGGCGATGTAGAAGAAACGAAACAACTAGCCGAATCTTTTAACTTCCGCTACCGCGCCCCTGGAAGCGGCCTTTACATTCATACTTCTAACTCTTACTTACTAGATGAACATAATCGTTTAATTGAAGTATTTGGTATGGGAGAGCGCGGGTTTGATAGTAAAGAAGTACTAGAGAAAATTAAGAATGCGATGTAAACCCCCTTTCTTTTAGGGGGGTGAGAGCATCTGGCCATGCATAGACGCGGTCAGGGCCTTTTCCTGCCACGTGCGAAGTTTAAGGGCAAGTGCAGATCATGTTTTATTCTGCATAGCAAGGACTTGTATGTTTAAAAGACAAAATAAATTTATACCAATAATACGATATCAGCGATTCAACAGAGAATAAAGGCACTTCGACTGCGTTGGACATGTGTACATAGTAAAAGGCTGAACCTAAAGACAAGTACATGCCCTTTCGTTTCGAAAATGTGGGGAAAGCTAAATAATCGTTTAAATAACATATTAAATATCAGTGCAATTAGCAAACAAAAAAACGCTTGGAAAACTAAGCGTTTTTTGACTCTATTTATAAGTCAAAGCCCTTGTTAGTTAAATAAGAATGAGAGTATATTTATTATTTATCGTCTATTACTCCAGTTAAAATATGATAATTAATATTATTTCCATTAACCCATTCTTCAAAATTTATATCTAAAATTTGATTACTTTGTGCTATAGAAGTTAGAATTCTCGAGTCTTTAAAAGAATAGGAAAAAGTATGAAGAGTACCGAATAAATTATCGTAATCAGTAAAAAAAACTGGGGATTCTTTATTTGCAAAGTTATGAAATATTTCTCTATGTGTTAATTGACTATCTTTAAATTTCTGCAAATATTCATTCCGTTTAATAGAACCTTCAATAAAGTGTCTATTTTTCTCTGCTAAATCATGATCTTGAAAATGATTTACACACGACAATAATAATGGTCCTCTTCTTACCCTCACTTTTTCGGGACTTGCTTCAACTACTGCTATATTTCCATTCCTATCTCCTAGTGAAAAATTATAACAAGCTGAATGAGGAATTTCTTTAAGCATTTGTATGGCGTCTTCAAGCGTTGAACAAGTGTCCAGTATCATTCGAATTGATGTCCAAGCTGATAAACCTTTTGAATAATCGCTATTACTTACAAAATGTAAGCCTATAACTAGTCCTTGGCTATTCACACCTTCATGCCTACCTATCGCTTGCAGATTATAGCCTGCTGAGGCATTAGCATTTTCGGGTTGAAGTAAGCTAAAACAACTATCATACAAAGCAGGAGAAAAATCATAATTTCTTACGTAGTATTCGTTTGTAATAATTGCTGAACATCCCATCGCTTCGGTTTTTGGTACGTCATATCCACTAAATAATGCCGCTACTTTGTTTAGTGGTATTTCCATCCCTTCAGCTAAACCATGTAGTTCATCGAGTAAATGGGGAGCAAAAGTTGAATAAATTGATTTCATATTTTTATAATCTATTTCTGGTTTTGTTAACATTTCTAAATTTTTTAGGATTGGTTGATTCTGAATATGTTTTCCTATCCTAAACCCAATATTAAATGAGTTATCTCTGATTTGAAGGACAGATACGGTGAAATCTGACATTCTCATTCCCCTTTCCCTCACAATACAAAAATAGGTGTTTTTCCAAAAAACCTCCACATGTAGTATGTAAGAAGATTATCTCACGGGTTATTTACAAATGGAGGTGGGTAATATTTGACGCTTACTTTTCTACTACTTTATTTTCCTACTAAAACAAAAACATTTCCGTCTGGAGCTTGCATTACAGCCACATGACCACCTAAAGAATTAAGGAATGGCGTACGAATCCATCGAACCTCAGGATTATATTTTAACGTTTCGTAAGTCTCACAAACATCTTCAACAACAATCTCAGTTTCAGCAAAATTCAAATTAGGGTTATTCTTTAATACTAACTCTGAATTGCCATTAGGAAATTTCATACCAATAAGTTTCCATTGTTTTTCTTCATCTTGAAATACTTCCCAAGCTTTTGTTAAACCTAATAATTGATAAAATTCCACTGACTTTTCAATATCTTCTGTATAAATCGCGACACATTCTATTTGTTTCCACATCAACCGTCCCTCCTCATCAACAAGAATTTATGTTCTCTAATAATTTTGTAAAAAAATTATCCAAATAGAGTGCAAAGTTTAACAATATTTATATCCATTAAAAATGTTGTTTTATCGTAACTACTCAGCCATACATTTCATTTAGAAGTTTGGTAAGGAGTATAATTCCAGCGAAAATACGCTTACCTATAATTGCTGCCATGAAGATAAAGTGAAACTACTTACTTTGAAGTCCGTCTCTTTTAACTTTATTGTTTCTTCTGCACCGGCAGCCAAATCTCAAGTTGTACAAGATCGTGCTTATCAGCATGAGAGCGCTCATCGTATAATTCAAACTCGACAACACCAGAGTGCTCATAGCCGGAATGCGGGAACCATTCTGTAAAGATTGCATTCCATGTTTGCTGAATAGATGGTACCATTTCTTCCTCAGGAACTTTTGGCGTTGTAAATACAGCATATGTTGCTTCAGGGAATGTGCGGCACGTCATATCACTTGATACACCATCAAAGCTTGTTGCTTCCATCCCGATAATATACGTAATATCGCCTGTTTCTAAATTAAAATCTGTACACATCCCTAACTCGACGAGCTCATTCGTATGCTTACGGTTTGGAATGTTTTCTGACAAATTATTTTGTAAATAATTTTGCCACATTGCTGGAATATCTTTTAGATTTTGTCCGTCTTTACCCGTTGTCTTCATTTCATACCCGATCACTTGAAAAGCTTGCTTTGTTTCTATGCGAAATTCCATTTTGATTCCCCCTAAATACGGATTAAATTTGCGCTGCATCACATTTACCTTGGAATATAACGGCGTTCGAATCTCTTGCTTTCGATATGCACTCGGCGTCATATGAAACAACTTTTTAAAGGCACGTGTGAACGTTTCATGAGATTGAAAGCCGTGCTCTAGTGCGATATCAAGAATTTTTTCCTCTGTGTGAGAAAGCTGATAAGCTGCCCGGGCAAGCCTTCTCTTTCGCACATACTCCATCACAGAGTCTCCTACGAGTGTTTGAAAGACGCGGTGGAAATGATATTCAGAAAACCCTGCAATACGCGCAAGACTTGCTAACGTTTGCTTTTCCATCACATCTTCTTCAATAGAATCGATTACTTTTTGAATTTGTATTTCATAACATCCCATCTCTGTTCACCTGCCTTATATGTATTATGATAAAGGGAACGTGCGTTTTCTTCTTGACGTTTTTTGCTTTTATTTTATGACATCTTACCAATTCAAGTATATGAAAGAAAGCTGCCTCATCAGCAGCTTTCTCCCTATCTATTATATTTCCTTTAATTCACTACCAAGAAACTTCGCAATTTCTAACATACCGTATGTTCCAACAACCGCTTCGGCATCAGCATTGTAGTTTGTATTTGTATTAATGTCATACGTGAAAATTTCTCCATCTGCATTTCGAATGAACTCAATGCCGGCGATTGCGATATCATTCGCAGCTAAAACTTCCTCATATTTTTGAATAATCGGGTCATCAAAGCCCTCAATAATTTGAAACTTCGGTTTTTCCGGCGCTTTCTCTCCAACCGGGCAGAACAGATCGCCAATTTGACAAGCGTCAGCTGGGCATAATTCGAAGCCTTTCGATGTATCAACTTGAACTGCATACACAAATTTCCCGCCAACAAACTCACAGCGCGTAATGTAAGGCTCAGGAGATTGAATGTATTCTTGAATTAATGTAATACCATCTACTGGCTCTTCAAATGCTGCACTTTCTACGTATTCTTTTAGGGAAGCAACAGATTGAAACAGTTGAACGCCTAGTCCTTTTCCAGCGCGGTTATGTTTCGTAATGAACGGACGCCCTTCAAATTGCGCTGCAGCTTCGATAATATGTTCCTTACCAACAGCGGCAATTGTCTTCGGTGTTTGGATTCCTTGTGCATGCAGTGCCATATACTGTGCAACTTTACTTACTTCCATCTGAAGTGCTCTGCTTCCGTTGAACACTTTTCGGTTATGTCTCTCTAACCAAGCGAGGACAGCACCTGTAAACTCTGGTGCAAAGCGGTGATTTCTTGTATGAGAAGAAGCGCTCATCCGGTTATAAAATACGCCGCTTGGCGGTACAGACGAAAGATCAACATTCCCTTTGTCCAAATGCCATTCTTCATAAGGAAGACCGAGTTCTTCCAATCTTTTCGTTAGATGTCTTGTCCATTCTGTGTTTTCATGAATAATGTGAATCTTCTTCAAGGGAATACCTTCTTTCTAAAATGTGATTATATTCATTATACTCTTTTTATTAATCTGTAAAATAATAATTTTACAATAACTTAATAAAAAAGACGATATGTATGCAATACCCCTTCACTTGAAAGAATTTGCTCCATCCTAACTAGGAAGTTTGGATAAACATGATAGATAATGGGATTAAGACAAATAAACTTACATATATAAATCCAAATTAAAAACCTGACATAAACCCCTTTTCTTTTTAGATGGTCAAGAGCGTTTGGCCATGCTTAGAAGTCAGGGCCTTTTTCTGCCACGTGCGAAGTTCAAACAAGAGAGAAAGAGAGTATCCAGTTATTTTTTGTTCAGCATGGGGGCAACAGTACACCTGCCCTAATTGATAATTTCCCACTCTCTTCGTAACATCCCCATTTTAATTGCATCAAAATATTCACCATCTACCATTCTTGCTTGTCTTATTCTTGCTTCTTCTTTCATCCCCAATCTTTCTGCAACTTTCATCATTCTTATATTTCCTGACCAAGTTGACATCCCTAATCGATGCAAATCAGTAGATTTGAATAGAAAATCAATCCAAAGTTTATAAGCTTCCGTACCATATCCACCGTTCCAGTAATTTTTATCATAAATAACGATACCGGTTTCTAACCAATTCGTATTTTTATCTATCCAATAAGCACCTACCGTTCCAATTAATTGATCTCCAGCGAAGATAACTAGTGTACTAGGCACATTAGGAATAATTTGCAAGTCTTTCTCCCAACTCTTTAGAAATTCTTCTTTTGTTAATTTAGATTCAGGTATATAAGGACCATTCCATTTCTTCGCTTCTTGTTCCTTTTCTTCATACTTCCAATAATATAATTCATCAAGATCCTGGTGAGTTGCTTCTTTCAATACAACTTTTTGTCCAACGATTTTAGTCATAATAAATAACTTTCCTCCTAGGCATCTATCGCATTTATATATTAATTCTATTATAAAAAGAAATACATACAAATAATAAACAGCAGCTTCAATAAAACAAGCTGCTGTTTTTTCATTCCCCTTATACTTGCATCGCTTTCTCTTTCAACGCTCTTCTTAAAATCTTACCTGTCGTATTTTTCGGAAGTTCTTCTAAAAACTCAATGCTGCTTGGTATTTTATATCTTGCCAGGTGAAGCGCACAATACGCCATCAGTTCTTCCACTGTCACAGTTGGCATTTTCGGTACGACGTATGCTTTCACGGCTTCGCCTAAATTTTCATCTGGAACACCGATTACAACAACTTCCGCGATTGCCTCGTGCATGTATAACACTTCTTCTACTTCGCGCGGGTAGACGTTATAACCACCAACAAGAACGATATCTTTTTTCCGGTCTACAATATAAAAATAACCCTCTTCGTCCATTTTTGCTAAGTCGCCTGTGTAAAGCCAGCCATCCTTAAGTGTTGCAGCTGTATCTTCTGGTGCTTTGTAATAGCCCTTCATAACATTCGGACCGCGAACAATTAGTTCTCCTACTTCACCAACCGGTACTTCCTCACCCATTTCATTTACAACTTTGTTTTCCACATTTTGAACGCTCGTTCCGATTGAACCTGCTTTACGTGGACGATCAATTGGATTAAAACATGTTACAGGTGATGCCTCTGATAAGCCATACCCTTCTGAGACAATAACGCCAAATCGTTTTTCAAAGTTTTTAAGAAGGGCAACGGGCATTGACGCACCGCCAGAAATGCAAAAACGAAGCGTATGAACATCCTCTGCACTTGCTTCTTCATATAAATATAAATAATTATACATCGTTGGTACACCGGCAAATATTGTAGCTTCATATGTACTGCAAATGCGAAATACTTCTTTCGGACTAAACTTCGGCAACAGTAAAATCGTGGCGCCGTTTACAATTGGCGCATTGACAGCAACCGTTAAACAAAACACATGAAACATTGGTAGCGCCGCAACGACACGGTCATGCTCTGAATACTGTAAATACGAAGCAACATCGCTCGCATTGCTATATAAATTTTTGTGCGTTAACATCGCGCCCTTTGGCTTTCCTGTCGTGCCTGATGTGTATAAAATTACAGCCACGTCTTCTTCTTGTATATCTGGACCTTGGAAAGTAAGGTCTCCGCCCACTATTACACTCGTAAACGTTTTCATTTTTTCGGTTTCTTCATGAGTTAAATCTGCTGTTGTTTCACAAATAATGATGTTTTCAATAGAAGGAAGTCTAGATGTAAGAGATTGCATAACTGGTAGAAGGATGTCTAGTGTGATGATTGCTTTAACGTCTCCGTTTTGTAAAATGTAATATAGTTCATCCGGTGTATAAATCGGATTGACTGGAACAACCGTTGCCCCGGCACGCATTGCTCCGTATAAACCGATCAAAAAGTGCGGCGAATTTCCAACAATTAATGCGACATTGTCCCCTTTTCCAATGCCCATTTTTGCTAAACTACTCGAAAACTTTATGACCATTTCGTTAAATTGGTCATAAGATACCGACTGATCCTGAAAAATATAAGCCGGCTTGTCCCCCTTCTTTTTCACCGTTTCGGCTAATCTGTGAACGAGATTCACAATACCCCCACCTTTTATAAAAATTTAAAAAATTCTAAATACATTATATTAAAAGAAAATTACAGGTGCAAGGTACATTTCATAAAACATATATAAAAAAACAACCATACGTAAGATATGGTTGTTTTTCATACAGTTAAAAGAATAAAGATAAGAAATCTTCTTTTGTTATATTGCCAAAATAATGTGGCACTTCCACATCAGCTAGCGCCGCCGAAAATGCTTCTTTATCAAACACCTTACCACTTAAGCGCTCTTCGATGTCACGTACATCGAGGGCGCCGAAAAAGTCCCCGTAAATCTTGCATTCTGAGACTACGCCTTTTTGTACTTCTAACCGAACATCTACTTGTCCAACTGGGAAACGATGTGAATGCTGCAAGTTAAATTTTGGAGATTTCCCGTAGTTCCAATCCCAATTTCGATAACGTTCTTCTGAGATTTTATGGATTTCTTGCCAATCTTCTTCTGTTAATTCGTATGTTGGAATTTCACTTTCTCCTTCAAAAATATTTTCTAAAAGGAGCTGTTTAAATTCTTCAATTGTAACTTTTTCATTCAAAAATTCCGCAATATTTGCAACGCGGCTACGAATCGATTTAATTCCTTTTGATTGAATTTTATCCAATTTTACATTTAACGCCGACACAACATGGTCAATTTCGGAATCAAACAATAACGTACCGTGACTAAACATACGTCCTTTTGTAGAAAACTGAGCGTTACCAGAAATTTTTCTTCCTTCTGCTAAAATATCATTGCGGCCGCTTAGTTCAGCGTTAATTCCCAATTTCCCAAGTGCTACTGTCACCGGCTCTGTAAACTTCTTAAAGTTATGAAAACTATCTCCGTCATCTTTCGTGATAAAGCTAAAATTTAAGTTCCCTAAATCATGATACACAGCGCCGCCGCCAGAAAGACGTCTTACAACATGGATTCCCTTTTCACGTACGTAATCAGCATTAATTTCTTCCACTGTGTTTTGATTCTTCCCGATAATGATAGATGGCTCATTAATGTAAAACAGTAAATACGTTTCATTAATATCTAAATTTTTTACACAATATTCTTCAATTGCTAAGTTAATCGTTGGGTCTGTAATTCCTTTATTATCGATAAATAACATCGTTCCACCTCAAGATTCCCAAACGTAACCGCTATGTGCAAGTACGATACGGCCGTTAAAAATTTGTTTTGCTTCCGTTACTAAATCTGATAATTCCCCTGTATGTGGCAAATGAGTTAAAAGTAGTTCCCCTACATTAGCTTGTTTTGCAATTTCTCCTGCTTCTGTACTATTCATATGCCCAGCTTTTGAGCCATCTTGATGCGCATACATATTACATTCACAAATAAATACATCTGCATTTTGTGCAAAG
Source organism: Bacillus sp. 123MFChir2 (assembly GCF_000383235.1). Classification (GTDB taxonomy): domain Bacteria; phylum Bacillota; class Bacilli; order Bacillales; family Bacillaceae_G; genus Bacillus_A. The sequence goes on from NZ_KB910927.1 coordinate 87,510, forward strand.
GAAACAAACTTTGGCATGTAACTAGAATCTGCTGTATATACAACAGTTTTCCCACCTGCTGTAATACGCATTGCAAAACATATAGCAGGATGCACTGTTTGTAAGAAGGAAATGGTAAATGGACCAATTTGTAATGTATCCGCCGGATTATAAGGAACCCCTTTTGTATACGGTATATGTGTTAACGATGCAAAACCTTTTGCATCGAAGGTATGTCCATAAATCGGCAGTTCTGGTAATGCACCATTTGTCATGCTTGTAATTAAACGTGCATACTGAAGTACCCCAATATCAGCAACATGATCGTGATGATAATGAGACAATAGAACAGCATCTATGTCAGAAGGCTTTATGTATGTTTGCAACTGTGCTAGTACACCGCTGCCACAGTCAACAAGTAAACGAAAGTCATCGTGTTCAAATAAATATCCAGACGTTGCTTCTCCCGCCTCCGGAAAACCGCCCCAAAAGCCGACAACCGTCATTTTCATATGTGTTCATCCTTTCTGTTTCATTTTCTCTCTTACATTCTTAACTATAATGGATTTTCTACACATTTTCATTATTTTGAAATTTGTTATAAAACAGTTGTTGACTTTAATTATTTGTACTAATACAATGTTAGTAAGAAATGGAAATGGAGGGATTTACATGATAGATCAACCGATGGAGTTTTTTAGAAATTTACCGGCAAAAACTTGTTCCAATTGCGGGAGAGAGATTGATGAGCAGCACGAAGCATACCACAATAAATGCGAAGATTGTACGCACGAAGAATAATAGATTGTAAACATAGAAAAACCTAGCAGATATCATCTACTAGGCTAGCATCATTGTACTTTTCACCGTTGAACCTTTCACCAAGAGCTCCAGTTCAAACTCGTACACTTCTTTATTTCGATAATTTTTCGTATGAATTTTATCCATCATCAGTTCCACAACTTTATGTGCCATATCATCAATTGGCTGATCAATTGTTGTAATACCTGAATCTGTAATTTGTGATAAGAACTGATTATTAAAACCAACTACAGCTAAATCATCAGGAATGCTCCAGCCCTTTTTGCTTGCTTCTGCGATGATTCCTGCTGCGACCTCATCTCCCCCTGCCAAAATAGCGGTAGGATTTTTTTTGTCTTCCAAAAACTCATAAAATATATTTTTCCCATCTTCAATAGAGTAAGCGCTTTCAACGAAGTCAATTGACTCCACTTGTTTACTCGCTTCTGTTACAGCACGCAAAAAGCCCATTTTTCTCTGTTGATTAATTACCTTTGTCTCTCTGCCACGACAGAATACAAGATGATGGTACCCTTGATCTAATACATGTTTCGCAGCTATGTATGCTCCTTGTGCATGATCAAAGTTTACAGTTGGGATGTTTGCTTCTTCAATATATTCATTGCATAAAACAATCGGTCCATGCTGTAAATAAGGCTCAACATCCTCCCAAGCATTTTCAAGTGAACATAAAATAATCCCATCTACTTGTTTCGTAGATAATAGCTGTAAATACTCCATCTCTTTCTCTGGTAAATATCTTGTTTGACAAATAATCAGTTTATATTTATGATCTGAAGCTACCATTTCAATTGCCTCAATAAATTTACTGAAAAAAGGATTTGTCACACGTGGAACCAACACTGCAATTGTTTCCGTCTTTTGCTTACGTAGTCTTCTCGCCGCAGAATTCGGAACAAATCCAAGATGTTTCATTGCTAATTGTACTCTCTTTTTCTTTTCGTCCGATACATACGGATGGTTATTAATCACCCGAGAAACCGTTGTTCTTGATAACCCCGCTAATTTCGCTACGTCCTCGATAGTCGACACGAAATTTCCCCCTTTAAATGAAAACGTTTTCTTAATTAGAATTATATAGTATATAATTGGAAACTGCAACATACCTTGTAAAGAAAATACTATATTAATATTGTAAATGTTAAAAACGAGGAAAGAATAGTTGTAAACAGTAGAAAAAATAGCGTTATAGAGGGACATCAAGTTAATCTTTCAATAGACATAAAATGGATCATCTTCCCCGTAATATCCATAGAAATATGATCTATATATATTAAACACACAAGTCATCGTTATGCAAAATACCATATGACCGCTACTTGCTTTCTTCTTTTGTTTCAAATCTGGCATGTGGCAGACCGTTTCCATGCGAGGCCAGACAATCTCATCCATCTAAAAAGGGACTGTCCCAAAAGGGTAAGTTCCTCCAAAATGTAAAAATAAAAAGGAGTGTCACATAGTCAAAAATTCGACTTATGGGGCAGCTCCTTCTTTTTTATTATATTTACAAATAAATTTTATTCTTCAATTTTAAATTGCGAAATTAACCTTTCTAATTCTTTGATTTTCCCCTTTACTTGCATAGACTGATTTGTTATTTCTGTAATGGATGATGCTTGTGTTTGAATTGCTTGTACAGTCTCATTCGTATCTTTCGCTACTCCTGTAGAAGTTTCTGATACTACTGATAATGAAGCGTTAACTTCTTCCGTCCCAGCAGACATTTCTTCAGTTGTAGCTGATACTTCTTGAATTTGACTTGTTATCTTATGAATATCTGTCATAATTGTTGAAAATGCTCGGTCTGCTTCATTAGCGGTATTTTTTCCTTGCGCCGCTTCTTCTTGTCCTTTTTTCATAATTTGAACGGTATCTTTTGTATCTTGTTGGATAGATTTAATTAGGTCATTAATTTCATTTGCAGATTGCTTTGATTGTTCGGCTAAGTCTCTTACTTCTGCTGCAACAACTGCAAACCCTTTCCCATTGTCCCCTGCACGTGCGGCTTCAATTGCAGCATTTAAAGCAAGAAGGTTTGTTTGTTCCGCAATATTCGTAATGGCATTTAAAGCTTTATCTATGTCTTGCGTGCGCGTAACAAGACGCTCTATCACTTTAGACGTTTCTTCAACAACTTTGTGGACGCTATTCATTTGTGTAATAGATTGCTGGATTACTTTACTTCCATTGTTTATACGCTCTGTCGTAACAATAGATATTTCCGCAACAGTAGAAGCCGATTCGGCTACAGTTTGAACTCCACTAGCTACGTCATTCATTGCTATTGAACTTTCTTGCATACTCGTAACTTGCCCTTCTATTTGTTTGTTCACTTCATAAATCGTTTGAACTGCTTCGTTAGAGATTTGAGATGCCTGTTTCGTATTTTGCAGCATACTATCAGTAGAGGAAGTAACTTCTTGTGTTGTTACCTTTATTTTCCCAATTAGTTGTTGTAGATTGTCTAACATATGATTAAAAGAGGTAACTATTTTTCCTAATTCATCATTCGCTTGATAAGAAGTACGTACTACTAAATTTCCGTCTGCTACTTCTTGCATATCATGCTGTAATAAAGCAATTGGGCGTTGAATAGCTATTTTAATGATATATCCAATAAATATAATAACTGCAACCGATACCACCGAAATAATGATAAACATCAGTATTGTAGTTTGTGCACTACTAGCATTACTTTTCTGTAATTGCTCTGCATTTTCACCATTATACTTAATAAGTTTTTTAATACCGTTAATTGAGTTTTGCATAATAGGCTCAACTTCTTTTAAATAATAAGCATAAGCCTCTTCATTTTTATTTTGCATTGCTAAATTTTGCCCTTCACGGAATCGTTTCCTTAACTCTTGATAATCTTTTTGAAAATCCTCATATAATTGTTTTTCTTCTTTGGCGCTAATTTTAGACTCGAATTTTTTAAATAATTCATCATTTTGTTTACGTACTTTATCTATATGATCTACTAGTTCTTTATCCTTTTTTTCATCAGTTGTGTTCATCAGTTCCATAAAATTGTAATTCATATAGTAAAAGTTAGATTCTACAGATTCTATCCAGTAAATCGGAAGTAACCTGTCGTCATACATACTTGTAGAAGCCTCACCTGTCTTTTTTAATGCGACAACTCCTATAATTGATAAGAGAATGCATGCAATACTAGCTGTAATCATTAATAGATTTAATTTCGTGCTAATTTTACCGTTTTTTATAAATAACATTTACACCCCGACCTTCCTTTTATCCTAATATTTAATTATATGGTTATATTTTGAAAACAAAAAAGTAAAAAATAATAATTTTCCCCTTTTTTGCAATAAAACCCCATCTTAATTACTGCGTATAGAATGGATTCCTCTTCTTATTATAGCAATGTAATATCTTGGGATTTTATGAAATATTGCATATGAAAATACGTTGTAAAATTTACCATTTTATATTAAAATAGTGTTATAAATGCATCATTAAATGTTCAGAAAATAAAGATAGATTATCTACAGAAATCGAAATGGCAGTTTTAAAATTTCTAGGTGCACTAATTCCATTAGTAAAGGATCTTTTAAAAGCAGTAATGTAAGTGGTATTTGTTGCCATTATATTTTACAATTACTATACAAATGACCTGTGTATTGAACACAGGTCATTTGTATGTATTCCGCTTTCTTTTACTTGTTGTTCCGAAATAGAAGCTCTAACTGTGAAAGATAATATATAAATCTAAATTAAAAACCTGACATAAAACCATTCTTTTTCGCTGGGCGAGAGCATCTGGCCATGCATAGAAGCGACTTAGATGTTAAAAAGTCAATTTGTATTTATATATATGTACCATTTTTATAAGTTTTGTAGCTACTCAGTCACTCTATGAAAAACCGATAGAAAAGCATTTTTTCAAGTGATCGAGTGGGACGTATTTTCGCTGTAATTATAGCTCACCCTTGAAGTAGCTTGTAAATATCTTCTTTTACAGGAATGGAAGATATTGCTCCTTTTCCTGTTGTAGTAAGAGCCCCGCTTGCATTTGCAAATGTTAATATTTCCTGCCAATGCATATGAAGCACCTCTTCTCCATCATTATGGATTTATATACTTTGAAAATCAAAAGTATTTGTATTCTCATACATCGAAAACCCAACCTTACAATTTCGTAAGATTAATGTAATAATTATAAATTGTCCCTAATTTATGTTTTTTTGTAAAATAATAGATATAAAAGTTATTCAAATTATTTTCAGGGGGAACAATCGTGAAAAAGGGCATCATCGTACTAGTAATCTTATACATCGTCCTAACTGTTCAAACAATTTCTTCGCTTTTTGGAAAGGAACATTATAACGACGCTGTAAACAAGCTAAAAGAAACAAAAGAAGTATCCTCTTTTCAAACAGCGAAAGATGGTGTGATCCTATTAAAGGGAAACATAACGGCTGAACAACCAGTAAAAGATGAAACAATGGTAAAGAAAGAATTTGCTTTACTCGAAAAAAAATCATATAGAAGAAAAAAATTAAGTTGGAAAAGCATGGATACCGAAAAACATATTCCAGCGCACCTTTCTATAAATGGGGAGGCACTTCCTGCTTTAAACGAAAAAGAAGTTCGCTTGGCAATCGAACCTATCCCACTTTCTTCAAAAGATGTTACTACAACTGAGGAATACACATTAAAAAAAGACGATACACAATTAACAATACGTAGTAAAGGGTATCGCTATCACGGGATTGAAAATAACACGGAAGCTCTCATTTTTGGAGTGAAAAAAGAAAACACACTTGAAGGCTATAATGGTTCTGAAATTATAGTAGGAAAAACGAAAGAAGAAATTATAAAAAATATGAAAATGAAAACACTCTTTGAAAAATATGCACCATTTGCTTGGGGCGTTTTTACACTTATCCTTGTTAGTTACGGCGTACACCGTTCTCGTAAAAAGAAAAAGCTTTTCCGATAGATTGTTGTTTTTGCGATAAAAATAAGACCTCAGATTAAATCGAGGTCTTATTTATTTATGAACGATAGTGATATTAATCTTCATCACAATTTCCAACTTGAAACAATAATCCAAATACATGCACAAGATCGAATTCGGAAATCAGCTTCACGAATGTAAATATTTACTAAAAGTTTATCTTTTGCGCACATTCGCATTTAGAATATTTTTGCATTTTCTGATAGTTCGTTTGATTTGCTGATTTTCAAAAAAATAAACCTCTGTACCTGACCAAATAAAAACCCAACACACAATACTTAATACTCCTGCAATATAGGCATGACTGCTTGAAAGCTTCAAGTATATTATCCCAACAATAATACCAATCACAAACAAAATAATTGCCTTTTTGACATTTCTAGCATGTGTATCTTCCTCTTCATCCAAAAGATTAGAAAAAGTATTAAACGTGGCAGCCTTCAATGACTTTTCGTCAAAATCATTCTGACCAACAAAAGATATTTCTATGTCTTTTCTTTTGCCACTGTGCAGCTTTGACAAAAGAAAATCTTCAAGGTCAGAGCTTAGGTGAACATCATCCGGGCTATAATATCTTGAAAACGGAGTATCTGTTTCATCTAAATAGATATTTATACTTAATTCATCTTTCATGTTAACCTCCTTTGAATTCTATTTACTGTATATACAAGTTAAAAAACCCTTTTATTTTAGGCGAGGACGAGACATCTGCCTATGCATAGAAGCGGTCAGGGCCTTTTCCTGCCACATGCGAGGTTTAAAACAAAAATGCAGGTCATGTTGTATTCTGCCTAGCAGCGACTTACAAAGAAAATCGGAGCCGACTGTTTAGGCCCATTGGCTAAGGAGGCAGAGCTAGACAAAGATGCCACAAAATGAACATGGATGTATATAGTTGAAAGTCCACCTTTTATCAGTATGGTCAAGATCACAACAATTCTTACGAAAACAGCGAAAGAAAAAAATAGTATCATATAACAAAAAACTAAAGGGATAGTATTATCCCCTATATCCCTCCATCCTCTTATAGTAATCAATCTTTCCATCAATTTCTGCCAGGTTATCATTCAATTTTTTGATTTCTTTAAGAACTTTATTTTGATGCATTTCTAACAATTCTCGTCTTGCACTTATTGTAGATTCACCTTGGCTTCTTAGATCAGAAAAGTGCTTCATATCTGTAATGGACATTCCCGTTACTCTTAAACGAATTAAGAAATTAATCCAGGAAATATCAGATTCAGAATACTGACGATAACCGTTTATATCTCGTTTCACTTCATTAAGTAAGCCAATTTTTTCATAGTAACGCAAAGTGTGCACACTAAGTTCCGTCATCTTTGAAATTTGTTTAATAGTAAATACTTTTTCCATAAAATTCATTATAACACAAGAAAAGGGATTGCTTTAGAGTGCACTCTAAGGTGTAGCATGTATTCGAGGGTTATCGTTTCATCAATTAGAAGTACGCAACATATACGTACTAAATAATAAATTCCTAGGAGGTAAATGAGATGAATACTGAACGTTATGAACGCGGCTGGCAAAAGCTTGTAGAAGTAGATGGAGAAGGTGGACAACGGGTCCTAGATTCACTAAAAGATATTGCTCCTGATCTCGGCAAATATGTTGTTGAATTCGCTTTTGGCGATATCTATTCTCGAAAAGAACTTGACCTAAAACAACGTCAATTAGTTACAATCGCATCACTAACTACACAGGGTGGCTGTGAACCACAACTCACTGTCCACATTAACGCTGCACTTCATGTTGGTCTTTCACCAGATGAAATCGTAGAAGCAATCATGCACTGCACTCCTTACACTGGCTTTCCACGAGTCCTTAACGCTATCTTTGTGGCAAAGCGAATTTTTGAAGAACAGAAACTGAATTTAGAATCAGAAACTGTTCCAAAATAAAACCACTCTCTATAACAAAAAATCCTAAAGGCTACAAGCCTTTAGGATTTATCAATTATTCTGCTTCTGTAAATTTCCCATATTGACGCTTATGCATCCAAGTTAATGTGCCAATTGTTCCAAGTGATAACAGAACAATAAAGAGCATTAAAATACCTGCGTTTTGCCACATAAAGCTGAAATCTCCGCTTGAAACAACCGCTTTAAATCCTGATACAGAATATGTCATTGGGAACCATGCGTTAAAGATTTGCAGCGGTTTCGGAATTAACTCAAGTGGGAATGTCCCCGCACTTGTTGTTAATTGTAAAATCAATGTCAAGATCGCAACAAAACGTCCTGCATCGCCGAAAGCTGTTACTAAAAATTGAACTAACGCAATAAACGATAAACTTGTAATAATACTAAACAATATGAAATATGGAACACTTTGCACTTCAACACCTAACCAAAGCAGTAAAACTGCGTCTGCCACAAGTGCCTGAATCACACCAACAGCAAGTAGCACACCAAACTTACTAATAAACCAGCTAAATCCTGATTTCGGCACTCCTACTGTTTCACGTAATGGGAACACGATAGATAATAACAATGCCCCAACGAATAAACCAAGAGATAAGAAGTACGGTGTAAAGCCTGTTCCGTAGTTTGGAACTTCTGCCACTTTCTCAGTTTTCACTTTCACTGGACTCGCGAACATATCATACTTGTTCTCGTCGCCTTTTGTTTCACTTGTTTTCTCAGCACCCTCGCCAAGTTTTGTTGCTAGTTCTTTTGAACCGTTATTTGCTTCGCCAAGGCCAGTTGTTACTTGACTAGAGCCATCTTTTAAACCAGTTAAGCCGTTTTGGAACTCCCCTTTTGGATCTACGAATTGACCTAAGCCACCTGTGATTTGTTGTGAACCAGCATATAAAGCATTCACTCCATTTGCTAGTGGGCCTGCACTGCTTGCTAGTTCGTTTAGACCGCCTGTGATTTTTCCAGAGCCATTTGCTAATTTATTTAAGCCAGTTTGGAATTCCCCTTTTGAATCTACTAACTGGCCTAGACCGCCTGTAATTTTTCTTGATCCCTCTGCTAATGGACTTATTCCTTCTTTGTCTAATCTATCTGCTCCATTTGCAAGTTTTGTTGCACCGGCTTCAATTTTTTTAGCACCTTTTTCTCCAGCTAAATCTTGTACGCCTCGCGCAACTCCTGCTGTACCTTTAGAAACTTGTTCACTACCGGCCTTTATTGCTTTAACAGTCGGCTGTAATTGTTTTCTATATTCTTCTGGTAAATTTTCAATTTGTTTATTTAAATCCGATAAGCTTTTTGAAACTTGTTGAGCCCCTTCGGCTGTCTGTTGCGCAACACCACTTAGTGTATCTGTTTGTTTCTTCCATTCAGATACCCCTTGCGAAAGTCCAGAAGCTCCTAACCTTATATCTTGTACACCTTTTTGAGCATCCGTTAATCCATTTGTAATTCGTTGCGAACCGCCTAATAACTGACCTAAATTTGATTGCAATTTCCCTTCAGGATTAATTAGTTCATTTAGGCCACCTGTAATTTGTTGCGAACCACTTAATAACTGATTCACCCCATCTGGCATACCACTGACTTTACTGTTCAACTCACCTAAACCATTCGTAATTTGATTAGAACCTGTTGCTAACTTATTCAATCCATCATTAGCTTTCCCAGATAACTCACCTAAGCCATCTGTGATTCGTTGTGAGCCGTCTTTTAATCTCCCTGTTCCATCATGAAGCTGACCAGCCCCATCACTCGCATCAGCAAAGCCCTTCGAAACATCCTTTAATGAATCAAACATTGTCTCTGCATATGTTTTTGTTACGGAAGCTGAGACTTCACCTTTAATTTTTTCAATGGCTGAGCCACCGATTTGTGAAGATAAGAAGTTTAAGCTTTCATTTGGAATGTAATCTAGTTTTGATTTTTTAGGGTTTGCATCCAACAATGTTGTTGTATTTTTCGAGAAGTCACTTGGAATGCGAATCGTCATGTAGTATTTACGATCATCCATTCCTTTTTTAGCTGTTTTCTCGCTAACAAACTCCCATTTGAAGCCGTCCTTTTCTTTCAAGTTCTTAACAAGTTCTTTACCGGCTTCAATCGGTTTTCCATTATACACTACACCTTCATCAAGGTTTACAACTGCAACTGGTAAATCATCTAATTGTTTATATGGATCCCAAAACGCCCATAAAAACATACCAGCGTACAATACTGGAATAAATAAGACCGCAATAATTGGAATTAAGATTTTTTTGCTTTTGATAATGGTAGCAAACTCTTTTCCAAGCAGTTTCCATCCTCGCATTGTTTACTCCTCCTTTTTAAACAATTGACTGTTTTGTTCATTTAGTCAGTTTTTGTAAAAAAAAGAAGAAAATAACGACTCATCATCTTCTCATACATGTTGCTATTTTCTTGCAATTCTCCCTCCACTAACTAATGACCGAATCATTCAATTGGTCATATTTTATAATAATAAGAGGATTATCTCATTTTGACAATCCTTTTAATAAATATAATTCAAAAAGTTCAGCGATATGCTCTTTTTCTAACGGTTTATGATGTTTTTCCCAATCAAAAATAAGAGATACATACAAACGAACCATGATAAATGCTGTAATTTCTGGATCACATTTCATAATTTCGCCTTTTGCAATTGCAGTTTCAAGATGAGATTTAATATACGTAATAATTGTAGAATCCAGTTGCTGCATCACATCTTGTACTTCTTTTGTTCCCATATCTCGCTCTTCTTGAATGAGCTTAATCATAAGTTGATGATCTTTTCGAAACTCTAAAATACTATATAAAGCACGATGTACGTTTTCAAAAAATGGTACATTTGAATCGATAGCCATATCGGCTACTTGCTTCATTTCTGTAGTTAAATTAGAAATAATTTCACCAAATAACTCTTCCTTATTTTTGAAAAACGTATAAATTGTCCCTTTTCCAACATTGGCTAGCTTTGCAACTTGATCCATCGTTGTTGCTTTATAACCAAATGCAGAAAAAGATTTTGTTGCCGCTTCAATAATTGCCCGTTTTCGATCGACTGCCACATTTCCACCTCCGGAATGACCATTTGAACAATTTGGTCATATAGTACGTTTATGATATTACCATAGCTTACCAATGTTTTCAAGTTTTATTTTCGGTTACATTATAACAAAATGTGATAATGAAGGAAAAAACTATTATATCGTCCAAAGTGAATCCCCTTATCAAGGTTTAACATTTGAATGGTACATGGCAAATCGTTTGGTTATTTTTCTTTCCCATATTCGGTTCTTGTTTTCAGACCTTGCACGTGGCAGAAAAAAGCCCTAACCACTACTATGCATTGCCAGTCCCCCTCGACCATTTAAAAAAATGCTTTTCTGCCTTTTTTTCATAAAGTAACTGGGTCGTTACTATTCAAATTCAGTTTCAAAACTCATTACCAAAAATAAAAGCTCCTAACATATTAGTCATATACAATGTTAGGAGCTTAATATTTTAAGTATTTTTTTGATTTAGGTCTTGATTACGTACGATATCCGCGTTTTGACGCCAAGACCCCTACACTGAGGCCTTTTTTTCTGGTGTTTTTTTTACAAATTGATATAAAGCAATTGCCCCTAAAATAACAAGCGTGTTTTCAGGAACATCTAATAATACGGTTGTCCATGTTTCTGAAATTAATAATTCATTACCTGTAGAAAATTTATAATATGCTTTTAGATAACCAATAGTAAACTGAATTACAGATAAAGAAACAAATAACCATAAACCCAATCGAATTATTTTTTTATTTTTAAACATATAACACCTCTTTAAATTAAATAAATGTAATATCAAAATTATTATATTTAATTTTCCTTTTTATGTCAATGAGTTGATAATTCGTTGCAAAATAAAAAGAAACACACTCGCTCTCCATATAAACGAGTGTGTTTTTCTCTTGCTACTAGTCGTAGTTTTTCTTTCTTACGAAGCTTTCTTCAAATCAATTTGTGCAAGCACTGGGTCATGGTCACTCATGCGTCCATTCTCTTCCATAATGTTTGCATTTAAATGAACTGGATCAACAATTGTGTGCGGTGCGATGTTATTCGTTACGAAAATATGGTCTAATACTTGAGCGTTCCCATCATGAATATATGTGTAACGATTTTCTTGTGGAACTGTTTCAAGCATTTCTTTCATAATGTCACCTTTTAATGCTTGCATTGGTTTTGAGAATTCAAAGTCGTTCATATCACCGAGGGCAACAACTGGAGCGTTTGCATGTCGCCCTTGAATGCCTTTTACAAAACCATTTACTTCCTCAGCAAGCTGCACGCGTTTTGCTTCACTTTTTAATACAAGCGGCTGAATTTTTCCAAACGGAGATGCGTCTCCTAATTTAGAGTTTAAGTGATTGGAAATCACAACGATATTTTGTCCTTGGAATGTAAACTCAGCAGCTAACGGTTTACGTGTATCATCAAATAATGTATTATTTTCTCCAATTCGAACAACGTTTTTCTCAAGTAAAATTGGTTTTTGTGCTAATTTCACGCGAGATGGATTATAGAAGAAACCGACGCGAATATTCGCTCCTGGTGCACCGCCATCTTTATTATTTTCTGGTGCAATTTCTACATACTCATACTTTGGTCCGCGAATTTCTTGAATGGCATCAATTAAACGCTGTGCACTAAGTTTTGCGTCTGTTGTGCCATCATTAACTGTTCCATTGTTATCTTGCATTTCTTGCACACCAATAATATCTGGCATTTTTAAATTGTATTTAATGGCGTAAGCAAGACGTCTTACTTTCTCATCGGACGTTTCTTTTTTATTCGCTGAGAAGTTCTCAATGTTATATGTTGCAACTGTTAGTTTATCAAGGCGCGGTTGAATATTGGCACCAAGTTGTTTAAATCCACCGTCTTGCAGCGCTGGAAGATCCCCAATTGGTGAAATGCGATAGTTTCCGTAATCATAACCGACGATACCTGTTATATCTCCAAGAAGTTGATCTCCTGCTTTTGCGACATAATTACGCGCTACTTTAATAGAAAGGCGTTCTGGATTTGCATTGTCAGCTCGCAAAAGCGGCGTTCCGAATTTTGTTGTTACTTTTTGGCTGCCATTTGCAGTTGTTACATATAAGTTCCCATTCTTTTGCGGTCCAATAACTTTTGGCTGCGGCACTGTTACAAGCATGCCTTCTAAACTTTCATAAAAATCAATTGCATCTTCTGCTGGATCGAAAATGCCAAATCCATCATTATCAATAGTTGCGTCCGGTATTTTCACACCGTTTTCTCCTAATACAACGGTTTTAGGCAATGTTTGATTACTCTCATTTACGATAACGCGCTTTGCTTTAATTTCTGTAATTGATAAGTCTGTATCAAAACGGTCTGCGTATCCTGCTCCGATAAACTCCTCTACTTGTCCATCAACAGAAACGGAATCGCCGACTTTCACGCCGCCGTCTTTTTTATAAACATAAATCCCTTCTGATGTAGCTGGATCCTCATCAGGCTGCGGATCTTGTATATAAAATCCAGATTTATCTACTTGCGTCACAATACCAGTAACAGCTTTCACGTCTTTCCCCTTGTAAGGAGAAATATGAGATTTCCCTTGAATATCGTGAATACGAACCGGTTCATTTTTTATCATTGTAAATGAGAATGTCGCGATAGCGGAATTTTCAATCCCATCTTTCACAGCAACCGCTTTAATCACACTATTTTCATTTAGGATAATTTGTTCACTATAGTGAATACTTTGAGATGTTGGATTTGATCCATCTAACGTGTAATAGATCGTCGCACCTTCTGTTACAGTTGATAATGTTACTGCTGTTCCTTTTTCTACTTCGCCCCCATTGGGATTAGCAATGACATCACTTACTTTATGTGTTTCTTTATCTTGAAACGCATAATTTGTAACAGATTTTAACCCTGGACTGTTAAAATAACTATCTAGCGTACCTGTTAGACGAACCTTTTTCCCCATATTTTCCGGGTGATCCTTTACATTCACTGCTTTGCGAATTTCACCTATCGGTAGCTGAACAGGCATAATTTTATCAGCGTTCACTTCATCTGGCGAAGCGGCAATTGCAACGTTTGTATCACCAAACTTTGCTGGGTCTTTTGTATATTTACCTGGATTTTGCGTGTACCCAACAATATACCCCTCTACTACTGCTGGGTTTTTTCCTTGCTGCTGAAACAACTGAATTGCTTCATCAACAGTTAGCACTTTCTCTTGTTCAGCCTTCGCTACAACATCCGATACTAATACAACGAATACAAGTGAAAAAAAGATAATTGCTAGCTTTTTCAAAAAAATCCTCCCCTTAAATGTTTTTCCTAATCCCTAGCATGTCTATCATAGCAAAGTTCTTTATAAAGAACATTATATTTATATAAATTTACAAAAAATTTAATTTCCTCACGTTGAACATTGTCGTAAGGTCTTTATATTTTATTGAAATATCGATATAAAAAGGCTGACCAGAAATCATTTTGGTCAGCCCTCCTCTTATTACGCCATTAACTCTTTTTGATTCGTTTGTTCTAAATAAGACAATACGTATTTTACGGCTGCTTCGCCTTGATCGATACAATCTGGTAATCCAGCGCCGGCGTAAGAGCTTCCTGCTAAGTAAATGCCAGGTAATTCTTCGTTCATGAACCCTTTTAACGTTTTCATGCGCTCTTTATGACCGACCGTATATTGCGGCATCGCTTCTTTCCAGCGGCTCACAACCACAAATTCTGGATCAGCTGTTATATCCATTGTCTTTTTCAAATCTTCTAATACGAAGCGAATCATTTCTTCATCTGTTTGTTCCACAATTGCTTCATCGCCGGGACGCCCAACATAACAGCGCAGGAGTACTTTTCCTTCCGGCGTTGTATGCGGCCATTTTTTATGTGTCCACGTACATGCTGTAATCGTAAAATCACTATTACGTGACACAACAAATCCCGTTCCTTCAATATCGCGCTGAATCGCTTCTTTCGGGAATGCTAATGCAACATTCGCCACTGATGTAGATGGGATACTACGGAAGAAGTGGAACTGTTTATATTGAGAGAGCATCGATGGCAACCATTTATGTGATGCGGCCATTACAACCGCATCTGCTTCTATTTCTTTTCCATTGCTAAGCGTAATGCTATAGCGGTCATCGATCTTTATAATCTTTTCAACACGCGTTCCTTTCAAAACCGTTCCATCTTCTAGTCGTTCTTCAATTCCATCAACAATAGATTGTAAACCTGTTTTTAATGTTAAAAAGATTCCTTTTGTTTTTGCCTTTGTATCCTTTGGCTGTTTCGGAGCTAATGTCCGCATACCAAGGGAAATGCTGCGATACTTTTGTTCGACTTGATAGAACTGCGGGAACGTAGCCATCAAACTCATTTTATCAATATCACCGGCATAAATACCTGATAACAATGGCTCAATCAAATTTTCAACCACTTCATTTCCTAAACGGCGACGGAAAAATTGACCGAGCGATTGATCTGATACTGGTTTTGAACGAGGCAGCACAAAATCAAGTCCTGCACGAATCTTTCCAATAGGAGAAAACAACCCTGAAAATACAAATGGTGTAATTTGTGTTGGAATTCCCATCATTGAACCGCTTGGAATGCTGTGCAATCGATTATTCACAAGTACAAACGATTTCCCTGTCGCATTGTTAACAAGTTGATCACCGAGCTGTAATTCACGTGCTAACCTTGCCGCGCTCTCTTTTCGTTCGAGGAACGAATCCGGGCCACGTTCAATTGTAAATCCATCTTTTCTAATGGTTTTAATTTTCCCGCCAAGCCTTCCTGATGCTTCAATTAGCATCGTATCAATCGGCAAATTTTGTTCACGAATTTCTTTTTGCAAGTAATATGCTGTTGTTAAGCCGGAAATCCCGCCGCCTATAATGACTACCTTCTTTTTCACGACTGCTTCCTTCTTTCTCACTTTATGAAACTGCACTCCATTTTTTTATAACAACATCTGCTAAACAAGAAATAAATGGAGTTTTTGCATTTGGCATTTCTGGACGATAATAGTTTGCCCCTATTTCTTCTGTAACAATTTTGCACTCAATATCATTGTCATATAATACTTCTAAATGATCAGCAACAAAGCCAACCGGTGCGTATACAAAAGACGTGTAACCATATTTCTCATGCAATTCACGTGTTAAATCCTGTACATCCGGTCCAAGCCATGGATCTGGTGTATTACCAGCACTTTGCCAGCCGACTGCATAGTTTTTCACTTCAGCCTTGCTGGCAATATCATCAGCTGTTTCACTTAATTGCTCTGGATACGGATCGCCCATTGCAATGATTTTTTCTGGTAAACTATGTGCAGATACGATAAGCACCGCTGTTTCACGCTCTTCAGCTGTCATCTTTTCATATATTGCTTTTACTTCGTTTACCCAATAATCAATAAACTGTGGTTCTTTATACCAGCTGTCAATACCGTGAATTTGCAAGCTGCCAAGTTTCTCCGCTTCTTCTTGCGCTCGTCCGATATAAGACTTCACGCTGAAAGTAGAGTAATGCGGCGCCAGAACGATAGCAATTGCATCTTCAATTCCATCTTCGTGCATCTTCTTCACTGCATCTTCAATAAATGGCTCAATATGTTTTAAACCGAGATACATTTTAAATTCCACTTCATCTTGCATTTCATTTAAATACACTTCTAATTTTGTTGCTTGTTCTAGTGTAATTTTCGCAAGAGGCGAAATTCCGCCAATTGCTTTGTATCGTTCTGTTAAGTCTTCTAACATTTCCGCACTTGGCTTTCTGCCGCGGCGAATGTGTGTATAATAACGTTCAATATCTTCTTCTTTATTCGGCGTTCCATATGCCATCACAAGTAAACCGATTTTCTTTTTCATGCAGCCTTCTCCTTTACTTCGCCAGCTGTTCTCTTGAATAGTCATGTATAAACGCAGTCATACGTTTTAACGTGTCTGGATTTACCTCTGGGAAAACACCATGCCCTAAGTTAAATACATATCCTGGCTGCTTCATTCCTTGATCTAAGATCGCTTTGACATGTGTTTCAATCACATCCCACGGCGCAAGTAAAATGGATGGATCTAAATTTCCTTGGACAGCCTTTTGAATGCCGCGTGCACGCGCTTCTTCGATTGGCAAACGCCAATCTAAACCGACAACATCAAGCGGCAGATCATGCCACTCATTTGCTAAATGGCTTGCTCCAACACCGTGCATAATAAGCGGTACATTCATCTGCCTGAGCTCTGTGAAAATTCGCTCCATTGTTGGTTTAATAAATACGCGATAATCGAGTACATTTACTGTCCCAACCCATGAATCAAAAATTTGAATTGCTTTTGCGCCGGCATTAATTTGCGCTTTTAAATACGTAATAGTCATATCTGCAAGCTTATCCATTAGCGCAAACCACGCTTTTGGCTCTGCATACATAAACGCTTTCGTTTTATGATAATTACGAGATGGACCGCCTTCAATCATATAGCTCGCTAACGTAAATGGTGCTCCTGCAAATCCGATTAACGGAACATCAAGCATCTCTGTTGTTAATAAGCGAATCGTATCAAGCACATATGAGACATCTTCTTCTGGGTGAATTTCCCCTAATTTTTCGACATCTTGCAGTGAACGAATCGGATTATCAATTACAGGACCGATTCCAGATTTAATTTCTACATCTACACCAATCGCTGGAAGCGGTGACATAATATCTTTATATAAAATAGCAGCATCCACATTATATTGATCAACTGGCAGCTTTGTTACATAAGCACAAAGTTCTGGCTGATGTGTAATTTCAAACAGAGAATACTTCTCTTTAATCTTTCTGTATTCCGGCTGGGAACGACCTGCTTGGCGCATATACCATGCTGGTACATAATCTGTGCGTTCTCCTTTGCATGCTTGTAAAAATGTTTCATTGATTTGTCGTACCAAATCCTTGTCCCCCTTTTTCTAATACAGCTCGATTCCTATCTATTTTATTCCATATTAACGAGCAGATAACTACCCGTAAAAGCCTGATTAGTAAGAACTTCCCGCAACATAGAATCCCCCTACTGATGGAAGTTACACTTTATCTTTTTTTACTATACAATTAGTAAAAACAAAATGTACAACATTATGTTTGATGTTCATGAAATTGACACAAACATATGGTAATACTCCGCTTTTTTCGGAACATTCCCATTATATCACAAGCCGAAATTACGGTTTAACCTCTTTTGTTTTTTCTCCTTCTCGATTTGTTTGCGGATTGTACGGTACAACATAAAAACGCGGCGCTTTAAAAACGTTCATAAAATTCACTTCATACTCCCCTTTTCCAGTTACTGTATCAATATGAATCGCTTTCCCTTTGTCTATTTTATAAATTCGATATTGTACTCTCTTATCAGGAAGTTGATTCCATGCTAATTTTGCGGTAAACAAACCAAACGGAGTAAACGTTAACTTCGCTTCTAAACCGTCTACTTTACTTAAGCGAATCGGCTCTCCAATCGTTTCAACACCGCGCGGCTGTGCAAATGTATGATCCGCTTTTACATTTGCCTTCGCTAAAATGGTTTTAAATAATTTTGTCGGATACGAACTGCTCCCACGCACATAATGCTTATCATCCGTGCGGTCATATCCCATCCAAACCGCTCCAAC
Source organism: Bacillus sp. 123MFChir2 (assembly GCF_000383235.1). Classification (GTDB taxonomy): domain Bacteria; phylum Bacillota; class Bacilli; order Bacillales; family Bacillaceae_G; genus Bacillus_A. Next base: position 105,932 of record NZ_KB910927.1, read on the forward strand.
AATATGAGGTGTATACCCAACAAACCAAATATCTCTTGCCCCGTCGTCTTGATTTGGAAGCGACGTTGTTCCTGTTTTCCCAGCAAGCGCTCCTTTATACACACCATCTTTTGCAGTCCCCTCTTTCACCACACCTTCAAGCATTCTTGTCATATACCAAGCAGTTTGCTTCGAAAAAACTTTCGTCTCTTTATTGATTGCTTGCCCAATTACTTCTCCGTGCCGATTTAACACTTTCTCAATTACATGCGGTTCAACGATTTTTCCATCCGCTGCAAACGCACGGTACATTTTCACAAGTTCAAACGGCGAAACTCCCTCCTGTAACCCACCAAGTGCAGTACTAAGACCGCGCTCAGGAATGTAAATATTCCCTTTTTCTAAATACTGCTTTCCTTCTTCTAGCCCAATTTCATGCAGCAACGATACAGCTGGAACATTAGCCGATTGCAACAGGGCATCATACATCGTTACTTCCTTCGAATACTGATCGTTGTAATTGCGCGGTTCATAACCATCAAATGAAACTCGCTCATTTGTTAATAAAGAATACGGCGTATACTTTTTCGTTTCAAGTGCTGGCGCATACACAAGAAGCGGCTTTAATACAGAACCTGGCTGCCGCTTTGCGTAAACTCGATTTAATCCACGCGCAATATAATGCCTTCCTCCAACTGCCGCTCTTATTCCGCCCGTTTTACTATCCATGAAAAGAACGGCCCCTTGCATCTGATCGTCTTGCATCGGAAAATTACGGATATTTTGCAATTGTTCATATGCTGTCTTTTGCATCTTATCGTCCATCGCCACAACAAACGTATATCCGCCGCGCAGCACTTCTTGATGGGATAACCCATACGTGCGAGCCGCTTCATCAATTACCATATCGATGTATGGCATATAAGCAAGCTCTTGTTCATTTTGATTCATATAAAGAGCAATTGTTTTCCCTTGGTAGCTCACCGTTTCTTCTGCTGATAAATATCCTTGCTTATGCATTAACGATAAAATTAAATCGCGGCGTTCCTTACCTTTTTCAGGATGCAAAAATGGTGAGTAGTTGCTCGGTGCTTTTGGAAGAGCTGCCAGCATCGCCCCTTCCTCAACCGTTAACTGCTGTGCTTCCTTATTAAAATAAAATTTCGCTGCTGCTTGAATGCCATAAGCTCCGTGTCCAAAATAAATATGATTTAAATACATTTCCAAAAGCTGCTGCTTCGCATACTTCTGTTCCAAATGAAATCCAATCGTAACTTCCTTCACTTTGCGAAATAACGTTTTTTCATGCGATAAAAAGACATTTTTCACAAGCTGCTGTGTAATCGTACTCCCGCCTTCTACTTTCTCTCCAGCAAGAACGTCTTTATACAGCGCTCTTACAATAGAAGGAAAATCAATGCCATGATGTTCATAAAAGCGTGAATCTTCAACAGCTAAAAAAGCTTGTTGTACATATGAGGGAATATCTTCAATATGTACCAATTCTCGATTTTCCAAATAAAGCTTTGTAATTTCTTTGCCGCGCTGATCCACAATTTTTGATGAAGAATGGAATACAAGTCTCTTTTCATCCATCATATAACCGCCGGTAAACACAATACATTTGTATAGAACAATCGCAAATATAAAAATGGAAACAAAGCCAATGAGAACTCTTTTTGTATTCTTCATACCTCATCCTTCCTTCCAAATGATGGTACGTTTATTATTTGAAAAAACATATCCTTTATGTATAAACTTCGAATTTTTTACAACTCTTGCTATAATGATGAAAAGCGGAAGGACCCCTTTTTTTATATAACAATGAAATAAGGAGTATATAGTCAAATGCGGAGAAGAAGATCCTATGGAAGAACAAATAAAAAAGAAATTAGTCATAAAAAATTTCGTTGCACCCATTCCGAACATGAACTACCAATGAGCTATGGAAGTGATGCTCCTATTTATTATTACGATGTTCCTGAAAATGAAAGACAACAACGTTTTGAAATAAACTCTGATATTTGCATCATGGATAAAGAATATTACTTCATTCAAGGCTGTATAGAAATTCCTATCATTAATAGTAGCGAATTATTCATTTGGAATGTGTGGGTGTCTTTAAGCAAAGAAAGCTTCAACAAAACAATGGAATTATGGGAAACAGAAGAAAGAAAAACAGAAGATCCTTACTTCGGCTGGCTTTCTACATCCATCCCAGGTTATCCTGATACAGTAAACTTAAAAACACATGTTCATACAAGAGACATCGGAATCAGACCTTTTATTGAATTAGAACCGAATGATCATCCTTTAGCAGTTGAACAGAGAGAAGGAATTACTTTAGAACGAGTTGCAGAAATGAAAGAAATTGTGGCTCAAAATAATCATGAATCTGATATAAACTCTAATGATGAGATGTATTAAATATCGAGGTGAATTTCATGAATCGAGAACAAGCTATTCAAATACTTAAGAAATACTCCCCTATGCCTGATGATAAAGATTTAACCGAAGAAATGATAGATGAGTATGCGAGTGCAATTACATATTTTGAGGACAAGCCCCATCCTAGTTGCATAGAACCTATTATGATGACCTTCAATGTCGATGATTGTTATGGTGTATACGAACATGCAACATGTATATTGCGTGAGTTTAGTAATGATGAGGTAGTTCCACATTTAATTAAAGCTATACAAGATAATCATGAAGGTAGAAGATACTGGGGAACAGATTTAGCTAAATTTTTTCCGGATGTAAGATTAATAGATTCTTTACTAACCTGTGTTGACGATTCAAACTGTGAAATTCGCGGATATGCAGTTTATGCCTTAAGTAAAATTGGTGATAAATCCGTCTTACCTCTATTACATAACAAACTATTAAGTGAACACGATGAAGAAGTTTGTGAGGAATTAAAGCAAGCCATCACCAAATTAGAAAGACTTAAATAACCTATCGTAACAAGGATTACAAGAATGAAAAGCACCTCAAATTTTTGAAGGGACTTTTCATTTTTTCGATAGTATACATTTGTAATCGATTATATCGTGTAGATAGGATTACCCCCCACCTACTCATTGGGCTGCGCCCTTCACATTCCTTGAGATGGGAGTGTTCTTACCTATTTCAGATAAAAAATAGAGAGTTCTCAAAAATACGAATAATAACTAATTTAAATATATGTAATTTTGCATATATAAATACATAGAAGTAAAATGTTTGTATACTACTTAATAAGATCTTTATTACACTGTTAAAAGGAGAAATAGAAATGAAGAAATCAGTCGTTACATTACTAGCAACTGGCATGGTTTTAGGTGCCCCGTTCTCAAATGCCTTTGCAGAAGAACAAGTATCACAGCAAGAAGCTTTGGACAAAATGGAAGTCGTTCAAAAAACGTGGAATGATGAACAAGGAAATCCATCTTTCCTTTCAGGGGAATTATCTGATAAAAAAGTAGAATCAGAAAAAGCAGTGAAGACGTTCCTTGAAGAAAATAAAGAATTATTTAAAATCAACCCACAAACTGACTTAACATTGAAAGAAGTAAAGTCAGATGATTTAGGCATGAAACATTATGTGTACAATCAATCTATTAATAAAATACCAGTTGATGGTGCAAAATTCATTGTTCATACAAATCGTGATGGCAAAGTAACAACAGTCAACGGAGACGTACATCCAGCTGCGGCAGAGCAATTAAAAGAAAAGACAAAAGCAAAGATTTCAAAAGAAACAGCTCTTTCAAATGCATGGAAGCATATTAATCTAGCGAAAAAAGATACATTTGTAGAAACAGCGGACGCTCCGTTAGAACAAATGAAAGAAAATGCAAAATCTACAAATGAAACTTCAGATTTAGTTGTTTATGAAAAAGACGGAAATTATTACTTAACTTATAAAGTACAATTACAGTTCATTAAACCTTATGGAGCGAACTGGCAAATCTATGTAAACGCAGAAGATGGAACTATTGTAGATTCATATAATGCAGTTACAGATGCAGATACTCCGCAAAAAGGCTATGGCCACGGAGTATTAGGCGATCGAAAAAATCTTAATACAACTTACAGCAGCCAATACGGAAAATACTATTTAAAAGATACAACAAAACCGATGAATGGCGGCGTCATTGAGACATTTACAGTGAACCACAGCGAAGCAGATAATCCAAAGAATTACTTTCTATTCGATAACGATAATGCTTGGATAGATAAGGACCAAGCTCCTGCGGTTGATGCTCATGCTTATGCAGGAAAAGTATATGACTATTATAAAAATGTTCATAACCGCAACAGTTTTGATGGAAAAGGTGCAACAATTCGCTCTGCAATCAATTATGGAACAGACTACAATAATGCATTTTGGAATGGTCAACAAATGATTTATGGAGATGGCGATGGTGTTGAATTTGCACCGCTATCAGGCGCGCTTGATGTCGTTGCACATGAATTAACACATGCTGTGACTGAATATTCAGCTGATCTTCGATACGTAAATCAATCTGGGGCACTAAATGAATCTTTTTCTGATGTATTTGGATATTTTGTTGATCCAACTAATTGGGATATAGGAGAAGCAGTATATACACCAGGCGTTAAAGGAGATGCACTCCGCAGCTTATCAAACCCTGAAAAATATGATCAACCCGCTCACATGAGAGACTATCAATATTTACCGGCAACAGAAGAGGGCGATAATGGCGGCGTACATACTAATAGCGGTATTCCCAATAAAGCTGCTTATTTAACAATCAATGCTATCGGTAAAGAGAAAGCAGAAAAAATCTACTACCGTGCCTTAACAACTTATATGACACCAACAAGTGATTTCAGTAAAGCACGTGCTGCTTTATTGCAATCTGCTGCTGATTACTACGGTGTTAACAGTGCAACATATAAAGCTGTAGAAAAAGCTTGGAATGACGTAGGCGTAAAATAATAGTTTCATTGAGTAAAAATGTAAAAGGACACACTTGCTAGGGGTATTTGGCTAAGGGTGTCCTTTTTTCGCTATCATGAAAGAGAATTCGTGTATCCTTAGGACTCTCTCTCCTTTTCAACACACTAACAACAAATCCTCTTAATTATTTTCGCTTTCCACCTCAAAAGCATGAAAGTGTGAGACACCCATTTTATATAGATGCAAATTGAAAAACTAACATAAAAACCCTTTTCTTTTTCGGTTGGCGAGAGCAACTGGCCATGCATAGAGGCGGTCAAGGCCTTTTCCTGCCACGTGCAAAGTTTAAAACAAAGATAGACAGCAAGCAGCGGCCATGTTTTGTTCTGCATAGCAGCGACTTAGATGTTAAAAAGTCAATTTGTATTTATATAGATGGAAGATGAATTTTATTAAGCGTGAACCTAAGTTAATTGGTATAATATAGTAATATTAACGGAAGAAGGAGACCACTGAGATAAATAGGGCTTACAAAATTCATATTTATTCAAATAAGTATTACGAGTAAAAGTTATTTGTTGCAGCTACGTTGCGCCCAATTGTTTCCTTCATATTTTGAATGATATATATAAGGGAATAGATTCGCTATTCTTATTATACAAACCGTTCCATTCAAAGAAAGGGATGAAGATATGAACACTGGTGAACGTATTCGACAAATACGTATACATAAAAAATTCACACAAGGAGAACTAGTATCCGGTATCTGTTCGATAACTTATTTAAGTAGGATTGAAAATGGACAAATTAAACCTTCAGCTTCTTTTTTGGAAAAGGTCGCTAAAAAACTAGATGTTGATTACAATTTTCTTGTCGATGCAGATTATGAGGATATAGAGCCTAAGCTTCTTGAAATATGTAATAAGTATAAAAATGATGTGCTTATAAGCAACAAAGACTTAGCTTCTTTCTAGTTTTATGCCTAAAAGAAAAAAAGAGCGCAACGTAGTAAGATATACGGCTGGAGCCGCTATACTTTTAATATTGCTATCCTTTATATATCAATGGAAAAACGGTTTAGAGGTTGATACTACTGAAAACTTCAGTCTAGCAATAATTGTTGCCATTTTCCTTTCTAGTTTTATTCCTGAAAGAACAAGAGATAGTAAATAATACAATAAGCACTTGAGATCTATTTCTCAAGTGCTTATTGCTGTAAATATAAATCTACTACTCTACAAACGTCCCCAAATTACACAGACTTAAATAACTCCAGATTCTCTAACTTATTATGTGTACTTAATAATTAGCCACGGATACCACAAAACTTCCTCTGCTTCAATTTCCCCCTGATCAATTAAATGTATAATTTCCTGAGCATCCTTATAATTGTCTATAAGAGAAAGAGAATTTAATTGTTTACCAAACCTATTAAAATCGACCTGCAATCCATTACAAATAAAAGAATAAAAAGAATTATTAGAGTAGCCACATATATCAACGCCTAATACCACCTTTTCCTTAATTTGAAAAGGAATCGAATCTTTCAATAAATCATATATAGACACATCAAAATCATTTTCTTGTGCCTCATTTAATAGAAAATCTTTTTGATACTCTTCCGGAAGACTTAAACCAACAATGTCTAGATTTCCCATACCTTTTAAATAACATTCTTTAAAGTACCTTGCATCTTCTAAACATTTAAAAACATTTGGCCAGGAAAACTTTTTTTCTTGTATTAAAGTCTCCAAAAATAATTCCGCTTTTAAGTGTTCCTCTCTACTTATCTTCAACCTTGAATTTAGCAAAATTGAGATGGCATTATTTCCATCTTTATTACACCATGAGAAAAACCAATAATCTGGAAATGTAGGGCGTACGAAATTACTTATTGATACAATGGTATTAGGTAGTCCTTGAAGCGTAAGACCTTTATAAATAAGCTCACTTTCACGTGAAATGATTATATACCCGGCATTATAGTAATTCATTTAAGTACTTCTCCTTTCGAAATAGAAGAGCGAACTAAAGAATGAGCTAAATTAAACTTTTTGTATCTAAAATATTAATTCAAACCCAGTTACACAAAAATAGCTTTCATGAATCCTATCTTCCTTTATTTACTCAAGAGACGACTCATAGTCATATACAATACAAAATAATATTGTATATATTATTACAGCAACATATTGCAACATAATCGGAATGTCTTTCAAAAAAAATGTCAGCAAGTTAGTAAACGTTCCAATAACGAGAAATACAAGTAATATTAAAATTAAACCAGCAGACATTAAAAACCTTTGTTTTAAACAAGAAAAAACAACTCCTAGAGCTACACATAATAAAATTACTCGTATTGGATACCTTACACTTATAGAAATCATTTCCTCAAAAAAATTTAAATTTATCACTGATACATATTTTAACATTTTATTCACCGATTTCGTTTTCTCGAATTTTTAGTACTTTTACCGTAGTTTTTATAGGCTTTTTTACACCCTTTATTTTAATAATTTTTCTATATACTTAACGTGTTTCAAACCAATATACTACAATGTAAACTAAGATAAAGGATCCTCCAAATATCAACAAACGAAATAAGATGGGGATAAAAGATAATGATGTGAAGTACAGTAAATATAGAATTATAAAAGGAATAAAAAATAAAAATAATATATATGTTTTATTTTTAACTATTGTTAGTATGAAACCGCCACTACAGATAACTCCTATTATAATCCCATATATCCAAATTATTGTTTCATCGCTATCTATCATTTAATCACCTTTTCCCATAAGATTTCCATCCTTTCCGAAAACCTTTGTAAAATACATAAGCATCCGGTGCCCAACCAATCGGTCCTAATAAAGTTTTCCTTTTTTATATTTTAAATTTGCACTTTGCTGAACTAGCCATTACGTATCCTACATCACTTTTATATGAATTAATTACCCCTTTGACACCAGATTTCACTGCATATCTAAATCTTTTATTTTGACTCCATTTCATTTTGTACTCACTCACCTGATACCATTTTTCCCAATGCCCATCTAGCTCCACAGACAAGAACACGCCATGAGTTGGATTGTAATATCTAGCAATTAAATAATACATCCCAATCTCTTTATCATACATGTATCCCGCATATCCAAATGGATTCTCTGCTGCGATGCCTTTTGCTTCACTCTTTAGGACATTGCCCCATGCATCGTATTCATAGTTCGCTATCACTTGCCCGTTTTCGTCTGTCATCGCGATGACGTCACCGCGTGGGGTGTAGTGGTAGTATACTGTTTCTTATGATGTTTTTATTTTATCTTGCTAATACGTTCATTCGGGACACTTTCTTTAAATTAAAGAGGAAGGACCTTTATTCTAAACTCCTCCCTCTTTGCCAGTTTCAATATTAATACATCTTTTACTTGTTCATAATAAAAATCTCATTATTCCCTAAACAAACACTATATTCACACACTAATTCAACTATAATTTCAAACTTTTTTTAATTCCCACAACCCACACGGATTATAAAAAACGTCATCTCGTTCATAACGATAATCCTTACAATGAGCCAACTTATATACAGGAGATGTTTGCGTAAAGCTAATTGTCTCTCCATCTTTTAATTTAGGATTTTCAACTAAATTATATAAATTAAAGTCATTTAATAAATCAGCTGCTTCTTCTACATCTATATGAGCGGATGTCACAACATCCGGAAGACCAAATGATTGCATACCACATGAATAATAGCCATTCTCATCTCCAACTAACGTCACAAAATGCGAATAAATAGGGAAATATTCTTTGTTATCTGCAACTTCTTTCCATTCTTCTTTAGAATAAGCTACGCCAGTGGTTTCAATTTTCACAGCTATTCCCCCTGCATTAAGGAGCCCCATTCCAACATCAATAACTTCTTTCACAGTATGAATATCCCTTACTTTAGCAATAACATATACTGTATATGTGTGGTTGCTTATCTTACCAAGGATATCCTCACCAAAACGTTCACCACCTGCATATAAAAATGCTTCTGCAAGAGACGGATCATGTTCGTAAATATCTACCTCGAAGCCAATATCTCTCTTGGCATTATGTATAATGTTACCTGCTAGAAGATACCCTCTACTTTTTCTTACTACTTCTTGCACGAATTGAGTTCGATTCTCCCATAAACCCGGTATTCCAATTATAATTTGAGATTCTAGCATTTTTTCAACTCCTTCAAGGCTTTCTTACAAGCTAAATTAAGATTTCACGTATCTGCTGTATAAAACGTGTACAAAAATACTTTTTATAAAATAAACACCTTTAATTTGTTATTCAAAAATTAAAGGTGTTTATTGTTCAGACTGATTTCCTTATATTTCTATCCCCAAAATCCCGCGCCATTCTTGTGCATTTTTTCCTTCTGGATTAATAGTACCATTTTGAGATTCTATAAAAGGTAACAGACTCCATCCGTCACCACCTACAAAACCTATTTTAGACCATTTATTCATAAAATCTATAAAGTTTTCTCCTAAAATAAAACCATGTGTTTCTCCATCATCGTGACTTAAATATATAACAGGAGGATCTAATTTGTCTTGCTCTAAATCAAAAGCAAGTAAATCTCCATTTCCTACATCAAAAAATGCTAACTTATTGTGCCATATTATATCATATGGATGCGAAGGGTCATTAAAAATTTCTGCAACCAATTCTCTTCTAAGATTCTCACATTTTAAAGTATGATCCACTCCTAAAATACCACAGCTCCCTAATAAATCTTCAAATTTTTCAGGTAACGTAATTTCGTCTGGTAGATACCATCTCCACTCCATATGGGAAGAAAACTCCAACAATGTTTTTCTATAACTAAATGGTATTACAATTTCAAGTTCTTCTTCAACCTTTTCTATCGCATGTAATGCTGCAGGCTCTTTTATTGTTAAGACAGCAACTTCTCCACCAATTATCTCAACTTGGCTCAAAACTTCTTTCATACGCGTAACCCATTGCTTATAACACATAGAATAAACATATCCTCCTTGTTTTATCGTTTCCTATTTCCAGAAATCTTAGTTTTGGTATTAGATCTTACTCCTAATTTATAAAAATATTTATCGGTTTTTCTTATTAGTCTACGAGCTCTTTTTTCTGAGACACCGGCTCTCCTTAATGATTTATATGCTATTCTTCTCTCGGACGCATATGTGCCTCAACCTTTCTGCCTTTGGACTGCAAATGTTTTTCTATGAGCCTTTTCAGATAATGATACTGCTGGAGCTTTACTATTTAAGATGAATTACTTTGTCGTTAAGCGTAAGTTTTCTTGCTTCAACTAATAAAATAGAGTCCCAAATTTCCATTATAATATTTACACCTGTGGAATATTGACTACTCCATTCTTTCTCATTTTGCAAATTAAATTTAACTTCACTTAACTTTGGATCTTGATAATAAATTGTCGTCAATTCTAAAAAATCTATTTTTTCTCTATCATAAAATTCAAACCTAAGATTTTCATCATCTTTAACATAATAAAATGACGAAACATCTATAAATCCTATTTTAACATCCTTTATAACTCCATTATCAATTACTTGTAATATGAATTGAATACTATCATTTAACAAATCTATATGAGTATCTAAAATTTTAGCACCCCATAAGCCATCTAATATTGATTGTATATCGATACCGTTCATGTAGTTTCTCTTCCTTTCTTAGACCAAGTTTTGCATATGATATATATGTATCTCGCATATCGGAATGATTAATTGCTATTTAAGTAAAAGTCATTGTAACAAATAGGCCCATCCCTCACTACACACGGGATGAGCTCTTAAGTTGATATAAATTATTTTTGTTGACTAAAAATAAAGATTTAACAAATACCATTTTTAAAATTAATAATTTTCAATAACTTTAATTAGTAACTTTCGAGTTTTTTCATGTATCTTTAACTGATAATGTAACTCTAAATATCGTTCGCTCTTTTCCCTCAAAAAGTTATACTCAGGATACATTTGAAAAAAATCATTAAACAATAGTTGCCTTTGATAACTTGGTATCTTTTTAAAACTCAGAGCATAACTTAAACTCCCGCTAATCAATGAGCAATATTCATAAAAATCTTCAACAAAACAATCTTTCTTATAACTATATTCAATTTGTTCTAATTCCTCAAAAGGGTATGGAACTTCTAATTGTACCTCCATATTTTTAAGGTTTTGAAATAATTCTTCATTAATTTTAACCATTTAGCAAGTTTCACCCCATAACGTATCGCAACTTTTGCAACTACTATAACACCTACAATTGCTACTGGGATTAAAAATTGAGTCCAATACCATTCAGGTCTGGAAGAACATACCATGAGTAGGATTGTAATATCTCGCAACTAAATAATACATCCCCATCTCTTTATCATACATATATCCCGCATAGCCAAATGGATTCTCTGCGGCAATGCCTTTTGCGTCACTCTTTAGGACATTGCCCCATACATCGTATTCATAGTTTGGCTACCACTTGTCCGTTTGGCCTTGGGACTTCATCGCAAGGCGGATGCCGTCTACTGAATACACATATTGACGAAAGACGTTTCCATCTGTTTCATATAATGGGTTGATGCTGTCGCCGTCGTAGTGATAACGTGTTGTTTTTCCGCTATCGGTTACTTTCCTATTTTGATTTGAGGCGTTATATTCATAGTTTGTTGTGTTGTTGTAAGAATCATGACTAATTGTTGTACCTTTTAGTTTATGATATTTTGGTTGATACGACCATTTTACGCTGCCGATACGGTTGCCTTCGTCATATGCTTTTTCACGTGTGATTCCGTTTATATGATCAGCGACTTTCGAAGCATGTTTGAGGATATTTTATTTTTAATAGTAGAAAAAGAAGAACCTGTACATAGCAGGTCCTTCCTTAAAAAGAATCCATTAAATATGCACTTTGATTCTCTATTCAAAATTCTGTCGTAATTAAAGGCCGTGTCACATCGGTTTGTTTGTTAATTATACAGTCAATTTCAAATCTATAGGTATTTTCCTACCAGTACGGTTCAATTTCACTTTAAAAACTTGATCTTGAATATAAAAAGTTACTTGATTTAAAGAAGTTTGTTCTATAAAGAAATCTTCTAACATTATATATTCTCTATTGATATACACAGATCCTTCAAGGATAGCCAGTTGATGAATCGATTGATCTATGGCAATGTTTAAAATACACGGATAAGACGTAATCTGACTACCTATCCTTAGATCCGCTTTTATAAATATTTCTGCCATATCTATCATAAATATCTTATCTATATGAGAAGGTTTAACCCATGTTTCATCCTGAATCATTAAATTTTCGTTTTCTAAATCCCATTCCCATACGGGAGAAACAGAGAAATCCTCAAGACACAGCTCCTCTATGGGCTTTGCAGTAGTTGAATGCTCGGTTGATTCATCTGGATTGATGACTATCTTTGGGATCAAATTTTTAAAATACAGGTTCTCTTCGATATTATCTGCTTCCTTAATAACAGGATATAAAAACCACTTACTGAAAATTATTTGATTATCATGAGATTTTAGTTCTAAATCCATTTCCACGGAGAAATCCCTTATTGATAAGTAATTAATTTGAATATTTCCGTTAAGGATTTCAAATTTCTCTCCCTCAATATAAATACTAGAATCTTCAAAATTATATCTTTGATAATAATAACTTTGCTCACCATGATTAAAATCTGGATATGTATTTAAATACATATCTAAAAAATCATCCTCTTCTAAAGTTTTGTGTATAGGGCATAAAATTTTAAATTCTAATTTACGTGATTTAGATTCTAACTTTATAAATTTTCCATATACTATACACTGCACTATAGGAATTAAAAGTTTCTTATTTTCTATAATAAGCTCAGAAGGCCTTCGTTTTAACATTTTTATCATACTCCTTATTAATTATCTATTATTTAAAATATCCATGCTTATTTGAATAGTGAACCCCTTTTCTAAAGGCATGCATGTATTGCGGATACTTTGTATCATAAAATTTATAAGTCTTTTTTAAGATTTTTCTATAAGCCTTAGGATTAGTATTTTTTAAATTTTTATAATACTTCGTACTGTGTTTTCTACTTGATTGCGCAAATGTCCTCATTTCTTTATGAGGCTGCTTATACACGTTAGTTGGAATTTTTACCAATGGTTGCTTGGAATGTCCACCTAAGTATTTAGGAAAAGCGTGATGCCCATGATACTTTACTTTTTTGGCTATTGCGCCTCCAATTTTAGCACCATACTTAAACCTACCACCGCCAACTGCCCCTAGTGCCGCTTTCTTGGCAACACCTCTCCAATTGGCTCCGGATTTATATGCGCCGTATCCATCATAAACTGCAAAACCTGCATTAACCACTAGCCCAAAAGCATGGCCATCTGGATCTACAGACATGACAGGATTATTCCCCGCATACGGATCCACTGACAAGAACACCCCATGAGTTGGATTATAATATCTCGCTATCAGATAATACATCCCAATCTCTTTATCATACATATATCCCGCATAGCCAAATGGATTCTCTGCAGCAATGCCTTTTGCGTCACTCTTTAATACATTGCCCCATGCATCGTATTCATAGTTTGCGACCACTTGTCCATTTTCATCTGTCATCGCGATGACGTCACCGCTTGGGTTGTAGTGGTAGTACGCCGTTTGACCTTGAGATTTCATCGCAAGGCGGATGCCGATTTGAGTTAGATATAAAAACGAGATACTCCCATTCTTTCGTTTTGGGGGTATCTCGTTTTCAGTAACTTAATGACGACGTTTCCGTGGCCTATAACACTTAATCTCTAGATGCTTCGTAGTCAAATACAACACAACATAAGATGGTGAAAATCACCAAACCAATATACTGCACTATAAGAGGAACGTTTATTAAAGTGTTTGCTAATACGTTTGTAAACATCCCCAAAGTGAGTAATCCACTTTGAATCCCCATGACCAATGCAGATAACCAGCATTTCTCCTTTATACAATAAAAAATAAACCCTAATCCAAAAAGCATTACAATTATTCTTACTGGGTACCTCAAAATTACAGAGAATACATTATCCATAAAATCAAAATTCAACATAGTTATCATCTAGTTTTCTTTTGATTATTTTTCTTACCGTAGTCTTTATATGCTTTTCTATCCCCATTATGTACACCTCTTCCCAAAATAATGGCATCTTCAACTAACACAGTCACCCTAACACTTTAACTAAAGACTTCCTAGCAGCTTTTGTTACATATTTTTCTTATAAAAATGCTAAAAACTACTCACCAACAAAAGCAAAAAGATAAAAAACGGAATGTACAAAGAATTTCGTTACTATAAATCTACTACTATGCAAACGTCCCCCAACCGTCTACATAGCCGCCTAATCCTTTACTTAATCCATTTAGGTCATTTTGGATTTCTACTATATCTTCATAATTTAACAGCATTTCCTTAGAACAAATACATGTCCATTCTTCAAATTCTTCTTCATATTTGTAATTCACAAGTTAATCCTAGTTTTTTTACTTCTGAAAGTACTTTTTCTCCACACTCTTGATTAGGAACTGCAATAAAAAAATCCACTTCATGCAGCTGACTAAAATTAACTCCTTTTTTATATAACATCTTTAATACTTGTCCATCTTCATCTTTGGGAAATTTCATTTTATTCCTTCCTCATATATATAAATCCAACTTGACTTTCCAACACACTAATCGCTTCCATGACAGGCAAAAAGTAACCTGCTACTTTAACATCGCATTTGGCAGAAACAGGCACTGACCGCTTCTACTCATGGCCAGACGCTCTCGCCCCTCTAAAAAGAAACGGGTTTTATGTCAGGTTTTTAATTTGGATTTATATATTATTAAAATGTTTGTTTTTATGTGAATAATGTCTCTTATCTGTAAAACTAACAAATTCTATACCTTCACAAAAACTAATATCACCATCTATAATGTTACTTTCCACAAAAGAAAAATGCTTTAAATGATTCAATGCTTGTATAAAATTTATAGTCGGTATATCTCCGCAATTAAAAAGGTTTAAAACCTCTAGAGATTTCAAATATTTAATTTCATAAAAGTCTTTAATCTTTTTACACGCTTCAATTTCTAAATAACGTAAATCACCATTTGTATATTTGAAGTGCTCTATAGTCGTTAATGTACGTAAATAGTTTAATTTCAAAGTCTTTAAACTCTCTAAATTCTCCACACCACTAATAGAGTTTATTTTAGATTGTGTAAGGTTTAATGTCTCTAACTTCCGTAAGTTTTTCAATTCATTCAAATCCCTGTTCTTGGAACTATATTTCCATAAAGAAAGGGATTTCAAATTAGAAAGCTCCTGTAAACCCGTTACCTTTTTATCACAATACATAGACAAACACTCTAATCCAGTAAGTCTATTTAATTCTAAAACATAATTAGAATCCATTAACGATAAAGTTTTAAGATTCTTTAAACTATATACACTAGAAACATCTTTCAAATAGACACTATCTAGAGACAAGTGGGTAATATTTTTACATTTCACCAAAAAATTTATATCTTCAAGACCATAATACATATCACTTATTTGTAATCGAGTAATATTGAATGTATTGATATAATCTATACATTCTGTTAATTTTCTTTCGGAAACTAACAATACTTCACCATCTATATCTTTTCTAATGAAGAAACCATTTATATTTTCATACACCATCCCTCATTCTTTTAGAAACCATCAGATATTGCCCTTCATATCTATAATCGTTACCGTACCCCATATAGAAGTGAATACCCCACGCTTGTAGAAATATAATTTTAAACCTGTTCTAACTTCCATAAACCACATGGGTTATAAAAAGGATCATCTTGTTCATATCGATAATCGTTACATTGAGATAATTTATAAACTGGGGAATTTTGTGTAAAGCTAATAGTATCTCCATCTTTCAATTTAGGTTTCTCAACTAGATAGTATAAATTGAAATCATTTAATAAATCTGCAGCTTCTTCCAAACTGATACTCGAATGTACCATAGCATCCGGTAATGCAAATATTTGCATGCCACATGAATAATAGCCTTTTTCATCTCCAATTAAATTTACGACATGCGAATATACAGGAAATAATTCTTTATTATTCGCGAGCTGTTTCCATTCCTCTTTAGAATAAGCTAAACCCACTGTTTCAATTTTTAGTGCGATCCCACCGGCATTTAATAGCGCCATTCCTACATCAATTACTTCTTTTATACTCTGCATATCTGATACTTTAGCAGTCACGTACACTGTATGAGTATGCTCTTCTAACCTGCTAAGTAGCTCTTGATTAAAACGACCACCACCGGCATATAAAAAAGCTTCTCCTAAAGAATAATCATGATTATAAACATCAATTTCAAACCCAATATTTTTCTCCATATGATGAATGATATTACCTGCTAAAATATATCCCTTACTTTTACTAACAACCTCTTGTACTAATTCTGTCCTACTTTTCCATAAACCAGGTATTCCTATTATGATTTGCGGCTCTGTCATTATTAACATCCCTTCATAATTTAAAATCAATAAAACCTTTCTAGGTAATCAATAAAATTATTTAATTCATAATGGCGTATCTTTTGCTTACCAGTCTCTTTAAAAGCTTCTATTACTCGAATAACCTCTTCAATATTAGGTGAATTTTCAATTACAATTGGTTCATCTGGATACCCTAAACCTATGTCTTCTTGTTGGCTTAAAGAATTCATTGCCCCTATTGAATTTACAACAATCACCATATGTCGTTTTTCTAAATGAAGCCACTCTATCATTTCTTCCCACTTTGGCTTTGAGTAAGCAAATAAATAATCCCATCCTTCATACGGTAGTTTTGCATATTCTTTCATCCATTGGATGACATCATTTGAACGAAAATATTTCAAATGATTATTTGCTTCCACTCCATCCAAATTTTCTGTTTGCACATATTCCAAAACAAGAGAAAAACCAATATGGTACGGCAAACACTTTGCGCTTAAATATGAGCGCATTTCAGGGAAAATATTTGTATGCTTCTCCCATAAAGATTGAACCCACTCTTGGCAGTCTTCTTTCATGACTTCCCCGATTATGAAACATAATAACCTTTGATCCTTAAAAAGATTGGTTTTAAATACTCTTTGCAAAAGAAATTCCAACAGCACTTTTTTATCCCATGCACATAACAATTGTAATTCTTGATTTCGTAGTTCACAGGTATGAAGAACATAAGAAATAACTTCCTCTAGCTTGTCACTGTCTCGAAGATATTGCATTACTTGAATTTCTTCAAAATACTTTTGCCATCTAATACCCAACTCACTTGATGATTGTATTCCTTCTTTTCCTATCAATTCTTCTATTTGCGTATAATCAGCTCCAATCAAAGCAAGCCTTGTATTTTCTTCTATAAACTCTTTAAAGTTTTTTGCTAATAAAATTTCTTTTGATTCATCCTCATACCAATATGTAACGGACTCATTTCCCTCCATATTAATCGCTATATAATCACCGACAGAATTATAATAAACAATTAATTGCTTTGGTGCCCCATAATTATCTATTTTTACTTCACAATCATCCAGATTCCATGCCATTTCACCTAAATATATATTTTCAAACCCTTTTGTGGGCACTATATTATCTGGAAGCACCCATCCTACTTCTACTCGTTTTGAAAAATTTTTAAATACATCTTTTAGAGATTCTGGAAAGATTGCCCCTAACTCACTTTCTTTCGCCCTAACCTCTTCTTCCGTTGCAATAGGTTCAAATTCCAAATAAGTTTCTCCTTGAATACTTTTAACTTTATTTATAATTCCCCTCCATTGCTCCAATACCTCATTATATTGCATTCTCTCAGCTTCCTTTCTTTCACTAATAAATTTTTTTCATAAAAACTGACTGTATTATCTCATAATAATACAGTCAGTTAAAATTACTTATCTTCTATCACCGGGTATTCTTGTTTTAGTTCTTCCCTTTACTCCAATTCCAGAAAAGTATCTATCCGATCTTGCTATCATCTTTCTAGTAGCCTTTTCTGATACACCAGATCTTCTTAACGCTTTATAAGCAATTCTTCGCTCTGCGGCAATGCCTTTTGCGTCACTCTTTAAAACATTGCCCCATGCATCATATTCATAGTTTGCTACCACTTGTCCATTTTCGTCTGTCATCGCGATGACGTCACCGCGTGGGTTGTAGTGGTAGTATACCGTTTGGCCTTGGGATTTCATCGCAAGACGGATACCGTCTATTGAATATACATATTGGCGAAAGTCGATATAATAAAGGAGTGCCTCAAATAATCGACACTCCCTTCACTCACAATAATAGTTATTTTAAATCGGTATATCCAATACAATTAGTAGAATTAATACGATTCCTCCTAAGAGGGCTGGAATACCAATCACAAGAGAAAAGAATAGTCCAGAAAGAGGGTTCATTATACACATATCAATAATAAAGTACAAACCTACTTTCCATTTGTCCGCTATTGTTTTTTCTTGTTTGACTTCCTGTATAGCCCAATATATTGGGATAGCAGTAAAAAAAATCCCTACTGTCAGTAATCCTAATATTAGTGCGTACATGCACTTCACTCCAAACTATAGCAAAAATTTTAATAAACTCCTATTTCCTTTTTTTTCTCCAATTTTTGTACTTCTTTTTCCCCCAGACGTATGTTTTTCCTACTAAATGTTTGCCATATGCACCAATAGCACCACGGGTTGACCCTAAATGGTATCCTATAACTGCACCTCCAGCAGCTCCTACTCTTGGAGATGTTTTATTAGGTCCTAATCCACCAAATCCCCTTCCTACTCTAATATGCTTACTAAAATATGACCATCCTGATCCAGCTAAGGCTCCATAGAAAGCTCCATAAGAAGCTCCTTTAAGTGCACTTCTATATACCTCCTTACGTACAAAGCTATATTTACTCCATTGAGTTAGTTGTCTGTCAACTTTTCTAACATATTTAGTTACATAACTTTTAAACTTAGGATACCTCCCATCCGAATCCACCATCATCACCGGATTATTATTCGCATACGTATACCCATTCTGCGTCAACGGATCATCCTCATCACCCGGATCTGGATCCACAGACAAGAACACGCCATGAGTTGGATTGTAATATCTAGCAATTAAATAATACATCCCAATCTCTTTATCATACATGTATCCCGCATATCCAAATGGATTCTCTGCTGCGATGCCTTTTGCGTCACTCTTTAGGACATTGCCCCATGCATCGTATTCATAGCTTGCTACGACTTGTCCGTTTTCATCTGTCATCGCAATGACGTCACCGCGTGGGTTGTAGTGGTAGTATACCGTTTGGCCTTGGGATTTCATCGCAAGGCGGATGCCGTCTACTGAATAGACATATTGACGAAGGACATTTCCACTTCCGTCTGTTTCATATAGTGGATTGATGCTGTCGCCGTCGTAGTGATAACGTGTTGTTTTTCCATCTACTGTTTTTTCAATGCGGCGTCTGTCATCATCGTATTTATATGTCGCAAATGGTGTGCTTTCGCCTTGTTTTGTGATAGCAGTAAGCTGGTCTGCTTCGTTCCATGTGTATTTGTATTTTTCATCGGATGTACGGTTTCCGTTGGCGTCATACGTTAGAGATTCGCTGCCAAATTTCGTTAGCTGGTTGCCTTCGTTAAATACGGCTGCTGTCGATACAGCTGATTTTCCTGCTTCTGTTACTTTTACGTTGGTGCGGTTACCAAAGCCGTCGTAGCTATATTCTTTACTTGTACCATTTGGCAATGTTTCTTTTGTTAGTTGGTTGATAGAATCATAGGCGTATGTTGTTTTTTCTGTTTTGTCACCGTTTTTACGTTCGATTGCGGTACGGTTGCTTGTTGCGTCATACGTATACGATTCTTCTAAAATGCGCTGTGAATCTTTTGTACCAATTTGTAAGTTCGTTAGTTTCTTTGTATGGTCATACGTAAATTGGGCCGCTGCATCATTACCAGCTTGATAACGAACGACGTTTCCAAATTCGTCGTAATCAAAATAAAATGTTTTTCCGCTATCGGTTACTTTCGTATTTTGATTTAAGGCGTTATATTCATAGTTTGTTGTGTTGTTATAGGAACCGTGATTGATTGTTGTATCTTTTAGTTTGTGAGATTTTGGTTGATATGACCATTTTACGCTGCCGCCGCGGTCTGTCATGCTGATGATGCGGTTGCCTTCGTCATATGCTTTTTCACGGGTGATTCCGTTTATATGATCGGTTACTTTCGTTTCATTTCCGTTCTCATCATATGCATACGAGAATGCATCTTTGCCGTTTCGTTTCGCTTTAATCGCTCGGTTTGCCGCATCGTACTCCCATTCTAACACAGTGTTTGTTGGCAGCGTTGTTTTCGTTCGGTTCGCATTTGCATCATACTCGTGTACAATTTTTCGAGATAATGCATCTTGGAAGACGGTTAGTTTGTTATCGACATCATATTCGAAGATGTTCTTTTGCGTTTTTCCGCCGGCTGTGACAAATTTCTCTGTTGTGTTTCCATTATCATCATAACTGTAAGAAACAGAAGTGCCATTTGCCATTGTTGTTTTCGTTAATTGGTTATCTTCGTTATAGGCAAAAGTCTTTTTATTTCCTTTTTCATCTGTTTCACTTGATTTGTTTCCATACGGATCGTACGTAAATGTATTTTTACGGTTTTCTTCATCATAAGTTGCAGTAATGAAGTTTCCATCTTCATCATACTCTGTTTTCGTTAAGTGGTTGCCTTCCATAATCCGAATATCATCGAACCATACTTTTCCTGTCAGTTCTTTATCAAGCATCGTATGAAGCTGAATGCGTTTAATCGCCCCTGCTGAAGCTGGGATAACAACTGCTCCGCGGTTCCAATCTTTTGTGCCAAGCGGGAACGTGATGTAATAGCTTTTCCATGTTCCGCCTTCATGTTCTGCATAAATCCAAACAGAGTATCCATTGTTTGGCTGAGATGTACTGCTATGTTTGACGTTTTCCGCTTTTGACATTGCGGTAACTGTAATGTCTTTTGCCTGACTTTGATTTAGCGCAATTTCTTGACGATAATGCAAGTCTGGACTTGGATCATCTTGACTCTTACGCTCCATCACAAGTGCTGAATGCCCACCAAATCCTTCTCCGATATTATCCCGTGGTAAATTCAGCCATGTATGCCAATTGTCTAATTTTTCTTTATAGTACTCAAAACTTGGATTTGGCACTGGGTTAAAAGAAGATGAAATTGGCCCTTCTTCTAATTGGAAATTATCAAACCAAGCTGTTCCTTTTCCTTCCGCGCTTTCATGAGCTGTGAAGACTTCGATGATTAATTGACGCGTTTTATCAGAAGTGACAATTGGTACTTGTCGTTTTGTCCAATCGGTTGTACCGCTAACTTTACTATGGTTATTCGAAATGGTTCCTACATGATTTCCATGTTCATCTAGCTGAATAACATAGAAATGTGCACCCGCCTTTTCTAAACCACTTGTTTTAATCCATCCGCTTAAAATATATGGTTTATTTGGCTCAACATCTACTTTTTGGCTGGCGATTGTTGCACCCCAGCTGTCATTAATACCTTTTGTATCCATGCGCAGAGAAGACGTTTGTCCTAACTGCGGTGCACGAACGTTACGATCGATTTCATTTTTCCCGCCATCATTCCATCCGCGTAGCTCCCAATGATCGCCCCCCGCTTCAAAGCCAGGGTTTCGCATCAAGTTGCCGCCCGGCGCTAGTTCTAAACTGCCGCGAATTGGATTTCCGTAAGAGTCATACTGCGTCACAGATGATGTTTGCGCCTTATAATCTGTTTCTGAAACAGCATTGGCACCGTTATATGTCACAGACGCTGTTTTATTCTCTGTATCTGTTACTTTCGTTACATCATTATTTTGGTTATATTCATACTTCTCTGTTCCAATTGCGTCTGTCGCCGATGTTACGTTTCCTTTCCCATCATACGTATAACTTTCGGAAACGCGTTTTCCTTGGTCTTTTGGATCTGTCTTTTTCGTTAAATTGTTTGTTTCATATTCATACGTTGTTGTTAGCTTTAATCCGGCTGCATCTACAACCGTTTTAGCCGGATTTCCCGCAAGATTGTAGTGGTACATGTCTTTCACATTTTTTGGATCAATAACGGTCACTTCTCTTGCTTCACTGTTATAAGAGAGTTTCGTTTCTTTCCCTAATGCGTCTTTTACACTAACGAGTCGATTGTTGTCATATGTGTATGTTGTTTTGTACGGCTTTTGCTCTGTATGTTTCGGATCATACGCGTAACGTAGTTTCCCATTTTCATAGCCATATCGATATTGTTTTCCTCTCGGCGTTGTTACACCTACTAGTTGCCCATCTTTATACGTATACGTAACTGTACGATTTTCAGGACCGACAAGCTTTGTTAATAATCCGTCTGTATACTGTAACGATACCTTACGATTCGAAGCGTTTGTAATTTCGACAACGCGGCCATTTTCATAGCGATACGTCAGCGTATTGCCGTGTTCGTCTTTTACCTTTGTTAAACGACCTTGCTTATCGTACTCGGATACCGTTTGATCTTTATCAGTAACCGTATACCTGCTGTCTGTTTTCTTGATTTCGAAAAAGACACCCGGTGGCGCTTTGTAAGAGTTGTCGCCCGTTTTTTCAAAACGATCGACTGCGCGATCTTCATGAATGAAGTGTACATCTCCATTTGGCTGCTCCTGTACTTTTTCATCAAAAGAACTCGTCCAGCCTTTTCCTAATACACCTTGTTCTGTGCTGTTACTATTGTATACGCGGTCAATACGTAAATCAGGACCTCGGCCTGATAAGGTAAAGTCCGATTCATCCATAACAAAGTTTCCGTTCGTCGCGTTTACTTTACCGCCAATCACATCAACAGAAGCCATATAGTCTTTTAAGCCAAAAATATCTGTTGGTTCTGTCATTTTAATGCCGTAGTCCGGGGAATACGTACTTTCGGCATGTCCGATATTGCTGTAGGCTTGAATATGAACCCAATACTTATCGCTTCTAAAATCACCTGCATTTTCATACAACTTCGAAGGATTTAACGCAAGTTCTTCTCCCTTTCCATCTGTATGGAACTGGTAGCGGCCATTTTTCAATTCATCTGCCGTTGGATAGATTTTCTTTCCTTGCGTAGACCATTTCGTCACATTTCCAACATCAAATACATCGTGACTCTTTCCATTATAAAAAATAACGCGATAACCTGTAGCGCCAGGAATTTGATCCCAGTTCAGCTCAATATATCCCGATTGAGAACCAGTCAAATTCGTAAAGGCGTGCGATTTCGGCTGCTTTGGTGCTTCTAGCGGCACAAATACCTTTTCTTCGTCTGATTCTGGACTCATTTCATCATGAGGATACTCCGCTACAACTTTTACTTTGTATGCATGTTTGTCGTTACCTTGTTCTTTAGAACCATTATTTTGATACAACTGAGAAGGGCTCGTTGGCACTTCTCCGCCTAATCCATCGAAGTGAAGCTCATTTCGCCCGCGGCTTACTTCCTCTTTATTTGGCCATATTTTTTTATCCTTTGTTGACCAAGATGTCGTATTCCCAACTTGATAATAGTTATAATCTTCTCCATCGAAAATACCAACTCGATATCCAGTTGCTCCTGGTACTGCATCCCAGTTCACATTAATATGTCCTGTTTCGCTTCCAATGCCATTTGAATAAGCTGATAAACGTGGTTTATTCGGCTTTGGATAAGAATACGTAATTTCTAAATGCGGCGCTGTATCTCCTCCGTTATAAGCCGCAATAAATTTCTTCCAATGCGTTTGTCCTCGCCCGTTAGGATGCAGCTTAAACCCATAGTTCGGTCTCTCGCCGCTTACCCACGCTTTCACTGTGTTTGTAACATTAAACTGCGCCCATTGATGTCGGCCAACATTCGTAACTGCGATTTCCTCAGACCACGGTTTTGTTTCCCAGTTCATCGTAATATAATCCCAGTCACCTTTGACTTCATCTAGCCAAACTTCATTCGGATTATTTCCGTAATAATGCCACGACGCATAGGCATAAAACTGTGCATCATGTACAATTGCGCCGTTCAAGCTAGAAAGTTCCGGCTTCATATAGGCAAAATTATAACCAGTACGATTATCAAAATAACCTACTTTTAGTGTATGCGCTTTCTGCCCTTCATCCCAAAGTACCCATCTGGAATAATTGTTCTTTGGATGTGCACTCGATACGTAAGCCTCTTGAAAGCTCCCCATCGTAATAGAAGGGTCAATATAAACTGGATATTTCCGCTCAGGAGCTTGCAGCCACTTCGGATCTGCCGTAACGGTTACATTGTACGTATTGTTTTCTTGTTTCTCTAACGTATACTTTACATCTTCTGAAATCGGTGCTTCATTCGATTCAGGATGTATATTGGAATCTGTCATAAACGGTTTTGGTAATGTAAATACTATTTTTTGCTTATCATCCACCATCAAAATAGAACCGTCTTCTTCTAACTTCGGTGTCAATGTGGTTTGTAATTGGAAGGTAAAAATATGATGTCCTGTATATTCATTCAGAACAATATCTTCTTTTACTTTGTCATTAAACGTAATCGTACGTAAATCGATCTTTGGAAAAATATTTTTATACCAAATCTCATTTTTTTCATAAGTAGCTGCAACTTGAGATGGTTGGAGCCCTTCTTTCTCACCCTTGGCTCCTGTTAACTTATACGTAACCTTGTGACCATCTACTTCAAAGGCCGCGTATTCTTTCTTTTCTAGCTTTTTTTGAAATGTCGGTTTTAACTTTGTAGTTTTTGTCGCGATTGTTTGTGGGGATTTTTCAACAAGTTCTGGCTGAATTTCTTCTAGCTTCCCATCTTTTTTTGTGTGTATGGGCTCTGTGTAGACTTTCTTTGTATACGTTCCATTCTTGTTATCAAACACTTTCTCGTGTTCGGTTCGTTCTTCTACTACTTCAGTAGGTTTTCCGTCTGATGTTCGTTTCTGTTCAGCCTTTTTCTTTGCTTGTTCAGTAGAAGGAACCTTGTTTTCCTGCGCTGATTTGTCCTTGTTCATCGTTTCCGCAATTGCCTCCATCGGAATAGAAGACACAATTAACGCCATCACGATGAACTGGATTACATACCGGTACCATCGCCTTTTTCTTTTTTCCCTTTTCATACATTCACCTCGCCAAAATTTTTAATATTACAAAACCAATGTAAAAAAAGTAGAAAATAAAGGCAATATATTTTAGAAAATTCGCAATTTAAAACAATTAAAAAGCACAAATTTCTGACATTTTTCGATAAACCTTTTTATTTCAAAGTAATTTTGGTAAAATTATTAAACATTCACATTTTATTTCACAAACTAAAATATCAATTTAGTTTAATTGTTCCATATTTTAAAAAAGGAGATGACTTCTGTCAGCTCCTTTTAGTGTTTCCAGTTCATCGAAGAACCTTTATATCGTGTCAAAATGCCGATATATCAAAGTTCTCGCTTATACCAACTTTGCATCTTCTCCGCATCTTCCATTCGTACATGTTCTAACGTATGACCAGCCGAGGCATTATGGAAATGATATGTACAAAGTGCATCTTTTTTCTGGAAGTATGATTGACTTTTCTTTAAAGATTGAATATGTCTTCTTTTCACAAAAACCGTATATTTTGCGATTCTGCGATAGGACATTGTTAGCTGATCGTCATCAATACGATATCCGCCTGCTTTGTACTGCGCATAACCAAGCCAGATGGACACTAGGAAAAGTGGTAATAGCAATGCGAATAGAAAGTATTTGTGAAAATACATACTCGCCCCGATAATCGGTACTGCTACAATACAAGCGAAAACAAAATTATCTAACATATGACGTCTCATTGCCGTTTTCGGTAATCTTGTCATCTCACTGTTTATGTCATATGGCAATTGTAAGTATTGCAGCATCTCTAGTACTTTTTTCTTTTTTATAAGCGGATGGATCGTTACGTCTGTTTGCCCTTCTTCAAATTTTTGAATCGCTTCTACGTGAACAGAGCAATATCCAAAAGGTTTGCGAAGAATCCCTTCTTTCATTTTAATCCCATGAATACGATGCGCTTTCAAGACAAGCTCTTTTCTTTCTAGCAACCCTTGTGAAATGCGAATTTCATCTCCTTTACGTGAAATGGTAAAATTCGCATGTTGCAGTGCATATTGAATCGTTGAAACAATCCACGATAATAGAAGTAAAGCAACAAGTATGTACGCCCAGCCAGCTATATCACTTTCAAATACGTACGTTTCCATATAATGTTCAATTTTCTTCACAATATGATTCGGCATAATATCGCGAATCTTATCTGCTAAAATGAAAAGAATGGAAAATAAAAGGCCAAATTTCCCGGACGTAATACTTGCCAGTAAAATTTCTTTCCACGTTAATGTATATGAGACTGTGTTATGTTCTTTCTTTTCGATCGCAGTAACCTCTAATTCAAGTTCATCGTTCACATCGCTATTTTTATTTAACATGGCAATTAAACTTTTTGCTTCTTCTTGAGTAATTCCTACTAACTGTACTTCTGCTTCGTCAGCGCCGCCAGCAGTTTCAATCTTTAGCTTTGTGAGACCTAATATTTGATATAAAACATTTGAGCTCGTATTAATGGTTTGGACACGGTTTTTATTTAAAAAGCTTTCTTTCTTTGTGAAAAGACCTTCTTTAATATGCAGTACATTATTTTCAACCCAGTACATTTTGTAATACCACGAAATGAAGTTAAAAATAATTCCTGCTCCTATAAACAGAAGCGGAATCAAATACCAAAAAGGAAATGTTCCATCTTTCACAACGAAAACAAAAAATACTGGTAAAATACTACTTAGCTTTATCTCAAACAAAATCGTAATCGGATGCTGCCGCTTATACATCCTCATCACTCACCTTTGCCAGTTCTGCAATTTGGCGCTTTAATCTCTCAGCTTCACGCATCGTTAATCCCGGAAGAGTATGCGCTGTTGCGGCTGTTGCAATTTTCAACTCAGCTAAATCAAACTTACGCATAATAGGCCCTTGTTCAATTGTAATATGCTGAATACGAATCATTGGGATAAGTACTCGCTCTACCGTAAACATCCCTTTTTGAATTTCCATTTCTTCTTCGTTTAACTCATAACTATAATAGCGCTGACGTAAACTTGGAAATACAAGATAACCAAGCGGTGCATACGCAAGAAGACCGATTACAAGCGCTCCAAATATCCAACCTGTCCAGTCAAATTTCATCATAAATATAAAATAAGCAACTGTAATAATAAGACCGATTCCAGATGTAATGAGCGAGCTAATTTGCCATACTCTTACCATCTTTGGATGAATTTCATTTTCTAATGGTCGCATTCTTTCACCTCTAACTTCATAGTCTAGTGTAACTTTTTCTGTGACTCTATAATCATATTAGAAACATAATTAGAAAACAAGATATGCAAAGGAAAAAATTCCCTATTAGTGTGTACCATTCAGATGCTCTACATATTAGTAAAAGCCTTTTTTATATACAGCTTATATCTTATCAGAGGCATTCTTCGAAATTGTGAAAATAACACTTAGCTTAACTCCATTATTTTAGTAACCTAATAACTTTAGAGAGTAGTAACATTATCAAAATGCAAAAAATAATATCCAAATATAATATAAATTTTACATTTTTCTCAGAAAATGTTGATTTTTGTAAAACATATATGTAAAATATTACAATGTAAATACATACCAACAAGAGAGGGAGAAATTCATGAAAAAACTATTAGTATCAATATTTGCATTCGCATTCTTATTTGCTGGATACAATTCAGCTGCATACGCTGCAAAGAACACGGATGACAAAAATTGCAAGCACTTCAAATCGAAACAAGACGTAATGGAGTTTTGGTACAAAAACGGTTATAGCGCAACTAACGATCCTCACGACTTAGATCGTGACAACGATGGTTTACCATGTGAAGTTAAAAAAGGTGACTACGATCAATTCGTTGCTAGCAAACAAGACGAAAATAAAGAAAATGCAAAACAAGATACAAAGCAAGAACCTGCTAAACAAGAAAATAAACAAACTACTTCAAAAGAAGAACCAAAAACTACTAAAGACACTAAAAAAGACAATGTAGTTAAAAAAGATACAAAAAAACAAGGGGAAAAGTTACCAAACACAGCATCTAATGTGTTCACAATGTTATTAGTTAGTGCTGGTTTAGTAGCAGTAGGTTCAGTATTATTGTTCCGTCGCACTAAAACAAATGCATAATTAGTTCCTTAGAACGGCAGGAGAAATCCTGTCGTTTTCGCATAGGAGGGATATAATGAACAAAAAGAAAATTCTAGGACTATGCTTAATTATAATAGGCTTATCTATTGGCTCATACTATTTTCTAGAACTGTACAATTCCAAACGCTCCACTGCTGCTCTAACGAAAAATGAAATGAAAAATTATGAGACTGCTCCAGAATCTATACATTCTACCCAAAATACTGAAGTCTCCCCTCCTGATGATCATCCATCGGAATCAGTGCAAGTTCCAACTACGCAAGTACAACATCGACAAGGGGAAAAAGTAGCATTATTAGTTATACCGAAAATTAATAAAAAATTCTCTGTGTATTGGGGCGCGGATCCTAAAGTATTAAAAAAAGGAGTTGGAATGTTCGTAAGTGATCTTACAACTACTCCAGCTGGTAATGGCCACACAGTTTTAAGTGGACATAGAGATACGGTATTTATTGAACTTGGCGAGTTAAAAGAAAACGATACACTAATTGTGGAATATGACAACAAAACATATACGTACCAAATCACTCGTCATTGGGTTACAGATGCAGAAGATCGCACTGTTATTGTAGAAAAGGATGAACCAATTTTAACGTTAACAACATGTTATCCGTTTGACTATATTGGAGATGCTCCGAACAGATATATCATTGAAGCAAAGCTGACTTCAACCACTTAGACATTCGAAAGGGTGTCTTTTTTTGTTAAGCTCTTAATCTTTAATGCTTTCTTTTTATCAGTCACAAAAAGAAAGCACCTGTCCTCTATTTCCATTATATTTTTTGTAGGATTTTCACCTTTTTTGTCGAATTTGTTTGATATAGGGAGGGGCACAGTATGTTTATCAAAGATTTTTTTATTAACCTATTTATTTTTGCTTTTCTAGTTAGTTCAACTATATTTATCCAAGTGTTTGTGGTTAAGTCTAACCAATTCATTGAAAAAATATATGGGGCGATTATTGCTGTTATTTTGATGACCTTTTCTTTTAAATACATGGGGTTTTATTATGACCTTCGAGCTGTCCCTCTCATTTTTTCGTTTGTTTACTTTGGATGTACTGCCGGTTGGATTACGGTGCTTAGTATTTTGATCATGCGTGTCATGTATATGGATGGATATTGTGGACCGTATCTCATCGCTTTATTAGGGATAGGTATTCTATTTACTATTTTAAAATCATATTTCAAAAATCTACATCCGTTTAAAGCTAGCTTTCTCTATCTGATTTGTTATATAGCTATGATTCGGTTGGTAGGCGAATTCTTCATTCCGGCTGTAATATCTAGCATTCTTTACATGCAAAGTTTAGTATTTATGAGTTTCGGCCTTTTATGTGGACTTTTTCTGATGGAAGCTTATCAAAAGTTATATTCCTTAACACAAGAGTCATTTAAAACAAATCAAAAATTAAAAAAATCGAAGCAAGAGCTGAAAGATACTGTTCATGAACTGCAAGGCGGAATTTTTAAATTTATTAAAGTAGATACACACTTTATACATACTATGTGTGATGGACAATTTTATTATCAAAACGGGTTTTATTCTGAACAAGTGGTAGGAAAGAGTTTACGTACGATCGATCCTTCCATTATCCCTCCCCATCTTGTTCCTCAATTACTGAAGTATTATGTACAAGCATGGGAAGGGAATGAAGTTATCTTTGAAATTCCTTGGCCAGATGATGAAATGATTGCTTTAATCGCACTTCGGCCAATTAAGCGAAATGGAAAAGTAATTGAAGTTGTCGGTTCTGCAATCGATATAACAGAGAGAAAAAAAGTGGAGAATGAATTACAAGAGACTAAAGAATTACTGGAGTCATTTGTAAATAATAACGTAGATGCAATTGTCATCTCTGATCGAGAAGGACATATTTTACAAACTAATAAAGCTTTTGAAACGATATTTGGTTGGTCAATACAAGAACTGATCGGTAAAAAATTTCCTTCTATACCCGATTTCTTACTAGATGAATCGATAGAAGTCGTTCGAAATATTCTGTCTGGAAAATCGACAATTACTAGATTAGAGACTATTAGAAAACGAAAAAATGGGGATTTAATTGATGTAAGTATAACGGTTTCACCTGTTCTAGATGTAAGAGGGAATATAATAGCTCTCTCTGCAATATGTAGGGACATTTCCGAAAGAAAACAAGCAGAAAAAGAACGACAACAATTATATCAACAATTGCAAGAAAGTGAATTGAAATATCGTGCACTATTTGAACAGGCAGCGGATGCGGTATACGTAGTAGAATTGGATAAAAATCGAAATCCCACTCAATTGATTGAAGTAAACACTATTGGGTGTGACAGGTTTAATTTAAGTAGAGATGAAATTCTTAGTATACCATTTTTTGATCTTACTTCTAAGGACTCTCCCCTTATAAAAAGATTAATAGAAAAAATTAAAAAAGGAGAAGATTCTTTTACTTTGCAAGATGAGTATGTTTTTCCTACAGGAAAGAAAATAACGACAGAGATTAGTATTCGTGTATTCAAATTAAATGGAAAAGAAGTTTTCTTAAGTATTTCTCGAGATATTACCGAACGAATCAAGACGGAAGAATTATTAAGGAAATCTGAAAAGCTTGCTGTTGTAGGTCAATTATCTGCGGCAATCGCTCATGAAATTAAAAATCCTTTAACGGCAATGAAAGGATTTATGCAATTATTAAAAACAATGGAAAATGAAAAAAATCACCACTATATAAATATCGTATCATCAGAAATTAATCGAATTGAAAGCATTACGAATGAATTTATGGCAATCGCCAAACCGCAGGCAGTAAAAATTCAGCCTAATGATATAAGTGTGTTAATAAATCAAGTTGTCATGCTGCTAGAGCCTCAAGCACTCATGAATAATGTACAAATTCAGACAGAAGTTATGTCTAATATTCCAATAATAGACTGTGAAGGCAATCAATTAAAACAAGTATTCATTAATATCTTAAAAAATGCCATTGAATCGATGTCAACGGGCGGAGAAATTGTCATTCAAATTGATCAAACCGCTAATAATCAAATCAATATCCGATTTATGGATCAAGGATGCGGGATCCCGCAAGAACGTATACCATACCTTGGAGAACCTTTTTATAGCCTTAAAGAAGGAGGAATTGGCTTAGGATTAATGATTTGTTACAAAATTATTGAAATGCATCAAGGCAAGATATTGATTGAAAGTGAAGTGAATAAAGGAACAACGATCGAGGTTATTCTTCCTGTTTGTAAATGAGAAAACAACAGTTATAACTACTCAGTTACTTTATGAAAAAAGGCAGAAACGCATTTTCTTAAGTTGGCGAGAGGGACTGGCCATGTATAGTAGCGGTCAGTGCCCTTTCCTGCCACATGCGAAGTTTTAAAACAAAGAAAGATAACGAGATGTAGGCCCAATTTTATCTTCATGGTCGGAATTATCCCCCTTACTAAACTTCTAAATGAAATATATAGCCAAGTAGTTACCAACAATGTAAAAAAGAATGCTAATTTAGCATTCTTTTTTATTGAATTTCTATCTATGTCGTATAAAACCACAGCTTACAATCAAATGTTGCTTTGAAATAAAGTTTAATTAAAAATCACTTTTCTTTATGATACGCAGCCTCTACACACTCTGCTAAACGTTCCATTTCCTGCATATATAATCCTCGTGACATCCATCCTGTTAACTTATATATAATATTATAAAAAAGATTTCTAGGTTCATATTCTGAGATAAGTGTAAGTACTGTACCTTTCTCATCTTCTTCTAAAATATAGGTTGTGGTCGAATAACCTTGCTTCATCTCACCGCCAATTGAAACAATATAAGGTGCATCATACTCTAATAGTTCCACTTCAATTTCAAATATTTTCTTTCCAATTTTTCGAACTGAAATACACTTATCCCCTAATAGAATTATTAAGAGGCGTTGATAATTTCGATTGGCACTATCACAAAGAATCATCAAGGTAAATATGCATTACCTGATGGACAATCCTTTACAACCGGTGATGATGAAGGGAAAACAGCAAAAACGATTCACAAGCATATCCAAAATAGCACACTTGCTTTATTCCAAGATGCATTCGATCCGCTAAAGGATATCTTCAATGAAATGGTCCTTGATTTCCTTAGAGACTCTTCTCTACATGAGTATGGTGAGGTTTCTTATGCATAATAGTTAGATTCTTTCTGATAACTAAACTTCAATATAATTTATAAAGAAATTTGCTACATATGCATCGTTAAATATATTAGATATGAAACAGCTGCCCCTTAAAGAATTAGGATTTGGATAGTTCTATACTTCATGCTTTATGACATAGACAAAAAAGTCTCGGTTTAGTCACCGAGACTTTTTTCATGCCCTCTCATATGTTATTGAGGGTCAAAGGGATAAAACATCGAATCTTTTTACATTTTTCACAAAAAAATTAACTATCTTCAAAACGATTCGACTTTATTTCAAATTCACATCATACCTTCCCGCTGCAAATACCGCAAACGATAGCAATTCATCGTCACTTCCCCGAGCCGCTGCAGCAGCTGGTAATTCGCATACGCTCCCACCGGTGCACCGATGACAGGGACGAGCTGCAGCATTTTGGCTAGATCAATATAATCGCGGTATTCTTGCTGGAATTTCTCCCAGTCGATATGATTTTCTTTATTTGTATCCCACGTTTCAATGGCCTTCCATATTTCTTTCCGGTGATTATCGCTTGAGAACGCAAGTTGAAATACGTGAAGGATAAATAACCGCTCTTCTTGTTTACTCGTATCATAGCCGTACAATGTTGCTGCATCAAATAAAAATTTAATTTTAATGCTGAGCAGCAGCGGGAAGTCAGCAAGTCCGAGTAAAAAACCTCCTGCTCCTGTCCCGGCTCCTTCTGCGGCTGCAACCTTTTTATATTCATCGATCTTCTTTAATACTTCTTCATCTCTTCTTTGCAATGACCAATCTGTTTCTTTTAGCCTCGGTTTGATGAAATTCGAACCAATGCTAATGCCTTGCACCATCTTTTTAATTGTTTCTGTAAGTATGTTTTGCACTTTTTCTGGAATGAGCTGCTGCATTTTCGTTTGAACTGTTTTAGAGAAACGTGTCATTACAGAAGAATTTTTGATAATTTTTCTTTTCCACTGTTGTAATTCTAAGATGACCTTTTGTTCATATCCAGTCATTCTTTTCTCCCTTTCCCTATGTACGGTTTAATTTTTTTAAACGCTTCGCCCCGTATTGATAGACAAATCCTACACTAAATAACATATTCATAAGAAAAACAAGGCCTGTCATCATCATATCCTTCGTTGCAAACGCAAAGAGCACAGTGAAAATGACACCACCTACGCACAGCAACGTACATAGTAACGTCAGAAAATCTTTCATTTTCGCTTCTTCTGCAATCGGATATAGCTCTAGCCATAATTTTAAACGATGATGCTTCCATAAACTTAACATCTGATAGCCAATTAAATATAAAAACAAGGCGCCGACTAGAAGGCGAACATAGAGAAACGGCGCAAAGTATAAAATCAAACCGCCAATTGTCAGTAAGCGGGCATACAACCCGAAGTAATTTCCTGAGCGTAAAAACGTGCGCAAGTATAAGAATAAATATGGGCGTTTGTCTGATACAAGTTGCAAAATAAAATCAAGCCATTTGCGGCGAGCTACCCGTTCTTTTAATGCTGGTACATCGACAAACATATTGGCAATGCGGTATAGCAGCATCATTTTCTTTCCTTCTTCAGAAATTAAATATTCCCAGTTCAGCGGTTTCCCTTTTACTTTCTGGTGCAAAAATACAAGGTAAATGATCATCGCAAAGACGATTGCTCCCGTATACAAAGCAAAAGCGCGCTCGACAAGGAAATAAACAAAGAAAAAGTTAAGTACAAAACGAACAAGCCAGTCCGTGAGATGAATACGGTTATCCGTCATATAAGACTTTTCCCATGTCACAAATAAATTCCAGCCCTTACTTAGCACAATCGCAAGAATAATGATTATATACGTTTGACCTGATTGTTTCATTTGCTGAAAATAGAGCGGAGCAAGCGCTGCGCTTACCATTGCCACAATATACAACTGGACGATAAACGTAAATTGAAATGCTTTTCCGAAATATGCTTTTAATTTTTCTTCTACTGGAAGTAAATATACAAGATCTGCTTCTTTTAGTAACGTTTGAACCGATCCTGCCGTTAAGACAAGTCCTAACAGCACCGCCATTACAAATGCCGCCGGAAATGCAGGCGTTAATGTTTGCAGCCATTGCTGGTAATAATACGCGCCGGCACCGATGATAAACACAAAAATAAATTTCAAATGATCATTAAATACATATTTACCATATGTACGTGTTTCCTTTAAAAAATGACGAAACCTTTCTTTCCATAGCCCTTTACTATTCATCAGCATCTTCTTCCTTCGTTAGTGCAATATAAATATCATCAAGTGTTGCCCCTGGCATATGAAACTCACCTTGCAGCTGCTTGAGCGTGCCCTGTGCCCTGATTTCACCTTGATGCAAAATAATGAAGGAATCACAATAACGCTCTGCTGTTGCTAAAATATGTGTACTCATTAAAATACCTGCACCGCTCTTTTTCATTTGATCCATCATTTGTAGCAATGATTGAATCGCTAGCGGATCTAGCCCAACAAACGGCTCATCGACAATATATAAAGAAGGCTCTACTAAAAACGCACTCATAATCATTACTTTTTGTTTCATCCCTTTTGAAAAGTGAGATGGAAACCACTTCAAACGATTTTTCATGCGAAATTCCTTTAACAGCTTGTCTACGCGCGTATCATACTCTTCCTTATCAATGCCATACGCCATTGCCGTTAGCTTTAAATGCTCTTCTAGCGTTAGCTCTTCATAGAGCACAGGTGTTTCTGGGATAAATGAGAAACTAGAACGATATGCTGTCATATCATCTTTTAATGTCTTACCGTTAATCGCTATATGACCTTGTTTCGGCTCCATTAATCCGATAATATGCTTGATTGTTGTACTTTTTCCCGCGCCGTTTAAACCGATTAAACCGACAAGCTCTCCTTTCTTAACAGAGAATGAAATATTTTGTAATACAGGCCGCTTCGTATATCCGCCTGTGACATTTTCCACGCGTAATAATTGTTCCATATGACACCACTTTCTTCATTTATGTATATATAGTCATCTTACCAAAAAAATAAAGCTCCTACATAGTACAGACCTAACAATAAAAGAAAAAATTTCCTTTGCATATATCTTAAAAAAGCGGACATCATAATTAGTGAGGAAGGAACACATTGAAAAAGCAACCATAAAAGTGATGAACACAGCCTAGCGAACTCATCATGAAATGGGGTGTCTATAATGGACAAAGGTGATTTACACGGAGCCATATAATTTGTTTCATTTTAGAAACGGGGTGTCTCGCGGAGAGTAGATACTGTTTTATAAAATAAACAATTCATTTCCGAAGGATTGCAACATCATTTCATTGTAAATGGGGTGTCAACGGCAGAATATATGTCGAGTTACCGCGCATTTCCTAAATAAATGAGGTGTCTCCTAAAGGTAGATTAAACGAAAACGCTTTTTCAATCCTTCTTCAGAAGGCAGGAAGCTTACCCGCTTCCTGCTTTTCGTGTTTTTTCTATTATGTAATTATGGTAAAATACGGCTAAGACTACTGAAAGGATGAGGAATATGAATCATACAGCAGATAATTGCATTTTTTGTAAAATTATTGAGGGACAAATTCCTTGCGCAAAAGTATATGAAGATGAACATGTACTCGCTTTTCTTGATATTAGCCAAGTTACAAAAGGACATACACTCGTAATTCCAAAAGTACATAAACAAGACGTATTCGCATTAACACCAGAAATTGCTGCGCACATTTTCTCTGTTGTTCCAAAAATTTCGAATGCGATTAAAGCTGAATATAATCCAGTTGGTTTTAACTTATTAAATAATAACGGCGAAAAGGCAGGACAAACTGTCTTTCACTTCCACCTTCACTTAATCCCACGCTACGGCAACAAAGACGGTTTCGGTGCTGTATGGAAGTCTCACCAAAGTGATTACACAATGGAAGAGTTACAAAACATTGCAAGTACAATTGCAACTAGCGTAAAGTAACCCTTTTGTTAGAACAGTATGTACAATAAGATTGTACATACCATACACACCCCGCCAATGAACGCAAATCTAACAACTTGCTGTTTTACTAAAAGGATTGGCGGGTACGATCTTTTCTGTTTTAAAATAAAAAATAATTGCATTGCTCGTACAAGAAAGAAAAGACTGACAATAAAACAAACGTTTGTAATTAGTTTCACTTTTCTCCCCCCTTGTTTTATGCATATGCACAGTTTTAC
This sequence comes from Bacillus sp. 123MFChir2, assembly GCF_000383235.1. GTDB lineage: Bacteria > Bacillota > Bacilli > Bacillales > Bacillaceae_G > Bacillus_A. The sequence goes on from NZ_KB910927.1 coordinate 142,592, forward strand.
ACATCATGAGTATAACAATGCTGTGAAACTTCCATCCGTGATGACAAGTTTCACAAATTAAGGAGGCCCTTTTCATGTCAAAATCAAAATCCTTTCTAACTGGCGTTATTTTCGGCGGAGCTGTTGCAGGACTTGCTGTACTCTTTTCTACTCCTTCATCTGGAAAAGATATGCGAGGTAAGTTAAAAGAAAAAGGAAATGACATAAAGAAAACATTGGCTGATATTACAGCCGATACAAAATTATTAAGACGACAAATTGTTGAAACAGCTTCTGAAGGAAAAGAAGTCATTCAAGAATTAAAAGATGATATGCACGAAACATTCTCAACATGGAGACAAGATATTTCACAAAATAAGCGACACATTGAACTAGAAATTGAAAACATTCAAAAGTCAATTGAAAAGTTACAACAAACAGTTCCTAACAAAGCTTAATTTTTCGTACTATAACAAATCGTTTTGATTCTTACCGTCTCTTATACAGCACATGACATTCATGTGCTGTATTTTTTATACAATGACCACCCTTCCCTTTCTACATCCAAATCAGAATAAAATTCCGTCAATCTTTGGCCTGTCTTACAAGGAAACACATTTATAATCACTCGAAATTTGTATAGTTTTGTCATTTTAACGAAAAATTTTCACAATTCTAACAAAAACACTTTATTAATTTTTATTTTACTGGCATAATAGATAGTAATGAATAAGAATTGTATAAAGTAGGTGAATTGATGAAAAATAATGAAAAAAGTTATTCGATAAAAGAAGCGATGATTTTCAGCCAACGCATGGCTCAATTATCAAAAGCATTATGGAAGTGTGTAGAAAAAGATTGGCAACAGTGGATTAAACCATATGATTTAAATATTAATGAACATCATATTTTATGGATTGCGTATCACTTAAAAGGAGCTTCTATTTCAGAAATTGCAAAGTTCGGTGTTATGCACGTATCCACGGCTTTTAACTTCTCTAAAAAACTAGAGGAACGCGGTCTACTTATATTTTCAAAGAAAGAAGATGACAAACGAAATACGTATATTGAAATTACAGAAAAGGGAGAAGAGTTGCTGTTGCAATTAATGGAGGAATATGACCCTGAAAGTAATTCTGTCTTTAATGGCGCTTTAGCTCTTCGCAATTTCTATGGTAAATTCCCAGAAAACATCGAATTAATCGCCATTTTACGAAATGTTTATGGGCAAGACTTTATCGACATTTTCGAGAAATCACTGGATAATATCGAGGAGAGTTTTATCGAGCATGATGAAAGGCTTGTTAAAAAATGTTAATTCATTATCTTTCCGCTATCATTCGTAAAAATTCTTGCATCAATGGTTGAAATAACCCTTGACGTTCGAGCGCTTCTGCCGCCTCTTGTCCTTCGAGGCTCTGTGGAAGCGCTCTTTCAAATTTATATAACAGCTCATCAAATAAAAGCAAACCTTCTTGTTTTTCTATTATGTATTGCTCATTCATTTGTTCACAAAGAACTAATAAACGTTCTACGTCACGTTTCATCACTTTCTTCTTTATAATTAAAGAATAAAATGGACACTTTTCTTCATCTATCATATTAAAAAGAAGTGATACATAATATTCTGCTTGTTCTAAGCGTTTCACAACGTCCATTTTCTTCCCTCTCTTTCTAATCCGATTTCCTCTATTTCAGAATTTTATAACACGAACAAATTATCGTATGATACAATAGAAGTATATGTACTTTCGCCAAAGGAGGACGCTCCTCGTGACAATTATATTTATTGCTTTTGCAGTTATCGTTCTAACTTATATAAACCTTATGACACACACACTGTGTCAACAAAAAGAAATGTCTGATCGACGTCAATCGAGTGTCTTTCGGTTCATCAACGTATGTATTACCATTCTGTTAATTTCTAGTTATATAGAAATTATATTTCATGTAAAGTGAGGAAGGAAACCCCTTCCTCACTTTTTTTCCTCTATAAACAAATTATACCTACTATTACTAATAAAATAAACAACACAAGCCACAAAATTAATTGTTGATTCATTATAAATTCAACCTCCCCATTCCTCTTTGTATGCGTGTAAGCCCAAAATGGTGCCATGACCGAATCTGACAAACCTCACCAACATATGGGTAAATTTTCTTTATCAATAGGAAAACACATCGAAATATGTTATATTAAATTTTGTACATATTGCTTATACTATAAAGTGAAACTTCCATTAGTAGGGGCTTACTGCCCGTTTATACGGGATTCAAAAATACATAATAGTAGGAGTGTTTATTTCATGAAGAAAGCAATGCTTGCCCTAGCTGTAACAAGTGTATTCACATTATCAGCATGTGGCACTTCTGACAAAGTTGCAACATCAAAAGCTGGGGACATCACAAAAGATGAGTTCTACGATGCAATGAAAAAACAAGGCGGTAAAAACGTCTTAAAAGGCCTAGTCATGAAACAAGTATTTATTAAAAATTACCCAGTAAAAGACGATGCCGTTAACAAACAATTTGACGAATATAAAAAGCAATACGGTGATAAATTTACCGATGTATTAAAACAAAGTGGCATGACTGAAAAAGAATTAAAAGAAACTATTCGTGCTGAGCTAGCAATGAAAGAAGCTGTGAAGAAAAGCATCACAGACAAAGAAGTAAAAGATAACTACAAACCTGAAATTAAAGCAAGCCACATTCTTGTAAAAGATGAAGCAACTGCGAAAAAGGTAAAAGAAGAACTAGCACAAGGCAAGTCTTTTGAAGAGTTAGCAAAACAATACTCTGAAGATACAGGTTCAAAAGAAAAAGGCGGCGACTTAGGATACTTCGGACCAGGTAAAATGGTAAAAGAATTTGAAGATGCTGCATTTAAAATGAAAAAAGACGAAGTAAGTGATCCTGTAAAATCACAATTCGGTTATCACATCATCAAAGTTACTGATATTAAAGAATTAAAACCACTTGATCAAGAAAAAGACCGTATTAAAAACGATCTTGTTGACAAGAAATCACAAGATGCTCAATTTATGAACGATCTTGTTACAAAAGAAATGAAAAAAGCAGACGTGAAGATCGAAGATAAAGACTTAAAAGATATTTTCGAAACTCCAAAAGCTGAAAAAGAATCGAAGAAATAATGAAAAGTCCGGCAATCGCCGGGCTTTTTTGTTTTATATATGATGAACCTTTGCCCCTATACAACCTTGTTCTCTTACAATTATGCATTTTTTATATTGCTTTCACGCCCCGGAACAAGGTAAAATTTGTAAAACACTATTCATTAGGAGGCGGATAAAGTGTCCAATGAAATCATACATTCCATTGACCATCCAATGGTAAAAATTCCAGGGGGCGAAGTACATTTAAGAGACGACAGAATAAAACGCACATGGAAAGTTGAAGTCAAACCATTTCTTCTTGCTCGTTATCCTGTAACTATGGATCTATACTATACAATTATAAATCAACCTTCTTTTACCGGAGATCCAAAACCAGTTGTAAATATTTCTTGGCACGATGCCCTTTCCTTTTGTAATCTCTTTTCGCAGAAAACTGGACTGAAAGAGTGTTATTCTATAAGTCACGATGGTAAAAACGTGATTTGTGATTGGGAAGCAGATGGCTACCGGCTCCCTACAGAAGCAGAGTGGCAATATGCATGTAAAGCAGGAACTACTGGTTATAGGTACGGAGAGCTTGATAGGATTGCCTGGTATGATGAAAATTCAGGCAGCATACTCCATGAAGCAGGAAAAAAAGAACCGAATGCATGGGGTCTATATGATATGTTAGGAAACGTTTGGGAGTGGTGCTGGGATTTATACGATGAACAAGTGTACGGCTCCTACCGAATTTTCCGAGGAGGCAGCTGGGCCGAAGAAGCCAGAGGTTGCGGAGCTTCATGTCGTCGTCGCAGCCATCCAACCTTTCGTATCGATGACCTTGGGTTTCGTCTTGCCCGGTCTATTCACCGTGACAATACAGTTTGATAATCCATCTTCACCTATCATACGTTTACAAAAAAAGCGTTTAAATACGCTAAATTCTCCTGTAAAAAAGCTTGATTCTTTTCAACGCCTCTTCGTTTACACCAACCGATCGAATTAAACGCATCGGTAAAACGATAAAACGGCAAAACTTCTTGCAAATCAATAAACCGCCGAGCTAAAAGACTGCGGAACATCCTCAATTGCTAATACATTCAAGTTAAATTTTCCAATTGCTTGTTGCAACTTGTCCATTTAAAAAACTCCTCCCCTCTTACAAATCTGTAAGCTTTTTGTCACCTATATAAATAGTACTAACTATATGACAGTACTATAATTACTAACTATAAAGCAGTGATTTTATAAAAAAAATCCCTACACATGGAGGTTTAAAATGAAAAAATATATTTTAGCTTTCCTACCATTTATACTAGGTGCCGCATGTTTCGTTAGCTTTCATACTACCGGATCTACAGTCACTTCAGATGGTAAGCTTGTAGAACCATTTTATTTATTACCGATGGGTTATGCATTCATCGCTATCGGTATCATTGGTCTTGTTGTAAGTAAAATGAAGACAGTTAGGAAATAGGCAAAAAAGAGCTTTGATAAAGCCAAAGGCATCAGGAACACTTTTTTTACGGTCTTTGAGTAAAATCAATGTATTTTGGGCATACTCAAATACAGCTTCCTTTGGTACATATTTTATGAAGCCACTGGAAGCTGGGCCGTTGATGTCTCTAATAAGCCTAGAATCTCAAACGGCGTTTTTTTTCGGTACCGCCGC
>NZ_KB910928.1 GCF_000383235.1 Bacillus sp. 123MFChir2
TGGCATCATATTTGGCATTTGATTGTTTTCCATCATTGGCATCATATTTGGCATTTGATTATTTTCCATCATCGGCATCATATTTGGCATTTGATCGCTTTCCATAATTGGCATCATGCTTGGCATTTGATTATTTTCCATTATCGGCATTATATTTGGTATTTGACTATTTTCCATCATTGGCATTATATTTGGCGGTTGATTACTTTCCATCATCGACATTACATTCTGTATTTGACTGTTTTCCATAATTGGCATCACGTTTGGCATTTGGCTATTTTCCATCATTGGCACCGTAATATTAGGCGGGAGTACTTGCGGGATTTCTTTTGTGACATCGTGCATAACAACATTACTTACATTTTCTTTCTTCACTTCTGGGGCAACGACATTACTTACATTCTCTTTCTTTACTTCCGGGGCAATAATTTTACTTACATTTTCTTTCTTTACTTCCGGGGCAACAATTTTACTTACATTTTCTTTCTTTACTTCCGGGGCAACGACATTACTTCCTTTCATTTTATTTACTTGCGGAGCAATTAAGTCGTTCCCTTTTTTAATAATATCTGCAATTTTATATCCTTTCGCAGGTTTAACCGGCGCTTGCGGCGGCTGTGGTAAAATGTTTACGGAAAATTTTGTGCTCTCTTTTTGTTTTTCCACTTTACTAGCAGTCGGTTGCTTTTCAATAATAGGTTGTTTTTCCACTGGTTTCTCTTTTTGGATAGGTTGCTCCTTTTGCACTTCTTTTTGTATAGGCTGCTCCTTTTGCACTTCTTTTTGTATAGGCTGCTCCTTTTGCACTTCTTTTTGTATAGGCTGCTCCTTTTGCACTTCTTTTTGTATAGGCTGCTCCTTTTGCACTTCTTTTTGTATAGGCTGTTCCTTTTGCGCTTTTACTTGCATTTCCTTCTGCACTTTTTGTACTGCCGGCTGTTCTGTAATCGGCCCAGCTTGCGGAGTCATTTCTTCCTCTTCTTCTATACCAAGCGTTTTCGGTGCTACTGGAAATTCTTTTTGCTGTACTTCTTTTACATATTCTTTTGGAGGGACTGAACCCGCACCTGGATTTTTTTTAATTGAAACGCCGTTAGATGGTACTTTAATTTTCATGCCCGGCATAATTAAATCGGGATTACTAAGCTGTGTATTCGCTTGTTTCAATACGTCAAAATCCACCCCGTACTTTTTCGCAATTTTCCAAAGGGTATCCCCTTTTTGCACGATATGAATTTTCAATTTTTCCCCCTCCTGTATAACTTATCTATAATAAAAACGAGTATAAACACAATGATTGCTTCACCACAATGTATGCTCATAAAAACAAAATTATGTACAAAAGAAAAAGCAACGAAAATCCGTTGCTTTTATACTCGTTCTAACATTCTGTTTAATGCAAGTACCGCTTCTGCCGTTATTTTTTTATCTACTTCAATTACATTTACATGTTCGCCGCGCAAGATTGCCTCCAGTACCCATAGTAAATGTGGTAAATCGATACGATTCATCGTTAAGCATGGACACATAAATGGATTTAATGAAATAATTTCTTTATCCGGATGCTGCTGAATAATACGATTGACTAAGTTCATTTCTGTACCGATTGCCCACTTGCTTCCAGTCGGAGCTTTTTCAATCATATCAATAATATATTTTGTTGAGCCTGCATAATCAGAAGCTGCAACAACTTCATAACAACATTCCGGATGAACAATAATATTCATATCCGGATGGGTTTTTCTTACATTTTCAATATTTTTCACAGTAAAATTTTGATGGACGGAACAATGCCCTTTCCACAAAATGACTTGAATATCTTCCATATTCCCATCATATTCTAATGAATCTGTATGCGGGTCCCAAACTGCCATGTTTTCTAGTGGTACACCAAGGTCATATGCTGTATTACGTCCCAAATGCTGATCAGGTAAGAATAAAATTCGCTCTTTTTGTGTAAACGCCCATTTTACCATCTCTTTCGCATTAGAAGATGTAACTGTTGCGCCGTCATTTCGGCCGCAAAATGCTTTAATTGCAGCAGTTGAATTTACATAAGTTAATGGAAGTATTGTATCTCCAAATAGTTGCTGCAATTCTTTCCAAGCCCGCTCTGTTTGTTCAATATCAGCCATATCAGCCATCGAACAACCTGCTCGCATATCAGGAAGAATAACAATTTGATCATCTGTTGTTAGCATATCAGCTGTCTCTGCCATAAAGTGAACACCGCAAAATACAATATACTTTGCCTCTTTATTACGCGCTGCTAATTGGGCAAGCTGCAAAGAATCTCCTGCCCCGTCTGAAAACTGAACAACCTCATCTTTTTGATAATGATGCCCTGGTATGAAAAGCTTTTTCCCCATCTTTTCTTTAATTTCACGCACACGCACTTCCATCTCTTCGATTGACATTGTTCTATAACGATCTGGTAATATCGTTTCAATCGGTTGCACTGTTTCTAAAATATCCATCAGCGAAGTCCCCCTCTTCCCTCAATCACACTTCTATATTAAAACTAATATCTAACGCTTTAACAGAATGCGTTAAGAGCCCTAACGAAATGTAATCCACACCTGTTTGGCCATACTTCGCTACATTTTCCATCGTAATCCCACCTGAGGCCTCTGTAACAATTGCGCTTGGAACGAGCTTACAATATTCACGTACTTCTTCTGGTGTACGATTATCAAACATAATAATGTCTGCCCCAGCAGAAACTGCTTCTAATACTTGTTCTTCCGTCTCTGTTTCTACTTCTACTTTCACCATATGTCCCAGCTGTTCTTTCACCGCTATTACCGCTTTTATAATCGATCCAGCAAATGCAATATGATTATCTTTAATCATGACACCATCGTATAATCCGAAACGATGATTATAACCGCCACCGCAGACAACGGCATATTTATCAAACATACGAAGCCCTGGCATCGTTTTTCTCGTATCGCAAATGCGCGTATAATTGCTTCCTAGTGCAGTAACCGCTTTTCTTGTCATCGTCGCTATACCGCTCATACGCTGAATAACATTTAACACAACGCGCTCAGCTGTTAACAAAGAAGCAATCGGCCCTTGTACAGTAGCAAGAATTTCTCCGTTTGTTACCAAGTCCCCGTCTTTTTTATGAAGTATAACTTCAATTCGATGATCTAATAATAAAAAACCTTCCTTAATTACATCAGCTCCGGCAAACACACCTGTATCTTTGACAAGAAACATTCCCTTTGCTTGCAGATCGTTTGGAAAAATAAGCTGCGATGTTACGTCTCGCTCCCCGATATCTTCTAGAAAAAATTGTTTTAATGCCTCTTTTACTTTTAATGCATTCATAGTACCCCTCTTTTCTTAAGCAAATTGCAACATACTTCTTCTCATCACAATTTCGTGCGTCTTATCACTACGATTCGGAAAGTCACTGCGATAATGACCGCCGATACTCTCTTTTCTTTGCAGTGCAGCTTTTGTTAGTAACTGACAAACTGTTAACATATTGATAATTGTTATTTCCTCATTTGTAAGAGTTTCATATGGAAGCATTTTATTATAGGTTCCATACTGTTCTAACCATTGCTTCGCATACAATAAGCCTTCTTCTGTGCGAACAATTCCAACGTATTTCATCATTGTCTCTTGTATCTCTTCTTTTTTTGGTAATTGTATTTGTTGTAAATCACCTTTCACTATTTCATTGTTACCCACGATTTGCGGCCTGCTATTTTCTAAAATGTGTTCTCCGACACGTTTTCCAAATACAAGACCTTCTAATAATGAATTACTTGCAAGACGATTGGCACCATGTACACCATTACATGCCACTTCACCGACTGCATATAAACGATTAATCGACGTTTCCCCGTTACAATTTGTTTTTACACCGCCCATATGAAAATGAGCGCCTGGCACTACTGGAATGCACTTACTTTCTACGTTAACGCCACTTTTTTCACATAAAAAAGAGACTGTTGGAAACCGTTCTTCAAAATTTGCAATAGATGATATATCTAAACGCACCGTTTCACCTGCTAACATTTGTTCATGAATAGCACGCGCAACTACATCACGCGGCGCGAGGTCTTGTTGTTCATGAACATTCTTCATAAAGCGCTCTCCTTTTCTATTTCGAAGAATTGCTCCTTCTCCGCGCACCGCTTCTGATACAAGGCCACAGCAAGTATCATTTACATACAACATCGTTGGGTGAAACTGTACAAATTCTAAATCAACGAGCTCTCCACCAGCTCGATATATCATTGCTAAGCCATCACCTGTAACAGTACGATCATTAGAGGTAAACGCATACAGTCCTCCAATACCGCCTGTTGCCAGTACAACACACTGCGCGTCATACTTTTGTACATTCCCTTCACTATCACGTGCTATAACACCGTGACAAGTTTGATTTTCTATTATGAAATCCAAAACCATTACGTGTTCAACAACCGTTACATATGGAAGTACTCGCTCTGCAAGATGTGCTAATAAATTTTTCCCAGTTGCATCCCCGCCCGCATGTAAAATACGGCGTTTTCGATGCGCTCCTTCTTTTCCAAGATGCAGCCCTCGTTCATCACCGTCAAAGCGCATCCCGCTATCTAATAATGTTTGCATTTCTCGCGGCCCATGCTCTACTAAATAGCGCACCGCTTCGGTATTGTTATAATGGCAACCTGCTGTAAGCGTATCTTCATAGTGATCGTCTGGATGATCAGATGAAGATACTACTGCTGCAATCCCGCCTTGTGCTAAATTTGTATTGTTGTTTCGCCCTGTTTTCTTTGTGATAATCATCACATTCTTTTCGTGGCAAATGGTTTGTGCAACGCGCAGCGCTGCAACCCCGCTCCCAATAATTAAGACATCTGCGTTTGGCATTTTCATTGCCCCCTACTTTACACTTTTCAACTGTCTTGACACCTATATTTACATATAATTAAAATAATAACAAGAACTTTTTAGAAACCGACAAAAAAATCTAATACAGAAAGGGCTATGCTCTATGATATATATGGATTATGCTGCAACAACACCTATGAGTAAAAAAGCGTTAGAGACGTACACAAAAGCTGCTGAATGTTATTTTGGAAACGAACAAAGCTTACACGATATTGGCGGAACCGCCTCCTCTTTGTTGCAATCTTGTCGCCAAACATTGGCGACGATGATCGGCGGGAAAGAACAAGGTGTTTTTTTTACGAGCGGCGGATCTGAATCGAACTATCTTGCGATTCAATCGTTACTAAATACCCACAGCGGCACTCATATTATCACAACACCTATTGAACATGCATCAATCCGAAATTATTTTCACATTCTCCAAAAGCAGGGCTATGAAATTACTGAAATTCCGGTGGATTGCTTTGGCATGATTCAACTTGACGAACTCGAGCGTGCGATTACAGAACAAACCGTGCTTGCAAGTATTCAACATGGAAACTCTGAAATCGGCACACTGCAACCAATTACTGAAATTGGAGCCATTCTTAAAAAGCATAACGTCTTATTTCATACAGATTGTGTGCAAACATTTGGGAAAATACCAATCAATGTGACTAAGATGAATATTGATAGTCTCTCTGTTTCAGCTCATAAAATTTACGGTCCAAAAGGGGTGGGAGCATGCTATATAAACCCGCAAGTACGCTTTGGGCACGTGTTTCCTGGTACCTCTCATGAAAAAGGATTTCGTCCCGGCACCGTGAATGTTCCTGGCATCGCTTCGTTTATTGCAGCAACGCAGCACATATTAAAGAATCAACAAGTGGAAGTTACTCGTTTACAAGAATTACGAACATCCTTTATCCAGCAATTACAAGCTCTATCACCCGAAATACAAGTTGAAGGTCATTCTACTTCTTGTTTACCGCATATCATTGGGGTTACAATAAAAGGAATAGAAGGTCAGTATACGATGCTAGAATGCAATCGCCGCGGCATTGCGATTTCAACAGGAAGCGCTTGTCAAATCGGAAAACAAGAGCCTTCTAAAACGATGCTTGCGATTGGTAAAGAACATGATGAGGCAAAGCAATATGTCCGTTTTTCATTCGGACAGCAGACAACAACAGAACACATCGATGCAGCGATTCATGCAATTACAGAAGTTAGAAATCAATTCAATAGAGGGGTTAACAGAAAATGAATCAAAATAACCAAAAAAAAATTTTAGGCGAGGAAAGAAGACAGCTCATTTTAGAATGGCTCCTCGCTGCAAATAGACCATTGTCCGGCAGTGAATTATCAAAGAAAACAAACGTAAGCCGTCAAGTTATCGTACAAGATATTTCTTTATTAAAAGCACGAAACGAACCGATTATTGCAACAGCGCAAGGATATTTATATTTGAAACCGACAGAAAAACAACATACTACATTCGAGCGTATTATCGTTTCCAATCATCTACCATCACAAGTACGCCAAGAGCTTACAATACTTGTTGATCATGGAGTTACAATTAAAGATGTAAAAGTGGAACATCCAGTGTACGGAGATTTAACTGCTTTAATTCTGGTAAGTAACCGATTTGAACTTGAACAGTATTTAAAAAAGATTGAAGAAACAAAAGCGACTTATCTATCTCAGCTTACAGATGGAATTCATTTGCACACAATTGAAGCAGATTCGCTTGAAAGGTTAAATGCTGCTTGCGAGGCATTAGACCGGGCTGGATTTCTTGTTCAGTGAATAATCCCTCCTTATCCACCTTGAGCAAGGGGAATTCTTTTGGAAATATGTTAAGACATAATCTTTTTTCAACAAAGCGAAAAGGCACAGCGAATGATTCTCTGTGCCTTTTTTTATTTTCAACATGCTACAATAGAAAAATAGCGGGAAGGGAGAGAATATATGGGAATCGAACTCATTCACTTTAGCATCGGAAAACCAAAAACAATTCAACATGCAGAAAATAAAGAAATGACAAGCGGCATATGTAAACAGCTTGTGGAAGATGCCTTTTTATCAACAGATGGATTTCGAGGAGACGGTGTTGCAGACTTACGCTTTCACGGAGGGCCTGATCGTGCTGTTTGTATGTATCCTTATGAACATTATGATTTGTGGGAAAACGAGTTCCATACATCCCTTCCTTCATCTGCATTTGGAGAAAATGTAACAGTTACACATATGTTAGAGCAAGATGTTTGTATTGGCGACATTTATCAGCTCGGAGATGCAATTGTTCAAGTGACGCAAGGACGAATTCCATGCAGTACAATTTCGAAACGACTCGGTATTCCTGGCATGTTACCTCGTATTGTTGAAACTGGCTATACAGGATATTTATGCCGCGTTCTGCAAGAAGGAACAGTTCGTAAAGACTCACAAATTACATTACTCGAACGTCATCCGCACCAAGTTTCCATTTTATTTGCAAATGAAATCTATTTCCGGGGACAAAAAGATATAGAAGGAATGAAAAAAATTATTGCCGTTCCTGAACTCGCAGAAGATTGGCGAAAATCATTAACCGCACGGCTTAAAAAATTAACATGAAGAATCCCAATGCATACGCACTGGGATTCTTTTTTTCACACCCAATAAGAAAAATAACTTCCAAGTAGCGTAACTGAAAAACCAAGTGCTTCTAATTCCATTCTCACTCCTGGAAGCAGAACATCATCATACTCTTTCTCCACATCAATTAAGAAAAAATAATTACCAAGACCTGTTTTCATTGGACGAGACTCAATTTTGGAAAGGTTTAGTTTCCTCCATGCAAATGCGGATAATACTTGATATAACGCTCCTGCATAGTCTGAAGGTAACGTTACCATAAGCGTTGTTTTCTTTTTGCGGCGCTCTCCATTTCTCGGTAAATTCACTTGTTCATGCTTATGCAATACGAGAAAACGTGTATGATTATTTTTATGCGTATGAATATCACGCTGAACAATCGATAATCCATACTTTTCTGCCGCAGCCTCATTAGCAATTGCCGCAATTTTTTCTTCTGGATGTTCCATCACAAACTGCGCGGCAGCACTCGTTGATGTCATGTCACGCACCGTTACACCTTTTAATTCTTGATTCAAAAACTTATGACACTGCGCAATCGCATGCGGATGAGAATGCACCGCATATACATCTTGCCAATGCTTTGCATGCTGCGAATGAACAAGAAAATGTTGCTGGACAGGTACTGTAATTTCCCCAACGATCGGCAGCGTTTGCTCATGCACAAGATAGTCAATCGTAATATTTACCGAGCCTTCAATCGCATTTTCAAGCGGGACAACTGCAAAATCAACAACCTCATTTGCTGCTGCATCTATACACTCTGGAATCGTTCGATACGGTACATGTTCAGCCTCAGGAAAGAAGCGACTCACCGCCATATTTGTAAATGTTGCTTCCGGTCCTAAATAGCCAACTCGAATCGTCATCTCGTTCCCTCTTTTTCGTTTTCTTACTGTTATACCATAAACAATTCTATTCTTCTACTTGTTTTTTGAAAATTGAAACAAACGCTATATACAAGTAAAAAACACTTTTCTTTTAGGGCGACGAGAACATCTGGCCGTGCATAGAAGCGGTCAGGGCCTTTTTCTGCCACATGCGAAGTTTAAAACAAAGGGAACAGGCAAGAGCTAGCCGATATGTTTCATATATTCTTTTTGCGCAAAGAAGAAATAGAGTGTACATGCGATGAGATAAATAGCAATGACCTCTAAAACGCCCCAAGGTAATTTCATAGAAAAGGCCTTTTGGCATGTATGTAAAGCAACTGCACTATGTGCGCTGCCTAATAAAACTGGAAAAAAGAAAAGAATCCCTAATTGCCAACGTGAAATCCTATTTATTTCTTGCTTTGTCATTCCGATTTTCAAAAGAGCTTGATATTGCAGACGGTCATATTCAATATTATGAAACCATTTAAAATAAACTGTGCTACATGACGCTAGAAGAAAGAGAACACTAATGAACGAACCGACAAATAATATTAGATTCCCTCCGTCTTTCGTCATCTTATATGTGTACACATTATTACGAGTTATTTCCTCTTTCCCCTTTAAAATAAGAGATTGTAATTCTTCTCCTAACCTTTCCGCATTGTCCCAATCTCTTACTTCATATCCGTTGTATACAAATTTTTCGTGATTCGGAACTTGACGAGCAAGCTTCTGAAAATCTCGATTGTTCATAACGAAGAATCTTCCGCTCCGCTGACTTGTATCACTATTAAATGCATTCCCTTCATATGCTCCATTATATGTAAAGCGATATGGTTCCCCTAGTACTTTAAAATGTATATATTTCTGAGGATCTTTATAGGGAAGATCATACTTACTATAATAAATAAATGTCACTGTTCCCTCTTTCGGATGAATCTGCTCCTTCGACTGCCCTTTTGCTTCTCTATTATATTCATCTTCTCCAATCACAGTTGCATAAGACTCTTTACCAGAATCCAATTGAAATGTTGCTGGGATTCCAATAAACGTTACGTAACGAAAATCATTGACACCGTGCTTACGAAACAACTTTTCAACCGTTTCTTTCTCCATTACCTCCCTAGAATCAATTCCTTTTTCAACATAGGAAAAAGCATGCGGCTGTTCATAGCGAAATAGTTCTCTTGTATTGGAAAAAAACAAATAAACAGATCCTGTCGCCGTTACTACTATCGTTGTTAACATCGATAAAATAAAGAAAAAGCGCCGATTGTCTTTCACTGTATATAACAACTGATTGATAACGAATAAATGCGGATAGCGACACATGACACTCTTTCTATTTTTAATTCCTTGTAATACTTGAATCAGGCCATGTGTACAGACAAAATACGTGCCAACTGTTGTTAAAATCGTAACAGGTATAAAATAAAGGGCAATGTTCATCATCGTCACTTTTGTTGTTAAACCATAACCGATACTTATACAGACAAACCCGAACCAACAAAGCCACTTCTTACTTCTCGTTTCTTTTTTTCCTTCTTGCATTTCTTTTAATAAATGAATAACTTCTATTTTCCATATACGCAGCGCACTAAAAATGGGTAAAAGAAGAAAGATAACCCCATATGTCATCATCGTTATCACAATCGCTTTTGAACTAAGCACAAACGGCAATTCAGTCGGCATATTAAGTAATAAACTAAAAATCATAAAAAATAGCTTTAAAAAGAGTATGCCTATCCCAATGCCGAAAAAACTCGCAAGGAAGCCCACTATCATTTGCTCCATGATCATCATCCAGATGAGATTTACTTTCGTAGCTCCCATTAATATAAATAGCCCAAATTCTTTCTTTCGAGACTGTATAAAAATTGAACTAGAATACAGAATAAATAGAATTGAGAAAGCAATTACAATTACATCGCATACAATCAGGCCTGCCTGCACTCCCTCATACAGATTATCCGTCCTCATGTTAGGATGCAAAATAATAGATGTATACATAAAAAAGGCAAAAACAGAGAAACAACTACTTAAGAAAAATATTTTGTAGTTGTGCCAATTCCCTCTAACATTTTGAAAAGTAAGCCCATAAAACTTCACCTTTCCCCCTCCTAAAACCCATTACATACGTAAAAAGCTAGGAAATCCTAGCTTTTTACGTGCTTTAAATATCCTCTTTGTGCAATGGCAAAATATAATGCGGATGCTAGTACATATGCTGTAATAATAACCGCTCCTGATTTCCATAAGTCTAGATACAACATGTTTCCTAATGTATATAATGCAAATCCACTATGCAAAACACCTATTAAAATTGGAATAAAGAAAATAGCTCCCATTTGCCGAACTGCAATTTTACGAATCTCTTGATCCGTCATACCAATTCGTTTTAAAGAATGAAATTGAATACGGTCTTGTTCTTTATCATTAAACCACTTAAAGTATGTCATGCTGCAAGCAAAGAAGAAGAACAATATTGTTATGAAGAAACCAATAAACATCGTAATCGCACCATTTTCTTTTACATTTTGATAAACAAGAATCGAATTATCAAAATTCGCTTTTTTATCATCGGCGATGTGACCTTTTAATTCCTTCACGAGAGCCTCCGTATCTTTCCAGTTCTGAATATAATAACCGTAATACATCATCTTTTCTGCATCTGGGACAGCTGCTGCATACTTGGCGTAGTCTTGTTCATTTACAACAAATAAATTACTCGTATTAAATAACGCTTTTGTATACGGCTTATTTAACTTCAGCTCATACGATTGATTTTGTACTTTAAATGCAAAAGGCTTCGCTTCATCAAATTTCATGAGTTCATTCATCATATCCAACACAACCATTGTGCCAGTTCCAGGTTTATTATGAATCTCCTGTTCCTGTTGCTTTCGTGCTTCTGCATTAAATTCTTGCTCAGAGATAATTCTTATATCAAACTCTCGGTTTTCATTCATCCATTTTATATGAAATGTTCCTGGTATTTCTTTTAAGGTTACTTTTCGTGCCTGTTCAAAATTATGTTTTTTAAGTAGTGATTGCACTGTATCTTCTTTCACCACTTCATGAGAGTTTACCCCTTTTTCTTGAATGGAAATAGCATGCGGAGAATGTTGCACTACTTTTGCACTCATATCCTCAAAGAAGACGTATAACGTCCCCATTGCCGATGCAACAATTGCTGTGATGATTGAAACAACAAATAGAAAACGGGCGTTATCTTTCATCTTATAAACGAGATTACTAATAACAAACAAATTCGGCTGCTTATAAAAAAGCGCCTTTCTCTTTTGCAATGCTTTTAATAGAACTACACTTCCTTGTGTGAATAAAAAATATGTTCCGACAATTGTCAAACCAACAATTGGAAGGAAGTACACCGTAAGGTTCATAAATGTTACTTGAAAGCAAAGAACGTAAGCAACAATAATACTTAGCAATCCGGCTAAAAATAACCATGTAAACGAAAACGGCTCAACTCTTTGTTTTCTTGCATCGCGAAGTAAATCAATAATTTGCAATCTCCATATCGTCCATAATCCAAATAATGATAAAACAAAAAAGAGAATCAAATATACACCAGCAGTAATGGCGATTGCTTTTCCATTCCAGACAAATGGCAATGCTTTTTCAATTCCAACCACAGCACTCACTGCTTTAAAAAAGAGCGGTAAACCGAGCATACCAAGAGCAATTCCACTGACAATTGAAATGCAGCCAAGAATTATTTGCTCTAGCATGATCATTCTTCCTAACTGTCCTTTTGTCGCACCAATTAAAGTAAATAGTCCTAGCTCTTTTTTACGAGCCCGTAAAAAGATGGAGTTCGAATATAAAATGAATAACCCCGAAAATAAAATCACAATATAATTACATGTCTCTAATCCTTTGTCAATACGCATTTTCATACTAATGTTCCCATTCACGACATCTGGATGATATATAAACGAAGCATACATAAAAAACACAAAAATCGATAAACAGCTACTAATTAAAAAGGCTTTATAATTACGCCAGTTTCCTTTGACATTACTAAACGCGAGCTGGCGAAAGTTCATGGTATTCTCCTCCTAGCATCGCAAGTACGTCTAATATTTCTTGGAAAAAGGCTTGTTTTGTTTCTCCTTTATGAATCTCTGAGAAAATTTCACCGTCACGAATAAATAAAATACGTTCACAATAACTTGCGGCAACAGGGTCATGTGTTACCATCGCAATTGTCACTTTCTTCTCTTCATGAAGCTCCTGCAAGGCACCCATTAATGATTTTGCTGATTTAGAGTCTAAGTTTCCTGTCGGTTCATCAGCTAAAATTAACGTCGGCTGATGAATAATTGCTCGTGCTGCTGCTGCACGCTGCTGCTGACCGCCTGACACTTCGTACACTTTTTTATGTAAAATTTCCTCTATATTTAGAAACTTTGCTATTTCTAATACTTTCGCATCAATTTCTTTCACAGGACGATTTGCCATTACAAGTGGCAAAATGATATTTTCCTTAATCGATAACGTATCAAGCAAGTTAAAATCTTGGAAAATAAATCCCAAGTGTGTACGACGAAACGCCGCAAGTTTCGCAGCACGCATTTGACTAATTTCTTCGCCGTTCATATAAACGTGACCTGATGTCGGTTTATCAATCGTTGCTAATAAATTGAGAAGCGTTGTTTTTCCGCTTCCTGATGGTCCCATAATGCCGACAAATTCACCTTCTTCAATTTTAAAGTTAATATTATTTAGCGCTGTCGTTGTTACCGATCCTTTTGATTGATACACCTTTGTCAAACCTTTTACTTCAAGAACACTCATTTCGAATCCCCCTATATGTTTTCTTCTTACTTTTACTATAGAAAAAACAAGGGAAAGTAACGAGTGATTTCCCTTACAAAACGGTTTGTTATCTTACAATTTTGTCATTTTTCGCATCATTTGATGATATCCTTTATCTTTTGAGAATTGAAACGTAAATGTTGTTCCTTCCTTCTCTATTGATTGTACAGAAACCCCATGACTCAGATGATCACAAATTTGCTTTGTAATGTATAACCCCATCCCTGTCGCTTCTCTCGTTTTCCGTCCATTGACACCTGTAAAAAATGGTTCAAAAATTCGCTTTATATCTTGCTTTGGAATCCCTATTCCGTTGTCACAAATATGCAATGCAATAGAACTTTCTGTTTCTTCGATTTGAAATGTAATCTCTTTTTTCTCTTTCTCTGTAATTCTTGTATACTTCAAAGCATTCATGACAATTTGATTAATGGCTATACTGAGCCATTTTTGATCCGAAGATACCATGTACTGTTCTTTTTCAAACAGAACCTTCGGATACACAGCATACTGAATGAATGTCTTTTTATGCTGATTAATATTGTCACGAACAATGTCCACTACATTAACTTCTTCTATTTTATAATCTTTCCCAAACTGTTCGAGGCGTGCCATATGAAGCGCTAAATCTAACCCCTGTAATATGCGATTATTTTCTTCACGAATACTTTCAATCGTATCTCTTGCTTCGCGGTGCGTTTGTCCAAGTTTTTGCAATAATAATTCAATGACAGATACAGGCGTTTTCATTTGGTGAATCCATTGGTTCATAAAGATCGTTTGCTGTTCTCCTTTGGCCTGCCCTTCATGGATTTCATTCATATATTGTTGTCTTAAGAGCGAAAAAGCTTCTACAATTGCTTCTTGCTCATATGTATAAGATGAACTGACAGATAAAGAATGGTGCAACTCCTGTCCCTCTGCAATATAATGTTCTACCTTTTGTAAAAAGGCTCGTCTTTTCCGATAATCATGTATCAAAAAGAAAGTAAAAACGACGATTGATAATAAAAATCCATATAGCCATGTACTCCAATTTATAGATTGTTTTTGTAAAAAAGATTGCAATTGCAAGACAAGACCAAATAGAAGGATACTCATCACGTAAGAAATAAGTAATGCACTGCGGTCCATCACATATTTTTTAAGATTCATGTTCATTCACCCAATTCGTTAAGAGCGCATATCCATAGCTCCGTTTCGTCACAATTGCATCCGTAATTCCTATCTCTTCTAACTTTTTACGGACACGCTTTACATTTACAGTTAACGTATTATCATCAACAAAAGCAATCTCATCCCATAATGCTTCAAGTAACTCTTCTCTCGTTACATATTGATCCGCTTGTTTCATTAAGCATTCTAATAAATAATACTCATTTTTTGTAAGTTCTATTTGCTTCCCTTGCCACTCTGCCATGTGCTGCGCAGGATATAAAAGCAACCCATTCACACCAAAATAATCACTTTCTGATGACGATGCATATTCGCCATATACACGGCGCAGTGCACTCTTTACTTTTGCCATAACAATATCTAAATGAAACGGCTTCGTTATATAATCGTCACCGCCATTTTCAATCGCCATTACTTGATCCATCTCTCCCGTACGTGCAGATACAAAAATAATCGGCGCGTTTGAAACAGTACGAATTTGACGGCACCAATAAAACCCATCAAAATATGGTAAATTAATATCCAGTAAAACTAAATGCGGGTTCACTTTTGCAAATTCATCTTTTATATACCGAAAATCTTGTACACGAAATGACTGATAACCATATTTATCAAGGTGCCCTTCTAAAATATCACCAATTTTCAAATCGTCTTCTACAATCATTATTTTATACATATCATTCCCACTCCCTTATAAGAACCAACATTACTATTTGTTCTACATAAATCCAAGTTAAAAAACCGACCCAAAAAACCCTTTCTTTTAGAGGAGAACGAGAGGCTCTGGCCATGCGTAGAAGCGGTCAGTTCCTTTTCCTACCACATGCGATGTTTAAAACAAAAGGAGGGGACCAGTAGCGATCATGTTGTATTCTACATAGCAACGATTTATATGTCGGAAAATTAAAATGGTTTTATATACATCTACCCTTTTCCATTATAAGGGTAAATCCCCATTTGAGGATGATTTTTCGACAAAAAAAAGACTACCGAATTCCGGCAGTCTTTAATCGATAAATTCAAATTCATATTCAAGAATTTTTACAATATCGCCGTCTTTTGCACCGCGTTGGCGCAGCGCTTCATCAATGCCCATACCGCGCATTTGACGAGCAAATCTACGTACAGATTCATCACGAGAGAAGTCTGTCATCTTGAATGTTTTCTCAATATCATAACCAGTAATGACAAATGTACCATCGCTTTCACGTGTAATTTCAAATTTAGAGCCTTCACCCTCAAATTTGTACATTACACTCGCTTCAGATTCATCTACAACTTCGTGTATTGGGAATTCTGGTGTTGTTTCGATCAGATTTGCTACTTCAAATAGTAAATCACGAACACCTTGACGCGTTACTGCAGAAATTGGGAAGATTTTAACGATATCGCCCACTTTTTCTTTGAACGCTTGTAAATTTTCTTCTGCATCTGGCATATCCATTTTGTTTGCAACAACAACTTGTGGACGCTCTGTTAAACGCAGATTGTATTCTTTTAATTCATTATTAATTGTTACGTAATCCTCATATGGATCGCGTCCTTCTAAACCAGACATATCGATCACATGAACGATAACGCGTGTACGCTCAATATGACGTAAAAATTGATGTCCAAGCCCAACACCTTCGTGTGCCCCTTCAATCAATCCTGGAAGGTCTGCCATAACAAAGCTGCGACCATCACCTGTTTCAACTACTCCAAGGTTTGGAACAATTGTTGTGAAGTGATATTCAGCAATTTTGGGACGTGCTGATGATACAACAGATAATAATGTTGATTTACCGACACTTGGGAATCCAACAAGACCTACATCAGCTAACACTTTCAATTCTAGAACGACTTCACGTTCTTGACCTGGTTCACCATTCTCAGCAATTTCTGGAGCTGGATTCGTCGGCGTCGCAAAACGTGAATTACCACGGCCACCACGGCCACCTTTTGCGATAACTGCTGACTGCTCATGCGTTACTAAATCCGCAAGAATTTGACCAGTAGCTTCATCTTTTACAACCGTTCCCGGCGGAACTTTTACAATTAAATCATCCGCTTTACGGCCATGTTGGCCTTTACTCATTCCATGTTGACCGCGATCCGCTTTAAAATGACGCTGATAGCGGAAATCCATTAATGTACGTAATCCTTCGTCTACTACGAAAACAACATCGGCACCTTTACCACCATCACCGCCTGCTGGGCCACCTTTTGGAACATATTTTTCACGACGATATGCAACCATTCCGTTACCGCCGTCGCCGCCTTTTACATATATCTTGACCTGATCTACAAACATTATCTCACCACACTTTTTTCTAGTAGTTGTAATATAATCGAGATTTCTTCCTCTCGCACTGTATAAGAAATGGAACACCATTTATTATGTTGAGAAGCAAGCCACCCTTGTATCTCTTGTACATTTGTTAGCTTGCCACGAAAATCAAAAAAGAAACGAGCATCCTCACCTTCACATCCAACTGTGATACAAACATAATTTTCAACATAAACGTCTAAACTATGCTCAAGTATTTGGAAAAATTGAGCCGTCCATACAGATACTCTTTCATCTAGATGCGATAAGTTATGTATGTCTCCTAATACTTCATACTCCAACAAGCACGGATGCTGTTTCCAATTATATGTTAAAATCCATTCTGAAAACTTGGGCATAGAAAGCCCGATCAGATTCGATTCTTGTCTCGCTTCTTGGACAAAACGATCGATGAGTCCATGAATTTCTTCCACTCTTCCAAGTGAAAGATTTCCTTTAATCATCTGCATACGATTAAGCCAATCATGTCTTGAATGACGCAACGCATCTATAATTGTCCATTTTTCTTCCATTCATATACCCCTTTAATATAGAAAAACCCTAACCTGCACTCAGGTTAGAGTTTTCCGTGAGTTTCTTATGCTTCTTGAGCAACAGGATATACGCTCACTTGTTTGCGGTCACGGCCAAGACGCTCGAAGCGTACTACGCCGTCAACTTTCGCGTATAATGTGTCATCGCCACCACGACCAACGTTAACACCTGGATAAATTTTTGTACCGCGTTGACGGTAAAGAATTGAACCACCTGAAACCATTTGACCATCTGCACGTTTAGCACCAAGACGTTTTGACTGAGAGTCACGACCGTTCTTAGTACTACCCACACCTTTCTTAGATGCGAAAAACTGAAGATCTAATCTTAACATACGTTACACCTCCTGCACTTTTTCTATTAATCGGATATATTTTCCGTAATCAAGTTCGATCGTTTTAAGCGAAACAACCATGCCCTCTAATAGGAAAGATGCTTTTTCTTTAGTAGAATTATCTAGATCACTAGGCAATTCATACATTAAGAATCCACCATCTTTTCCAAGTTCAATAGTTGCTTGCACACTACAAAGTGATTCCACAGCATTTATTGTACCAAACACAACCGCTGTCGTTCCAGCGCAGACAAGATCTTGTCCATGCGGAGCGAAGTTGGCATGCCCGGTCATTTTAAACGATAGAATACTTCCTAATTTCGTGCGGTTAATCGTAAATTTAATCATGACAACCCAAATTAAGCGTTGATTGCTTCAATCACTAATTTCGTGTATGGTTGACGATGACCTTGTTTTTTACGATTGTTCTTTTTCGCTTTGTATTTGAAAACGATGATTTTCTTAGCGCGACCTTGTTTTTCAACCTTCGCAGTAACCGTTGCACCTTCTACAACTGGGCTACCAACTTTAACAGTTTCGCCACCAACGAAAAGAACTTTGTCAAAAGTAACAGTTTCACCAGCTTCTACGTCTAATTTCTCTACGTAGATTGCTTGACCAGCTTCAACTTTAATTTGTTTTCCACCTGTTTCGATAATTGCGTACATAATTGCACCTCCTCATAATTACTAAGACTCGCCAAAACGAGGTAGACATACAATGTCTTTTAGGAACCTGTCCTGCGCGGTTGTAGTATATAGCAGTTTAGGTGCTATAAACTATAACATAGAGATGTTATCATGAAACATAGACTATTGTCAATGAATCTTATATATAAATCCAAATTAAAAAACTGACATACAACCCTTTTTTTGGTGGGCGAGGGCATCTGGCCATGCATAGAAGCGGTCAGGCCCTTTTTCTACCACATGCGATATTAAAACAAAGAAAACAAGAAAGTAACAGGTTACTTTTTGCTTTACATAGAGGCGAATTGTGTGTTGAAAAATCAAATTGAATTTATATAATAACTATTTTTTTCGCGCGCGTATCTCTTCCTTCGTTCCAAAGCGCTCAATTGTATAGCGCGCTGTTTCATCATCAGTAAAATAAATTTGAAAAGATATATTGCGCTGCAGTTCTTTCTCAAAAAAGATTTGCTGTACATTCGAATGAGCAGCGATTAGAACAGCTTCGTCATCTGTTCCATTATAGGCAATGAGTTCTCTCTCTAACTCATATGCTACCGTTTCATGCGATAACATATAACCGCTGCCTTGACACATTCTGCAATCTGTTAATAGCATATCACGAAGCGATTGTTTTTTACGTTTTCTTGTTATTTCTAAAATACCAAGCTCTGTAAATCCTAATACTCTTGTATAAGTATGGTCTTTTTCTAAGTGTGACTTTACGATTTCTCTTATTTTTTCCTTTTCCTCGTGGCGCTTCATATTAATAAAATCAATTAAAATCATCCCGCCAATGTCACGAAGTCGTAACTGCCGTGCAATTTCTTTTGCCGCTATTTCATTTGTGCGCAGTACTGTATCTTGTAAATTTTGTTTCCCGGTAAATTTACCAGTGTTTACATCGATTACCGTCATCGTTTCCATTTGTTCAATGAGTAAATTCGCTCCATTTGGAAGCCACACTACTTTTTTCAATGCTTTTTCAATTTCCCGATCAATTCCATAGCGAGCAAATAACGGCGTCTTTTCATGAAAGAAAGTAACTTTTTCTGCACCTATTTTTTCTTCTAATTCTTGTATCATACTGCGCTGATCTACCATCACTTCCGAAATCGTATGTACTGGTATTTCTTGAAAGACTCGATCTAAAAAACTAGATGGAGAATACACGAGAAGCGGTGCCTTTCCTCGCTGTTCTTGTTTTTTCACAAGCTCAAATTGAGATTGAAGGCGTTGCATCTCCGCTTGTACTTCTTGTATTTCTACTCTTTCACACGCAGAACGAAAAATAAATCCTCCTGTTTTTTCTAGGGTAAGAAGTTGTTCTCTCTTTTTCTCATCTTTTATTTTCCGGGAAACGGCAAAAACCGTGTCATAGGGCATATATACAACATATTTCCCGGTGAATTCTATGTTTGCTGTAATTTTTGGACCTTTTGTATCAATCGCTTCTTTCACAACTTGTACGAGAAGCGATTGCCCTTCATGTACCCGCATAGATGGTGGCACGTTTTCATATGACAAGTAAGCATGCTTCTCCAAGCCAATATTGACAAAAGCAGCATTCATTCCTGCGATTGTTCGCATGACGCGACCAATGTATATATTTCCAACAATTTGTTCTTGTTCATTTCGTTGCCAGAAGAGTTCTACAACTTCTTTCTCTTCTTCAACAGCAACTCGCTTTTCCGAACCGATGTAATTTATGTATAGCTTCTTCAAAGTCAATTCCTCTCTTTTATCCTTTTTTTATACCATATAAAAGGTTAGTGTTATCGTCAACACTAACCAATTAACTCTTCTACAGATGATGCTGTTCTTTTTTCTGTAAAATATGCGTAAAGCAATTCATTTTCATCTAACATGTATTGATTTTTATGATCTCCATTTATAATAATTGAATGCTTATATCCCCTTCGAAACTGTGTAAAAATGTGATACAAACTCGTTTCCCGTTGAACTGTAATTGCTGTAACCTTGGCAATTTCTCGTTTCTTTCCGTAATACCGCTCTAATAAAAAACGCATAAATGCATAACGACGTTGCTTCCACTCTTGAAATAAAGAAAATGCTAAATAAAGAAGTAACGCCCACATCATTGCATTCTTTCCATTCCAAAAGAGCTGTAGCCCTAATATAGCACTAAAACATACAATTGAAATTCTCATCATAATATTGTGCGCTTGTAAAAATGGAAAGCGATGCGATAATACGTTTAGTACAATTTTCCCTCCATCTAGAGGCCAAATCGGTAATAAATTAAAAAATAAGATGGTCATATTGTTCCACAGAAAAAAATTGTAAAAGGTTTCTCCTATCCAGCCTACCGTGTACAATAAATAGGCGGCCCCTACCATCCATACATGTTGAACAGGCCCTGCTATAATAACAATCATTTCTTCTTTTAACGGCTTATTCCCATGCTCATCAAGTTCAGCTACCCCGCCAAATGGCAAGAGCTGAATTTGTTTAATGCGCCATTTAAAATGAGCGGCTGCTATCGCATGACCTAATTCATGAATAAAGACAATGAAAAATAAAATAAGCACCTCTTTAAAACGAGCTGTAAAAACCGCAATTGCTATAACTCCCCAAAACAGCGGATGAATGGTAATCTTTGAAAAAATCTCACTATATTTATTCAAATGAAATCACCTGAATTGGATCAATAAATTTTTCATTCTTTTTGAACGCAAAATAAAATTTCCCATTTGCAACTGTTCCAACTTTTTGCTTTTTTGCTACATAATCATATAGCTTAACTGATGTTTCTCTTAAATTTCCGTACCAAGATTCCGTACCATCTGCATGTTGGATTTCAACTATATTTCCAAACTCCTCTTTTTGACCAATCGAGACAACAACGCCCTCATTAACTGATTCCACAACAGCATTCGCGTCTGTTTGTACAAACACACCTTGTCCGTTTGCCTGAAAACTTTGCGTTACTTTTCCTGAAGCAGGAACAGCGTAATTCTTTTCTTTCTGGGGCGTTTTCTTTTCACTAGAAGGTAAAAAAGATAGCGGTTTTCCAAACTTTGATTCGTACCACTTCGACACAGATGCAAATTGAAATTCTTCTTTCATCACTTGTTTAACCACTGTACGTGAGCCTTCAAAAGAATTTGTTGTGTTTTTAAATAAGATGGCTACGACAAGAACAAGAATAGCAGATAGCAGCAGCTTAAAGAGAAATATTTCTTTTCGGAAGATAGGCTTTGTCTTTTCTCCTTCCTCAACAAGAAGCGGTATATAGTCTTGTTCTTCATATAAAAACACTTCATCCTCTCTTTCCTGCTGCGCTTTTCTCTTCTCAATACGCTTTTTAATTTCTTCTACTCGTTTATTTCTCATCCTGACCCCTTCCTCTTTCCATCAGTTTGTACATATGTATGAGTTGTCCGGGAAAGATATTCATGGGAATGCTTTTCTCCTAGAAGGTCAGATCGTATACGGGCAGCTACCCTTAAAACAAAAAAAAGCACTCCACATATATGCGAAGTGCTCTTAACGTATTCCGAAGAATTTTTTCATTTTCGTAAATACTGATTTTTTTTCATTTTCAAGCGGTTGCAATGGCACATTTTCTCCAAGCAAACGTCTTGCTATATTTCGATAAGCAATGGATGCCTTTCCACTCGGCTGCAATGCTACAGGCTCTCCTGTATTTGTTGCTCGAATCACCGCATCATCATCTTCAACGATCCCAAGTAATTCAATAGACAAGGTACGTACAATTTCATCTACATCCAACATATCTTGCTCATGTAGCATATGACTGCGGACACGATTGATAATTAACTTAGGCGGCTCGATATCTTCTTTTTCCAATAGTCCGATAATCCGATCAGCATCACGCATTGAAGATACTTCTGGCGTTGTCACAACAATTGCTTTATCAGCACCTGCCACAGCGTTTTTAAAACCTTGTTCAATACCGGCTGGGCAATCAATTAATATATAATCATAATCTTGACGTAATTGTTGTATTAATTCTTCCATTTGTTCGGGTGTTACTGCCGACTTGTCACTCGTTTGTGCTGCAGGTAATAAATAAAGTTCATCAAAGCGCTTATCTCGAATAAGAGCTTGAGGTAAACGACAACGTCCTTCAACAACATCAACAAGATCATATACAATACGGTTTTCTAATCCCATTACTACGTCTAAATTTCGCAGGCCAATATCTGTATCAATTAAACATATTTTTTTCCCAGATAACGCCAAGGCTGTACCAATATTTGCAGACGTTGTAGTTTTACCTACTCCGCCTTTTCCAGATGTAATAACTATTGCCTCTCCCACAGCTATACAATTCCCCTTTCTAACCTTGTTAAATTAGGTCTAAGATGAGTGAGAAGTTGAATGCGATCGACAACAATGTGATTGTTCTCATTAATGTAGGCACATTCTGCCCCTTCCGCCCCGTCTTCTTTCTCCTCAGGAGCGCGCGTTGTCACATCGCTAATCCGAAGCTGCATTGGATTCATAACAGAAGCTGCTATAACAGCTTCTGCATCCCCATAATATCCAGCATGTGCAATTCCTCGTAATGCTCCAATAATAAAAATATTTCCTCCAGCGATAACCGTACCGCCTGGATTCACATCTCCAATCAATAATAAATCGCCTTTTACATGCAATATTTGACCTGAGCGAACAATTTTTGAAACAGAAACAACTTCTGTTTCTTCTTTCCATGCCAACGCTTGTTCTTTCGTTATAACATCGCTCTCAATAGAATCTACGACTAAATTCTTTTTATTCCGAATTAACGATCGCAACTCTTCTTGTTGGACCTCTGTTACATAACGATTTCCAACCTTAACCTGCACTTCAATTAAAGAGCGGCCATCCCCCTCGTAATAATGAGTGGAAAGCTTTTCGTCAAGTTCTTGCAGCAATTCACGAAATGAACAGGAATCATCCAGATGTAATGCTAAACCATCTTTCGTTCCTTTTATAGTCACATTTTGTTGCTTTTTTTCTGTCACCAATGCTCACCCCACCGATTTAATTCGACATAAAATCAGAAAATCCTTTTTTCTTTTTCTTCCATAGCGTCTGAAAGACGTAAAAGATATCGTTGCAGTGGGAAGCAAAACAGCAGTAAAAAAATTCCGTTCAACAACAGCGTCGGAAGAAGACGATCTGTAAAAAAGATATGCGTTGACATATGAACACGACCAATTAACGTCAAAAATCCATACACATAATACTCTAGTGCAGCAATGCTCGCTAATACAATAAAGAACACGATAAAAAGGTTCACTTGTAGAATTCGCATTGCCTGATAAACAAGATACACTAAAATTGGATAAGCAAATATATACACACCAACTAATTCTGTATGTACGATATCAAACAAAAAACCAAATAATAATCCATAGTAAATACCATGTACAGAATTAAAGTAAATTGCAATAAAGCATAAAACAATCATTAAAAAATGCGGTGCTACAATTGTGTTCTTCCAAAAAAGACCAGTTGGAACAATAGTAGAAAACATATTCTCCAATACAAATACAAAAAGAAGTAGAAGAGGAAGAATCGCTTTTTTTAAAATCTCCATCTCTTCCCCCTCCTATTTCCCTAAATCTACTGTCGACATAGTCCGTTTGGCAACCATAACATTGCTAACATCACTTAAGTCTGCTGCTGGCTTAATATAAGCTGTTTGTGTTAGTCCGTACTCATCCGCTGTTACCTCAACGATTTGTCCAATAACCAATCCATCTGGGAACACACCGCCAAGACCAGAAGTTACAACTGTTTGATCCTTCTCTACTTTCACACCAGATGGGATTTTTGTGAAAACAAGTTGCTGCTTCTCTTTATCATACCCTTCAATTAATCCGAAAATATTACTATCTCCTCGGACAACAGCTGAAATACGATTTGTTCGGTTTAATGAGCTGATTAACTCAACTGTTGAAGTAAACTGTGAAACACTTTTCACTTTTCCAATTAAACCTTTTGATGTAATAACAGCCGCATCTTTTTGAATACCTTGTTGTGCACCTTTATCAATCCCGATTAAATCATTCCATTTATCTGGATTGCGAGCAATAACAGTTGCTTGAATCGGTTTAAAGTCACTAAGTGTATCTTTTTTTCCAAGAATATCACGAAGTTCTTCATTTGTTTTTTCTAATTCTTTTACTTTTACGGACAGCTCTGCATACTTGTCCAATTTTGATTTTAATTCTTTATTTTCTTCATACGTGCGCTTTACATCTTCTACGTTCTCAAAGAATCCGGCAACATAATTCGCTGGCTTTTGAAATACACGTTCTACAACTCCCACGGTATCCTTTACAAACTGCTCTGGCCACGTTAGATTTTTCCGTTCTTTCAATGAGATTCCGATCAATGCCACGAGAAGAATAATACTAACTAATAAAACAATTAATCTTTTGTTTAAGAAAAACTGTGGCACGTTCACACCCTCTTAAATTCACTAATTTTTTATGTCGAAGTAATGGATTTTATCGAGCATTTTTGAAAAGGTCGATGTTATCTAACGCTTTACCTGTTCCAATTGCTACGCAATCTAATGGGTTTTCTGCAACAAGAACTGGCATATTTGTTTCTTCGCTAATTACTTTATCTAAATTACGAAGCAATGCACCGCCACCTGTTAAAACAATACCACGATCCATAATATCCGCCGCTAATTCTGGCGGAGTTTTTTCTAATGTATTTTTTACAGACTCAACAATTGCATCTACAGTATCTTTTAACGCTGATGCAATTTCTTCTGGGCGAATTGATACTGTTTTTGGTAATCCAGTTACTAAGTCACGACCACGAATATCCATTGGCTCAACACCGTCTGGCTCACCAGCAGAACCGATTTCTAATTTTAATGCTTCTGAAGTTCGTTCCCCAATCATTAAATTGTAACTTTTCTTAATGTACTGAATAATCGCATCGTCCATCTCATCACCAGCAACACGAACTGATTGGCTTGTTACAATACCGCCAAGAGAAATAATCGCTACTTCTGTTGTACCACCGCCGATATCTACAACCATACTTCCTGTTGGTTCCCAAACAGGTAGGTTTGCACCAATTGCTGCTGCAAATGGTTCTTCAATTGGGTATGCATCACGTGCACCTGCTTGACGAGTTGCATCGATTACCGCACGTTTTTCAACAGCTGTAATACCAGATGGCACACATACCATTACATATGGCTTACGAGAGAAGAAACCATTTGATTTCTGTGCTTGTTGAATATAATATTTCATCATTGTTGCTGTTGTTTCATAATCAGCGATAACACCGTCTTTCATCGGACGAAGTGCCACAACATTTCCAGGTGTACGACCAATCATTTGTTTTGCATCGTTACCAACTGCAACAATTTGCTTTGTGTCTGTTTGCAATGCCACAACAGATGGCTCGCGTACAACGACACCTTTCCCTTTTACGTATACAAGCGTATTCGCTGTTCCTAAGTCTATCCCAAGGTCACGAGTAAAACCACCAAATCCAAACATATTCTATATCTTCCTTTCTAATTTTGACAAATTGCTCATTTTTCTTTTAACATTATTATATTTATATAAAACATAACGTTTTTACATGTTCTTTGTTATAGTGTAGACGAAAGCCTACAAAAAACTCATAACTCACATTATAAAACAAAATAAAGAAAAAAAATAGTCTTAAATATGACCTTTATCTTTTAAACTGACGAATTTATGGTCACCAATAATAAATAGTGATAGGTAAGAAAAAACCACGACTTTACTCGTTTGGACTTCTTTTCCCCCACTTCACACCGTACGTGAGACTTTCACCTCATACGGCGTTCCATCAATTCAATTATTTACGTTAATCCCAATTTTTCTCTAAAACCTAGAACCTTTTCCCAAGTTACTTTTCCGACCATGGAATAATCTTTTGAACTGTGAATCATTTGATGGCAATGTTCATGCATGGATGCAAGGTTAGGAACTCGATTTACTTCTTCTATGGGGAGTTTTGGGTTGACATGGTGTATGTGTACATCATCCCCCTGAAGTAACTCTTTACATACTCGACATCTTCCTTTATCACGGTTAAAGGCATAGGCTCGATTCATAAAATATTCAAAGTTGTACAATTTCCCTTTATGTCCGATTTTGATAATCTTGGACCAATTCAAGCTGAGGAGCTCATCCGCTCTTACTTTAACAGGCTTTTTATTAGTTCGGCTCATATAAATTTGTCTACCCCGTTCGGTGTACGGTGTTTCGCTAGGACTTTTATTTTTAGGCTTTTTCCACCTACAAAAATCTAGCCTTGTGACACCTATTTTCAATTCGTTGTATTCAACCATTGGTATTTTGGTTTCGTACTTTTCGTGGGCTGACCGTAGATTGTCCACTTGTTTTGCAGGTATTTTATAACCTCCATGCCTTCGGAGTTTTAAATATGCCGCATAGTGGAGTTTATCAACATACTTTTTCATGTACACATTCACTTTCGTTGTACATTCGTAATATTGAATTAGCCCTCTAATCTTAGAGTTGATGAGATTAATCCAGTGAATCAGGTCTTCTTTCCGTGTTGCTTTTTTGATTTTCTTAATCGTTTTATGAATCTCATTTACCTTATCTTTTAACCGTTGTTGATTTGGCTTACTGACGAGAATATGTCCATTTTTCGCCTTGCCCTTGATTGCCTTGATTTCAAAGCCAAGAAATTTAATTGGTCGTCTTCGTATATCTGTTATGAGCGTCTTTTCTTCTGACAATGTCAATTTCAACCGCTCTTTTAGATATTTTGTTATTCTGTACTTCCATTTCTCCGCATTCCATTTAGAGTTCGTTATGAGTACCCAATCGTCTGCATATCTTACCAAATAAGTTTCTTTTAAGCGTGTTGTTTTCCGTAATCTTTCGAACTGTTTGGACTTTTGTGCATACGGATAGTTTGTTTTCTTATTTTCCCATTCTCTTGTTACCCATTGGTCAAATGTGTGTAGATAAGCATTTGCGAGTAGCGGAGAGATGATTCCTCCTTGAGGTGTACCAATTGGGTTCTCTTTTAATTCATCCATGATCCCAGCTTTCAACATTGCTTTAATTATCATGAGGACTCGTCTATCCCTAATTCCCATATTCCATAATTTCTTAATGAGAATCGTATGGTTAACACAATCGAAGAATTTGCTAATATCTCCTTCGATAATCCAATAGTGTCCCGTGATATGAACGATGTCAGTTGTTCGAACTAATGCCATACTGGAATCTCTCATCGGTCTGAATCCATATGAATGATGGAAAAACTGTGCCTCAAGAATTGGTTCAATAATTAAACGAACACACTCCTGTATAACTCGGTCGATAACACTTGGTATTCCTAATGGGCGTAACTCTTTGGAATTTGATTTTGGAATGTACTTTCTTTTAATAGGTTCTGGACGATAATTCCGAAAGCTTTCTTGTACGAGTTGTACGACTTTTGGGTAATCTTTTTGAAGAATGTCTGGTTTCATTAATTTGTGGTCACTTCCAGCCGTACGACTTCCCTTATTCGCTTTAATACGATGGATAGCCGTTAGTATCGTGACTTCACTTGTCATTAGTTCCAATAAATTTTTGTGTCCAGACGATTGTCCCTTTTGTTTTATACTTTCGAAACTTTTATTATATAATTCGTCCTGTTTATCTTTTAATTCTTGTTCAGATTTTAGATAGTTAGATTCTTGTTCCATTGCGATTCCTCCTTATTGGGAGAATGCAAGGTTTTAATCAGGTGTGCTCAAACGGCTTCCCTAACAAATTGGTTTAACTTTATAATTGGACTGACTATGCCCCTTCGCTCCATTCCCATTACAGAAATTTCGTCACTACTACGGGCTGCTGTCCCATAGATTCAATTGTCATTTCCTCCAATTTAGATGCATTGAGTTTAACTCCCCTTATCATCATCCTCTATGGTTCCGCTGTTCCTTACGCTTTAGCTTTCCGTTACCATTTTAGCTGTCCTCTTTGACCCGTTAACCATCTTTTTGCCCGCTGTTGGTAGGACGCAAGACACTATTCCATTATTGGATTAGTATAGATTTTGCAACCACAAATACAAAACCCACGATTAAACTTCTTTTACAGAAGCAAGAAACTTCAATTCGTTTCCTTCTACCTTTACGAGCCGTACATACGAGGATTCCTGGCGAGTCAGCATGATGGTCTTATAGCCTCCCGCTTACTTCACTAACCACTTCTCAGGTCTGTTTTTCAGCGCCTTTACCGAGCTTCGTACACAAATGTAGTTAACCATTTATGCACGTCGGAGTTTCAGAGCATTGTCACCAACATTTAACAATGAGTTGGAATTTCACCAACCTATTCAAGCGTAAAGTTCAAAGGTAAGTACCTTTGCCTAGCTTTGTTGCGTATTTCTACGCAGATTGTCTAGGAACAACGCACACTATGATCGAGAATTTCAATCCCAATAATTTTCCCGCATTCTACAAGTCTTTTCGTGACTTCAATATCTTCTCTGCTTGGCGTGGGGTCGTAGGATAGAGAGCATGCGCCTTATTTGGTTACCCAAATAGGTCTCACAGTCCCCTCCTCAGAACCGTACGTACAGCTTTCACTGTATACGGCTCGCCAGTTGACTAATCGAAATTTGCTTCTCATGATGGTCATGATGGCATTTAAAGCATAGGACGATCGTTTTCCTTTGTCGTTCAATCATAATCTTGTCCAAATACTTTAAATTTCGTTTCTTTTTCAAGTCCTTTAGTTTTCTAATGTGATGAACTTCCATCTGACCTTCTGTTGCACCGCACGCTTCACATTTATTAGCCAACAAACGCTTTTCAAATTCTGTTCGCCTAGAATATTTCATCGTATTCACGTATGAGTCTATTTCTGGTGTATCAGCTTTAATCGCACCTTTATGTTTCGGCAGGTCTTTTAATTTCACAAACTGATGAAGTCTTTCATTACCTTGTTTATCTTTTCTTGCTAAACAAAGTACTCCTTGTTTGTGGGTTCTCATGCTTGTAGCCACTTTCATTGAGGTGCTTCTACGTTTATTAGCTATGGTTTTAATGAAACTACTCTCTGCTAAATAAAACATCTTATCTAAATGATGATAATTATTCGCTAGCTTGTAGTAGTTTGCGATTCCTCGTAGTTCAGCGTTATACGTGTGCAAAATTTCCAATTCCGAGTTATTTATTAATTTTGTCCGATGTACAATTTTGAAGTTATCTAAGTTTCCATATCCGTTTTTGACAGCAAATTCATTGATTTTCTTCTCTGGGATCTCTAGCTTTATTGCACCTGAGAGTGTTCTCTTCTTCAATGGGTGGTTTTGATTCTTATACGTAACCCTTTTGACCTTCACTTCATTCCATCTGCGAAATTCGTAACCTAAGAAAGATATTGGATTCTCAAGATATGTTATGAGTGTTTTTTCTTCACTTAGATCAAGGCGGAGTTCCTCTTTAAGAAAATGTTTAATCCTTTCCTTAACATTCCATGCACTTTGTTTAGAACCAGCTATCCCAATTACGAAATCATCAGCGTAACGAACATATTTCATTCTTTGATAATTATTATCCATAGGGTCTATTGATGAAATTTTTATTTGCTTCGATTTCAGTTCTTGAATGTTGTTTACAAGGTCTGCTCGCCCTATCCACAATTCATGTCCGTTTCTTTCATCAAGTTTCTTAACCTTTTGTGAAAGGGTTCTGATATCTGAACGAATCGCAACGTATTCTTTATTTCTCGCCCTAATATTTCCTTTTTCGAAATTCTTCATTTGTTTTCCCATGAACAAATCAAACTCATGAAGATAAATGTTAGCTAATAAGGGAGAAATAATACCGCCTTGTGGTGTACCGCTATATGTCTTATGGTAAATCCAATTTTCCATTACGCCACAAGTAAGTGCATTATGAATAAGGAGCAGGAAACGGCGATCATTTATTTTCTTTGAGATAAGATTTACTAGTACGGTATGGTCAATATGGTCGAAGAAGCCTTTAATATCTCCTTCAATGCACCATGTTAACCCTTTCCACGTATTCTTGATTTGAGACAGTGCTGTATGACAGCTTCTCCCTTCTCTAAACCCGTGAGAGTTATCAGAGAATGTCGGTTCATAAACATTTTCTAAAATCATTCTCATTACTTCCTGTACCAACTTATCTTTAAAGTTAGGAACTCCTAGAGGCCTCTTTTTGCCATTTGCTTTTGGAATATAAACTCTTCTTACAGGTGCAAAACGAAATGCTCCATTCTTGAGTTGGTCAATGATTTCATCAATCTTTTGTAAGCTAAAACCATCGATTGTTTCTTCAGATGTTCCTTTTGTTAGGTTCCCAGCATTCGGATATAGCTTTGCATATGCTTCAATCCATAGTTCTTTTTTATACATGAGACGGTAACAATCCGTTATTGGTTTACCATTTTGAGAAGCTTTCCTTATAACGTCCAACTGATGAAATGGATTTGTTGCCATATTCATGACTCCTTTATCATTGACGTTAACATCAACCTGTCCCCCTTCCCCCTGCTAAACTCATTACAAGCAAACGTTGGGTACTACGAGGACTCCGTTACCATATGCAATTTTCATAGACCTATGTCTAATAGCCAATTGGCGCTTGCACTTAGATAATCCCTGCATTATGACATAATTTTAGATACGTGATGGTTAGGTATCCCTTTCGACGGTTTCCTCTAGTGGAGGATTGAAGGACAAACCTTACTATGGACAGGGCTCTGGCGATACCCAGCAGACATAGCGGAGATATGTCTCCCATTTTGTCCTCATTGCCTGTTAACTATCGTAGACAACGGCGCACCCATCGCTCATTCGTCTAGGATTCAAGCAGTGTAGCTTTTACCATACATCACTTGGTCTGAAGAACTGACTCGACATTAGATAGTTTTGTCGTCTTTTCTCCTTTTCACATCATGCTATGTTCCCTCTATAGGTTTCCCCTCAAGGTAAGATGCTGACCATAGAACATTGTAAGGAGTCCTAGTTTTCTAAGAAAACGCTAAAATTACGCACCTTGCAGGCGCACGCCCGAAGGATGATTATGAAGACAAATAATAGAGGCAGCAGCGCGGCGAAATGCTTCCTTGAAGATCTCGCGCGGATGCACAATCGAGGCATTCAAACTTCCAATAAATACTGTTTGTCGATGCATCACTTGATTTTTCGTATTTAAATATAAACATACAAAATGTTCCTGCTGTAAAAAGCGCATCTCTTCCATCATATAACGTGCGCAATCTTCTGGATTACGAATACTATATCTATTTTGATACTCTAAGCGTACCATTCTTCGTCCAAGTTCAAAAGCAGCAATAAGTTGGGAGGCTTTTGCCACCCCAACGCCATGAATGCTTGTCATCTCTTCAATTGTTGCATCCTTTAACATTCGTAATCCATCAAAATAATGCAAAATTCGGTTTGCTAATGTTAAGACCGACTCCTCTTTTGAACCTGTTCGAAGTAATATAGCGAGAAGTTCTGTGTTTGATAAGCTGCTTGCTCCTTCTAGCAATAAACGCTCCCGTGGTTGATCTTCTTTCACAACATCACGAATGCAGCTCATATTCTAGCCTCCTTTACATATTAAATTGTTTCAACTCGCGCACAACACGTGCGATCGGCAAGCCAACAATCGCATAATAATCACCTTGTATATGCTGAACAAAAATTGCACCTTTTCCCTGTATCCCATAGCTACCTGCTTTATCAAGCGGTTCTTTCGTTTGCACATATGCATGAATTTCTTCTTCAGTTAATTCCCAAAACGTTACTTCTGCACGCTCATAAAATGTCACTGTTTTTTCTTTTGAAATAAGAGCAACTCCTGTATACACCTCATGAGTTTTTCCTGATAAGAACCGTAACATTTCTTTCGCTTCACTCTCATCCTCTGGTTTTCCTAGAATACGCGATTCGAAAGTAACAATTGTATCAGCCCCAAGCACAACACAATCTTCGTAATCCTTTGCTACGGCAGATGCTTTTTGCAACGCAAGTGACATTACGATATCATGCGGTGATGAATATGCACCAATCGTTTCTTCTACATCGCTAACTACAACCTCAAATGGCATCTCCACAAGCTCAAGTAATTCTTTACGTCTTGGTGAACCAGACGCTAAAATAAGTTTTTTCATACGTTCTCCTTTCACTTTTAAAATTAGCAGGAAGATACATCATAACCATACTAAATGTATAGATTCTCCTCAAATTTTAAAAATATCATTTTTCTTTAAAAAAAATACAAAAGAAAGGCAAAAGCACAACCTTGCTTTTCCTTTCTTCCATACGAGTAAATATTAGAAAAAAGCACCACGTACTGATGGTGATTTAAATCTCATCTAATTATTATACGTTTTTGTTTTTTTGTGAAACTATTTTTTCATAAGAAAGGAAGCTATCCACTAACACTTGCTGTAATTTCGTCATCGTTTCCATATCTTGTTTTCCCTCTTGTAGTGTTTGCACAGCTACTGATGCATATGTAAACAATTTTTTTATGTCATCCTGCTTTAGTGCTGCCTCTTCCTTTTTTATTGCTTTCCATTCATTTTCAATTTGTTCTATATCTGTTTTACTTATTTTATTCCCGGACTGCAATGTAGCGGTTTGTTGCAATAGTTTTCCAAACAACGATTGCAGCTTTTCCAAAAGCGCTCCATACTCTTGATCCTGTTTTAAAAGCGCTTGATCTGTAATCTCCCATTTCTTTTTCACAACTGACATATCTTTTTGTTTATATTGCGTAATTAGCTGCATAACAGATTGCTCATCATGTGCCATCCCAAGAACGAGTAAATATTTATCCCCTGACTGCATAACTGCTCCAGGGACTCCATTTTCTTGTAACTCCTTTAATGATGCCTGTCCCTTTTCTTTCGAAGAAAAGACCCCGCCCTGCACAAAATAAATCGTCAGCGGCGCTAAAGCCTGTGGTGCTGGTTTCTCATTTGTCGGTTTTTTTGTTTCTTTTTTCTCTGTAACATTTGCTGCTGGTGCTGTTGTTTCGCGAACCGCTTCTTGTCCCGTTAGTAAGTGTAGCATTCCCATTCCAAACCCTGTCCCAATTACAATCGCCGTAGATACAGTGAAAACAAGCCTATTACTCCATCCTTTTTTTCCTTTACGTATAGATGCTGGATGTTTTTGAAACGACACAACATTATTTGTCACCGTATTCTCCGGGAGCATCCAATCAAATTCTTCTTTTTTTGTTTCATCTTCCTTCTTCTCTATATAATTTGCTTCCGTTCCATTCACTTTAATTGAAATTGGTCGCGATTGTTTGTCCATACCCCCACTCCTTACTTCTTATCATTGCCAGCATCGTATCATACTCGTTTCAAAAAAAAACGAGATACTTGTCAAAGAGATTCGCCAAATTATCCTATATTGTTATCTTATATGTATGCTTACGTCTTTATTTGTAGAACAAAAAACTAGACAGCTTATTTCTGTCTAGTTTTTTGAACCACATATTTACGAGCGAATGATATGAAGTAAAGAGAACCTGTTAATAAGAAAACATCCTCTTCTTGTAAAGAATCCATTGCCCTACTAATCGCTTCCTGCCAATTTTCAAAAATATGTTTTGATTCTCGCTTTGAATGGGCAGCAAGAGCCTCGGCAGAGATAGCACGATCAAACTGGAACGTTGTAAAAATCATTTCATCCGCAATTGTTTCTAATTGTCCAACCATTTCATCTAGCTGCTTGTCCCCAAGTGCTGTAAATAAAATAATAATTCGTTTGTCACTATAATGTGCACGAACAGTTTCTACAAGGCTATGTATGCCTTCTGGATTGTGTGCTCCATCAATAATGACATGCGGGTGAGTAGAAATTTGCTCAAAACGTCCAATCCAATACGCTTCAGCTAATCCTTTTCGAATATGCTCTTCATCAATTAAAAATGCTTGATATACGTTTAAGTATGACATCGCCATAAGTGCCAGCGCAGCATTATTCACTTGGTGCTGGCCTTTCATGGAAATGAAAAGATCTTCGTAAGTATGGAATGGAGACGTGAATGTAAATCGTTCTCCTTCTTTCTCTGAAGAATGATGTTCTACTTGAATTTGCTTTCCTAATTCATATAAGTTAGAACGTTTTCTATTAGCAGCTGTACGGATGACTTCTAACGCTTCGTTTTGCTGTACACCAGTTAGAATAGGAACACCTGATTTTATTATTCCCGCCTTTTCAAATGCAATCGCTTCTAATGTATCTCCTAAAATATGCATATGATCGCGTCCAATATTTGTAATAATTGTTAGCACAGGGTGAATGACATTCGTCGAATCGAATCGCCCTCCAAGCCCTGTCTCAAATAAGACGATGTCACACATATTCATCTTTCCAAAATAATAAAGAGACATAACAGTAATAATTTCAAATTCTGTCGCTTCACCTAAATTTGTTTCATCTAACTTTTCCACAACAGGTTTGACCACATTTACAAGATTTGCAATTTCTTGATCTGCAATCGGTACACCATTCACACTAATCCGTTCATTAAATGTTTCAATGTACGGAGAAGTAAATGTCCCTACTTTGTACTCTGCCGCCTGTAACATATAACGCATATATGTGAGCGTAGAACCTTTTCCATTCGTTCCCGCAAGATGAACACATTTTATATGACGCTCCGGATTTCCAAGTTCCTCTAACATCCACTCCATGCGCTCTAAACCTGGTTTTATACCAAATTTCAAACGGCTATGAATCCAGCCGATTGCCTCTTCATATGTCTGTATCACGTATGCCATTCCCCTTTCCATCAAAAAACGAACCAAAGCAAAAGATTGCTTTAGCCCTATTATACTCAAATAGGACAATCTTTGCCGTGGTTCGTTATTTAAAATAATTTACCCCGATTGGTGAGGGCTAATAATCAGTGGGGGATGAAGCTCCCCACTGATTAAAGTTTCACTTTATTTTTGCAGATCTGCTAGACGTTGGCGAACTGCTTCGCGTTTTTCTAAGTAATCTTGCTCTTTCGCGCGTTCTCCTTCAATAACTGCCGCCGGAGCTTTTGCTACGAATCCTTGATTGGAAAGTTTCTTCTGTACACGTTCTACTTCTTTATCGAACTTCTCAAGTTCTTTTTCAAGACGTGCTTTTTCTTCATCAAGGTTGATCAGATCAGCTAGTGGTAAAAATAGCTCTGCACCTGATACAATTGCTGTCATCGCTTTTTCCGGCGCTTGTAAATTCGTTTGAATTGTTAATTCACTTGGATTACAGAAGCGCTCAATGTAAGAGCTGTTTTTCGTAAGCTGAGCTAGTACTATTTCGTCTTTTGCTTTGATTTGCATTTGAACTTTTTTGCTCATTGGTGTATTTACTTCAGCACGAATGTTACGAACAGAGCGAATGATATCAACAAGAAGGTGCATTTCTGCCGCTGCTTCTTTGTCTTGTAAATCTTCGCGAACTGTTGGCCACGCTGCTACTGTAATAGATTCACCTTCATGAGGTAAATGTTGCCAAATCTTCTCTGTTACGAATGGCATGAACGGATGTAACAGGCGCATTGTTTGATCTAGTACGTATGCTAAAACAGAACGAGTTGTTTTCTTCGCTGCTTCATCTTCGCCATATAGCGGAAGCTTCGCCATTTCAATGTACCAGTCACAGAAATCATCCCAAATGAAGTTGTATAATGCACGGCCAACTTCACCTAGTTCATATTTATCCATGTTACGTGTCACACTTTCAATCGTTTCGTTTAAACGAGTTAAAATCCATTTATCTGCAACTGATTTTTCACCAGTTAAATCAATATCTTCATATTTCATGTCATCCATGTTCATTAATACGAAACGAGATGCGTTCCAAATTTTATTAATGAAGTTCCAAGTAGATTCTACCTTCTCCATGCTAAAGCGTAAATCTTGGCCCGGCGCACTTCCTGTTGATAAGAAGAAGCGCATTGCATCTGCACCGTACTTCTCAATAACTTCCATTGGATCAATACCGTTACCAAGAGATTTACTCATTTTACGTCCTTGCTCATCGCGAACAAGACCGTGAATCAATACGTCTTTAAATGGACGCTGTTCTGTAAACTCTAACCCTTGGAAAATCATACGAGATACCCAGAAGAAGATGATATCATAACCAGTTACAAGAGCGTCTGTTGAATAATAACGCTTGAAATCCGCTGCATCTTCGTTTGGCCAACCTAGTGTAGAGAATGGCCATAACGCTGAACTAAACCATGTATCAAGTACATCATTATCTTGATTCCAATTTTCAATATCCGCTGGCGCTTCTGTACCTACGTATACTTCACCAGTTTCTTTATGATACCAAGCTGGGATGCGGTGTCCCCACCATAATTGACGAGAAATACACCAGTCATGAATGTTTTCCATCCAGCGTAAATATGTGTTTTCAAAACGCTCTGGTACGAACGTTACTTTTTCCTCTTCTTTTTGTTGAAGCTCAATTGCCTTTTCAGCAAGTGGTGCCATTTTTACGAACCATTGTGTTGATAAGTAAGGTTCAACAACGGCTCCGCTACGCTCACTATGACCAACCGCATGCATATGCGGCTCAATTTCTACTAATACACCTGCTTCTTGCAAGTCGTTTACTAATTGCTTACGGCATTCAAAACGGTCCATACCGTTATACTTACCAGCTTTTTCGTTCATTGTGCCGTCATCGTTCATTACAAGAATGCGTGGTAAGTCATGGCGGTTACCTACTTCGAAGTCATTCGGATCGTGAGCTGGTGTAATTTTCACAACACCTGTACCGAAATCTTTTTCTACGTACTCGTCAGCGATAATCGGAATCTCACGGCCTACGATTGGAAGTGTAACTGTTTTACCGATTAAATGTTTGTAACGATCATCTTCTGGATGAACTGCTACTGCTGTATCACCAAGCATTGTTTCCGGACGAGTTGTTGCAAGGCGAATGTGACCAGAACCGTCTGTTAATGGATAGTTCATATGGTAGAATGCACCTTGCACATCTTTATGAATTACTTCAATATCAGAAAGGGCAGTGCGCGCTGCTGGATCCCAGTTAATAATATATTCTCCGCGATAAATTAAGCCTTTTTCGTATAATTGAACGAATACTTTATTAACCGCATCAGATAAACCTTCGTCTAATGTAAAGCGCTCACGAGAGTAATCTAATCCTAAACCAACTTTTCCCCATTGCTCGCGAATGTGATTCGCGTATTCTTCTTTCCATTCCCATGCTTTTTCAAGGAATTTCTCACGGCCAAGATCGTAACGTGAAATACCTTCTTCACGAAGTTTCCCTTCTACTTTCGCTTGCGTTGCGATACCCGCATGGTCCATACCAGGAAGCCATAATACATCGTATCCTTGCATACGCTTTGTACGTGTTAAAATATCTTGAAGTGTTGTATCCCATGCATGACCTAAATGCAGTTTACCTGTTACGTTTGGAGGCGGGATTACAATTGTATACGGCTGTTTTTCCGCATCTCCTTTTGCTTCGAAATATTTGCCTTCAAGCCACCATTTATAACGGCCTTCTTCAACGGACATATGATCATATTTAGTTGGTAAATTTTTTTCCGTGTTTGACATATTTTTCCCTCCTCAAAAAAATAAAAAACTCCCTCATCCAAAAGGACGACGGAGATCGTGGTACCACCTTTTTTTACAGGCGTAAATAGATACACTACACCTGTACACTTAACATCTGTAACGGGTTACCCGGTTTCTCCTACTTTCACTGCGAGTTCAAAGAAACTGCTCAAGGGCGACCTTCCAACACTACCATCTAAGAAATCTCACAGCAATTGATTTCCCTCTCTGAAGATGTAGGACGTTGTACTCTTCCCTATCAACGCATTTATATATACGTTTTAAAATTATAATATACCTTATAGTCTAAAAAAGAAATGCGCAATCGTCAATAAGCTTAACCAAGTTTTTTATAACATATGCAAAGAAAATAAAAAAAGTGCAGCACAAGCACATTAGATGCCCATCCTACATATTGTAATATCACATTTCCACTTCTCTTATGATTCCATTCTAGAGAAGGTTGTAATACGGAGGACAATTATGCGACGCTATAGACGCACGTACAACTTCTCATCCCCTTCTTGGATGAGAAATTTACAAACGATGTTTTCAGATTTTGCAATTCCGCTTACGATTTTCCAAGGCATTCGTACTTTGCTGCTTCCTACGTTTTTAGATTTTGTTATTCTTGCTATTTTTATCGCGGCAACGATTCGTTTTCATCATCAGCCGTAACCTCTTCCCTGAGGCTACGGCTATTTTTTTACTGTTCTTTATGCTCAGCAGCTTGAAGCTGTGCCACGAAATATTCAATATTGCTTATAAGCCAATGTGATTGCTGGAGCATTTTGACATCATGTAACTCCTTTGTTTTATTACGAGTATTTCGGGCATTTGCATAGGCATTCACTTGTTTAATAAATGGTTTGGGATACGCTAAATATGCAAGCATAAGCAGCTTTTCTTCTTTCGTAAACGCAAAATTCTTTTGGTATATTTGGTACCATTCATATCGATCATTTCTTGCAATTGGATACGTGTTAAAGGAGCGCGAGTAAAATTGAACAATATCTTGAACCGGGGTAGCAAACTGCGCATCTTCTAAACTAATAAAATAACCGTTCCGCTGATAATCGAATAGAAAATGATTCATGGAAACATTGCCATGAGTAAATGAAATACGTGTTTTTTCTTTTTCTTTCATCGCTTCATGCCATTCTGTAAATTGTTTCTTTGCAAATTCATGAGCACGCATCACTTGATGAAAGTAAGTACAATATTGCAATTCAAACGGAGACATATACCACTTCGCTTCTGATTCAACTAAAAACTCTTCTAGTAACACGCTGTCTTGTTCCCAGCGATTTGAAATCGTATCAAAATGTCCTTGAATCGCTTCTTCTGTCACGTCTTCTTCTCGCACTGTTTTTTTATGCATCATAGCAAGTGTTTGAAACATTTTATGATACTGATCATTCTCTTCTCCTTGACTCTCTGCACTTCCAAGCCAAGGCATTAAATAATAACTATGCTCACCATCATTTAAAACGTGCCTTCCATCTTTCGTATGATAAATTGGGACAAAATCCGTAAATCCTTTTTCTCGTAAAAACTGAACATAATACATAAGATTGCTTCGTTCTAATTTTTGAGGAGGTAATTTTTTTAACGCATATGGACCTTGGTTCGTATAAATTTTGGTTACATTCCCATATTCCTCAATATGCTCAGGATCTAATTGATATAGCTGCAAAATAGACGCATAGCGCTCTCGTAATTCCATGCCCATACGAACAACGACCCTTTCTACAGGAGCGTGAAACAGAAAAGAGGTGAGGAAGATTTCTCTTCACTCACTTTGCTTTTACCTTTGAGACTGGTATATATAAAATTTGTCCTGCTGTTAAATACAAATCATCAGTTTGATTGATACGATGTAAATGTTGCACGGAAGTATCATAACGCTCTGCAACAGATTCAATCGTGTCACCTTCTTGCACAAAATATAGTCGTAGTTTTGTAAATTCATCTTGTGGTTGCTTTGAAAATAATTTTGTTAAATATAGCGCGTTTTCATCCCGCTGCGAATATAGAACTTCTTCTTGCTCTTCCTCATCAATATGTTGTATTTTCGCTCCTTTGTGCCCAAAGACCAATTGCGGCGCAGCAACTTCTTCATGTCTTTGTTCTTCCGGTTGTCTTTGTTCCACTTCTTCGCTTTCTTCCTCCTGATCTAATTCAAGCTCCGGTTCTTGACGTGCTTCTAGCTGAAATGGCTCAAAAGCATAATCTTCCCATTCATCAGTCTCTACCACTTCTTCTAGTATCTCTTCTTCTACTGTTTCTACTGCTTCTTCCATTTCACGCTCTTCGTCAC
Source organism: Bacillus sp. 123MFChir2 (assembly GCF_000383235.1). Classification (GTDB taxonomy): domain Bacteria; phylum Bacillota; class Bacilli; order Bacillales; family Bacillaceae_G; genus Bacillus_A. Next base: position 40,222 of record NZ_KB910928.1, read on the forward strand.
GCAATCCATGAATTGAAATATCTGCTAAAAGCTGCAAACAACCATTTTCTAACAGTTCATAATCAAATTCTTCAATATCTACATACAAATCTTCAGCTTGCTTCACGCGACCACGTGGAATAGAAATCTCCAATGGAAATGAATGCACTAATTCATTTACCCCATCATCGCGCGTTTCCACATAATCTATCGTACGTGCTGGTGATAATTCTCGTAATGAAAACGCCTCTGTTTCTTCTTTCGGGATATATTCTCCTGTCAAATCTAGCTGTCCAAATACAACAATTTCATATTCACGCTCTTCTATAGCAACATCAGGATCTAATGAAATCGAAAGTAATTCACTGACTTCCTGTCCTTTTTGGAACCATACAGATTCTTTCAACGAAAACCGCAATGAAGTTTGTTGATCTGCTGCCACTTCGTATCCCCCTCTCAAACTATATGTCATTACAGGTTTATGTGGGGAATAAAGACTTTATGAATAAAAAATTACAACTACTCAGTCACTTTCTGAAAAAAGGGCAGAAAAGCATTTTTTTAAATGGGCGAGAGGGACTGGCTATTTATAGGAGCCGTCAGGACCTTTTCCTGCCACGCGCAAAGCTTTAAAACACAGAAAGGTAGCAAGGTGTAAGTCCATTTTTCTCTTCATGACAGCGATCTATATGCTGCAAAATGAAAATAACTTGCTATAGGTAATAAAGAGTGTATTTTCGCTGGAATCATACTCCTTACCAAACTTCTAAATAAAATATATGATTGAGTTACGCTATTTATATAAATCCAGTTTGTTTTTCCAACTGACAAACTACTGCCCTCCACAATAAAATATCCCCCCACTCGCCCCCTCCCTTTGTTTTCACAACGGACGTGGCAAAAAAAGGCCCTGACCGCATCTACACGCGACCAGGACCTCTCATCTCCCCTAAAGAAAAAGCTTTTTACCCTTTTAATTTCGACATCGCAACGATTGCTGCAGCAATCGTTGCTTCAATATCAGCGTCGCTATGTGCTGTTGATAAGAACAAGCCTTCAAACTGAGAAGGTGGTAAGAATACACCTTGTTCTACCATTTCACGATAATACGCCGCAAAATATTCTAAATTGGACGCTTTTGCTGTTTCATAATTGATAACTTTTTCATCTGTAAAGAAAATACCCACCATAGAACCAGCGCGATTAATACAATGTGGAACACCATATTTGATCGCTACTTCATGTAAACCTTTTTCAAGAATTTCAGCTTTACGCTCAAATTCTTTATAGCTTTCTGGTGTTAACTGGACAAGCGTTTCATATCCTGCAGTCATCGCTAATGGATTACCAGATAATGTACCAGCTTGATAAATTGGTCCGCTCGGTGCTACTTGCTTCATAATTTCAGCTTTACCACCATATGCTCCGACCGGAAGGCCGCCGCCAATTACTTTCCCTAAACATGTTAAATCAGGTGTTACTCCAAAATATCCTTGTCCGCAATCATAAGCTACACGGAAGCCCGTCATCACTTCATCAAAAATAAGAAGTGCCCCGTATTCTGTTGTCACATCACGAAGACCTTGTAAAAATCCTGGAAGTGGTGGTACAACACCCATATTTCCAGCTACTGGCTCTACAATGATACACGCAATATCATCACCAAACTGTTCAAATGCATATTTCACGCTTTCTAAGTCGTTATACGCAACAGTAATCGTATTTTTCGCAACGCCTTCTGGCACACCAGGGCTATCAGGTAAACCAAGCGTAGCCACACCAGAACCAGCTTTAATTAAAAGGGAATCACCATGTCCGTGATAGCAGCCTTCAAATTTTAAAATTTTATTACGCCCTGTATAACCGCGCGCTAAACGAAGTGCACTCATTGTCGCCTCTGTCCCAGAGTTCACCATGCGTACAATCTCAATAGACGGTACGCGGTCGATTACAAGCTGAGCTAATTTATTTTCAATTTCCGTCGGCGCTCCGAAGCTTGTTCCTTTTTCTACTACTGCTTTTAACGCTTCCACAACCTGGTCGTTGGAATGACCGTGAATAAGCGGCCCCCATGATAGTACATAATCAATATATTCATTTCCATCAATATCATAAACTTTAGAGCCTTTTCCACGCTCCATAAATAACGGATTCATACCAACAGATTTAAAAGCACGCACTGGGCTATTTACACCGCCCGGCATTAAATCTTTTGCTGTTTCAAATGCTTCAATCGATTTCTCAAAACTTTTCATTATCGCGCGCCCCCTTCTTGTAACCATCTCGCTGCGTCTTTTGCATGATACGTGATAATTAAATCTGCTCCCGCACGCTTCATGCTTAATAATTTTTCAAGAACAATGTCTTGTTCATTAATCCAACCATTTTGCGCTGCAGCCTTAATCATTGAGTATTCACCGCTCACGTTATATGCAACAACTGGGAAGTTAAAGTTATTTTTCACATCACGAATAATATCTAAATAAGAAAGCGCTGGCTTTACAATCAAGAAGTCTGCTCCTTCCATCAGATCAGATTCGGCTTCACGAATAGCTTCTAGGCGATTTGCCGAGTCCATTTGATATGTTTTACGATCACCAAATTGCGGTGCACCATGTGCAGCATCGCGAAACGGTCCGTAAAAGGCAGACGCATATTTCACTGCGTATGACATAACTGGTACATGCGTAAAACCATTTTCATCTAACTCATGACGAATAGCTGCTACAAACCCATCCATCATATTAGATGGTGCAATAATATCCGCTCCGGCTCTCGCTTGACTTACTGCTGTTTTCGCAAGCAATTCAAGTGATGCATCGTTTACAATCGTTCCGTCTTCAATTACACCGCAATGTCCGTGACTTGTATATTGACATAAACATGTATCCGCAACAACAACTAGCTCTGGAAACTGCTCTTTAATTTGTGAAATGGCACGTTGTACAATTCCGCGCTCACAATAAGCGGAAGAACCAACTTCATCTTTTTCAGCAGGTAAACCGAACACAATAACAGAGCGAATGCCTAAATCAACAACTTCTTGCATTTCTGCTTGCAGATAATCTAGTGAAATTTGATATACACCTGGCATAGAAGGAACTTCATTACGCTTATTTTCTCCTTCTAGAACAAAAATCGGATAAATGAAATCTTCTGTATGTAAATGTGTTTCACGCACAAGGGCACGCATATTTGCACTTTGTCTTAAACGACGATGACGGTTAAATTGTAAAGGATTCATAGCTTTTCCATCTCCAATTCTTAAAGTTTCATTTTATTATATATAAATACAAGTTGAAAAACAGACATAAAAAACCCTTTTCTTTTTAGGAGTGGACGAGAGAGTCTGACCATACATAGAAGCGGTCAGGGCCTTTTTCTGCCACGTGCATTGGTAAAACAAAGAGAGAAAGCAAGTAGCAGTCACTTTTTGTTTTATATAACAACAACTTATATGTTGAAAAATCAAAATGGATTTATATATTTTCTGAAATGCATTGTAACATAGCTTCAATTGTATATTCTGTCGGAACGAGAAGATTTTGAAAATACTTCCGAGCTTCTCGTTCTGTAACAGGACCTATACAAGCAATTGTACATCCTTTTACCCATTCCCTCCAGTTTTTACCTTCAAGCAATGCAAGAAAACTTTGTACAGTTGACGGGCTCGTAAAAGTAATCACATCAATTTCTCTCGATTGCAGAGCATCGATAAGTTGTTCGCGCATTTGCAGATGGACTGTTGTTTCATAGACAACAAGCTCACGGACAATTGCACCGTGATTTCGCAGCGCTTCTCGTATTACATCTCTCGCTAAGTTTCCTTTTGGCAGTAATATCCGAGTCCCACTTCGTATATGATTCACAAATTCCGTTGCAAAAGCTTCAGCTACAAATGTAGTTGGTACAAAATGAACATCGTAGCCGCGGCGCTCTAATTCTTGCTTTGTCTTCACGCCAACTGCGGCAATTTTCATAGTATGCGGTAACGGTTGCCCCGCACCATCTAAAAAGAAATTCACACCATTTTTACTTGTGAAAACAATCCAATCATATGTGCTTAATTCTTCGCACACTTGTTGAATTTGCTCATAGGCAGTTGCTGTTATATGTAAAAGCGGAATTTCCACTGGAATTCCGCCATGTTTTTGCACTGCTACACTCATTTCCTTCACTTGTTGTCTAGCTCTTGTAATTAGCACTGTTTTTCCGCAAAGAGAGGTCATATTACTAATTTTTCTCCTGATTCGCTGCGGCAATCAGTTCTTTTGCCCCTTGCGCGATTAACAAGTCTGCTACTCGCTCTCCAACTTCCCCTGCATGTTTACCAACAACAACTTCTTTCAATAAGACAGTGCCATCTGTCGATCCAACAAGAGCTGTTAATTCAATTTGGTCATCTTCTATGAGCGTTGCATATCCAGCAATCGGAACTTGGCAGCCTCCTTCTAACTTATGTAGAAATACACGCTCTGCTTCTACTGTTCTCGCTGTTACATGATCATTTAAATGACTTAATAATTGTAATAAATCCGCATCATCCTCGCGGCATTCAATAGATAGCGCACCTTGACCAACAGCTGGTACACATACCGTTTCTTCTAAATACCCTGTAATCACATCATCTGCCCAGCCCATTCGCTTTAGTCCTGCAGCAGCTAAAATGATTGCATCGTAATCTTCCTCTTTTAGCTTTCGTAATCTCGTATCAATATTTCCACGAATCCATTTCACTTGTAAATCCGGACGAACAGCTAACAACTGTGCACTGCGGCGTAAACTACTTGTACCAATTACTGCTCCTTCTGGTAACCCATCAAACAATTCCCCATTTTTAGAAATAAACGCATCACGCGGATCCACACGTTTTGGAATACATCCAATTGTTAATCCCTCAGGAAGTACCGCCGGCATATCCTTCATGCTATGAACAGCCATATCAATTTCCTTTGTTAAGAGCGCATGTTCAATCTCTTTTACGAACAAGCCTTTTCCGCCTACTTTCGAAAGTGTCACATCTAAAATAACGTCACCTTTTGTTACAATTTCTTTCACTTCAAATTCATATGGCAATCCTAGCGCCTTTAATTGATCGATAAACCAATTTGTTTGCGTTAATGCCAATTTACTTTTTCTTGATCCTACAATAATTTTGCGCATATTTTTCTCTCCTCATTATAAGTACCAAAAATGGAAGTTCGATAAACTACTAAATAAGAAAATATTAATTAACATAATAAGAAATGCTCCAATATTCCAGCTCGCAATTTTCTTTCCTTGTAAAGTATCTGATCCGCGTAAATAAATACCTGCACAGTATACAAACAAGACGATGAAAGATCCAATTACTTTTGTGTCATACCAGTGAAAATTATCTAACTTCGTATATCCCCACATACACCCAAGTAAAATAGCCAATAAAAAGAACGGTACAGAAAATAAATTTAAACCGTATGACATAGAATCCAGCTTCGGTAAATCCCCTAACCGTCTTAATCTTGCATTCCATTTTTTTTGTTTTAATAAACGATATTGAATTAAATACATAATGGAAAAAATAAAAGAAACTGTAAATGTCGCATAAGAAACAATCGCCATACCAACGTGCACATAAACAAGGCCCGAAACTAATTGATTGGCTAACACCGGCGACATTTTTCCAAGTGGCGTAAAAATAGAAAAAGCGCTTACGCCAAACGCAATCATATTTGTGAAAAAGACTAAAAAGTCAATGCGCATAAATCGGTTAATCATTAATGATAATGTAATTAATAGCCATACATAAAAATAAATACCTGATAATAATGTTAAAATTGGATTAATTTCTGCTTCTGTTGCTCGAAGTAACATAAATATTGAATAGAGTACCCATACAACAGAAAGTAACCAAAAGGCAATTCGATTTGCCTTTCGGTTACTTTGAAAATAATCTATGAAATATAAACTAACGCTGCAGGCATATAAAAGAATGGCAATATGATAAATAATGCTATTGTTTAAAACACCCATCCGTTTATCCTTTCCATTACAAAGATGGAGCGGATACTGTCCACTTCTCAGCTTGCTTCCATTCTGCAACGCTCTCTTCCACTACTTCTTTCGAATTTAAATCGAAAATTTTCGCAAATAGAGCAAGTTTCTCTTTCGCATCTTCTTGGACCGCTAACTCTTTCGCAATTAAAATCGGATCTTTTAACAATTGATTAATAATACTTTTCGTGTGTTTACTAATCACTTTTCGTTCCCGCTCTGTTAACGTTGGAATTTTCCGTTCAATACTTTGCATTGTTTCACTTTGAATCGCTAATGCTTTATCGCGAAGTTCCGAAATTAACGGTACAACCCCAAGCGTATTCAACCATGACTTAAATAGAATCATTTCTTCTTCAATCATAATTTGAATTTTCTCTGCTTCCTTTAAGCGCGCAGCACGATTCGCTTCCACAACACCTTGTAAATCATCAATATCATATAAGAAAATACTTTCTAACGTATTAATTGCTGGATCAATATCACGAGGTACTGCAATATCTACCATAAAGAGCGGACGACCACAACGCATACTTTCTACTTTGGACATCATTTCTTTCGTAATCACATATTCAGTCGCCCCTGTTGAGCTAATTACAATATCAGCTTCTAACAGCGCGCATTGCAACTGATCTAATGACTTTGCAAGTCCCATATATTTTTCTGCCATCGTTTCTGCTTTTGCAAACGTACGATTCATAACAGTTACTTTACGAGCACCGCTCCCGTATAAGTTCTGCAGTGCTAATTCGCCCATTTTTCCCGCACCAAGAATAAGAACATGGCAATTTTTTAAATCACCAAAAATTTTCTTTCCAAGTTCTACAGCTGCATAACTGACCGACATTGCATTGCCACCAATTGTCGTTTCAGAATGTGCACGTTTCGCTAATGTAACAACTTGTTTAAACAACTCATTAAATATTGTTCCTGTCGTTTTTAGTTCTTGCGCAAGTAAGAAGCTATTACGAATTTGTCCTAAAATTTGCGTTTCTCCAACTACCATTGAATCTAATCCACATGTTACGCGGAATAAATGATCTGTCGCACCGTCTCGTTCATATAGAGATAGGTATGGTGCAATTTCTTCTATTTCAAGCTGAAACCAATCAGCCATAAATTTCTTAATATAATAGCGTCCTGTGTGTAACTGGTCTACTACAGCATAGATTTCCGTTCGATTGCACGTTGATACAATAACATTTTCTAATACACTTTTTTGTTTTTGCAACGTTGTCATTGCTTTCTCTAACTCTGCTGCCTGAAACGTTAATTTCTCACGAATTTCTACAGGGGCTGTTCGATAGTTAACACCAATAACAAGAATATGCACGCCGCCTGTCCCCCTTCAACCGATTTTTCATCTTATTTACTATAATAATACAACTTTCCTCTTATAAATCTGACAATCATGTGAACACCGTCTCTTTTTCTCCCTTACCTATCTGACAATAAGCCATCTCCCGTGATAAGTAAAGAATGAAAGGTGAGGAAAACTTTTCATAAAAAAGAATGATTTTCGTTTCTTCGCGTAACTAACCTTTTCTGAAAAGGAAACTTCACTTTATAATAATTATAAAATAATAACTCTATCTGTACGTTACCAAAAAAAAATGTCAGAATCAAGTAATGAAAACTATTCCATCTATGTTAAAAAACGATCTTTTATTAGCTTCTTTCAATCGAAAGAAAATATGTATGATTATACCAAACAATCATAAAAAAAACGTGTGACAATCGTCACACGTTTTTTGTTTTTGTAAACTTATGAATGGCTTTCCACGCTTCTTCTTTCCCAAGACCTGTTTCTGAAGAAAATAATACGACTTCATCTCCTGGTTCTACATCGAGCGTTTCTTTCACAACTTTTAAATGCTTTTGCCATTTTCCTTTTGGAATTTTATCAGCTTTTGTTGCAATAATGATTGTTGGAATTTCATAATGTTTTAAGAAATCATACATCATCACATCGTCGTTCGTTGGCTTATGACGTAAATCAATAACGAGAACAGCTGCATCTAACTGCTGTCTTGTTGTGAAATACGTTTCAATCATCTTGCCCCATGCTGCTCGTTCTGATTTAGATACTTTCGCGTAACCATAACCTGGTACATCCACAAAATGCATCATATCATTAATGATGAAAAAATTTAGTGTTTGCGTTTTTCCTGGTTTAGAAGAAATACGTACTAATTTTTTTCGATTTAATATTTTATTAATAAAAGATGATTTTCCAACATTGGAACGGCCCGCTAATGCGATTTCTGGTAAATCGCCCTCAGGATATTGCTCTGGTTTGACTGCACTAATAACAATCTCAGCTTTTGTTACTTTCATTTTTTCACTCCTACTAATGCGTGCTCTAGTACCTCATCTAAATGAGAGACTGGCACAAACGTAAGGTTTTCCTTTACGCTTTCTGGAATATCTTCTAAATCTCTTTCATTTTCTGCCGGTAAAATAATTTTCCTTAAACCTGCACGATGTGCGCTCAACGTTTTTTCTTTCAATCCACCAATCGGTAACACGCGACCACGAAGTGTAATTTCACCCGTCATCCCCACTTCTTTACTAACAGGAATACCTGTTAATGCTGAAATAAGAGCCGTTGCCATCGTAATCCCTGCTGACGGTCCATCTTTTGGTACCGCACCTTCAGGAACATGAATATGAATATCATGTTTTTCATGGAAGTCAGGGGCAATATGTAGTTCTTCTGCACGAGAACGAATATAACTAAATGCCGCTTGTGCAGATTCTTTCATCACATCTCCAAGTTTTCCTGTTAAAATCAATTTTCCTTTACCCGGGGATACAGATACCTCAATCGCAAGCGTATCTCCGCCAGCTGAAGTATACGCTAAACCTGTTGCCATCCCTACTTGATCTTTCGTTTCAGCTTGACCATAACGGTATATACGTTTTCCAAGTAATTCGGTAATATTCTTCTCCGTTACAACGACGCGCTTACGTTCTTCCGTTACAATTATCTTCGCTGTTTTCCGGCAAATCTTCGCAAGCTGACGTTCTAACGTACGAACACCCGCTTCACGCGTATAGTAACGGATGATTTCAAGAAGCGCTTCATCGCGCACTTGTAAATTCCCTTTTTTCAATCCATGTTCCTTCAATTGTTTGGACAATAAATGTTCACGGGCAATATGTACTTTTTCAAGTTCTGTATAGCCAGCAATAGAAATAATCTCCATGCGGTCAAGAAGCGGACCTGGAATGCTAGCAAGCGTATTAGCAGTTGCAACAAACATCACTTTTGATAAATCATACGGCTCTTCAATGTAATGATCACTAAAATTATGATTTTGTTCTGGATCTAATACTTCTAATAATGCCGCTGAAGGATCACCTCGGAAATCATTGGACATTTTATCAATCTCATCTAATAAAAAGACTGGATTAATTGTTTTTGCCTTTTTCATCCCTTGAATAATGCGGCCTGGCATCGCACCGACATACGTACGACGATGACCACGAATTTCTGATTCATCACGTACACCGCCAAGTGATACACGAACAAAATTACGATTCACTGATGTCGCAATTGAACGAGCTAACGATGTTTTCCCAACCCCAGGAGGACCAACTAAACAAAGAATAGGCCCTTTTAACGAATTAGTAAGCTTTTGCACTGCTAAATATTCAAGCACACGCTCTTTTACTTTTTCAAGCCCATAATGATCTTCATTTAAAATATTTTCAGCACGTGCAAGATCGATACGATCTTCCGTTGCCTCCGTCCAAGGAAGAGATAATAACCAATCAATATAATTACGAATAACACCGCTCTCCGCTGAACTTACCGGCAATTTCTCATAACGATCTAGCTCTTTTAATGCTGCCTTCATCGTTTCTTCTGGCATTCCTGATTCTTCAATCTTTTCGCGAAGCTCTTCTACTTCGCCGCCTTTTCCTTCTTTATCACCAAGCTCTTTTTGAATAGCTTTCATTTGTTCACGTAAGAAGTACTCTTTTTGTGTACGTTCCATAGAACGTTTTACTTGTTGACCAATTTTCTTTTCTAAGTTTAATAACTCTTTTTCATCTTGAATAAAAGAAATAAGTGTATGTAATCGTTCTTTCGCTGCTGTGATTTCTAAAATTTGTTGCTTTTGCTTCATTTTGAGCGGCAAATGAGATGATACGAGATCAGCTAATCGGCCCGGCTCCTCAACATCAACAACTGTCGCAAACGTTTCACTTGAAATTTTCTTAGACAGCTTAATATACTGCTCAAAATACTCAATTAATGTACGCATAAGCGCCTTTTCTTCTAAATCGCCTTCTTCTTCTTCACTTAACATGTGGACATTAGCTGTAATTACATCATCTTCTTCAATGAACTCTGTCATTTCTACTCTATGTAAACCTTCAACAAGGATACGCATCGTCCCATTTGGCAATTTAAGCATTTGTTTCACTTTTGCTAACGTACCTACTTTATAAACATCATCTTCTTTTGGATCATCGATATTCACGTCTTTTTGCATTGCTAAAAAAATTACATTTTCATCCATAGCCGCCTGCTCAAGTGCTTTAATCGATTTATCACGTCCTACATCAAGATGCAGAACCATCGTCGGATATACGAGAACGCCTCTTAATGGTAGGAGGGGCACGATTCTTTCGTTTACATTCATATTAGACATAGCACCTCCATAAATATCTTTGTTTCCCTATTTTATATTACAATAAAGCCTTATGCAATCGCAGAGACTTAATACATTGTTTCCCGTTCAAGAAAAAGGACTTCGCTTAAGCATATAACGACTTTAGCGAAGTCTAAAATATTCGAGTGATTTAACTTTCTTCTTAACGAAAACTGCTCCATTTAATCTGCTAACACTTTTCTTCAAACCGATTGTGCATCATCTTCCTCGAAAGAAAGCAGCGTATCGTCTGTTCGCTCTATTTTCTCTTGTATACACGCTAATGCAAATACTTCTTTTAATTTTCGGACAGGAACAATTTCAATACCTTTAATTGTGTAAAGAAGAGGCTGCATATTTTCTGCTGGGATAAGCACTTTCTTTGCCCCAGCCTTTTTTGCTGCTTTTACTTTCGCATAAACGCCGCCGACTGGTTTTATTTCCCCGTGAATACTAATTTCACCGGTCATCGCTACTTCGTTATTGACATACATGCGATGAACAGCAGAATATACACCTGTTGCAATTGCGATGCCAGCAGATGGACCATCAATTGGAACACCACCTGGAAAGTTAATATGTATATCATATCCTTCTGGTAATAAATCCAAGGAACGAAGGACAGTCACAACATTATCAACAGAACCTTTCGCCATACTTTTACGGCGAATCGATTTTGATTGATTGCCGATACTCTCCTCTTCAACAATCCCTGTTACCAAAACAGAACCTTTTTCTTTTGCCGGAATTGCTGTTACTTCCATTTCGAGTAGCGCTCCTGTATTTGGCCCATATACAGCCAGTCCATTTACAAGACCAATTCTCGGAATTGGATATATATGTTTTTCGTATTTGGGCGTCAGTTGACTTGAATGAATCACCCATTCAATATCTTCATCTTTTATAGAAGAGCGCCCTTCGTTAATCGCCATTCCAGCAGAGATTTGTACAAGGTTAATGGCTTCTCTTCCATTTCGTGCGTACATTCCAATCATTTCTACGCCTTGTTTCCCAATCTCCATACCTACCTTTTCAGCCGCATTTTTAGCTACCTCTTCAATCTCTTCTGTATCTAACTCACGAAAAAAGACTTCTAAACAACGTGAGCGAATTGCTGGAGGAATTTCCTCCGGTGAACGTGTTGTTGCGCCAACAAGACGGAAATCAGCTGGTAAGCCCTTTTGGAAAATATCGTGTATATACGTTGGAATAAAGGAATTTTCCTCACTATAATATGCACTTTCCAAAAACACTTTGCGGTCCTCCAGCACTTTTAACATTTTATTCATTTGAATTGGATGAAGCTCTCCAATCTCATCAATAAATAAAATACCTCCATGTGCATCTGTGACCGCTCCTTTTTTCGGTTGAGGGATACCTGCCTGTCCCATCGCACCGGCCCCTTGATAAATCGGGTCATGAACAGAACCAATTAACGGATCAGCAATCCCTCGTTCATCAAACCGAGCTGTTGTAGCATCAAGTTCAATAAATGTTGCATTCATACGAAACGGAGACTTCATATTTTTCTTTGCTTCTTCTAATACGAGCCGAGCTGCTGCTGTTTTTCCAACTCCTGGCGGACCATATATAATAACATGCTGTGGATTTGGTCCACATAAAGCTGCCTTTAATGATTTAATACCATCTTCTTGCCCAACAATATCGGCAAATGACGCCGGACGAACCTTTTCAGCCAGCGGTTCTGTTAAAGAAATTTCCCGCATTTTTCGAAGTTGCTCTAGCTCTTTCTTTGATTCTCTATCGATCGAAACTTTTTGCGTTCGCTGGTTTCGAAGTAAATGCCAAAAATATAATCCGACAATTACACCAAAGACTAGTTGAACGATTAAAAAAATATTTGTCCAGCTCATATTCATTTCCTCCCGCTATGTTTTACTCTTCAGTATCCCCTGGGAAGAAACACGCTAAACATAAGAAGAAACAGCAATTATATAATTGCTGTTTCTATCGTTTATATTCCACTTCATAAATAATGGGGGCCAAAGCCCCCATTATTCAAAACACTTTATGCGGATGTTTTTGTATCTTGCTCAAGTACAGTACCATCTTGCAGCACTAATTTTGGCGCAGCATTTTCTGCTACTGTTTCTTTTGAAATCACACATTTTTCAATGTCTTTACGAGATGGAAGTTCGAACATCACATCTAGCATTAAACCTTCAATGATAGAACGAAGTCCACGTGCACCTGTTTTACGTTCAATTGCTTTTTTAGCAATTTCAACAAGTGCTTCGTCTTCAAACTCTAATTGAACATCATCAAGCTCCAATAACTTTTGGAATTGCTTCACAAGCGCATTTTTCGGCTTTGTTAAGATGTCAACAAGAGCACCTTCATCAAGTGGCTCTAAGTTCGCAATAACTGGAAGACGACCAATAAATTCTGGAATTAATCCGAATTTCAATAAATCTTCTGGCAATACATGCGATAAAACATGCTTTTCTGTTACATCAGCATTTTTCTTCTCAGAACCGAAACCAATCACTTTTTCACCAAGACGGCGTTTAATGATTGGTTCAATACCATCAAATGCACCACCGCAAATGAATAAAATGTTTGTTGTATCAATTTGAATAAACTCTTGATGTGGATGCTTACGACCACCTTGTGGCGGAACGCTCGCTACAGTTCCTTCTAAAATTTTAAGAAGTGCCTGTTGCACACCCTCACCAGATACATCACGCGTAATTGACGGATTTTCTGACTTACGAGCCACTTTATCAATCTCGTCAATATAAATGATTCCTTTTTCTGCTTTCTCTACATCATAATCAGCTGCTTGAATAAGTTTTAATAAGATGTTTTCTACATCTTCACCTACATATCCAGCTTCCGTTAAAGATGTTGCATCAGCAATTGCAAATGGAACATTTAAAATACGCGCTAATGTTTGAGCTAATAACGTTTTACCGCTACCTGTTGGCCCAATTAAAGAAATATTACTTTTCGCTAATTCTACATCATCAATTTTGCTGCTAGAATTAATGCGCTTGTAATGATTATATACCGCTACCGCTAATGCTTTCTTCGCTTGATCTTGTCCGATTACGTATTCATCTAAAATTTCACGAATTTCTACCGGCTTCGGTACATCTTTGAATTCTACTTCTTCATCTTTTGCAAGCTCCTCTTGCACGATTTCTGTGCAAAGTTCTATACACTCATCACAAATGTATACCCCAGGACCTGCCACAAGTTTTCGAACTTGCGTTTGTGTTTTACCACAGAAAGAACATTTTAATTGTCCTTTTTCATCATTAAATTTAAACATATTTTCACACCCCTTACAAAGTGCTAAAACCTTGCCTTCGTATGTACACGATAAATGTATCGTATGTAAATACATATTATGTCACTACGTGGCGAGAAATACAAATAATATGGTTAGTTATGTACAAATAAAAAATTTTTAAAACTTTTGAAATATGTATATTCGACTTTCGAAGAATCATTTCCTTCTTCATAACAAAATGTTTTACAAATATATTTATATTTATAAAACAAGGCACGAGCAATGTCGTGCCTTGTTATTTTATTATGCAGTCTTGCTGTTATCTACTAAGAAATCTACTGCTTTACGAACTTGAAGTTCTTCTTTTACACCTTCAACATTACCAAGAGCTTGTTTCACAGCGTCTACTGGCATGTTGTACATTTCAGCCATTTTTTCAACTTCTGCATTTACTTCTTCATCTGTTGCTTCAATTTTTTCAGCTTCGATGATAGCTTCAAGAACAAGGTTAGTTGTTACGCGTTTTGCAGCGTCTTCTTTCATTTGTCCTTTTAATTTCTCTTCATCAGTACCTGTGAATTGGTAGTAAAGTTCTAAGTTCATACCTTGGTAGCTTAAGCGTTGCTCGAATTCACGAACCATACGATCTAACTCAGTTTCGATCATAGCTTCTGGAATGTCAATTTCTGCATTTGCAGCAGCTTTTTCTACTACTTCGTCACGAACTTTGTGTTCAGCTTCTTGCTTTTTGCTTACTTCTAAGTTTTCACGAATTTTTGCTTTTAACTCATCAAGAGTTGCAACTTCTTCGTTTGCATCTTTCGCGAACTCGTCATCTAAAGCAGGAAGTTCTTTCACTTTAATTTCATGAACTGTTACTTTAAATGTTGCTGGTTTACCAGCTAGTTCAGCTGCATGGTATTCTTCTGGGAATGATACTTCCACTTCTTTTTGTTCGCCAGCTTTTAGACCAACTAATTGCTCTTCAAATCCTGGGATGAATGTGTTAGAACCGATTGCTAAAGAGTAGTTTTCGCCTTTTCCACCTTCGAATGCTTCTCCATCAACGAAACCTTCGAAGTCGATTACAGCTGTATCACCGTTTTCAACAGTGCCATCTTCTTTCACTACAAGCTCAGCTTGACGCTCTTGTAAAGATGTTAATTCGTTCTCTACATCTTCGTCAGTTACAGTAGCATCTTCTTTTTCTACTGTTAAGCCTTTGTATTCGCCTAATTTCACTTCAGGTTTTACAGTAACTTTTGCAGTGAAAATTAAGTTTTGACCTTTTTCGAATTTCTCGATGTCGATTTCAGGATGAGCAACTGGGAAGATACCAGTTTCATCGATTGCTTCTCCGTATGCTTTTGGTAAGATGATATCTAAAGCATCTTGGTATAAAGATTCTACACCGAAACGTTGTTCGAATAGAGGACGAGGCATTTTTCCTTTACGGAAGCCCGGTACGTTAATCGTTTGTACTACTTTTTTGAACGCAGCGTCTAAAGAGTTGTTTACTTCTTTCACATCAACTTCGATTGTTAAAACGCCAACGTTACCTTCTAATTTTTCCCATTTTGCAGTCATTTATTCTTTCCCTCCAACTGTAATAATGTATGCACATACCTTTAGAGATTGAGGCTTTGGACACACTTCTCAATCTACTATTTGTCGAAAAGACAAATGCGGTATATTTTGTTCGAGAATAATATGAAACATATAAGTAAGAGAATATTTGTTTCTATTCTCTTATAACAAGGCAGATTTAAGCCTTTTGCAACCCTTACATTATAACATAGAATACTCTCGTTTCAATAACTGAAACATTCTTTTTCATTATACTGGCATAAATCCTTCTTTCTCAATACGTAAAAACCACTGATATGCAATATGATATTCTTCCAGGGTAATACCATACTCACGAAGAAGTTCCTCTTCATGAATTGACATTCCAAAGCGTTTCCTTCCAACTCTCTCTAAAACAGCTGCCCATAATTCATCTTTGTCTGTTAATAGAGGAAACGGGAAAAGACTTGCCTGCATTTCTTTCCAATATGTAATAATTGCCCCATACATCGATGGATTATCATGTTCTAATCTCTCAGACAATATATGTAACACTTTTCCTGTATCATATTGATTATAAGCCAAATTAGCCGGTATAACTGTTATTGTCTCACCAAACTTTTCTATATCTACCTTCTCTTGTATTCCAAAGTCCATTAATATGTATAAGATAGAAGTTTTAATATACGGGTGTTTCGTTTCATCTACTAAAAATGTACGCAAAGTCGGCAACGCCTTCTCGACATGTTTAGTGGCAAGACGATTCACCGCGCGCAGTTGCTCCCCGTAGTCACCAGTCAGCAAAGCATCCGCAAACGCAGGTTCATCAAAAGATAAACTGTCATCTATCTCCACTACTGCTTCTTCACTCTCGAGCATACCCTTTGCAAACAAGGCAAGTTGTGCTAATTTTTCCTTTTGTTCTACTGTTATTTCTTTCGTTTGCAAAACAGACTGAACCGTTTCAATAATATCTTCATAATCATTTGTTTGTACTAAAATCGTAATATATGTTTCAAGAATATCTTGAAATAAAAACTCCCCTGTTTCAAGCAATTGCTCACATCGCTCTTTCGCTTCTTTCATTTCCTTTAATTCTAGCAAACAAATAACTGAAGCTAACTCTGATTGCTCTGTCTGTGCTCCGTATTGGCGCAACATTTCGAAGTTTTTTAACGCATCTTCAAACCGACGCTCACGCAATGCAATAAATCCTTCATCGGTAAATCGCACTGACAATTGCGGAAACAATACGACCGTACTTTCTTTTTTATCCATACGCTCGCCTCTTTTTTTAGATTTTCAATACACTTTAAAGTTAATATAACAAATGACTGTTCGGAACACAATAATTGCAATCTGTTCATTCTTATTGTGAAAATCTCAATTTCTGTTATACAAAAATCAAATACATCAGCGGAAAATACGAAAGTAGAAATTCCATGAAGAAATAAAATAAAAAACTCTCTGCTGCCGATGCGGAGAGTCTACTGGAAAGCTTTTATAATAGTAGGATATATAAAGAGGGTTATAATTTGAAGAACAATAAACGTCATCACAATAATGCTAAAAAAGAACATAAGCTTACTACGTTTCATCAACAACATAATAATGATGATTGTCCCGATGATTAAACAGATGAAAAGTATACTTACACTCGAGCTTAATAATCCACTTGGAAACATGAATAATAAGATTACACTACAAACGCCAATCATTCCTAATAGCCATTCCATTCTCTGTCCCCTTAAATCTTTATTTATGCGATTAACTGTTTTACAACCTCGATCATATCAGTCAATTTGTCATACGCAACAACTCCAAAAGCAATTGTTAATGCCGCTACAGCTAATCCTTTCATCATTTTTTCCTCCTCGATTCGTCTTTGTTACCTTTATTATAAAATATTTAGAAATAGTTAACATCGAACAACCTTACATGTACCTTACAGAATTGTAAGATATCTCAAAAATTATTTCTCTCATGTTATAATACTTTTGAAATAATTTAGAAATTTCAAAACGAAAGAAGGATGATATTATGTTCAAAAAAGTCGCAGCTGACATGCTTGGTTTAAGTGATATTGGATCCGTTATTACTCCTGCCGATTACGATAAAGTAGATGCCGACGATTATGTCATGCATGAAGAAAATGAAAAAATTTATTTTTTAATCAAATCAAAAACAGACGAGTATTGCTTTACAAATACCGCCCTTATTCACGTTGACGGCACGAGTGCAGTAAGCAAGAAACGTACACTTCGCCGTTATAATTACAACACACATAAACTTTCTAATGTCCTGCTTGAAACAGCTGGAACCGTCGATTTGGATGTTGAAATCAAATTTACTATGGGCGGGGAGCATTACTCCATTGATATACATAAAAAACATATTGAAGAAGTGAAAGATTTATATAAAGCACTTCTAAAAATCGCTGAAATTACTCACGAAAATGACATCGCGACGCAATACGCTCATAAAAGCCTAGAAATGGCATCTTCTACATTAAGTAATGTAAGAAATGCCGAAGTAGATCTTGCAGCACAGTTTAAAGAAATGAATCAAATTGCGTTCAACTGGCTTGTTGATACAAAGAAACAATACAATATAAAAGATTTTGGGTTTGTGTTTGAGAAGTTTATTAACAACTAATGTAGCATTCCAAAAAAAGAAAGTATCCTTTAAGGACACTTTCTTTTTTTGCTCTATATCTTTTTGAAGGAAAATCACATGAAACTTAACATATCGATAATCCCTCTATTTATTTACTAGCTATAATCATCCTTTATACATTTTGGGTATATGTTTCAAATTAGTTGGCTTATGTACCAAAATACACTTTACTTCTCTGACGGTTCTTTGAAACAAACAACGCAATCTACCCTGCCGTTCTTTCTAGCATTGCCGTTCTATTGGCTGATGCAAAAAAGAATACGTTCAAGAAACAAATAAAAACCTTAGTACCAAAAAATAACTTTTAATGAAGAATTGCGGTTCATCACCAAAAGACAGGGGTGACATATAGATAGATGTACACTCCACTCCGAGTGGACGCTTTCCGCGGGCGAGAGCGAGCCTCCTCGGCAAGCCTGCGGGGTCTCACTTTCCTCGCTATTCCCGCAGGAGTCGCCACTCTCCGTTCCATGTATTGAAAATGATTCACTTTCAAAAAATCAACCCCATGTTACGGTGATGAACCAAATTTGCACATTTTAATACAAAGATGTATTTTCTTTAATTTCTATATCAAGTTTTCCATTATCATCAATAGATTTTATAGTTATTACAGCATTTCCAGAATAACCTTTTTCAAAATATCCAATCACATATTCTGTGTGTAAAATTCCTTTGTTATCTTTATATTGAAGTTTCATTGCACCCTCGTCAAAATCCTTATTCGAATTCTCGGTTGGATTTACATTGAGTTTATAAATTTCACCTGCTGCAATTAAGGGTATCTTAATATCCGATTTAATATTATCATAAGTCAAATATAAACCCGACACTTCTTTATTTGTTTGATTTTTCACCTTAATATCAAATCCATCTTGCACAAGAACATAGCCCACAAGCCCTACAATCCCTATGACCATAACCGTTATTACAACTAAAATTTTTTTCACTTATTTATCCCCTCGCGAACTACAAATCTTCCCATTCGATATTTCTACTACTAAAATAAATATTCTGTTCATTATTCAAATAACCTGCTTTAATTTTTAACATAATCAAAAGTTAAAGCAGATTACAGATTCCTTTACTACCTTTTCTTTTAACCAAAATAAAAAAAACTCTCACACCGTTTAAACAAACGATATAAGAGGTATAAAAAAAGAAGTGCACTCATGCACTTCTCTGTAGCGTCCCAGGAGAGATTCGAACTCCCGACCGACGGCTTAGCTTACCACCATAGCTTTCGCTACCAGCAAATACTGTTTGTAGTCTGGACTATATCTTCACCATTTCAGGTGCGACACGTGTAGTCTCTACGGAACCTCACGATGATTTTCATCATACTTTAGAGTTTTTACCATTAAGGTGTTTCCTTAATCATTCAAAACTCCTCAATCTCCTTAGAAGATCGTAAGTTTCCTCGGTATTACCATCAGCCGTACTGTTAAGGCTTCACCGATATAGTGTCGTCCACTTTATAGGTTCTTGTTTCCCTATAAAGGCTCCTATTCTTGAAGGCCGTTGCTCTATCCTGCTGAGCTACTGGGACATGGAGCGGGTGAAGAGAATCGAACTCTCGACCAGAGCTTGGAAGGCTCTTGTTTTACCACTAAACTACACCCGCATAATATGTTTTTTTCTAATCGCCTTATCGACAGTTTTCATTATATTACCGATACCAATGAAAGTCAACACCATTTTTAAAAAATAGGGCGAAGAATTTTTCACCCTATTTTAAATGTTTTTTGTGCTACGATTGTTCCTTCTAAAGTTAGAAAGTGAATGTCCATTATATCCTCTTCTATTTTAAGTAAGGCAAATGTTTTTTCTCTTCGCGAACGCGGCAAGAGGATGCTTCCTGGATTGACAAACAAAATATCGTCTATGATTTCTGCTCCTAATATATGTGAATGACCAAAGCAAACGACATTTGCCTCTGCTTCTTTCGCACGATATAAAAGTGTTTGCAGCGTCATTTTAATATTGTATAAATGTCCATGCGTGATAAGAAAACGTGTATTTTGTACTTCTGTGATAATATCATTTGGAAAATCTCCAGCATAATCACAGTTTCCTTTCACTACATGAAATCCTTCTAGTTCAGCATGCTGCGCCGTTAATTCCGAATCACCGCAATGAATCATCACATTGACGCTTCCCTCATACTGTTCTTTTAATTGCTTTAGCTCTTTCACAGAACCGTGACTGTCGCTCACAATTAACGCCTTCATCGGTTTAGCTCCCTTATTATCCCGCTATTCGCGGGGGATGCCCCCCACGAATGGAAGTTTCACTTTATTCTTCTCCTAAAAACCAGACTGGAATTTTTTCTTCTAATTTACGAAGTGCACGTCCGCGGTGACTAATTTTATTTTTCTCATCCGACGACAATTCTGCCATCGCGCTTTTGTATTCTTCTACATAAAAAATGGGATCATACCCAAAACCATTTTCCCCGCGCTGCTGTTCTAAAATCTTTCCTTCACAAGTTCCGTTTACAATCAATGGTTCTTTATCTTGTTGCGGGAAGGCTACAGCTAATGCGCAGTAAAAGCGTGCTGTACGTTTCTCCATTGGAATATCCTTTAATCCGTCTAACACCTTTTGAATGTTGGCTTGATCATCCTTTTCCTCACCTGCATAACGAGCAGAGTGGACTCCTGGTTTCCCTTGCAACGCATCTACAATTAAACCAGAGTCATCAGCAATGACGATCTCATTTAGCTCTTTACACAGATGCTTCGCCTTTAAAATAGCGTTTTCTTCAAACGTTTCACCAGTTTCCTCTACTTCTTCAAGATGAGGAAAATCATAAAGGGATTTTACTTCTAAATCAAACTTTTCAAATAGCTCCGCAAATTCACGTACTTTCCCAGCATTCTTTGTTGCTACGACAACTTGTTTCATATTTCCACCTCTATTCCATATGAGTTACAATATCACCTAATGCTTCTTTTTGCATTTCAACAAGCTGCAAAATCCCTTGTTCTGCTACATCAAGCAACTCATTCAATTCACCGCGGCTAAATGTTGCTTCTTCTCCTGTACCTTGCACTTCAACAAAGTGTCCTTTTCCTGTCATAATGACATTCATATCAACATTCGCCTTCGAATCTTCTGCATAATTTAAATCTAATACAACACCATGCTCATCAACGATTCCAACAGACGTTGCCGCCAAGAAATCTTTCACTGGAAGTTTTGAAACTTTCCCTGCTTCCACAAGCTTCTCAAATGCTAACACCATCGCTACATACGCACCAGTAATAGAAGCTGTTCGCGTTCCTCCGTCAGCTTGAATGACATCACAGTCAATCCAAATTGTTTTTTCACCAAGCGCTTCTAAATCAACAACCGCACGCAATGCCCGTCCAATTAAACGTTGAATTTCCATTGTACGCCCTGTTACTTTTCCTTTACTTGATTCACGAATCGTACGCTGTTCTGTTGCACGAGGGAGCATCGAATACTCTGCTGTGACCCACCCTTTTCCTTCCCCTCTCATAAACGGAGGAACTCGATCTTCAATCGTTGCTGTACAAATCACCTTTGTATCACCAACTTCAATTAGTACTGACCCTTCTGGATGTTTTAAATAATTCGTTTGAATATGTATACGGCGCAGCTCTGATGCTTGTCTACCATCTACTCGCATAAAAATAACCCCCTTGTAACTACTACTTGTTAGTATAGCCCATTCAAAATTTATGTTATGTATTGAAATAAAAGAAGGGGAATTAGCTGCATTCCCCTTCTCTTCCTACATTCAGTATATCAAATTATTTCCGTTTAAAAACTACCTGTATTCACGTTTTTCGGACGATCCACTGGTTTTATTAATTTATCGCCCTTTTCTGTAACGAGATTCGCCTTTCCATTCACTTGAATAGATACATTTTCCACACCTTGTTTTTCCGTTAAAGATAATACAAGCGACTGCAATACATAGTTGGAAATTGCACTTTTATCTTTATTCACATAAATATTTTCATTAAAGTTCAATGTCACGGTCCCTTTTTCAAGTTTTGGTTCATTGATTAATCTCACATCTGGATTAAAATCATATGTTAACGCCGACTTTTGCGACGGTCCTTTCACGAGTTCTTTTACAATTGTCGCAGCTTCATTTTCCTTTCCTTCAGCAACGCGGCGTGTTACCGGCACATAATATGTTTGCTTATTATTTTGCGCTAAGAAATACAGCGTAATTGGTTTTGTATTTGCAAGATCCGCAACTTGCTCATCGTCAAAGTTAATACCATTCGCTCGGCTGAATCCATTACCAATCGGTGTACCAGCAACAGGCATTTTCGCTAAATCTTGCCCATTCATACTAAACTTCACATTCTTTACTTCTTTAAACTGTGTTAATGTCCAAGTAACCGCTTCTACAATGCGGCGTTCTTCTTCTTTTTTATAGTTTTTCAGTTCTTTTGAAAAATCAACAACTGCAGTCCCATCTTTTTTCACATCAACTGTCATTTCTGTATCCGCTGGGAGCACAGCTTGAAATCCATTTGGCAATACATTTGTTACCGGTCCGTCTTTCACTAAGTATTGTAATGACTGCTTAATTACCGCGTTATCTTTTGGAGCAGGTAACTGCACCGTTTGCGGCACAACATAACCATTTTTATCTACAAGATATAAATCTAATTTTTTCGTTTCCCCTTGTTTTGCAGTTTCTTTCTTCTCACCATCCGTATACGTTACTTTCTTAGGCGGATCAATTTGCTCTGTTGCTTTTTCCTTACTAAACAAACCGCATCCTGCTAATAAAACTGTACTTAATGTAGCACAAACAATCCATTTGAAAGTCGATCTAGGCATATGCTTTCCCCCTAAAAAATCTAAGTTTGTACTATATGTATACGAGCCCGAGTTTCACTTTAGAACAAGCAATGACAACTTATCTAAAAAAACGTATCTACTCAGTCACTCTAAAAAAAAGGCAGAACCACCCTTTTCTTTTTAGGTTGGCGAGTGCAACTGGCCGCGTGTTAGAGCGGTCAGGGCCTTTTCTTGCCACGTGCAACGTTTTAAGACAAAGAAAGGTAGCGAGGTGGATGTCCATTTTTATCTTCGTAACCGCAATCTAGATGATGAAACATGAAAATAACTTTCTAATGAAATGTATGACTGAGTAGTTACAAAATAAATTACAGACATTTTTGAACAATTTATGAATCCCTCAAAATTGTGATAAATATCACATCTCCTTATTCTTCAAAACTTTTATAATACAAGCATAAAAGATTGTTAAACATTTCACATAAAAGAAGGGAAATGAATATGAAAACACGTTTAGTCATGATCGGAAATGGTATGGCGGGAATACGCTGCATCGAAGAAATTTTAAAACAAAACGATACCTTATATGACATTACCATTTTCGGAGATGAACCGCACCCAAACTACAATCGCATTATGCTCTCCCACGTCCTACAAGGAAAGACAAACATGCAAGATATCATTATGAACGAATATAGTTGGTACAAAGAAAATGATATTACGTTGTATACAAATGAAAAAGTGCTGAAAATTGATCGAGAAGAACAAGTCATTGTTACAGACACGAATCGTCTTGTTATGTACGACAAACTCATAATCGCAACAGGATCCAGTGCATTTATTTTACCCGTGGAAGGTGCAAACCTCCCTGGTGTAACAGGTTTTCGTACAATCGAAGATACACAATTTATGATGGATACCGCTAAACAATATAAAAAAGCAGTTGTCATTGGCGGTGGATTGCTTGGTTTAGAAGCAGCACGAGGACTTATTGACTTAGGAATGGACGTACATGTTGTTCATTTAATGCCGCACTTAATGGAACAACAACTCGACGCTAAAGCAGCTTCACTATTGCGCGAAGATTTAGAATCACAAGGCATGAAATTCCTTATGGAAAAGAAAACAGTAAAAATTCTTGGTACAAACCACGTTGAGGGCATTCAATTTGCAGATGGCGATATTGTAGAATGTGATTTAATCGTCATGGCTGTTGGTATACGTCCAAATACACAGTTAGCAAAAGATGCTGATTTACTTGTGAACCGCGGCATTGTCATCAATGACTATATGCAGACAAATGATGCATCCATCTATGCGGTTGGTGAATGCGCAGAGCATAAAGGGATCGCTTATGGTCTTGTTGCACCGCTCTATGAGCAAGGTGCTGTATTAGCAAAACACATTACAAATGCACAAACTGATGGATATACCGGCAGCATGGTCGGTACACAGCTGAAAGTTGCAGGATGCGATTTATTCTCTGCTGGTCAAATTTATGAAGATGATAAGACAAAAGCAATCTCCATTTTTGACGAATGTACACGTTCCTATAAAAAGGTACTCATCCAGGACAATAAAGTTGTTGGTATTGTTTTATATGGTGACACAACTGACGGCACACGCCTCTTCAGCATGCTAAAAAAAGAAGAAGATATACAAGAATACACACCTGCTTCTCTTCTACATAAAGCTGGTGAAGATAACGGACTTGACGTTGCAAGTATGAGTGCTGATGAAACGGTTTGCGGATGTAATGGCGTCACAAAAGGAACAATTGTTCACGCTATTTTAGAACAAGACTTAACGACATTTGAAGAAGTAAAAGGGTGTACAAAAGCTGCAGGATCATGCGGTAAATGTCGCCCAGTTGTGGAACAAATTTTATCTCATACACTTGGAGATAACTTTGATGCTTCTGTCCAAGTTGCAGGCATGTGCGGGTGTACAACCTTATCTCGCGATGAAGTTGTAGCCGCAATTCACGAGAAAGGGTTAAAGTCACCAAAAGAAGTACGAAACGTTCTTAACTTCTCCCACGAAGAAGGCTGTTCAAAATGTCGCCCTGCATTAAATTATTATTTACGGATGATTTGCCCAGAAGAGTATGCCGATGATAAAGCATCCCGCTTCGTTAACGAAAGAATGAATGGAAATATTCAACATGACGGAACATTTTCTGTGATTCCACGTATGTACGGTGGCGTTACAACTGCAGATGATTTAATGAAAATTGCAGAAGTTGCGAAGAAATACGACGTCCCGCTCGTGAAAATAACAGGTGCAAGCCGCATCGGGTTATATGGTGTAAAAAAAGAAGATTTACCAAAAGTATGGGCTGATCTCGATATGAATTCTGGCTACGCTTACTCGAAGTCTCTTCGTAATGTAAAATCATGTGTCGGATCCCGCTTCTGCCGCTTCGGTACAAAAGATTCATTAGGACTTGGCATGTTGCTTGAACAGTCATTAGAAATGGTAGATACACCAC
This sequence comes from Bacillus sp. 123MFChir2, assembly GCF_000383235.1. Taxonomy (GTDB): domain Bacteria; phylum Bacillota; class Bacilli; order Bacillales; family Bacillaceae_G; genus Bacillus_A. Next base: position 65,678 of record NZ_KB910928.1, read on the forward strand.
ATAAAATGAAAATGGGTGTAACAGGTTGTCCGCGTAACTGTGCAGAAGCATTAACGAAAGACTTCGGCGTCGTTTGTGTTGAAAATGGTTTCCAGCTTTATATCGGAGGTAACGGTGGTACAGAAGTACGCGAAGCTGACTTTGTAATGATTGTCCCTTCAGAAGAAGATGTACTCCGCATCGCCACAGCTTACGTGCAACACTACCGCGAAACTGGTATTTACGGCGAGCGTACAGCCCCTTGGGTAGAACGACTAGGCTTAGATCAAATAAAAGAAGTGCTGCAAGATGAAAGTATGGTTGCTATATTAAACGAACGCTTCCAAACAGCACGAAATACCTACGAAGAAGCTTGGGGACAAGCACTAGAAACCGGGTCACTAAAAACAATGTATGAAGTAGAGAGTGTAAAATAAGGAGCGATTCATATGTTACAAACGAAAGAAAAAATAAAAATTATGGCTGCCACGGATCTTCCTGTACAAATCGGTAAGGAAGTTCGCATAAAGGATATGTCTATTGCCTTATTTCGCCTGGCAAACGGCGACATTCGCGCTGTAGAAAATCGGTGTCCTCATAAAAATGGCCCATTAGCGGAAGGAATTGTTTCTGGCGAATTTGTCTTTTGTCCGCTACACGATTGGAAAATTTCATTACGAACAGGTGAAGTACAAAAACCTGATGATGGCTGTATTCAAACGTATGAAGTACAAATTATTGATGGCGATATTTATATATACATGTAACTTATACAAGGAAGCCTCTTCTCGGCTTCCTTTCCAGTAAAAACAGATGAGGTGTAGAGATGAACGGATACGTATATTTAGTTGGTGCAGGACCTGGTGATGAAGGGCTTATTACAAAAAAAGCAATCGAGTGCTTACAAAAAGCAGATATTGTTTTATATGACCGCTTGTTAAATCAAAATTTACTTCGCTATACAAAGTCAACATGCGAACTTGTCTACTGCGGAAAAATGCCAACAAATCATGTGATGCGCCAAGAAATGATTAACGCGCATTTACTTCAATTTGCTAAAGAAGGTAAGATTGTTGTCCGCTTAAAAGGCGGAGACCCCTCTATCTTTGGCCGAGTTGGTGAAGAAGCAGCCGCTTTAGCAGCAGAAAACATTCCATATGAGATTGTACCAGGTATTACATCTAGCATCGCCGCAAGCGCGTATGCCGGCATCCCTCTCACCCATCGTGATTACAGTAATAGCGTGACATTACTAACCGGTCATACAAAAGGACCGATTCAGGATCATGTCAACTACAACTCACTCTTAAATAGTGATACCGTTGCCTTTTACATGGGTATTAAAAACTTACCGACCATTTGCGAAAACTTACTGCAAACTGGAAAGAAAAAAGATACACCAGTAGCAGTCATCGAATGGGGTACAACCGGAAGACAGCGAGTTGTTACAGGTACGCTCGCCACAATTGTTGATATCGTCAAAAAGGAACACATTTCCAACCCTTCCATGACAATTGTCGGGGATGTCGTATCCTTACGTAAACAAATCGCTTGGAAAGAACATAAGCCATTACACGGAAAAAAAGTTTTGCTCGCCTCTTCATCAAATAAAACAAGTAAAGCAGAGCAAACATTACAAGAAGCTGGAGCAGAGACTTATCAAATTCCAACTTTCAAAAAACGAGATTACACATTAACACAGGAACAACTCCGCGAAGTTTTTGATGCCAAACGTCTTGTTTTCTGTTCAGCCGAAAGCGTAGCAATTTTGTTACAATCATGCGCACAGCACCGGAAAGATATTCGTTCCTTACAAGGAGTTCTCCAGCATATGAATCATACTGCTGAGGAAGCACTTATGAAATATGGACTCTTCAGTGAACAAGCAAGGTTTTCTACAAAACCAACTGTATATCTAGGACGAAATATAAATCGAATTGCTGTTATTCAAGAAAAGATCGGAAATGGTTCTTATATAATGACACATGAATATCAAATCGATCATCGTTTTGATGAAATCCATACACGTATGCTCTCTGAATTTACATGGGATAGCATTGTATTTGAAGGGCGCGCCGCAATTGATACATTTATAGCAGAAGTTAAACGCCTTGGTTTCATGCATATTGTCAATTTACCATTCTCGTATACAGATGAACTAACTTTACAGTACGCAAATAAAGTCGGATTCCAAAACATCGATTATGAATTACAAGCAATTTTTAACGAGAAAGAAGTGACGAAACGGTGAAAGGAATTGTTTATATTGGGCACGGCAGTCGATTACAAGAAGGCAATGAGCAATTCATCCACTTTGTCCAGTCCGTTATAAAAGAGCGAAATGAAGGTATTCAAAAAATCGGCTTTCTTGAACTCACAACACCAACTGTCCAAGATGCAATTACAGAAGCAATTTTAGACGGAGCAACTGAGGTTTTACTTGTCCCTGTTTTATTATTTGCAGCGGCTCATTATAAACGTGACGTTCCTTTCGAAATTGAGCAAGTGAAAAGGCGCTTTCCGCATATTACATTTTCAGTTGTACCACCATTTAGTACACACCCACTCATGATTGAACTTGTAATCAAAAGAATACGAGAAGCATTGCCTATACAAGATAGCGAAATTCTACTCGTCGGCCGAGGTAGTAGTGATACTCAGCCTATACATGAATTGCAGAAAATTGGATCCGCAGTTGAGCGAAAAATCGGTATACCAGTTTCCTGCTCTTTTTTAACAAAAGGAGCACCTTCTTTTACCGAAAAACTTGATCGTATAGCAGCAGCGGCTCAGCACGTATATGTCATGCCATACCTTCTCTTTACTGGATTATTACTTCAAAAAATTGAGCGCCGTACGCACACGTATACGAACGTGACAACATGTAACTGCCTTCAATTTGATCCCTATATGAAGTCCGCATTATTAGAACGAATGGAGGAATATGTACATGTATAACTTATATCCCCTTACATGTAATCTACAAGGAAAGCGTGTTGTCATTATTGGAGGCGGCAAAATTGCATACCGAAAAGCGTGTGGATTACAGGATACAGGAGCCCTTGTCACCGTTGTGAGTCCGGAAATTTGCGAGGAAATGAAGAAACTCTCCTATATTACATGGAAACAAAAAGCATTTACAGATGAAGACATAAAAGATGCTCATCTCATTTATGCCGCAACAAATCATCACGATGTAAACATGACGGTCAAACAAGCAGCACATGATTTTCAGTGGGTTAATATCGTAAGTGACGGCACACAATCATCTTTTCACACACCTGCCGTTATTCGAAATAATGAATACATTGTAAGTATATCTACTTCAGGTAAAAATCCAGCATTCGCCAAACGAATCAAACAAGAACTAACAGCTACGCTTCCGCAACTTATCAAGTGAAACTTTCAGCAGTGGTTACAGCTCTTATGAACAGTAAAGCGTCGATCCTGCAAAAAAGACCATCCTTATGCAAATATCCATTGCATAAGGATGGTCTTTCTATATTTCAACACATAGATTGCTGCTATGCAGAATACAACATGCCTACTCCTGTTGTTTCAAACATGGCATGTTGCAGAAAAAGGCCCTGACCGCTCCTATGCGCGGCCAGACGCTCTCGCCTCCCCTAAAAAAGGAGGTTTTATGTCAGTTCTTCAATTTGGATTTATAAAACGATATGCTTCACATTCTCAATTGGTTGTCCAAACCACTTCGAAGCAATTTCTTTAAACACATCAATTTCTCCTGTTGTTAAGAAAAGATGATCACTTTGCTCTTCTATATCATACAACATCTTACTATGATACAAAATCGTACTTACTTCACGAGCTGTTTCATCACCTGAACTAATCAATTGTACAGAATCGCCCATAACCCGCCCAATAACTGGTTCTAAAATCGGATAATGCGTACATCCTAAAATTAATGTATCAATTTCCGTCTCCTTCAATGGTTGCAATGTTTCTCTTACCACTTCATACGCCATTTCACTCTCAAAGTTTCCACTCTCCACAAGCTCAACAAACGGCGGACAAGCTAAACTCTCTACGAATACGCGGTTGTTGATCGACTTTAATGCGTATTCGTATGCACCGCTTTTCACTGTTCCAATCGTTCCAATCACACCAACATTGTACGTATTCGTCACTTTCAGTGCCGTACGCGCACCTGGATGGATGACACCTACAACTGGAATAGATAATTTCTTTTGCATTTCTTCAAGCACAACTGCCGTTGCTGTATTACAAGCAATTACAAGCATCTTAATATCACGCGCTAGTAAATGCTCTGTCATTTCCCATGTAAATTGTCTTACTTCTTCACGAGATCGCGGACCATATGGGCAACGTGCTGTATCTCCTAAATATATAATTCGCTCTTTCGGTAATTGCCGAATTAATTCTTTTGCTACTGTTAAACCACCAACACCTGAATCAATTACACCAATCGCTCTATTCAAAACAATCGCCCCGTTTTCTCTTTCATAATCTAACTGTACATTTCCAAACAGTGCACTCATTCATAGAATAATAGAAGGTTCACCTTATGTACATGAATAGACCTTTTCATTTTCCTCCTTTTTCTAGTAATTTGCAAGATACAAAAATAACCGGCTTTTCTTTACATGAAAGCCGGCTTCATCCTTTATAGTTCAAGCTCTCCCATACGAAGGAGCTCGACAACCGCTTGTGAGCGTCCCTTAACTCCTAGCTTTTGCATTGCATTTGAAATATGGTTACGTACGGTCTTTTCACTAATGAACAGTTCACTTGCAATTTCTTTTGTTGTTTTATCTTGAACGAGTAACTCAAACACTTCTCTTTCTCTTTTTGTGAGCAACGGTTTAGATTGATATTCTTTTTCCTTCAATTGGTATAACCCTCCTTGCTTAAGCCAGAGCTGTATGTGTGTAAGTTGGGTGTTTATTTAGTCAAGATATTGTATGAATAGAAGCAAGGCGTGGTGAATACAAATAAGCAGAAATTGCACGTATTTATAAAAAATTATTTTCACTTCAACAAGCATTATCCGCTAACACAGGATAATACAGTCTTCTCTCTAAAAGAGCAATATAATTCGATAGTTCCTGTTCATTACTACATGAAAAATGATGAATCATGAAAAGGAGAGGCGTTCATGTCAGAAAAAAGATTGTGTAAATCTTCAACAGATAAAGTGTTTCTCGGCGTATGCGGTGGTTTAGGAGAATATTTCGGTGTGAACACAAGTATGATTCGCATTCTTTGGCTAATCGCTATCTTATGTTTCGGAACAGGTTTTTTAGCTTATTTCATTCTTATGTTGCTCATGCCAAGTTCTTATGAATAAAGGAATTGCTTCCTACGGTGCCTTTTCTATATTTTAATCTCCTTTCTCCAAATTATTTTTTATATTGCCAAAGAACCTAGCCTTACATGATAGAAGGCTAGGTTCTTTTTTATTGTTTTATTTTTTCTTCTAAATTCGTAACCAGCTGTTTTACTTTTACATTTGCAAGTACCTTTTCCATCGCTTCTTGCGCTTGCAATAATATAATTTCTAACACATTTTGAATGTTTGCTCCAACCGGACATTGTACGTTTGGATTATCGTGAAAAGAAAATAAATGTCCTTCTTCCATAACTTCAACCGCTTTGTATACATCAAGTAACGTCACTTCATCTAAATCCCGAGCTAAAGAAGTGCCGCCTTTTCCAGCTTGTACGTCAACAAGTCCTGCTTTTTTTAGCATCCCTGTAATTCGGCGAATAACGACTGGGTTTGTATTGACACTACCAGCAATCCATTCAGACGTACAACGTGAAGTTTTATCAACTGCTAGTAATGTTAGCATATGAACAGCTACTGTAAAACGACTACTAATCCCCACTTGTATTCCCCTCCTTTATACCATTCTCTACCATTCATAAAAAAATAACGTACCTTTTATTATATACTACTTTTTTTCGTTATATAAAGTGAAACTTCATGGCAGCAATTATAGGTAAGCGTATTCTCACTGGAATTATACTCCTTACCAAACTTCTAAATAAAATGCATAGCTGAGTAGTTACTAAATAGCATTGTAAATCCAAAGAAAAATCCTGATTTACCTCTAAAAGAATCAGGATTTTTCCAAACTAATGACGCTTTATAAATTTAGCAAGATCTTTAAATTTTACTTTATCAGAATAGCTCATAACACCGTTTACGTAAATGCGACTTGTAATAAAGTTTAAAAGGAAGATTGTCGCAAGTAATAACGATAAGGCAATGCTAATTTCTAAAGCGCCAGCTTCTCCAGCTACAACCCGTGAGAATGTAACCATCGGTGTAAAGAAAGGAATATATGAACTAATCACAACAATTGTACTGTTTGGGTCTGATAGTGATTTCATGCTTATGAAAAACGCTGCCATAATTAAAATTGCGACTGGAAATGATACTGATTGTAAGTCTTCTGTTTTTGATACAACAGCTCCAGCTGCCGCATACATCATCGCATATAATAAATAGCCCGTAATAAAAAATACAATAAACAGACTAATAACTTTTGCATCTAACTTCGCAAAATCAATCGGAAGACCAAATAAAGACGCATTATCTAAATCTATCCATCCAATTAAAACCGGAACGAGAACACCACATGCAAGGATAGCAATTTGCAGTAACGCCGTTGTAACAACAGCAAGAATTTTAGCGTACATCATATACAGTGGTTTCACTTTCGAAAGCATAATCTCCATAACACGAGAAGATTTTTCTGATGCGATATTCATCGCAATAGTATTTCCGAACGCTATGATAAACATATACAGTACAAATATAAACACATATGCAATACCGAAAGAGGACGCACGATCTTTTATCGCTTCTTCTTTCAACGAAATATTTGTTTGTAACTGCTGCGCTACATCAGACGGCACCTTATGGTTCGAAAGAATCACTTGTGTATATTGCTGTTTTAAATAGCTTGCTATAATAGTAGATGTTTCTTTACTTGGAAAACCATTGTACATATACGTTACTTCGGGTACTCCATTTTTTTCTATAATGTGAAAGAGACCGTCTAACTCTCCTTCTTCAACTTGTTTATGAAGTGTTTCTAACTTTTCTTTCTTTTCCACTTTTATTTGAGCTGATGGAAGAGTTTTATTTAGCACCTCTTCTTGTACAGTATATGTCGAACTATCCATTACGATCGCAAGCTTATCTTTGTCTTTATTTTTATCTTTATCAGAAGTAAAGTGATTAAAAGCAAAAATTCCAAATACCACTAAAAATAAAATACCACTTGTAATCAGTGATTTTTTAGAAAGAAATGATTCTCTAAAATAAAATGAAAACACATGAAAAAATTTACGCATTCTTATTTCGCCCTTTCTACAAAGATTTCATTTAAGGTCGGTTCTAGCATTTTAAACTGACGTAAATGCACACCTTTGTCTTGTAATTTTTGTAAAATTGATAGGGCTTCTGTATCTTCCTGAACTTTCATATAAAGATAACCAAGACGTTTCTCATACACAATCTGTAATGTTTCCAACGCTTTTTCATTTTCTTCGTTATCTTCAATTGTTAAATTTCGAAATCCGTATTCTTTTTTTATATCACTTAAGTGACCTTCTACAACCGCTTCGCCTTGCTTCAAAATACACACATGCTGACAAAACGATTCAACTTGTTCCATACGATGACTTGATAAAATAATAGTTTTCCCTCTTTGAATTTGTTCTCCAATAATATTCGCTAGCATTTCAGCATTTACGGGATCTAATCCACTAAATGGTTCATCTAAAATGAGTAACTCCGGGTCATGTAGAAGCGCTGCAATCAATTGGATTTTTTGTTGATTCCCTTTCGACAATTCCCCTGCAACCTTATACTTATATTCAGGGATTGCTAATCTTCCTAACCAAAAATCAATGGCTGCATCTACTTCCTTTTTTGTCATTCCTTCTAATCTTCCAAAATAGCGAAGTTGATCAATTACTCGACTTTTCGTATACAAACCTCTCTCTTCAGGAAGATAACCAATTGTTACACCGCTCGCTGTGATCTCTTTCTTATCCCAGGTAATACTGCCCCCATTTGGCGTTAATAAGCTTAACAGCATTTTAATGGTCGTTGTTTTTCCTGCACCGTTTCGTCCTAGCAGCCCTAATACTTCACCTTTCGGTAGAGTAAGATTTAAATGATTCACTGCAACGTTTTCACCAAACTGCTTGGTTAATTGTTGAATCTGCAATGTCATACTTTTCTCTCCTTAAAATTAGTCCTATCAGTCTAATGATATTCAAAATACTTATATTTTTACCATATTTTATTATAGCATTGCACATACTAAATTATATACGTATATCAATATACAAAATTACATTTATTTATTTTATTATCATGTTATCGTGATATAATTAATAGGTAAAATATATATTTTTTAGGAGGACACTATGAAAAAGAGAACATTCACAACACTGTTATCTGTTGCATTGTTATCTACAACTTTAACAGCATGCAACTCGGCAGAACAGACATCAGCAAAAGCTAAAGAAGAAAAAGTCCAACTAACAGATCAACAATTGATGGCTGACTTATGGTATCAGACTTCTGGTGAAGCAAAAGCATTATACCACCAAGGCTACAACATCGGTACACAAAAGCTAGATGCAACTCTCGCTAAGGGGACAGGCAAGAAACCAGCCGTTGTTCTAGACTTAGACGAAACGGTTGTTGATAACAGCCCACACCAAGCAATGTCTGTGAAAACAGGAAAAGGCTATCCTTATAAGTGGGATGACTGGATTAACAAGGCAGAAGCAGAAGCTCTTCCTGGTGCAATTGACTTCTTAAAACATGCAGAATCAAAAGGTGTAGATATTTACTACATTTCAAATCGTAAAACGAATCAATTAGATGCGACGATTAAAAATTTAGAACGTATCGGTGCCCCGCAAGCAACGAAAGAACACATTTTACTACAAGAACCAAAAGAAAAAGGTAAAGAAAAACGTCGTGAACTCGTTTCACAAACGCATGATATCGTCTTATTATTTGGTGATAATTTATCAGACTTCATTGGTTTTGATGGATTATCGACGCAAGATCGTAATAAGAAGGTAGAAGAGTTAAAAGCACAATTCGGCGAGAAATTTATCGTTTTCCCAAATCCTATGTATGGTGACTGGGAAGGTTCTTTATATGACTATGACTTTAAAAAATCTGATGCAGACAAAGATAAAATTCGCAAAGATAACTTAAAATCATTTGAAGATAAAAAATAAAGGATGGCACAATGCCATCCTTTATTTTTTATCTTTTATAAGAGGTAAAATAAATACTTCTACCCGTCTATTTTTTGCTTTTCCTTCCGAAGTGTCATTCGATGCGACAGGACGATATTCTCCGTAGCCAATCGCACTAAATTTTTGCGGAAGCAATTGTTTGTTTTTAAGCAGCGCTTGCATAAAATTAACGGCACGCTGTGTACTTAACTCCCAGTTAGAAGCAAAGTGGGCATTCGAGATTGGAACATTATCCGTATGTCCTGATACAGTAATTTCTCGAGGAGATGCTGCAACTAATAATGAGGACATCTCTTGCGCCATATTCAGCGACTCTAACTTCACAGTAGCTTGTCCAGAATCAAAGAGTGCGTTATCTTCAATTGTTAACATTAATCCACGTTCTGTGAGATCTGTTTTAAATGAAGATTGAAGCCCCTTCTCCTCAATGTATTTATCAATATTTTTTTGTACTGCTTTTAACTCATTCATTTCTTGCTGCTTCACTTCTGCTTCTGCTTGTTGTTTGATTTTTTCAGACTCAGGACGTTTTTCAGATAAATCTTTTTCAGCTTTTGGTTTTTGATCACTTAAAAACTCTTTCTTACCCGTTCCGCCTGAAAGTTCATCTTTAAAGGCAACAGCCATTTGTTTAAACTTTGCTGCATCAAGGCTACTCATTGCAAATAAAACAATAAATAATGCAAATAACAAAGTTAACATATCTGCATATGGAATTAACCAAGTTTCATCGATATGCTCTTCATGCTTTTTCTCCTTTTTCTTTCTTCTACTCATCTTTTTCCGCTCCCTGCGCTAGCTTTTTACGCTCAGTTTCAGAGAGTGCACCTAAAATACGATTCTTCATAACAAATGGATAAGTGCCAGTTTGAAGCATTAATAAACATTCAACCATTAAACGTTTCTTTTCAATTTCTTGTGCAGACTTTTGTTTTAATTTGTTTGCAAATGGATGCCATAAAACATAACCCGAGAAAATCCCAAAAATTGTTGCAATAAATGCACCCGAAATCGCATGACCTAATTTATCAATATCTGATAAATTCCCAAGTGCAGCTACAAGACCGATTACAGCCCCTAAAACCCCAAGTGTCGGCGCATATGTACCAGCTTGCGAGAAAATAGCAGCCCCTTTTCTATGTCGCTCTTCTATCGCTTCAATTTCTGATTCTAATATTTTCTCCAGATCCTCTGATGCTACACCATCAATTACAAATTTCAAACCCCTCATCAGAAATTCGTCTTCCACTTTATCCAATTGCTGTTCTAAAGATAAAATACCATACTTTCTACTTTCTGACGTCCAATGAACAAATAGATCTAACATTTCTTCATACGTCATTTCTTTTTTGTTCCTACCAAAAATAGCTTTGAGTAACTTAGGAATTCTTTTTAGTTGATTTATCGGAAAAGCAATACAAATTGCTGCAGTTGTCCCAATAAATATGATTGTAAATGCTGCTGGATTTAATAAAGCGCTAAGAGCAGCCCCCTTTAAAAACATTCCTACTACAACAGCAATTATCCCAAGAATAATTCCAATAATCGTTGTTAAATCCATCTTTGTTCCCTCCTAAATCGTTCGATACAATTAAAAATTTAAACGAAACTTAATTGTTATATCCTTTTATATATATATTACATAAAAAATAGCAATTGGGGAAGTTTATTATTGTGTCAATTAAAAAAAACAGCATAAAAAATCGACTTTTTTTTACAAATTTTTTTCATTTTCATTACTTCACGACTCCTTTGTTCCTTTTTATAGAAGATAGATTTATAATGTAAAAAGATATTTAAGTAAGAACGAAAGGAATATATCGATCAAAAATGATGAAAAATAGAATTATAAAAAGGACCCTTTTAATTTCGATTGTTATTCTCATTGTTGTTTCTTTAATACATGTTCTTTCCAAACCTTTGAAAAATAACAAAGCAGAAGCAGTTGAAGCAGTTGAAATAAAAAAGCATACTGAACATCCAAAAGAAGAGATTCCTCCGTTCCCAAAAGCAAGTGAGACAGCTAAAAAAACGGATGATCAATATAGTCTTGTTAATAATCCTGATTCGTTACTCGTTTTAGTCAACAAGCATAGAAAGCTACCAGACTCTTATACACCAAATGATTTAACAAAACCAAATGTCTCATTTTCAAACCCGAAAGACAAAGAAAAAACATTGCTTCGCAAGCCCGCAACGGATGCTCTAGAAACAATGTTTGAAACAGCAAAAAAACAAGGATTTGAACTTACAGCTGTATCTGGTTTTCGCTCTTATAAACGACAACAGTCATTACACAACATATATGTAAACCGCCAAGGTAAAGAAGCTGCTGATGCGTTAAGTGCCGTTCCAGGAACAAGCGAGCATCAAACAGGACTCGCTATGGATATTAGTTCTAATTCGGCAAATTACCAATTGGAGCCTGTATTCGGAGAAACACCTGAAGGAAAATGGGTAGCGGAGCATGCTCACGAATTTGGATTTATTATCCGTTATCCGAAAGATAAAACAAACATTACAGAGTATGTTTATGAGCCATGGCATCTTCGTTTTGTCGGCAATCCGCATGCTACATATTTATATACGCATCACCTGACATTAGAAGAAGCAACAGCAGACAAAAAATAAGAGAGTTCTGTACTCTCTTATTTTTTTAATCTAATAATCTTTGTTTCCATTCTACTGGCCATGGTACTCCTTTTCCAGTTTTTTTAGAAGCCTGTACCATCGCACCTCGTCCCACTAAACAAACCTCTCCCGCCTCGTTCTTCACCATATAGTGTAAATCTAAAGATGAGTTCCCGATATTTTCCGCTTTTACATACACTTTTAAGTGCTCATCAAAGAATACCTGTTTCAAAAAATTACATTGTAAATCTGCTACTACAATCATCGTTTCCGATGATTCATGCACCCATTCTTGCATAAAACCAAGTTCTTTAAAAAATTCAATACGTGCTTCTTCAAAATAAGTAAATGCAACACCGTTATTCATATGTCCAAACATATCTGTCTCACAAAAACGTACCTTTATAGGAATATAAAATGAAAATGCACTCGCCCACTCTTCAAAGTTTTCAATATAATGAATCTTCTTCACAACCACCCATCTCCTTCTCGTATTACTCTTTTTAATATTATTTGATTTTTCGGAAATTTAAAACTAAAATGCATTGCTATGCAAAACAAAAAATAATCTGCACTCGTTTCATCTCTTTGTTTTACCAACGTCATTGGTAGAAAAAGGCCTTGACCGCTTCTATGCATAGCCAGTCCCTCTCGCCCACTCAAAAAGAAAAGGATATGATTCTAGTGAAGATATGTCTCTCTACTACTTATAAATTCATTTTTGGGCATATAGACTGCTGTCATGCAAACAAGGCAAGGGCCTGTACTTATTTGTCTACTTTTGTTTTAAAACATCGCACGCGGCAGGAAAAGGCCCTGACCGACTCTATGCATCGCCAGTTGCTCTCGCCCACCGAAAAAGAAAAGGGTTTTTATGTTAGTTTTTCAATTCGCATCTATATATACAAAAATTGCCTCTTCAAACTGAAGAGGCAATTTAAATTAATAGTTATTGTCACTACCAAAGAAATCTTTAAAGGATTGAATCGTTGTATCACGGTTTAATGCAGCAATCGATGTCGTTAATGGAATTCCTTTTGGACAAGATTGTACACAGTTTTGTGAGTTACCGCAGTTTGCAAGTCCTCCATCACCCATCATTGCACGTAAGCGATCCGCTTTATGCATTTCACCCGTTGGATGCGCATTGAATAAACGCGCTTGTGAAAGCGGCGCTGGACCGATAAAGTCAGATTTGCTGTTTACGTTTGGACATGACTCTAAACATACACCGCAAGTCATACATTTTGATAATTCATATGCCCACTGACGCTTCTTCTCTGGCATTCTTGGCCCTGGACCTAAGTCATACGTACCATCAATCGGAATCCATGCTTTTACACGCTTTAACGCGTTAAACATGCGGCTACGGTCTACTTGCAAGTCACGAATAACCGGGAATGTTTTCATCGGTTTTAAGCGAATTGGTTGTTCTAGTTTATCAATAAGTGCTGTACATGATTGACGTGGTTTTCCGTTGATTATCATCGAACAAGCACCGCAAACTTCTTCTAAACAGTTCATATCCCAAGCGATAGGTGTTGTCTTGTTTCCTTTCGCATCAACAGGATTACGACGAATTTCCATTAATGCCGAAATAATATTCATATTTGGACGATATGGAATTTCAAATTCTTGATCATACTCCTGGGAGTTTTGACCGTCCTGTCTTGTAATAATAAGGCGGATTGTTTTCTCAGACATGTTGCTTATCCCCCTTTTCTTCTCCCTTAGCAGCTACTTCATGTTTTGAAGAATAATCGCGCTTACGTGGTTGGATTAACGAAATATCAACGTCTTCGTAATGGAATGCCGGGGCATTTCCTGCTCCCTCAAACTTCGCCATTGTTGTTTTTAAGAAGTTCTCATCATCACGATCTGGGAATTCTGGCTTATAATGTGCACCGCGACTTTCATTACGATTATATGCACCAATTGTAATAACACGAGCTAATTCAAGCATGTTTGCTAGTTGACGTGTAAACGAAGCACCTTGGTTGCTCCATTTCGCTGTATCGTTAATGTTAATGCGTTTATAACGCTCCATTAACTCTACGATTTTCGCATCTGTTTCTAATAATTTTTTATTTTCACGAACTACTGTTACGTTATCTGTCATCCATTCTCCAAGCTCTTTATGAAGAACATATGCATTTTCATTACCATCTAACGTTAAAATGTTGTTGAATTTTTCTGTTTCGATTAATTCATTTTGCTCATATACAGAAGATGAAACAGCATCTGATGATTTCGACAGACCCTTCATATATTCAATTGCATTCGGTCCTGCTACCATACCACCGTAAATCGCTGATAATAGTGAGTTAGCACCTAGTCGGTTACCACCGTGCATAGAGTAGTCACACTCACCTGCTGCAAATAATCCTGGAATATTTGTCATTTGCTTATAGTCAACCCATAATCCACCCATTGAATAGTGAACCGCTGGGAAGATTTTCATCGGTACTTTACGTGGATCATCACCCATGAATTTTTCATAGATTTCAATGATTCCACCAAGTTTAATATCAAGCTCTTTCGGATCTTTATGAGAAAGATCAAGATATACCATGTTTTCACCGTTAATACCAAGTTTTTGCTCAACGCACACATCGAAAATTTCACGCGTTGCAATATCACGAGGTACAAGGTTTCCGTATGCAGGATATTTCTCTTCAAGGAAATACCACGGTTTTCCGTCTTTATACGTCCAAACACGACCACCTTCACCACGTGCCGATTCACTCATCAGGCGTAATTTATCATCGCCTGGAATTGCTGTTGGGTGGATTTGGATGAACTCACCGTTTGCATAATGTGCACCTTGCTGATATACAGCAGATGCTGCTGTACCTGTATTAATAATAGAGTTAGTAGATTTTCCAAAAATGATACCAGGGCCCCCTGTTGCCATAATCACGGCATCAGCTGGAAAACTTTTAATCTCCATAGATTGTAAATCTTGTGCTACGATTCCGCGGCATACGCCTTCGTCATCTACAATAGCGCGTAAGAAATCCCAACCCTCATATTTCGTAACAAGACCTGCTACTTCATGACGGCGTACTTGCTCATCTAACGCATATAATAATTGCTGTCCTGTTGTTGCACCAGCGAATGCTGTGCGGTGATGCTGCGTTCCACCGAAGCGGCGGAAGTCTAGTAATCCTTCTTCCGTACGGTTAAACATAACACCCATGCGATCCATTAAATGAATAATGCCAGGTGCTGCATCGCACATCGCCTTTACAGGAGGTTGGTTCGCTAAGAAGTCCCCTCCATAAATTGTATCGTCAAAGTGAATCCACGGAGAATCCCCTTCACCTTTTGTATTTACAGCACCGTTAATGCCGCCTTGTGCGCATACAGAGTGAGAACGTTTCACTGGTACTAAAGAAAATAGTTCTACATTCACGCCTGCTTCCGCTGCTTTAATCGTTGCCATTAAGCCGGCTAATCCACCGCCAACTACGATAAGTTTCCCTTTCATGCTCTCCCACTCCTTACAAGTTTGCTAGATTTGGATTAATGAACGCAAATAACGCGCTCACTCCTACGTATGATAATGCTAAGAAAATTGCTAATGTTACATACGTAGAAATACGCTGTGAACGTGGTGACACTGTGATACCCCAGCTAATAAAGAATGTCCATAATCCATTTGCAAAGTGGAAAATAGCTGATACAACCCCAACTAAATAGAAGCCAAACATAAATGGATTGCTTAAAATAGCTGCCATCATATCATAGTTTACCGTTTGTCCGAGCGCAGCTTGAATGCGAGTTTCCCAAATATGCCAAGATAGGAATATAAGTGTAATTACTCCGGTAAATCGTTGCAAAACGAACATCCAGTTGCGGAAATAGCTATACGATGTTGCATTGTTCTTTGCTGTAAATGCGATATATAAACCATATACAGCATGGTACAAAATCGGTAAGAAAATCACAAAGATTTCTAATGCGTACCGAAACGGAAGCATTTCCATGAAATGAGCAGCACTATTAAACGCCTCTGCTCCTCTTGTTGCAAAATTGTTAATTACTAAATGTTGCGTCATAAAGACGCCAATTGGAATGACACCCAGTAACGAGTGCCACTTGCGAAATGTATACTCGCGGCCTTTCATGTCCCCATTACCCCCTTGAATGTTTGACTAGTGTTTGTCGCATTACTTTATAACAATAGCATTTTACCACTATTGTTATAAGAAAAACTGAAAAAATTATTCGCAATATTTCAGCATAATTTGATAACATGTTCATTTTACTCCTATTTTTGTCGAAGCGTCAAGAAAACGTATACATAATCAGTATATAATTTTTATATTCTGTTTTTCATTCTCTACATCAGATTTTCCCCAAAGAAATAGCTGTGTTTATATATATAAAATGGTATATAATATTGACAGTATAGAAAGTGGGGAATATTGTGAGTACAAAAAAAATCGAGAGCGAATCTTTACAAAATATTTCAATCAATGCCTTTGCCTATGAATTGCTTCGTGAAGAATTACTCCCTGATTTAATAGGGAAAGAACTAGATGCCATTTTATATTGGGCCGGCAGAAATTTAGCACGAAAATACCCGTTAGAAACAATTGATGAGGTCATCCAATTTTTCACAACAGCTGGTTGGGGCGACTTAACAATCATTGAACATAAACGTCGTGAAATGCAATTTAAACTAACAGGTGCTCTTATTGAAGAACGTGAGCAACAAAAAAGACATTCTTCTTACCAATTAGAAGCTGGTTTTATCGCTGAACAAATTCAAAAGCAACGCAGTGTGATTGCGGAATCTTACGAAAAACAGAAAAAGCGCTCTAGCTCTGTTACATTTCTTGTACAGTGGGATGTAAAAGATTCTGTCGAAGTATAATGCTCATTCATTAGTCAACTAGACATGACGTCCAGTTGACTTTTTTTATTCCTTTATTTGTGGGCGATGGAAGTTTCACTTTCTCTATAATATATAAATACAAGTTGACTTTTTAACATCTAAGTCGCTGCTACTTGCTGTCTATCTTTGTTTTAAACTTTTCACGTGGAAGGAAAAGGAACTGACCACCTCTATGCATGGCCAGTTCCTCTCGTCTTCTCCCCTAAAAAATTGGTTTTTATGTCATTTTTTCAATTTGTATTTATATATAAACAGTGACATTCTTGGATTACAAAAAAAGAAGACATTTCCAATTACAATGTCTTCCCTGTTAAATACGTATGAATGGTTTCAGCTATTTTTTGCGGCATTCCAGCTTCTATAATATCTGCAACAGACGCTTCTTTCATTTTCTTAAGAGAGCCAAAATGTTTTAAAAGTGTTTTCTTCCGTTTTTCTCCAACACCTGGTATATCATCCAATGCCGATTGAATGACAGATTTCCCGTGAATTTGACGATGAAATGTAATCGCAAAGCGGTGTACTTCGTCTTGAATACGTTGTAATAAGTAAAACTCCTGGCTGTTACGCTCTAATAAAACTGGTTCCGGCGGTTCACCAATTATTAAATGTGACGTGCGATGTTTATCATCTTTCACAAGCCCTGCTGTTGGAATAGAAAGACCGAGTTCATTTTCTAACACATCACATACTGCAGCGAGATGACCTTTCCCGCCATCAATTACAATTAAATCTGGAAGTGGTAAGCTTTCTTTTAAAACACGTGTATAACGACGGCGCACAACTTCACGCATCGATTCATAATCATCAGGTCCTTGCACCGTTTTAATTTTATATTTACGGTACTCTTTTTTGGCAGGTTTTCCATCGTTAAAGACAATCATCGCGGAAACCGGATTTGTTCCTTGAATGTTAGAATTATCAAATGCTTCAATTCTATGCGGCGTTTCTATCCCTAGCTGTTCTCCTAATTTTTCGACCGCCTTAATGGAGCGTTCTTCATCGCGTTCAATTAAATAAAATTTTTCATGCAGTGCAATTGTAGCATTCTTACTCGCTAAGTCGACAAGTTCCTTTTTCTGGCCCCGTTTTGGCTGCGTTGCTTCTACGTCTAAAAACTTTCCAATCAATTCATGATCAATGCTGCTTGGTACAACAACTTCTTTCGGTTTAAAGTGATTATTTTGTTCATAAAATTGTCCGATAAACGTTAGGAATCCTTCTTCCGTATCATCATAAATCGGAAACATCGAAACATCCCGTTCAATCAACTTTCCTTTTCGAACGAAAAATACTTGCACGCACATCCAACCTTTATCAACCGCATAACCAAACACATCGCGGTCGACTAAGTCACTCATAATCATCTTCTGCTTTTCCATTATTGCATCCATATGAGCAATTTGATCTCGCAATTCTTTCGCTCGTTCAAACTCTAATTTTTCTGATGCTTCATACATTTTCGCTTCCAATTCCGAACGAATTTCTTTATGTCCACCATTTAAAAACTTTATAATTCCATCGACAATTTCTTTATTTTGTTTATCGGTTACCTCTTGTACACAAGGCGCTAAGCATTGTCCCATATGATAATACAAGCAAACTTTATCTGGTATATTTGTACATTTCCGAAGCGGATACATACGATCTAACAACTTTTTCGTTTCATGAGCTGACTGTGAATTTGGATATGGACCAAAATATTTCCCTTTATCCTTTTTTACATTTCTCGTAATAAGCAAACGCGGCTCTTTTTCAGCTGTAATTTTAATAAATGGGTATGTTTTATCATCTTTTAATTGGATATTATACTTTGGGTCATATTTTTTAATTAAATTTAGCTCTAAAATGAGAGCCTCCAAGTTCGAGGAGGTGACAATATATTCAAAATCAACAATTTCCCCAACAAGACGGAGTGTCTTTCCATCGTGTGAACCAGTAAAATATGAGCGCACACGATTTTTTAACACTTTCGCTTTTCCAACGTAAATAACTATCCCTTGTTTGTCTTTCATTAAATAACAACCAGGCTGATCTGGTAAAATTGCTAATTTTTCTTTTAAATGATCGTGCACGCGACTTCCCCTTTCTTACTTCTTCCACTCGTATAAAATTATTTTATTATAAACAGGATCAAATAACGGGTTAGAGCGAAAGACGGCAACTTCTTCTACCTGTCCTTTTATATCGATCCCTTGTTTTTGAAACCCTTCAATTAAATGATTCGTAACGTATATTGTAGCATCTTTATAATATTTTTTATCTTGTAAAAAATAGTCATATGTGTAAAACCGTTTATGTTCATATGGCACATGTAAATATTCCATAACCCGTGTCTCTTCCCATGTGTATATAATGAACGGCTGCTGTTTTTCTTGTAAATACGATGCCAACTGATACGTTGCAGGTACAGCTTCTTTTTGTTCTTGCATAAGAGGTATACTAACAACAAGTTGAAACGTTGCAAATAACAAAAGTAAAATTCCGCTATGTCTTTTTAACCATGAAATAGCAAGTACGAAAAGTACTATCGCTACAATTGGATAAGAATGACGCGGCTTATCAATATTTTGTCCAAGTAAATTCCAAAGAAAATATACACTACCAAGCGCTATAAATAATTTCGGATAGCAACGTATGTTCTTCCATTGTAAAACAAAAAGAAGTAAAAAGAAAAGAAAGAAACCTGCAAGAACGTACGAATGAACACCGATTCCTGCAAATACAATATTCTCCAAAAGCAAACGAAATAGACGTGATATAAGCGGTTCACTCGTTTCTGTAACCGCACCGCCCCATTCCGTAAAATGCCCCTCTACAAATCCGAACGAAATTTCCCATAATCCCGCCAGGCCGCCGATATTCCAAATAAGTGCTCCAATCCACACAATTTGCGAAAGAACAGCTGTGCAGCATATGATGATAAATCGCCATTTTTCTTCATGCCATTGCTGCCATACTAATACAATAAGCGCTATTCCAAACGGCGCATAGGATACACGTATCCCCATCAATACGGCGAAGAAAATGACTGGCCAAAATTGAGCTCGAAATTCATTCGTCCGAAATGCTCGATCTACACTCCACATATACCACCATAACACTGCTAATGCTGCTCCTTCTGACATTGGCTGCGTTACTAAAATGGAGAAATAACCGCTCGTTTGCAGTGTAGCTACAACAATAAGGGCACTCGTTTTACTTACATAACGACGTGCAATCCAATACATTGGAAAAGCCGCAGTAAGTGCCATAACTGCATTGAAAATCCCTAACGATTGCACAGGGTTTTCTATAAAAAGATGCGTCATCATTCCTCCTAAAATAAAAAACGGATAACCCGGGAAATGAGGTTGCATCGCTAATATGTCATATTGCTTTAGCGCAAGCGAAAAGTCTACTTCATCCCACGTTGCAGCAAATGGACTTGCATAAAAAAATCGGATAACAATCGTACTCGAAAACAGAAGAATTGCCCATATACATAATACTCGTTTCATCTCATTTCCTTTCTGCAAAAAAAGTACAAGGAATATTCCTTGTACTTTTAGCTTACTGATTTATTTGCTTCGACTACTGTTCCCTTTTTTTTAACAGGCTTTTTAAAGACAATTAACATATACAGGACAACAAAATAAC
Source organism: Bacillus sp. 123MFChir2 (assembly GCF_000383235.1). Lineage (GTDB taxonomy): Bacteria > Bacillota > Bacilli > Bacillales > Bacillaceae_G > Bacillus_A. Next base: position 86,112 of record NZ_KB910928.1, read on the forward strand.
CGATATATGCAAGGATTTCTTCAAGCGATGGCATCGAGGAATATCCTAAAAATGCTTTTAAGAAAATACCGATATCACCGGAAAGAAGCGGTGCAGTACCGTGATCACGCAAGTAATGAGCATAATCAATCGGATGCTCTGGAAGTAGCCACGTAATATCGTATACGTGCGGCATCACACTTCCAAGTATTTTTAAATCTTGCATCATAGAAATACCTTGCACAAGAAGTCCCGCTGCAATAAAGACAATAAATACTCCCGTTACTTTAAAGAATACTTTTAGTGAAATACGCATCGTTCTCTTAAAGAATAAGTAGCTGACAAGAGCTGCAACAAGCACTCCTGAAATTGCTCCCCAACCTTGCAGTGCCGCTTCAATATTTCCACCTGTAATCGCAGCAAAGAAGAACACCGTTTCAACGCCTTCCCGCAGCACAACAAGGAAGGAGTGTACGACCATTCCAATTATGTTTCCAGCCGTAATATATTTGCTCATTTTATTTTCCATGTTGGCTTTCATATTCTTACTATGTTCAGCCATCCAAAATACCATTTGCGTAAGCAAAATAGCGGAAATAAACATAATTGATATTTTTAAATACATCTCACTTCCCATTGCAGCAAAGCCAGTAAACACAACTTGGAAGACAAGAGCAACAATATAACTTGCTACAACCGCAAGGCCTGCTCCTACCCAAACATATTTCACATACTGTTTATTATCCGTACGTTTTAAATATGTAGTAATAATTCCAACAATGAGCAATGCTTCTAATACTTCACGAAATGTAATGAGAAATGCCTGTAACTGCATCGCTCTTCCTCCTCATTCTTACTTACGTTTTCGTACTGCGTATATAATAACCCCAACAAGTATGAGTACAATCACCACAATTGGAGCCCAGTTTTTCCATTTACTTAAATCTGTCCATTCTGTTTTGCCTGTGCTTTTTGAAGCTTCTTCTTTTCCGCTCGCATCAAAATGGCCAACTTTGAAATCTTTAATTTTAAATTCTTTTTGTAAACTTGTTAAAATAACATCTTTACTTTTCTTGAAAGCATCTTGATTTGCTTCCTTTTGTCCTACTCCAAATAATCCTGGATTCCCAAGAGACTCTAGCGCTTTATTAAACTCATCTTTTAATTTTGTATCTAACTCTTTATTATGCTGTGCAACAACTGGTGATAACGCTTCATATGTTGCAAATGCTTTTGCTAATAAACGTTTACTTGTATCATAATCTTTAAATTGTTCATCAACATTTGTTAAACGACGATTAATATTAAGAGCAAGAATTTTTTGCATATCAGCAATAAGATCTTCTTTATTTTTCTTATCAAAATCGTTCATGATTGCTTTCGTTGGTTCTTTACCCATGTGCTGATCAATTTCTTCTCGCACATTTTCATATGATTTCTTAGCTTCTGTAAAGTTTGGCGGATTTTCATCTAATTTCGTGACCATTTGCTTATATGTCTCTGCAACCTTTTCTTCGTTCGGATTTCCGTACGAATAAGCAAATGCACTTGTATGTACCGAAAATAGCAAGAAAATACCGACAAATAATGAAGTAATTATTTTTTTCATAAATGCTCCTCCTAAAGAGATGATAATAATTATCACTTTCAATGTCAAGAAAAGAAATACTCACTATGAGCATTTCTTTTCTCCTACTAACACATGCGCGTCATAATCAATCCTAACTTTCTCTACGGGACGTCCCATCTCTTTCCAAATCGCAGGCAAAACGCGCGTCATATACTTACGAAACGAAATAAACGACTCCCCTGTTTCACGTACTTTATACGTAATTGGTACTTCTTGAACGCGAAATCCCTTTCGCACTAAGTTTAGTGTAATCACTTGTGCATAATTGTAATCGTGCACAATTTCTCCGTGTTCCATCGCTTGCCTTGAAAAAGCACGCATTCCTGATTGACCATCACGAATCCATTTACGCAGCAAGATACATTGCAGCACCGTAAAACAATAGTTTCCAAGCCGCCTATGTAGTCTCATACCGCTAATGGTGCCGCGAAAACGCGACCCCATTGTATAATCTGCTTTTCCTTCCAATATGGGCTGCAATACATTTGGAATTTCATCTGCTGGATATTCATCATCCGCATCAATCATCACACTAATATCAGCTCCCAATCGATAGCTCTCCTTGAGGCCTGCTCGAACAGCTGCACCTAAACCGCTATTTTTTGCAAACGAAACGATATGATCCGCTCCTGCTTCTTTCGCAACTTCTACCGTTCTGTCTGTTGAACCGTCATCAATGACAAGAACTTCTACTTTTATACTCGGATGAAAATGACGCGGTACTTTTCGAATAACATGCGCAATGGAGTCTTCTTCATTTAGAGCTGGTATAAACACAATTACTTTCATTTCTTTTCCTGCTCCTTTAACGCTTCCACTAACACAGGACCACGGCTATGTGATGGATACGGTGCCCCTAATAAATAAGCAAGTGTTGGTGCCATAGAAACGAGACTTTTCTTCTCTTCTATTTTCACACCTTGTTTAATATGGGGACCATACATAAAGAATGGCACAAAACGTTCTCCCTCATCTAAATGACCATGACCACCAATTCCATCTGCCTGTCCATGATCAGCGCAAATAATAAACGTCGTGTTCTCTGCTTTTCCTGTTTTCTCTAAATGCTCGATAAAATGTTTTACATGCTGGTCTGCTTCATAAATTTTTTGTAAATACTCATCATATAATACGCCGCGACTATGCCCCGTTTGATCTGTTGAAATGAGCTGCACGATAAAAAGATCTGGGTCTTGCTCATCCATAATTTGTTTCGCCTTTTCCATAATCTTTCCATCCACAACATCATTTTTCATAACAGCTGTAAATGTCTCAACATCTTCACCAAACGCGTCGACTAAATGCGCAACGGCTAGCATTTTTCCTGTTTTATCTACTTTTCGAAGCGAATCAAAAATACTTTCTACATTCACACCATGCTTCCAAACCATGTTCGATTTAATACCATGCTCAAACGAATATGTCCCTGTAAACATAGATGAGAAACATACAACAGTACGAGCTGGATACACCGTTTCCATGTTTAAAAACTCCGTCCCTTTTTTTCGAAGATAATCTAAATACGGTGTATGCGCTGCTTCAAAACGATCTTTACGCATACCGTCAATCACAATGACAACTACTTTTTCATTCAGTGCTTCTTTATTTTCAGGCACATTTTCCGTATAAGTTGGAATTGCTTTTGGCTGCCAATCAAATAAATTACGATGTAAGATAATTGTATACAGGGCAAGAGCACCGTAAAACGTAAGAATTGTTTTCCAATCTACTGTACCTAACGTACCGCCTTCTTGGAAGAAAAGATAATAATAATACCAAAGCGATAACAATAGTAAAAACTTTGGCATTTGCTCCTGAGCATTGCCACTTGTAGAATCGCTATTCTTTAACACGAGTTTCCAAAAGCGTGTAAAGTTTAGCCAAGACGTTCCAATACGCAAATGATAATATAACGTTCCCCAAAATAGGATTGTAAAGAAAAAATATAATCCTAATGCAAATAATAGTAACGGTATATGTACCATTTTAAAAACGATTAAATAGACAATGAACGGTAGCCATAAGTAATTTCGTAAAAACAACGGAAAATCAAACAAATAATATAAAACGAGCAACGGAACAATGAATAAAAAACTACTAAAAAAAGCTGGGACAAAATCCGGTTGTCCAAACTGTGAAATGGAAAACAATAAAAATGTGCCGAATACAAAAATCGGTGTAAATGGTTTCCCTTCATTTAGTAGGTTCCAACAGCGTGCCGCTACTTTTTCAAATTTCGACGCTTTCTTTACTTCTTCCAATGAATTTTTTCTCCCTTCTGACTGAAAAATGAGCGTAATTCTATCGGATACAATAGTAATAGCATTCCGCCCACACCATAAGAAAATATAAATTTGAAACCATGACTCATTAACGACCATTGATAGGCATCAGATTGCTTAACTCCTACTGCTTGCAATGCAAATGTCATAACAGTCTCATATGTACCAATTCCGCCTGGTGTTAGTTGAAACACTTGTCCAGCAATGGTCACGCTATTTACCCATACCGCTTGCAAAAATGAGAGAGGCTTAGCAATTTCATAAATGACAAAGGCCTCACAAATCCAGCTCAGCATAATAAGAAAAACAATGATTCCGCCTTGTAGTGTAAATAGTGAATCTTTCAATTGCTTCCACTGCTTTTCTACAAATCGAGGTACTTTCTTATATAAGAGAAATAACAGCACGCTTCCCATACATATACACGCAAGAATAACAGGAACATTAAGTAAAATATTTTTCCATAATAGTAACATTCCCGCCGCCCCAAACAAACCGAGAATAAACAAATCTAGTATACGAAGTACAACGACAGATTGCGTCGCCTCTCCTAATGTTACTTTCTTCTCTTTTGTAATCGTTGCAATGCGAACAGCATCTCCCACTTTTAACGGAGAAACATGATTAATGAATAAACTGTACAACAGTCCATATAGTGCTTCTTTCATCGTAATGCGATGATGAAGGTACAATTTCCATGCATAAGCACGAAACAAAAAAGCGATGCTGTACATCATAACGAGAAGCATAATAGTGTACGGCTGTCTCCATAAATATTGAAAATATTTCCATAATGAGGATAATTCAAACGAACGCCATGACAAAAGAAAAAAGATACATAACAAAAAAACACCGCAAATATTAAACAATATCCGAATATTGCTTCGCCCACGCAACGGTTCGTTCCAACCCTTCTGCAAAAGATACACGCGGCTTATATCCAAGTTGTTCTTGCGCTTTAGAAATATCTGCCCACGTTGATGTTACGTCCCCTTTTCTATGCGCTTCTTGCCTTACACGCATAAACGGGAAATGTGTTTCTAACTGCGCGAGTAATTCTGTCATTAAAATAGGCGCGTTAGATCCAAGATTATATACATCACTATGATGTGATTGTAATGTAAGAGCGATTCCTTCTGTAATATCATCAATATACGTATAATCACGGCCTGTCCCTGTTCCGTACACAACAATCTCTTCCTCATTTAATAACTTTCGAATGAAGCTTGCAACTGCCATATCCGGACGTCCCCACGGTCCATATACAGTAAAGAATCGTAAAATATTCATTTGAAATCCGTACATATATTGATACGCATGACAAAGAGATTCTGCTCCGTATTTGGATGCAGCATACGGCGAAAGAACACGACCATTTGCCACTTCCTCTCGCAAAGGCATCCCTGTCTGCTCCCCATATACAGAAGAAGACGATGCAAAAATAACGTGTTTCACATTTTCTTCGCCGGCACAAGTTAATACGTTGCTTGTCCCTTTTATATTAATATCAACATAAGAACCTGGTATTTCAAGCGATGGTCTTACGCCTGGAAAACCTGCTAAATGAACCACCGCATCGATTTTCTCTTGCTGCATCACAGCTTTCACATCATCTTTTTGTAAAATATCACATTCATAAAATGGAACGTTCCCAGCTCTCTGGACTTGTTCTAATTGAAAAAGCTTTCTAGATTTCGCATAGTAAGAGTGAAAATTATCAAGAAGCACAACTTGTTTACCTTGCTCTAGTAATTTCAACGCAAGATGACTTCCGATAAAACCCGCTCCTCCAGTAATTAATACCTTCATTTTGTTCACCACCTTCTACAACCCTATGCAAAAGAAGAAACCTTGTCAAGGCAAGGTTTCTTCAAAAGAATATAGACGTTTCGGGTTTATTTCGCTGTTTCCACAACTTTATTTAACATGGATTCAATTTGCGGCAATAACTTGTCTGCTTCTTCTTTCTTCTTCGCTTTTACTGCATCTAAATAAGATTGTGCTGTTTTTGTTAACTCTGCTGTTTGCTGCTCGCCAAGTACAGTTTTTAAATCATTTTCAATCATGTTAATGAACAATGCACCTTCTAATGCTGTAATAGGGCCTTTGTCTTTTCCGAAATTTTCTTGACTCTCTTTATACTCACCTAATGCAACTTTTGCAAATCCACGTACAAACGCTTTATTTACCGCTTTTGCATCAACTGTTTTCACATCAGTTTTTAAATCAAATTGTTTTAAAATAAAGTCTGCTTCTTCAGGAGCCGCTTTTTTCACATATGGATAGACAGCTTGATAAAATGCCCATCCCTCCGCTTGCTCAACTTTTGCATTTTTCTCATCTTTCTTTGCTTCTGCTACCATTTTTGTAGCATAACCGTGCGGCTCAGCGCCCGTTGCAAAGTAAAATGTTTTCATTAACGTTTTATCTACAACTTGCTTGCCAAGAGAAAACGCAAGTTTGTCACCTTTATCAATTGCTGCGTTCATTTCATCAAAGCCGCCTTTAATTGTAGAAGCCATTTGTGTTCCGTATGCCGTATCACGCTTTCCAACTGTACCTTCTACGCCTTTATAAAACGCAAGTGCTTCTTCCATTTCTTTTTTCACTTCATCTTTTTGGCCCCATTTTGTATCAATCTCTTTAAAATCATGGCGCATAGATTGGAAGAATTCTTTTTGCATTAATTTATCAAATAGTTGTTTTACAACCATTGGTTCCATTTCTTTCTTTTTCCCTGCTTCTAATGCAGCTGTAATTGTTTGATCAATTTGCTCGTTAAATTCTCCATCACGTTGTTGAACAAGAGGTTGTAATTTTTCTTTATATAACTTTGTTACTTTATCAAAGTCAACCTCTTTGCCGTTTTTTGCTTTTTCAAGCTCCGCTACTCCATCTTTGTAAGCTTGTACAAAATCTGCTTCTTGTTGTTTTGTTTCTTCTTTTTTCACAGATTGTTCTGTCTTTTTCTCTTGTGCTTCAGACTTTTTCGTTTCCTCTTTCGCACAACCTGCAAAAAGTAAAGTTGTTACGGCTGCTGCAGATAATACTTTTAACTTTAACGTCATGGATTACGTCCCCCTAAAACTCACTGATAGTGATTTTCATTATTAATAGCTTGATTATAAAAGCAGAGATAACAAGTGTCAACAACATTTTTGTATCCGTTGTCATATTTACGCAAGGTAATTTTAACCAATATAAAAAGCCCAGCATCATCTGCCGGGCTTTTTAATTAGAAGTGTTTAGATACTAATTCAGCTAACGCTTCTTTCGGTTTGTAACCTAATGCTTGCTCAACCACTTGACCATCTTTTAATACGAATAGAGCTGGGATGCTCATTACTTCGAATTTACGAGCCGTTTCTTGGTTTTCATCCACATCTACTTTTACTACCTTTACTTTATCGCCTAATTCTGCATCGATTTCTTCTAATACAGGAGCGATCATTTTACAAGGGCCGCACCAAGGTGCCCAAAAATCTACTAATACAAGACCTTCGCTTGCTTCGACTGCGAAAGTTTGGTCAGTTGCGTTTACAATTGCCATGTTATTTCCTCCTTTATGAACCTTTTAACCAAAGTATATCATTATCTTATATACGTGGCGAATAATATGTATCGTTAAGTATTTTAACAAATAACTCAAGCTTTATACTAGCTAAAATTCTTTCGAGCGAAAAAGCGAGAAGCAGGGGACCTCTCGCTTTTCTTTATTTATATAGGGGTAATTACTTACTAGGAACTCATTATACGCAACTTAAGAATGTACTTTTAACTTTTTAAATTCTTCTGTTAGAAGCGGTAATACTTCGAATAAGTCGCCAACGATGCCATAGTCAGCTACTTTAAAAATATTCGCTTCTGGATCTTTGTTAATTGCTACAATAATTTTTGAGTTAGACATACCAGCTAAATGTTGAATCGCACCAGAAATACCGCATGCAATATACAAATCTGGCGTTACAACTTTACCTGTTTGTCCAATTTGCAGTGAATAGTCGCAGTACTCTGCATCACAAGCTCCGCGAGACGCACCAACTGCTCCGCCAAGCACATCTGCTAGTTCTTTTAACGGTTTAAAACCATCTTCACTTTTCACACCGCGTCCGCCCGCAATAATTACTTTTGCTTCGGAAAGATCGACGCCTTCTGCTGTTTTACGAACAACTTCTTTAATGACTGTACGTAAATCTTTTACATCGACTGTCATAGAAGAAACATCACCTGTACGCGCTTCATCTTTTTCAAGCGGTGTAATGTTATTTGGACGAATTGTCGCAAATAAGACACCATCTGTTACAACCTTCTTCTCAAATGCTTTACCAGAATAAATTGGACGTGTGAATACAACATTACCACCAGCCACTTCTAACGCTGTCACGTCAGAAACAAGACCTGCCTCTAATTTCGCTGCAAGTTTTGGTGATAAATCTTTTCCCAATGCTGTATGTCCAAACACAATTCCTTCTGGTTTTTCTTCTTCATACACTGCTAGAAATGCTTGCGCATATCCATCAGATGTATACGAAGCTAATTTATCGCTTTCAACTGTCACAACGCGATCTGCACCGTAAGAAATGAGTTCTTGTGCGAATGAAGCGACGCTTTCACCTAGTAAAAAACCGACAACTTCTCCGCCTTCTGCAATTGTTTTTGCGGCTGCTACTGCCTCAAATGAAACGTTACGTAAAGAACCGTCACGAACTTCTCCCATTACTAATACTTTACGAGCCATATGTTTTCCCTCCTGGATATCCTAGTATTTTTTAAACTACTTTCGCTTCTGTATGCAATAGCGATACAAGTTCTTTTACTTGATCTTGCAGTTCGCCTTGTAACACTTTTCCAGCATCTTTCTTAGGAGGTAAATAGATTTCAATTGTTTTTGTTTTCGCTTCTACATCATCTTCATCTAAATCTAAATCATCTAATTCTAAAGTTTCTAGCGGCTTTTTCTTCGCTTTCATAATACCTGGAAGCGATGGATAACGCGGTTCATTTAAACCTTGTTGCGCTGTTGCTAAAAGAGGTAAAGATGTTTCGATGACTTCTGTATCCCCTTCTACATCACGCTCGATCTTTACGTTTGTACCGTCAATTTCAAGCTTTGTAATTGTTGTTACATATGGAATATTCAGCGCTTCCGCTACACGTGGTCCAACTTGTCCAGATGCACCGTCAATCGCTACGTTACCAGCTAAAATTAAGTCAACATCCTTCTCTTTTAAGTACTCAACAAGCACTTTTGCTGTTGTATATTGATCAATATTTTCAACATCATCTTCAATGTTGATCAATACCGCTTTATCACAGCCCATCGCAAGTGCTGTACGAAGTTCCTTTTCACTATCTTCACCGCCAACAGTAACGACTGTCACTTCACCGCCTTGTGCATCTCTTACTTGAATTGCTTCTTCAATCGCATATTCATCGTAAGGGTTGATGATGAATTCCGCTTCGCCATCGTAAATTGCACCGTTTTTAATTGCGATTTTTTCTTCTGTATCAAATGTTCGTTTCATGAGTACGTAGATGTTCATTCTATTTACCCCCTTGTTTTTTTAAAAGGAAAATTTGGTTAATCCTAATATTCTGTTAATTTGTATTAAAAAAATAGAGAACTATCTGCCGCTAAAAGAAGGCTTTCGTTTTTCTAAGAACGCTGCTACTCCTTCTCTTCCATCTGCGCTAGTGAACACTTCACCAAATAACTGCGCTTCATGTTGTACTCCTTCATAATAATGAGAAGACTTCATTGTTTGTAGCAACTCCAATACAGCGCGGACAGATGCTGCGCTTTTTCCAGCAATCTTTTTCGCTACTTTTAGCGCCTCTTCTAATAATACTTCTTCAGGGAATGCTCGGTTTGCAAGCCCAATCTCAGTTGCTTCCACACCTGAAATCGGATCGCTTGTTAACATCATTTCACAAGCCTTCGCTTTTCCAACATAGCGCGGTAAGCGCTGCGTCCCCGCAAATCCTGGAATCAATCCTAGCGTTAGCTCCGGCAAACCAATTTTTGCAGTCTCACTTACAAAGCGCATATGGCAAGACATCGCAAGTTCTAATCCCCCGCCAAGCGCTGCGCCATGAATTGCCGCAATAATTGGCTTTGAGAATTTTTCAACGCGTTCAAAGATTACTTGTCCATGTTGCGATAATTTCGTTGCCTCTTTTGCTTCTTCAACAGCAGTGAACTCTTTAATATCCGCTCCCGCTGAGAAAAATCGGCCTTCTCCATGAACAAGTACAACGCGTACATTCTCATCCGTTTCCACTGCATCAAGTAATTCACCAACTTCACTAATAACTTGTAAAGACATCGCATTTGCTGGCGGATGATTAATCTTTACAATTGCTATGTAATCCTCCACCGTTACAGATAGGAAATTCAAATGTACTCCCTCCCCATTAATTGCGGTAACCACAAGCTGCTACTAATAGCTCATGCACCGTTTTTGAAATTGCGACCAAATCATATTTATGATCGCTCATTACCCAGTTGGTGACAACTTCATCTACTGTTCCGAAAATCATTTGTCTTGCCACGCGGACATTTAAATCCGTACGAAATTCTTCTTGCTTGATGCCAATTTCTAAAATTTCATCAATGACTTGCAAGTACCCTTTCAACACTTCATTAATTTTGAGGCGTAAGTCTTGGTTGGATTGGCGAAGTTCTAGTTGCGTAACGATAGCAAGAGCGTCATTTTGCGAAAGTAAAGAGAAGTGTGTTTCTACCAACATAAATAACTTCTCTACAGCGCTTTCAATTCCTGCTGTTTTTTGCCGAATTGTTTCGATAAATTCTCCCATCTTTTCCTGGAATAAAGATATCAATATATCTTCTTTATTTTTGAAATATAAATATATCGTTCCATCGGCAACACCAGCTTGCTTTGCTATTTTGGAAACTTGGGCTTGGTGATATCCATTTTCTGCGATGACAATCACCGCTGCATCAATAATTTGGTTATATTTAGGTCGATTCTTTTTCACAGTACTATCCCCTTCAAGAAGATGACTGAATGATGATTCATTCACATTTTAATAATACTGACTATTTCAAATATTGTCAATGCTATTCACTCAAAAAAAAGAAAGGGCATTAGCCCGTTTGCTCATCATCTTCCTTTTGCAATTCCTCCTCAACTAGCACGCGACGCAAAATCTTCCCAACAGTTGTTTTCGGTAATTCTTTTCGAAACTCATATACTCTCGGCACCTTATATGCTGCTAAATATTTGCGAGCAAACGTATTTAATTCTTCTTCTGAACATGTTACACCATCTTTCACAACAACGAACGCTTTTACCGTTTCACCGCGATACGGGTCAGGCACACCAAGAACAACCACTTCTTGCACCTTTTCATGTTCATATAATACTTCTTCTACTTCACGCGGATATACGTTAAACCCACTTGCCACTATCATATCTTTCTTTCGATCTTTCACATAAAAAAAGCCGTCTTCATCCATATAGCCAACATCACCCGTATACAGCCATCCATCTTTCAGCACCGCTGCTGTTTCCTCCGGCTTATTCCAGTAACCTTTCATCACTTGTGGGCCTTTCACAACAATTTCGCCAACCTCACCTACCGGCAGCGGTTCACCTGTTTCTAGTGAAAGAATACGCGCATCTGTACTCGGCCACGGCACACCAATACTTCCGGGTACTCGCTTTGTCCATAAAAAGTTACCATGTGTAACTGGAGACGATTCTGTTAAACCATATCCTTCTACGAGCTTGCCACCTGTTACACGTTCAAACTGTTCTTGCACTTCAACCGGAAGAGCAGCTGATCCGCTAATACATGCGCTAATAGAAGAAACATCATATTTGTGGAGTTCAGGGTAGTTTAACAGCGCAATATAAATAGTCGGAGCACCAGGAAATAATGTAACGCGATGTTTTTTAATTGCCTCTAATACCATTTTAATATCAAATTTTGGAATGAGGACCATTTTATACGCTTCCATAATTGATAGATTCATAACAGCTGTCATCCCATATACATGAAAAAACGGCAATACTCCGAGAATAACCTCTTCACCTGCCCGGCAATTATAAAGCCAATGCATTCCCATCCTTGTATTAGATACAAGATTTTTATGAGTAAGCATAACACCCTTTGGAAATCCAGTCGTCCCGCCTGTATATTGCAGAAGAGCTAAGTCTTCTTCAGGATCACACGGCACATCTACCGCTATATCCTCTGCACGTTCAATAGACTTCCAAACGTGAATATTCTCACTTTCATTTACATGAACAACGAGATTTGTTTGTTTTTTCTGTACAAATGGATACAATAAATTTTTTGGGAATGGTAAATAATCGGCGATGCGTGTCACAATGACATGTTCGATATTCGCTCTAGACTGCACATTGCTGACTTTCGGAAATACAATATCGAGACAAAGAATAACTTTCGCACCTGAGTCATGAAGCTGGTATTCAAGCTCCCGTTCTGTATAAAGTGGATTCGTTTGCACGACAACACCACCAGCTAATAGTGTTCCGTAATAACCGATAACACTTTGCGGGCAGTTTGGCAGCATAATCGCAACTCGATCTCCTTTTTCTAGCCCAAGCCTCTGAAGATAATTGGCAAATTGTCTAACCTTACGATCTAGCTCTGCGAACGTAATATCTTTCCCTAAGAAATGAAGCGCTTTCTTTTCTGGATATTGTAAAGCAGCTTCCTGCAAATACACGTGAAGAGGCTTCATATCAAAGGAAATCGTGTGCGGAATTTCCTTTGGATAACTTTGCAGCCATGGTTTTTCCAATTCTAACTCCCCCTTCTCGACATTATAAAAACATAACTTCTCTGTGGTACGCCCGTTCTAACATAAATGAATGTGTATTCATGTTGCTTATTTTCATTATAGTATAGGGATTGCTCCGTTACAATCATAATATTCAGACTATTGCAATCCTATTACCACCCTACAAATATTCTCCAGCACACAAGTGTCATTACTCCCGTTAATAACGAAAATACAACTTGCCTTTTCCATACGCCTACACCAAATGCTACAATCCCTGCAACTATATACTCAGGACTCCATGATCCCCCCTTTTCATGAAACAGAACAAGTGGGATTGTTAATGAAGCAAAAATACCAAAAATGAGTCCATCGACAACACTTGCAGAGGCAATCGGTAAAATGTGCTTCATTCCTTTTAAAAACTCCTGCCGCTTATCATGTACTACGATTTTTTCTTTCTCTATCCCATCTTATCTCCCCATTCTTTCCCTTTGCATAAGAAAAAGATGTGGGGTATGAACCACACATCTTTCTTTATAACTATAGCTTCAAGATGTTTATGATATTTCCTTCTTCAAATTAATCTCAATATCTTTTCCATTCTCATCTTTCAAAATCACCTTGAAATCTCCTACTTCATCAAAAGAAGTAATATCAAATGTTTTTACCTTAATGATCTTCCCATTATTTAAAGCTTTTGAATATCCCTTCCGTGTTGATTGATGCTCTTTTCCTTTATGATCAACTAAAGTAATACTATCAATTGTCTTGAGTAGTTGTTTTCTCTTTTCAACATCCTCTACAAAATCAAATTCAAACGTGATATTCATCCCTGTTGGCAACAATTCGGCAGAAGAAATTTTTAACGATTCCAGTTTTTGTTGAGGAACATATTTGATATCATGAATTTTATTAAATTTATTATCGACCGTGATACTATTTTCCCATTTCCCAAGAATTTCTTTATTTAATTGCATGCCATTTTTATGAAATGCAAAAATATTTTCTTTCTTGATATTAGATTTTGTTTCTGCTTCTGTCATAAATGTAGGATCTTGATTTTCTAATGGTGAAAATAACTGGATTGATTGTATATTGAAATTTAGACTCTCAATATCAGCAATCGGATTCATTGGATATAAAACAAAATTACCTGTCAGTTCACCATGCTCTGCATCTACTTGTATACTTTGTTCTCCGTTTGCTAATATTTCTCCATTCTCCTCCGTTAAACCAGTTGTTGTATCAGCTTTTTCTATATATCTTCCTTTATTGTCAGTTAAATCGTATACCATATTTAATTCAGAAACTTTCTGCAACACACTTTTATCATCAAATTTATACCGTAATGAAAATACGATTTTTGATTTATCATACGCTATGTCTTTTACTTGAATGGTAACACCACTATCTTTCATACTATTATTTTTCTCTACTTTTTGCATATATCCGTTATCCGTAGCCTTTTGTACCCCTCGATCTTTTGTAAGGAAGATTTCTTTTACCATCGCCATAGGAGCCTCACCATACAAAGCGAGACCAGCAATAGATAAACCTGTAATAACAGCAGCAATTTGTTTTTTATATGAAAACCGTTTTTTCGTTTTTTTACTGTTTCTGATTTGCTCAAAAGCAAGTTCTTTCTTTTCTATAACACTTTTAGGGATTAAAATATCTTTATTTAATGATTCTTCTAACTGCTTCTCAAAGTTAAGATTCATTTGAACTCCTCCCATTACTTAATATTTTGTCTTCTTGCAAGTAGTATGTTTTTAACTGCTGCCTTGCTCTACTTAATCTCGATTTTATCGTTCCTTCTTTTTCACTTAAAATTTCACTTATTTCTTTTGTCGTAAATTTATTTACATAAAATAAAACAATTACTAATCTGTACTCAGCACTTAAATAACTTAAAGTACTTTCGAAATCTAATTTTTGTTCTATCTTTTCATTCATCGCATGCTGACTCGGAACTTGCTCATAATCTTCGACATATACAATTTTATTTTTTCTTATTATATCGTTACACTTATTCATTAATATTTTCACAATCCATGTTTTAAAATAGCGCGGTTCTTTTAATTTCTTCAAATTGCTAAACGCTGCAAGAATAGTTTCCTGCACAGCATCACCTATATCTTCTTCATTTTTGAGACGTACTTTTGCGACCTTATACATTTGCGGCATTATGATATCAATTGCCTCAATAAAGGCTTCTTCATCACCCTTTTGCGCTCGCTTTAAGAGTAACTCCATATAGCTCCCCCTTTAAAAGATTTATATACGTATATATCTTTGTACACCTATTAGACTATATAGAGATTCAAATGGTTGCATTTTATAGGATTTTTTTCAAATACTATATAAAGCCATTTTAATTTTCCGACATATAAGTCACTGCTATGCACGACCAGATGCTCTCATTCTCCCTAAAAGAAAGGGATTTTCATGTCGTTTTTCAACTTAAATATAACTCCTTCTATCATATATCTTTCTATAACTCTGATAAAATTCTCTCGTAAATCTAAAAACTAGAAGGAAACTACAAAACTTTCACGAATTTACCATTTGAATCTAAATCATAGGAGGTTTTTCTATGTTCCAAACTGTAGAAGGTTTTTTAATGGCGTGGAAATACGAAGCAGATTCAACACAAAGAGTATTAGATATGCTAACTGATGAATCATTAACACAAGAAATCACACCAGACAACTGGACGTTAGGACGCATTGCGTGGCATATTGTAACGACTATTCCTGTCATTACATCCCGTACAGGTTTAAAATTCGAAGGAGAAACGAAAGATTACCCTGTCCCAACTTCCGCGCAATATATCGCGGACAGTTATCGTCAAATGAATGAAGCATTTACTAAAGCATTACAAACACAATGGACAGATCAAGATTTAGAGACAATAAATGATTTCTTTGGAAAACCAATGCCAAATTCAATCTTTTTAATGACTGTCATTAATCATCAAAACCACCACCGCGGACAAATGACAGTACTCATGCGCCAAGCAGGATTAAAAGTTCCTGGCATTTACGGACCGGCAAAAGAAGAGTGGGCTCTAGCTGGAATGGAAGCTCCGAAGATGTAATATGTGCTTATGAAATGAAAACGAGGTTCCTCTTTTTTGAGGAACCTTGTTTTCGTTCTATGAGAACAAAACAAATTTCTTTGGTATCATTTATAATGGATGTAAATGAATATTGGAGCTGAAACGCATGGATTATATAAGTTATTTACGAAATATGATTGGACATGAAAAAGTAATTATGGTAGTCGCAGGTTGTTTTGTATTGAATGAAAAGAATGAAGTGCTTCTGCAATTACGATCTGATAATGGAAAGTGGGGGCAGCCTGGCGGATTTATGGAATTTGGCGAGACAGTTGAAGATACAGCAAGAAGAGAAGTGTTTGAAGAAACTGGTTTGAAATTAGGCAAACTAGAATTCTTTAATGTATATTCTGGAAAGAAATACGAAAGAACGCTATCTAATGGTGATCAAGTTGCCTTAGTGAAATTGACTTATATTTGTCGAGATTTTCAAGGAACATTACATACTGATAACGAAGAAAGCTTGCAGCTACAATTTTTCCCATTAGATAACTTACCTGAACTATGGCAGAATCAACAAGAAGTTTTTGACGATTTGTTAGAACTGATGAAAATAGAAAACTAATGTTTCCTATCAAGTAGATGAAAGATTTATATGGTTACACACACACCTGCGTTCGATATTCTATCAAACACAGGTGTGTGCGTTTTTCTTGCAATCGTTCTAAATCCTCACCTATTTTAAAAGCATTCTAATTCCAGTTATAACTATACTTGCCATCCCTATCCCTACTAAAATGAAATAAAACTTCTTCTCTGGATTTCTGTAATATAAAAATCCTCCTATTAAAAGCGCTATAAGCCCACCTACTAGATTAAGTACAAGTAAATCCATAATCGTTCCTCCCTAAATAGATCTTCGAGATATAAGCCTTTGCTATACAAGATACAACATGATCGCAACTTGCTTTCCCCCTTTCGCATGTGGCAAAAAAGGGAGGTATATTACTCTTTTAACTTGTCTGTCAAACTAAACCGCATCCTTTTTTTCAATATCTCGAATTGATAAGTAAGCAATTATAATTCCAACAGCTGCAAAGGCAAGTTGAATGGGAATAGTCATGACCACTGAGAATCCTGGATTATAAGAACAAGCGAATGAAACAACAAGCAATGATGATACAATTGTGATGGGAACAGAATGCTTACGCATCCCGAAATATAGCGGAATTAAACTTGTACCTGCAGCAGCAATTGCAAATGGAATCATATTAATCGATTGCTGCATCCAGTCAGTAAATGTAATAGAGTATGACATAAACGAAAAATATCTATGTAAAACAAAGACAGCACCTGTAACAACCGTATGAGATAACCAAATTGTTATAAATGTCAGTATAGCTATAATGGCTAATTTACTCGTAATAATTTTCTTCCGCTTAATCGGATAAGAGAACATGAGCATGATTGTCTTATTTTTATATTCTTCAATCACTAATTGCGCAAGTAATACTGCTGCAAATACAATAAACGTTGCCCGCACCATTGCCCCTATCAATAAAAATGCATCCTCAGCATTCGTCATAATTACATCCTTTTCCACTTCCTGTATATAGTTCATGAAAATGAATAAGGCTATAATAATGATGTTGGCAACGAGCGCTCCTTTTACATACCAACCAAAGTTTAATTTTTTCATTTCTAGCTTCATGAGGTGTAGCATAATGGACTCTTCCCCCTAGTACGCTTAATTTACTTAAACAAATCCACTTTCTCTATTTTCCTTACAGTCATATAGGCAATCAATAATCCAACACAAGCTAATGTAATAGGAATGAAAACAATATCGTACAATGAAGAATTACCACTTAAGCTAGAGGTTAGTAATGACATAATAATAACCCCGGATACAATCGTTGTCCGCACGGAATACTTTTTCATGCCAAAATATAAGGGAATCAAGCTAATTCCAGTTGCCGCAATAGCATTCATTAATAATTTAGATGCATTTTGCATAAGAATTATCATCGTTAATGGCTCTGCTATGACTGAATAATATATATTTACTATATAAAAGAAACTAAAAATGACAATGTCACAAATAACAATCGAAAGAAATGTAAAGATCATAATAATGAACAATTTTGCAATCATCATTTTTTTCCGATTAATCGGATACATAAACATGACTGTCATTGTCTTTTCTTTAAATTCTTGAATAATAAATTTAGCAATTAAGCTTGCCCCAAATATCATAAATGTTGCTTTCACAAAAATATCAATAAACCGAAAAGCATCATCATAACTTTTAAATTCTCCATCAAGCATGATTAATGTAACAAACCCTAACATAATAAGAAGCGCTATAAAGGCCCCTTTAATGACTGGCCATAATTTGAATTTAACAAGTTCTAACCTTATTAAATTAAGCATGGATTCCCTCTCCATTCATAAGATTTAAGAAATACTCTTCCAATGAACTATTCTTTTTATTGATACTCTCAATTTCTATATCATTCATAATCAATGTTTTCGAAATGGCTTGTTGCGTTGCTGACGTGTCATAAATGCGAATTATATTTTCACTCATAATTTTATAATTTGTCAGGTGCAGTCTATTTTCTAACAGATAAGCTGCTTGTTTCACATCTTGAACAGTGACTTCAATATACTCCGTTTGTTGCCCATTAATACTTTTCATCGAAACTTCTTTTATTAACTTCCCATTTTGAATGACACCAATTGTATCTGCCATTTGTTCCATTTCACCTAAAATGTGGCTAGACACTAACAGCGTAATTCCATATTCTTTACAAAGTATTTTAAATAATTCACGTAACTCTTTAATGCCGATTGGATCTAAACCGTTAATCGGTTCATCTAAAATTAACAACTCTGGTTTTGTTGTAATCGCTCTAGCAATCCCTAATCGCTGTTTCATCCCAAGTGAAAAATCTTTTACTTGCTTATCATCAACATTGTGTAAATTAACAAGATCTAACGCTCGGTCAATTGCTTTCTTGTCATAATACCCCATATATTCGCAGTGTAAATTCAAATTCTCTTTAGCTGTTAGTTTTTCATAAAAAATTGGATATTCGATAATTGTCCCCATTCGCTTTAACACTTCATATGAAGTATTCGTTAATTTCTCACCGAAAATCTCAATTTCACCGCTCGTCGGTTTAATTAAATTCGTAATCATTTTCATAATTGTTGTTTTACCAGCACCGTTCGGTCCTAAAAATCCATATATTTCGCCTTGTTTCACGTGCATATTCACGTTAGAAATCACTTCTTTACCTTGAAACACTTTCGTTAATTGATTCGTTTTCAATACGTACGTCATCTTTCATGCCCCTTTCGCTTCCGTTCTATATTTATATAATAAGCAATGAAATTCTCTTTTTTCTTACCTATTCCTTACAAATTTCTTAAGATAAAAAAGCTTGTAGAATTGCTCTCTCTACAAGCTAAAAATTGATTCTTCTTAACATAACCGTAAACACAGTTTTTTCATAGGGCGTACTAGATAGGTGAATTTCTCCCCCTAATGCTTCTACAAGACGCTTTGTAATCGTAAGTCCAAGTCCGCTGCCTTGATACAATCGATTTCGTGAATCTTCTAATGTGTACATCCGTTCAAATACTTTATCGATATGAGATTCAGATATTCCTTTTCCTTTATCCCATATGTCCACGTACACAAATTGCTCATCACTTCGCAGTGTAATCCCTAATGTTTTTCCGTCTCCTCCGTAGGCAATTGCGTTTGAAATTAAGTTATTCATAATTCTTCCGATAACTTCTGTATTCCCGTGCGCATATATCGGCGTTTCCGGTATATCAATACGAACGTCAAATCCTTGTGTGGTTAATAAATCATAAAATGACAGTATATGTTCCTGACAAATTTCATTCATATAGACCCGTGTCATTACAATCTCTTTATCGCCAGATTCTAATTTGGCAAGATCGAAAAATTTACGAATAAGATCGAGCACTTCTAATGTTTTTGTATGAACTTTTTCTAGTAATACCTTCCGATTGTCTTCACTTATCGTTTTATCTACAGCTAAAATTTCTACATAACCAAGAATAACAGTAAGCGGCGTCTTTAAATCATGCGAAATGTTAGAAAGCATCTTTCTCATAGAAATTTCTAGTTTCGAATGCTTCGCAATTGTTTTTTTCTTTTCATCTAACAAATAATTAATCGCCACTAATAATGACTTCAATTCTTTATCATCCGTCACTACTAATAAATTTTCACTCGTTTGCTTTTCCAAAATCATTTGCAGTTTTTCATATATATAAAGTAAATTCGCACTTCGATTTTTTCCCGTGCGATATTGAAAATAAATGATACAAAGTAATACAAAAATAATTGCTGTTAAAAATGTAACCATTCTATATCACTTCCAACTTATAACCGATACCCCATAATGTCTTAATGTACTGCGGCTGAGAAGGGTCGTCCTCAATTTTTTCTCGCAGCCTTCTCATATGTACATTAATGACATTCTCATCACCGTAATATTCTTCATTCCAAATTAAGCTATAAATTTGCGCCTTCGTAAACACGCGATTTTGATTGGTCGCAAATAGCTTTAATAGCTCGAACTCTTTCGATGTAAGCTTAATAGTTTCGTCGTTTTTTTGAACAGTAAAATTAGCCGTATCAACTTTCAAATTTCCAATCACAATCATGTCATCTTGTACTTGCTGCGGAGCGGAATACGTAGTTGACCGGCGAATTCCAGCCTTCACTCGTGCCGATAACTCAATCATAGAAAACGGCTTACAAATATAATCATCAGCACCAAGCCCAAGTCCTAATGCTTTATCCAAATCCGTATCCTTTGCTGACATAATTAAAATCGGAACAGAGCTCTTTTTCCGAATCCTATTCATCACTTCTAAGCCATCTATTTTAGGCATCATAATATCAAGAATAACTAAATCAAACTGATCTTGTGAAAATTTAGTAAGCCCTTCCTCTCCATCTGAAGCTACCGCTACAACAAACCCCTCTTTCGTTAAATACCCATTCACCATTTCTTGAATAGATATATCGTCTTCTACTAATAAAATTTTATGTTGCACACCATCACCCGTTTTCTTGAAAATTTATACTTATATTGTAATATGATGGTTGAATTCGGTAAACAAAATATACTGAGTCGCTCACATATAACCATGCCCATTCTTTTATACCGATTAGCATGTAGCATCGTTCCTCGTTTCAATTCCTCATATACGAATACAATTACCTTCAAATGGACTTTATTTCTAATAAAATATAATATTCAATAATCTTATCAATCGGACAAGCATACAAGCAAAATAGACACAATGGCATATAATTAAATTACATCCTAAAAGAAAGGAGTTTTATTATTTTTGTCAGCAAAACACTTTAATTCTTATGGGCATCCTGCTCCGACCCCAAAATATCCAAGGGAATCCACTTTATTTACAACAGGAGCTATATGGAGAAACCCCAATACTGATGTCGTGATCGTCACGCTTTTAAATGAGGATTACAACATGCCTCAAACCGTCACTGTATCCGTGTTAGATTGGCAAAACACGTGTAATCCGGCCGAAGTTGCCAAGTCTGCATATTTATGTGGACAAGTCGTCACTCCAACTTTAAACACCACACAAATGATTCAATCTCAGCAAGGAAACAACGTTCAACCGATTCTCACACCGTTCACGTTTACAATTCCTCCTCGTAATCTTCTCGTGATTCACGCAGTTCTCCCAAATTCTTTTCAGCAACCAAGCCCTTTCTACGAAGTACTTGTGACTTCTCAACACGGACCTTCCAAAAGTGTCATCACGAACACATTTGGAATCAATGCTGCGGGTGTTCCGCAAGAAGGAAATACAGTCTTGCATAATCAATTTTCACCTACTCCTGTCACCTCATATGGTCTCCCGCACTATCCTTACGCTCCTCTTAGCCCTGTCACACCATAAGGGAACAGATTATTACAGATCCACAATTTAGAGATACGAGTGAAAAGCCCCTTCAGTTTATACACTGAAGAGGCTTTTTAATAAATACATCGACTACCAATTCGTTTTAACATATTTCCACAATAATTCCTTTACGACAACTTTTCCGCTCTCATATCCCAGTTTCATTTCTTCCCTCAACAATAATATGTTGAAAGGCCTTTTGGTCACCAGCAACCATTCTCTCTAGCCATTCCTGCCATTCTGTTTTGTCCACGGTTAGAACCCCCTCTGTCTCTCGTAAAATAGTCTATATTTCTAGATTCGCTCCATACCTCTTTCTAAGGGGTGTATAACTTCCTACTGTATATAGCGCCATTTTACAAATTCATTACAATCTAATGTTATGTCATCTTGCTATCCATCCCTTTCATAATACCAGCCTTTCCACCATCAATAGATTCAAGATTTTTGTAAATCTTTTCCCTTAAAGTAGTTTTCACTCTTATATTCGCTCTTTTCTGTAAAAAGGTTCAGAATTTTTTCGCGAATATAAAAAATAATGTAAATACTCAATCACTCTATGAAAAAAGACAGCAATCTATATAAATACAAATTGAAAAAATGACATAAAAACCAATTTTTTAGGGGAGGAGACCAGAGCAACTAGCCATGCATAGAGGCAATCAGGGCCTTTTCCTGCCACACGCAAAATTTAAGAACTAAGAAAGGCACCAATCTATATGCTGAAAAACGATAGCATAACAAGGTTTTTGGAAATATTTGTAGAATAATAGTCTGTAATGAAAGAAAAAAGCAGAAAGGAAAATAATTTGAATGGATAAATTGGATTATTTAAAGCAACAAATAAAAGAAAAGTACAAAAAGCATAATGGAGATAGACCCTTTATTCTTGCGATAGATGGTTTAAGTGGTGCTGGGAAAACGACATTCGTACAGCACCTAAAAAATGACTTCGATAATGTAGTCATTATCCATATAGATGACCATATTGTTGAGCGAGCTAAAAGATATCATACAGGGCACGATGAATGGTTTGAATATTATCAGTTACAATGGGATACTACTTATCTAAAAGAACACTTATACGACAAATTGTATCAAAACAAAAAGTATCTATCTTTGCCATTTTACAACAAGGAAAAAGATACATTTACATAGAGAACCATAAATATATCACCTAAAAGTATTGTAATCATTGAAGGTATTTTTCTTTTGCGGGAAGAATGGAAAACATTTTATGATTACGTAGTATTCTTAGATTGCCCTAGAGAGATAAGATACGAGCGTGTACTTCATCGTGATACATACATAGGGAATTTGGAAGAGCGATTAAAGAAATACCAAAATAGATATTGGGTAGCAGAAGATTATTATTTAAAAAAGCAAAAGCCTTTAGAACTTGCTCATTACGTTCAACAACTAGATGGGGCTAATTAATAATGATTTGCTACTCTAAAAAATAAGCGTATTCGAGTTTTATTTCGAATACGCTTATTAATTTGAAGAAAATAAAAAAACAAGTTGAACAGAGCCAAAAAATTTAAAAATGGTGGGAGGTTTTTCATGGACTATCTTCAACCAAACCTGTCGTCGCTCTCCCCTGTTTATTACGCTATTAAAGGTCCACCCTAAATCCCTATAGAACTTCTTATTTACCTATAAGCTTCATTTCTACACTCAACAATGATATGATGGAGTTCACTATGAATGTTTACAATTCAATGTATATAAAAGGAGATTTCATATGTCAGAAAATAAAAAAGTAAGCCTAGCAGATGTAATGCGCGAACAACTTGCGAAGAAAAAGCAAGGAAACGGAAATGGAGCAACTGCTAAAAATCAAAATCAAGCAACGAAGAAGTTACAAAATCAACAAACAAAGAAACCAAACAATCAACGTAGACGCACAGGTGTATAAATGAACGGACAAAAACGCGCAAATATATCGCCTGGTCTCGAAGTTGACATTGTTCTAAAGCAAGATCAGCGTACGGGGAAATTAACACGAGGGATTGTGAAAGACATTTTGACAAACTCACCGTCCCATCCGCACGGCATCAAAGTACGTTTACAAGACGGACAAGTTGGTCGAGTGCAGCACATTGTGTAATAAGAAAAGGAGCTCCTTTTATAACTGAGCTCCTTTTTTGATGTCTTCTATTACTAATTTATAAATCCATTTTAACTTTTCAACGTATAAGTCACTGCTAGCCAAAACAAAAAGTGATCTCCACTTATTTTCTCTCTTTGTTTTAACATTGCACGTGGTAGGAAAAGGCACTGACCGCTTCTACACACGGCCAGATGCTCTCATCCACCTAAAAAGAAAGCGGTTTTTATTTTATCTTCTTAATAAACACAACTTTTAAATAATCACCTTCTGGAAACTGCGAAATAGTCCGGAAGTCCTCTGGTAATGAATGTTCTTCTAACACTTTATACTTGCCATTCATTTCTTTAAATGCTGTATCAATGAAGCCTTTGAACTTTTTCATACCGAAAGTACTGCAATTAGTAGAAGCTACAATAATACCGTTATTTTCTGTAATCGCAATGGCTTCTTTTAGTAGGTTTTTATAATCTTTTGCAGCGCTAAATGTATATTTTTTTGAACGCGCAAAGCTTGGTGGGTCCAGAATGACCATATCAAACTTCAGAGCTTTCTTTACTGCATATTTGAAATAGTGAAATACATCTTCTACGATAATATCTTGCGCTTCGTAATCAACACCGTTTACGCTAAATTGCTCAATTGTTTTACTTAAGCTGCGGTTCGCAAGGTCCACACTTGTCGTCTTTACCGCTCCGCCAAGTGCTGCAAAGACAGAAAACGCACCTGTGTAGGAGAACATATTCAAGACCGTCTTTTCAGCTGCATATTTGTCGCGAATTTGCTTTCTTACATTACGTTGATCTAAAAAGACACCAACCATTGCTCCGTCATTTAAATATACCGCAAAGTTGACCCCATTCTCTTTGACGATAATCGGAAATTCTCCGCGTTCTCCTGTTACAAAATCGTCTTCTTCAATATATTGTCCCTTAGTATCAAAGCGCTTTTTCTGATAGATCGCTTTAAATGTAGTCACATTCTGTAAGGAATCGATAATCTCTTTACTAAATTGATAAATGCCTTCACTGTACCAGCTAATCACGTAATACCCATCATAGTAATCAATGATTAAGCCGCCGATTCCATCACCTTCACCGTTGAACACGCGAAATGCGGTTGTATCTGAATCCTCATAAAAGCTTTTACGTTTACTTAAAGCAGATTTAATCTTCTTTTCAAAGAAGGCTTGGTCGATTTGTTCTTGTTCTTTTCTTGTTAGAAGCCAGCCATATCCTTTATTTTGCTTTCCATAATATCCTGTACCAATAAACTTATTTTTGTCGTCTACAAGTTTTACGATTGTACCTTCTACATTTACATCCTGTAAATTTATAATCGCTTCTTTCGCAATAAGTGGATAGCCACTTTTTAATTCGTTTATGTATTTCGTCTTAACCTTTAAAGTAACTTCTGTTTTCATTACCTATCCTACCTTTCCATTTCAATGCTTTCTAGCTATTAAGAAAGGCCCTATACGAAGTCAGAAGTTTTGTCACAATCTATCTTATGTATGAAACCACTCTATGTTAGAAGCATAAAACAGGGCCGCTTATATAAGTATCACCAATAAACGGTCCCTTCTAACTATACCACGTTATTCTTTTACCCACACAACAAGCTTTTACCCTTTTTTATGAAAAAAATTAGGCGTAAGTACTTGGTTTGGATAAGGCTTATGATAAATGTGCGTTGCTGCAGGAGATACAGGCGGAATTAACCATACCCAGTTCCCTGTTACTAAACGGCCGCATGCTGCTTCTTGCTTTTCAAACTGACTAAACTGTTGCGCTGCAGTATGATGGTCCACAATGGTTACTCCTTGTTTTTTGAAAGAGTGTAAAACAGCTACATTTAACTCAATTAGTGCTTTGTCTTTCCAAAGTGTACTGTTTCTCGACATATCTAATCCCATCATCTCGGCAATAGCTGGAAGCAGATTATAGCGATCATGATCAGCTAAATTGCGTGCACCGATTTCTGTTCCCATATACCAGCCGTTAAACGGAGCAGCCGTATAGGAGATGCCGCCAATTTCTAAACGCATGTCAGAGATCATCGGAACACCGTACCATTTTGCTTCTAAAGAGGAAAATGGATATTCTGGATGCTCTAACGTCACTTCTTTTACATATTCTTCTGGGATTGACTTATACACTGGATCGTTTCCATCAATTGAAAATAAGAGCGGCAGCACATCAAAATGTGTTCCTTTCCCTCTCCAGCCAAGTTCTTGACAAAATGATGAAAATGATAGGGAATGAGAATCGCCGATAATACCTTGCTCAGTTTCATATCCCGCATAGCGGATTAATTGATGGTTATAAATTCGAATTTGATTTTTCTCATTTTGATATTGTTTAAAAATAGTAATCGTAGGTAGGATTTTTCCGTCGTTTGTCGCATATTGAATATGATGAAGCAGCGCCTCATATATCCCTTCTGCATCATTTACATCGCGCGCATCTAATACATGAAGCTTATTCCAAAACAGACGACCGATGCAGCGATTACTATTTCTCCACGCCATTCGCGCCCCGTGAACAAGCTCCTCAAAAGTATGTTCATACGTTCCTGTCATTTGTATTTCAGATTCAATTTGTGATACTCTATTTTGAATTTCATGAGATTTTTCTAGTTCGTTGTAGCAATCTGTAATAAAATTAGTTGCTTCCTCTAGCAGTTTTTTTGTTGTATTCATAGTGTCTCCTTCTATTCCTGTAAACATCTCTATTATACAAAACATCTTCTACCCGTGCCTAGAAAACAGACAATGAAAAAGAACACCAAAAACGGTGTCCTCTTCCTTATTTTGCAAAAAACAGCAAATATATAACCCCAATAATAAAAAACGTTCCGCAACAAGCTAACAATACTTTTGCAAGTTTGTCCATAAACATAGCCGTTTCCCCTTTGCTTCGTTTCCTATTTCAGTTCTACAACTGTAACACCAAGGCCGCCTTCGCCCATATCACCATAACGGAAGCTTTTCACGCCGCGATGTTTTTTCAAATAATCTTGTACACCTTGACGCAGTGCTCCGGTTCCTTTTCCATGAATAATTGAAACGCGCGGATAGCTCGCAAGCTGTGCATCATCTAAATACTTTTCTACACGTGCTAGCGCATTTTCAAAACGTTCGCCGCGAAGATCAAGTTCTAATGAAACGTGATAGTCTCTTCCTTTTACTGCTGTCACGGCTTTTTTCTCAACAGGGTTTGGCGTATTAATGTATTCCATATCGGACTCTTTCACTTTCATCTTCAAAATTCCGATCTGGACGTTCCATTCATTGTCACTTACTTTTTTCAGAAGCTGACCTTTTTGGCCGAACGTTAACACTTTTACTTCATCGCCTGGTCTTAACACTTGTTTTGGCGCTGTGTTTTTCACTTTTGTTTTTTGTTTTTTTACAAGCTCCGGCGCTGCCCCGGCCAGGCGGCTTTTCGCTTCAATGAGCTCATGATCTTTAATATCAGCAAGCTTTGCTTTTCGCAATTGACGAAGTTCACGAATAATTTCTTCCGCTTCTTTGTTCGCCAATTCGACTTTTTCTTCGCCTTCTTTTTGTGCTTTTAGTAATCTTTCATCACGTTCTTCGTTAAATTCGATAATTTGACGTTGCAGTTCTTTATGAAGTTTTTCAGATTGCTTACGAAGCTCTGCTGCTTCATTCCATTCACGCTCAGCGTTCTTTTGGCTTTCTTCCAGCTTCGCTATCATATTTTCTACTTTATTTGATTCTGTACTAATATGACCACGAGCACGGTCAATTACACGATCAGATAATCCAAGCCGTTTTGAAATTTCAAATGCGTTGCTTCGCCCTGGCACACCGATTAACAATTTGTACGTTGGGCTTAATGTGTTTACATCAAACTCCACACTCGCATTAATGACTTGTTCACGATTATAGCCGTATGCTTTTAACTCTGGGTAATGCGTCGTTGCTACAACACGCGCACCGCGGTTATATACTTCATCTAAAATGGAAATGGCAAGTGCAGCCCCTTCTTGCGGATCTGTTCCTGCTCCTAATTCATCAAACAATACTAAACTTTCAAAGTCAGCTTGTTCTAAAATATCAACAATGTTTACCATATGAGATGAGAATGTACTTAAGCTTTGCTCAATCGATTGCTCATCTCCGATATCGGCAAACACATTTTTAAACACACAAATTTCGGACTCATCTAAAACAGGAATATGCAAACCAGATTGCGCCATTAAAATACAAATCCCTACCGTTTTTAATGTAACGGTTTTACCCCCTGTATTCGGTCCGGTAATAACAATTGTTGTAAAGTCTTTTCCAAGCACAATATCGTTTGGCACAACAACTTTCGGATCAATAAGCGGATGACGCGCTTGGCGTAAGTTCATATAACGCTCATTATTCAAAATTGGCTTTGTTGCTTTTACTCGTTTTGCATAGAAAGCTTTTGCGAAAATGAAATCAAGCTCTGCCACAACATCAACGTTCTCTAAGATAATATCAGCTTCAACTGCTACTTCTTCTGTTAACATCATTAAAATGCGTTCCACTTCTTGTTTCTCTTTCACGCGCGCTTCTTGCAGTGCGTTATTCAGTTCTACAATGACTTGCGGCTCGATAAATAACGTTTGACCAGAAGCAGATTGGTCATGAACGATACCACCATATACACCGCGGTATTCTTGTTTAACTGGAATTACATAGCGATCGTTACGAATCGTTACAATTGCATCTGACAACATCTTCTGTGCGTTTGAAGAGCGCGTCATGTTTTCCAACTTTTCACGAATGCGACTTTCCGCTGTGCGAATTTGCTGGCGGATACCACGTAGTTTTTCACTCGCACTATCCACTACTTCTCCGCCGTCGCTAATACAATTTGTAATTTTCTTTTCTAAATTATATAAAGATACAATGCGTGCTACATACGTATCTAAAATCGGCAGTTCCACACCATTTTCAATCATATCTTCAATAAATCGTTTCATCTGGCGACTGCCATACATCGTACTTGCAATATCTAAAAGTTCATGCGGACTTAGCATACTCCCAATTTTCGCACGCTTTACATTTGGACGAACATCAAAAATCCCGCCAAGCGGCACATGTCCTTTTAAACGGATGACTTTCGCAGCCTCATCTGTTGTTTCCTGCATCTCTACCACTTCTTCGTAATCTGTGCTTGGCACAAGCCCTTTTACTTTATCTCGTCCAAGTGAAGAAGCAACGTGTTCAAGTAATTGTTCTTTTACTTTTTCATATTCTAATACACGCAACGTTCGTTCTAACATAGTTGCCCGTCCCCCTTGTATTACTTATTACGCTTAATATAATCTAATAAACGTTCAATATCCCACGTGTTAATAACTGTATCTTTTTGAATCCAACCTTTGCGCGCAGCTGCAGTACCAATTTCCATATCCTCTAGCATTTCAAGCGTATGAGCATCTGTATTAATGGCGATTTTCACACCCGCGTCTTGCGCTTGCTTTAGCAAATTCGCACTTAAGTCTAAACGGTTTGGATTTGCATTTAATTCAAGTACAGTATTTGTTTCTTTCGCAAGCTCAATTAATAGGTCTGTATCGACATCATAGCCTTCGCGGCGACCAATTAAGCGGCCTGTTGGATGCGCAATCATTGTTACATGATGATTTTCAATTGCAGCGCGCAGACGCTTCATAATTGTTTCACGGTCTTGTGAAAAACTAGAATGAATGGCCCCGATCACATAATCAAGCTCTGCTAATACGTCATCATCAAAATCAAGTGTTGCATCTGGTAAAATGTCCATTTCAATGCCTCGTAAAATAGTGATGTCTAGATACTTTGCATTCAGACGTTCAATTTCTTTTCCTTGTTCACGAAGGCGCTCTTTCGTTAATCCATTGGCCACTTTCAAGTACTGAGAATGATCCGTAATCGCCATATACTTATAGCCACGAGCGCGGCATGCTTGTACCATTTCTTCAATAGAAAAAGCACCATCACTCCACGTTGTATGCATATGTAAATCACCTTGAATATGAGAGAACTGCACGAAATTCGGATACTGCTTGGTTAGATCAATCTCTTTTCCATCTTCACGTACTTCTGGCGGGATAAATGGAAGTCCAAAGTGTGCAAAAAACGCTTCTTCTGTTTCGAATGTCTGCACTTCTCCTGTTTCTAAGTTTTCCACGCCGTATTCACTAATTTTCTCGCCTTTATCTTTGGCAATTTGGCGCATTCTTACATTATGGTCTTTTGAACCCGTGAAATGGTGAAGCGTAGTAATAAATTCTTCCGGCTTCACAAGACGGAAATCAATTGAAATATCATACTCATACTGAAGGCGTACAGAAACCTTTGTATCACCACTTGCAATCACTTCAATCATATTATTAAACTGCAGCAAATGCTCGCGTACCTTTTCTGGTTCTGTTGTCGCAATAATAAAATCCAAATCTTTCACTGTTTCACGAACGCGGCGCAAACTTCCCGCACGAGAATAGCGAATAATTTCTGGTATATTCGACAATTTCTTCTCTATTTCCCCGGCAATAGGAATCACCATTGCTATCGGAAGACGTTCTGGCCTTGAACCAACTTGCGCAATAGCCTCTAGTATTTTCTCTTCCGTTTTTTTACCGAACCCAGCAAGTGCTTGCACTTGCTTTTCCTCGCAAGCTTTCTTTAATGTTTCCATATCTACAACGCCAAGTTCTTTATATAACTTCGCGACTTTTTTTCCGCCAAGACCTGGTAATTTCAAAAGCGGTAATAAGCTGCTCGGCACTTCTTTTTCAAGCTCTGTAAGCACTTCTGATGTCCCAACTTCAATATATTCTGCAATAACGGCTGCTGTTCCTTTTCCGATTCCTGGTATTTTCTTGAAATCTTCAATTTCCGAAAGGCTGCGATCATCGCTTTCTAACGCTGCTGCCGCTTTACGAAATGCTGATATTTTAAAAGGATTTTCGCCTTTTAGTTCCATGAAAAGCGCAATCGTCTCAAGTAGTTTAATCACTTGTTTTTTATTTACTTTCATTCTTCTCCCGCCTTCCCATCATAGAAAAAAACTTCTCTTTCTAAAGAAGAGAAGTTATACTTTGCTGCCTGTCTGCCATAATTCCTTAACTTTTTCAGAAAGAATCGGTGTATCATTTACAATTACTTTGCTTATTGTTGATGTATTAAGCGACGTTTGTACTTGTTGAACCGGAAGTACCGTACCGATCACAATTAATACAAACAATATAATATACACTTCTAAAAAACCTAAAATCGCTCCGCCTAATGCGTTAACCTGTTTTACAACAGGGATTTCTGTAAACATATTTAACAGTTGTCCAATCAACGTTAACGCAATTTTTGTAATAATAAATAATGCGATAAACGCAATGGCTTGGTAAAAAACTGTTTCCATGCTATTTGCATCGATCCAATTCGGCACATTTACTTCTTGCTTAAATGGATACGGAATAATTTTTTGCAATGCAGGTGCTAAATCTTTGCAATACCAATATGCTACAAGATAGGCAATAATAAAACTTGCTAATTTTACAAGTTGTAGTACTAGACCTCTTCTTAAACCAAGAAGAAATCCCATAACAAGCAGTAAAATGATTATAATATCAACCATGTTATTCCATTCCTTTTTGTCTCATTCTTTCTTTCAGCTTTTCATTTTCTTCTTTTAATTTTATATAATCATGCACGACATTGACTGCTGTCAACACCGCCAATCGATTTGTGTCAAGCGAAGGATTCTTAGCATTCAGTTCGCGCATTTTATCATCCACAATCGCCGCGACAATGCGTATATGACTTGTGCTTTCATCGCCAACAACTGAATATTGTTGACCGTAAATTTCTACATTAATTCGACTTCGTTTTCCCTTTTGTTGTGACAACTTACTGTCCTCCAATCCCGTACAGAATCCTACAGATTATCATACCATGAAAAAACATCATATGGAAACAGAAACAATAATTCGATATGATAAAAATATAAATAATGAAAAAGGAGCAACCATTTTGTCAAATTCTATTGTTATTCAAGTAAGCCTTGCGGTTATAGAAGACATGAAATCAAAGTACGCACAAGCCGTGCAGCCAAAAATTCCTCAAGGCGGCGTCTTCATGGCAAAGGTTCCATCTTGTACAATTACAGCCTATAAATCAGGAAAAGTCATGTTTCAAGGTGGACGGGCGACAGAAGAAGCGAGTCAATGGCAAGCAAATGCCGCGCCGCCAAAAACTTCTATCAAAAAAATTGTGGACAGCCATGACTACGCACCGCCAGCTTCTATCGCTACTATGTCTATTCTTGGTTCAGACGAAGTCGGAACAGGAGACTATTTTGGACCGATGACAGTTGTTGCAGTATACGTCGATGCGGCGCAAATTCCATTATTAAAAGAACTCGGCGTCAAGGACTCAAAAAACTTAAACGATACACAAATTTGTGAAATTGCAAAACAACTACTAACAGTTGTCCCTTACAGCTCTCTTGTTCTTCATAACGAAAAATATAACGAAATGTTTGAGAAAGGCCATAATCAAGGACAACTAAAAGCACTGCTTCATAATAAAGCTATTACAAACTTATTGGCTAAAATGGCACCAACAAAACCAGAAGGCATCTTAATTGATCAGTTCACACAACCGACTACATATTATAAATATTTAGCCAAACGAAAAAACGTTCAGCGCGAAAATGTCTATTTCGCTACAAAAGGCGAAAGTGTACATATCGCTGTTGCAGCGGCTTCCATTTTAGCCCGTTACTCATTTGTGAAACAGTTTGATGAACTAAGCAAAAAAGCAGGCATGCCACTTCCAAAAGGCGCTGGGAAACAAGTCGATATTGCCGCAGCGAAGTTGATTCAAAAGCTTGGAAAAGAAAGATTACCTGAGTTTGTGAAATTACATTTTGCGAATACAGAAAAGGCGTTTCGATTGTTGAAAAAATAGTTATTTTCCAGTATGGACAGGATATATACAGACTAAACAAGGGACTCACTCAATATATCGGCGCAATCGCATCATTTATCGGCGCTTCAACACGATTTAAAGATTCTTCGGTAATTTTCGACATACAAGTGATCGATCTGCTAACCAAAAAGTGAAAGGAGCTGACTAAAATTAGTCAGCTCCTTCGTTTTACCACTCTGCTTTAAACGTCTCTGCAACTTTTTTTGAGACTTCTTTTAAATCATAAAACTCAACACGTTCTTTCTCTGGCGTATCTTTATGCCCAATTACAATGTCTCCGTCAGCTTCTACCCAAACAAAGTATTTTCCAATTGATCCATCACTATAATCAATAGACATATTGTAATGAATAGCCGATTTAGTCTCTTCATCTAATGATAATGTTTTCGGCTCATCACCGTTTTCCGCCAATCCAACCTGCTCCATCGCAGATACAAGTTGTTTCATGTCTTCTGCTTTTTTCAATACTTTCGTCCCTTTTGGTTTCGTAGATGTCAGCTGAATTTCCTTTATCTCTTTTCCTTGAAACGTAACAACCTCTGCCTCTTGTGATGTTGGAACTACTTTTTCTTGCTTCTCATTTCCACATGCACTTAAACTGATTAGCATGATTGCTAAGAAATACATCATTCTTTTTTTCATAAATTCAGCTCCTTTCCCTTCTACGTAATGTTTCTTCTTATCCTGTATCTCTCCCTGCTCAAAAAAATAAAAAGGCATATCAATCAGCTGAATTGCTGTTAATATACCTTTTTTCAATCTTAAAACTCCGCAGAACCTGGTGTTCTTGGGAATGGGATTACATCACGAATGTTTGCCATACCAGTGATGTACATTAAGAAACGTTCGAAACCTAGACCAAATCCAGCATGTTTTGTACCGCCGTATTTTCTAAGCTCTAAGTACCACCAGTAATCTTCTTCGTTCATGCCTAGTTCTTTAATTCTCTCTACTAAAACATCCATTCTTTCTTCACGTTGACTTCCGCCGATTAATTCGCCGATACCAGGAACAAGTAAGTCTGTTGCAGCTACTGTTTTGCCATCGTCGTTTAAGCGCATGTAGAATGCTTTAATATCTTTTGGATAGTCTGTTACGAATACAGGGCGTTTAAAGATTTCTTCTGATAAGTATCTTTCGTGCTCTGTTTGTAAGTCAATTCCCCATTCTACTGGGTATTTGAAGTCTGCACCTGATTTTTGAAGCACTTCAATTGCTTCTGTGTATGTGATGCGTCCGAAATCAGAGTTGATTACGTTGTTCATGCGCTCAAGAACTGTTTTATCGACAAAGCTGTTGAAGAATTCCATTTCTTCTGGTGCATGCTCTAATACGTATTTCATTGCATATTTCAGCATATCTTCTGTAAGGTTCATTACATCACCTAATTCAGCGAATGCAATCTCAGGCTCAACCATCCAGAACTCAGCTGCGTGGCGAGTTGTGTTTGAGTTTTCAGCACGGAACGTTGGACCAAATGTGTATACATCGCGGAACGCTAATGCATAAGCTTCAGCATTCAGCTGTCCACTTACCGTTAAGTTTGTTTCTTTACCGAAGAAGTCTTTTGATTCGTCAACTTGTCCGTCTTCACCTTTTGGTACATTGTTTAAATCTTGCGTTGTTACGCGGAACATTTCGCCTGCACCTTCCGTATCACTTCCTGTAATAATTGGTGTATGAACGTGTACGAATCCACGCTCTTGGAAGAACTGATGAATCGCAAACGCTGCGATAGAACGCACGCGGAACGTTGCTGAGAATGCATTTGTTCTTGGGCGTAAATGAGCGATTGTACGTAAATATTCAAACGTATGACGTTTCTTTTGTAATGGGTAATCAGAATCTGATAATCCCTCGACTTCGATTTTATCCGCTTTAATTTCAAACGGCTGCTTTGCAGTTGGCGTTGCGACTAATGTTCCCTCTACTTTAATAGAAGAGCTTAATGGAAGCTTCGTAATTTCAGTAAAGTTATCTAATTCTGTATCGAAAACGATTTGAACGCCTTTAAAGAAGCTACCATCGTTTAATTCGATAAAACCAAATACTTTTGAATCACGTAAGTTACGGATCCACCCTGATACTTGTACTTTTTGGTCTACATATTTATCAGTTTCTCTATATAGACTTTTTACTAATGTGTTTTCCATATTGAAATTCTCCTTTACATATATTTAAATACAAAAAAACCTTCCATCCATAAAGGGACGAAAGGTTAAACTTCGCGGTACCACCCAATTTGTCATAAAGACCAACTCTAACTCGTATGTATTACATACTTCCCGGTTTGTAACAGGCCGGATTCCCGTCTAAGTCTACTCTTGAATACACAATTCAATTTCGGTTAGCAACTCCAAGGTGTTCTTCACATATACCGCCTCATCAGGCTCGCACCGTCCCTGACTCGCTTTGGATTATAGTATATACTACTTTTCCTTATCATCGTCTTTCTTTTGTTAAACTAAAATTAATGTACTACATTCCTTTGAAAGATGCAAGTTGTCTTTAAAATACTTACACTTTCAAAGAAAATGCCGTCCCCGTATGCGCTTCAATCATCCGAACATGTCCATCTGTTTTTGAAAACAACGGTACGTAGCAAAGCTCATAGCGTAATGGATTCTGCTCCTTCTCCCACACAAGTTCCATCTCCAAATCACGAACGTAAATAGATTTTACTTCTTCCTCAGAGATTATTGGTTCATCGTTTAGCTCATCTAATTCTTTATTAAAACCTGCAACTGCTTGAAACTCTAAAATCTTCCCAGATTGCTGACCAACTTGAATGACCATACTGTATGTATCTACTCTTTTACCACGTTGCAGAGGATGGAACCAAAATCCGTACTGCGATTCACAATTTTCATCTTCCCATACACAATGATGCGATGAATGACTTCTCTCTATTAGGAATAGTTCGTCAGCTTTAGGATAACAGGCAAATAAAAATTGAAGCGCACACTCTCTCGCTTCCTCTTCTGATATAACTTCTTTCTTCCCATCTTTCTGTTCATTATTGATTACACTTATACACTGAAATGTTTCTTGATGAAAGCATACTTGAATGGTATGAAACGGCGTTCCTTCTTCCACTTCAATGTCATTAGCGTAATCTTGCTTCGACCAAAGTTCCGTTACTTTATCCCCTTTACAGCTCGTATAAACTTTTACATATGTATCATCTAAGCCAATTAATTTTAAAATCTCTCCATTTTGTATAGTGCGTTTCTCTAAGTTATAAAACTGCTGAACGAATCTATTATCGTTCTCATATGTATGTAGTTCTCCGCTTGCCCCTATATCCATAACGTGATCTTTGGGTGCATAAACGAGGTGATATGCATCATCTCCATTTGCAAACACTTCCGTACTAGCCTTTGCAAACAACAATTCAAATCGAAGCGCTTCAATGAATTTTTCTATTGCTTCTTCTTTTGGAATAAGCTCTTTTGGATACTGCACTTCACACACTTCTCCTTCAAAAAGGAAATATTGGAAACGTCCATCCTTTGCAATCTCAAGCATCACACTAGCATCCGGAAAAGATAAGCCATATCGTTCATCACGCAGTTCATAGGATAGTTGGAACACTTTATCCATTTCTATTAATTCTACAAAATAAATAAATTTAACGATATTAGGAGCAAATACTTGTAAAAAAGATTGTGCAATCTCATAAACTTCATCACGGGATAATGATATACACCTTACTTTCTCTAAATCTCGGCACGTTTGAAAATGCTTTAATCCACCTTTTCCATCCGTTTCATAACATGCTACTAATTCTTCTGTTCGCCGCTCAAACACATTAAACTCATTCTCACCTTCTTCTGAGGCGACCGCAAATAATTGTATGTTTTCATTAATTTTTAAAAATAATTTGATTTGTTCAACTATATTCGTCATTTGAAACCCCCACACACCCTTTCTCTTATAACTATTATAAAGTGAAACTTCCATCAGTGGAGAGTTTTTTCATCTCCCACCGATGGAAAGCCCTCACCAATCGGGCTTTTACGGGCAGTTAATGCGGGATAAAAAAAGAAAACCTTTCATCCACGATAGAATGAAAGGTTTTGCTTTATTTCTTTTTTAGCTTTATCTCTCCGAAATTTCTAGTTTTTAGAGTTACACTTTCCATTTCATCGTAAGAAGAGACTGGGAAATTCGCATGAATAATCATTTTTCCTTCTACCACTCTTAATACAACTATGACAATAGTTCGTTTTTTGTAATTGATTCTTAAAAACAAGCATCTACAATTTAGAAAACATATTCTACACTATACACGAATAAAAAAGTGAGGCAGTATACATGAATCCATATCATGATAAAAAATCCGTTACAAGCACACCCTTTTTTCCCTATGTCGGTTTACCAGGACTTCCTGAGATTCAAACATTAGGAAAATCACCAAAATCATCCGAGGCAAAAGCAATGTGCTACAGACAAATTGTAGAACATAAAATCCAGTTAGTTCCCCCAGCACTTGAAAATACCGTTACCTTTACAAAAACAGTTGAGGCTACGATTGAAAATGTAGTCCCAGAAAAGATTGTCGTTTGTGGCGTCATTCATAAAACGCTAACTTACACTGCAATTTTAGAAGACGGTACTCTAGTTCCAGGGTTTCAGATTCACGACGATATTCCTTTCCAGTGCGTCATTGACCGCGAAGATGCCAATGAAGGTGACATTTTTGAAGTGACTGGCGTGGCGATTCTTGGCGAAGTTTTTGCCCAAGAACAAAATTTCGGAATTATAAACGGACGGCGGGTTGCTTTTAAATTCAAAGAAAAAGAAATCGTCAAAATTTGTATTAGAAAACTAGCAATTACTAGTATAGAAGTAAATCTTGGGTTCAGTTTGCCAAGTGAAAATAATAACGCTCCTGCTCCCGATCGGTTATTAGTCAATGGCACCGGGTTTGCAGGTATACCAGTTTTTTTCACAGTATCTGGTTCAGCAAATGTTTCTCCAACCATGGTTTTTACAGATGCAGATGGGTTCTTTAATACTACTGTCACTGCTTTTGGGCCTGGTGATATAACTCTTACAGCTTTTGGCACTGTAAATGGCGTTCCTTTTTCCAAAAATGTAACCGCTCCTTCACCGTATGCATAATCAAGTTTTTAGCGAAATTTCAAATATAAAACGCAACAAAAAAAGCAGCCACATGGCTGCTCTTTTATTATTTACGTAACTCCGCACCAAACTTCTCTTCTACCGCTGCTAATACACGGCTATGTGCTTCTGTTACTTCTTCATCTGTTAATGTACGTTCTGGGTCGAAGTAGTTCATAGAGAATGCAAGTGATTTTTTGCCTTCTTCCATTTTTTCGCCTTCGTATAAGTCGAATAATGTTACTTCTTTTAGAAGTTGTCCGCCTGCTTCAGCAATTACTTGCTTCATTTCGCCAGCTTTTACTTCTTTCACTACTACAATTGCCATATCGCGCGTCATAGATGGGAAGCGTGGAATTGTTGTGTAGTATGTTTCTTCTGCATCTGTTGCAAATACTTTCGCAAGAGATAATTCGAATACGTACGTTTCTTTTACATCTAATTGTTTTTGTGCTTCTGGATGCAATTGACCAATGAAACCAATGCTTTCGCCGTCAAGTAGGATATCAGCTGTACGGCCTGGGTGCATACCATCACGTTTTGCTGGTACATACGTAATAGTCTTCGCAACGCCAAGTACGTCAAATAATCCTTCTAATACACCTTTCATCACGAAGAAGTCAACAACCTTCTTCTCACCTTGCCATTGATGATGAAGAGCAAGACCTGTCATTACACCCGCAAGATGTTGTTCTTCTTTTGGAAGTTCGCCTTCAACTGTTGGTAAGAATACAGATCCTACTTCGTATAACGCAACGTTATCTACTTTACGAGCGTTGTTATATGTTACCGCTTCTAATAATTGTGGTACTAAACTTAAACGAAGCTGGCTACGCTCTTCACTCATTGGAAGCGCAAGGTTCACAGGTGTTTTTTCGTTTGACTCCACCATATATTGTTTTGCTTTTTCAGCGCTAGTTAATGAATACGTAATGGCTTCATATAAGCCAGCACCTTCTAGGTAACGGCGTACTTTACGACGCTTTATTTGCGCTGCTGTTAATTTACCGCGCGTAATTGTACCAGTTGGTAATGTTGAAGGAATATGGTCGTATCCGTATAGACGACCTACCTCTTCTACTAAGTCCTCTGGAATTGTAATATCAGGGCGACGTGCTGGTACGTTCACATGGAATGTTCCTTCCACTTCTGTGAACGGGAACTTTAAGTTTGTGAAAATTGCGCGCACTTCACTCACAGAAACGTCTGTACCTAATACACGGTTAATTTTTTCAACTGTAACAGATACTGTACGTTCTTCTACTTGTAAGTGATCAACTTCCACCACGCCTTCTAACGCTTCGCCGCCAGCATATTTTGCCATTAATGCTGCCGCATGTTGAATCGCTTCAAATGTACGAGTTGGGTCGATACCTTTTTCAAAACGTGCACTTGATTCACTACGAAGACCTAAGTCTTTTGATGTGCGGCGTACTGTTTGACCTGCGAAATATGCAGACTCAATTAATACGTTTACTGTATCGTTATCTACTTCAGAATCCGCTCCGCCCATTACACCTGCAACCGCTAATGGTTTTGTTCCGTTTGTAATCACAAGATGATGCGCTTGCAATGTACGCTCTTGATCGTCTAATGTTGTCATTTTCTCGCCTTCCTGTGCAAGACGAACAACGATTTCTTTTGAACCTAATTTATCATAGTCAAACGCATGTAACGGTTGACCGTATTCAATTAAAATATAGTTTGTAATATCAACTACGTTACTAATTGGACGAATGCCAGCTGCCATTAGGCGCGTTTGCATCCAGATTGGTGATGGACCAATCTTTACGTTTTTCACCATTTTCGCAATGTACAATGGGTTTTGTTCCGTTGCTTCTACACTTACAGAAATATAATCAGATGTTTTTTCTGCGGCTTCTTGTAAGTCTGCTGCTGGAAGTTTTACTTCACGGCCGTAAATTGCCGCTACTTCGTATGCAACACCTAACATATTTAAGCAATCTGCACGGTTTGGCGTTAAACCAAGTTCAAGTACTTCATCATGTAAGTTTAAGATTTCAAGTGCATCTGCACCAACTTCCGCATCACTTGGGAAGATGAAAATACCGTCTGCATATTCTTTCGCAACTAGTTTCCCGTCAATACCAAGCTCTTGAAGTGCACAAACCATACCGTGGGAAGCTTCCCCGCGTAATTTTGCTTTTTTAATTTTGAAGTTACCAGGAAGAACAGCGCCAACTTTTGCAACTGGTACTTTTAAACCTTTCGCAATGTTAGGCGCACCGCAAATGATTTGAACTGGCTCTTCTTCACCGATATCGATTAAACATTTGCTTAACTTATCAGCTTCCGGGTGTTTTTCGCACTCTAATACGTGACCAACTACAACACCTTTTACGCCTTTATTTAATACTTCAACGCCTTCTACTTCAATACCACTTTTCGTGATTTTATCAGCTAATTCTTGTGCTGTTACATCTTTAATATCTACATACTCTTGTAACCAACGATATGATACGAACATTCTTTCTCTCTCCTTCCCTTACGCTCGTTTGAATTGTTGTAAGAAACGTACATCATTTGTATAGAAATGACGAATGTCATCAACGCCATACTTTAACATCGCAATACGCTCTGCACCCATACCAAATGCGAAGCCTTGATATTCTTTTGAATCATAGCCAGCCATTTCAAGAACATTTGGATGAACCATACCTGCACCTAAAATTTCAATCCAACCCGTTTTTTTACAAGTTCCGCAACCTTTGCCATGACACATCATACAAGAAATATCCATTTCAACAGACGGCTCTGTGAATGGGAAGAAACTTGGACGAAGGCGGATTTCACGATCTTCACCGAACATCTTCTTCGCGAATGCTTGTAATGTGCCTTTTAAATCACTCATACGAATGTTCTTATCGATTACAAGACCTTCAATTTGCATGAACTGATGAGAGTGAGTCGCATCATCGTCATCACGGCGATATACTTTACCCGGACAAATAATTTTAATTGGGCCTTTTTCTGTACTCTTCTCCATCGTTCTTGCTTGCACAGACGATGTATGTGTACGAAGCAACATTTCTTCTGTAATGTAGAAAGAATCTTGCATATCGCGTGCTGGATGGTCTTTCGGTAAGTTTAACGCTTCAAAGTTATAGTAGTCTTTTTCTACTTCTGGACCTTCCGCAACTTCATATCCCATACCGATGAATAAATCTTCAATTTGTTCCACAACCGCTGTTAACGGATGGTGACAACCTGTATTTACAGGGCGGCCTGGTAATGTTACATCAATTGTTTCAGATGCTAATTTCGCTTCAATTACTGCTCTTTCTAAATGATTAATTTTTTCTTCTAAACGCGTTTGAATAGCTTCGCGTACATCATTTACTAGCGAACCCATACGTGGACGCTCTTCTGGAGATAATTTCCCCATGCCGCGCAGTACTTCTGTAATCGGTCCTTTTTTTCCTAAATACGCAACGCGTACATCGTTTAAGCCTTTTAGCTCTTTCGCTTCTTCAATCAGCTTCAGTGCTTCTTGCTTTAGCTCTTTTAAACGTGCTTCCATTTGGAACCCTCCTAATTTTAAAAATAAAAAAACCTCGCTCCCTAAAAAGGGACGAGGTAAATTCGCGGTACCACCCTAAATTGACAGAACAAGTCTGCCCACTCAATTCGTTATAACGGCTTGTTAGACCGGAACGCCTTTACATACAATGGTCCTGGCGTCAACTCCAGAGGTGAATTCACTTCCGTCTACCATAAGAATGCTTTCAGTCTATGGCACTCTCTCCCTATATGGCGATTTTGCAAGCTACTCTTCTCTATCATCGTTTTTTAAACTATTTCACTTTTATTGGATGTTCAAAATGTCCGGTAAAGATAGCTGTCATATTTCTTCGTTACGTTGCCACTCCGGTGCTCATGTAGTCCCGCTACACTCCGTTTCCTCGCGGCTTCCGTGCCTCGAACTACTCGGCTCTCTTTATTCTCCTTTTTGAACACGTACTTCCACCTATTATAAGAAGTTTTTTAGCGATTCGCAACCGGAGTTTGTAAATAATACGTTAAAATGCCTGCAGCAACCGCGACATTTAACGATTCTGCTCCTCCATAAATTGGAATGTATAAGTTTTGATTACATTTCGCAAGAAGCTCTTGGCGAACGCCATTTCCTTCGTTACCTACAATTAATGCAAAACTTCCTGTCGGCGCTACTTCACCGTATGGAATCCCGTTTTCAAGAGCTGTCCCGTATACAGGAACGTTCTTTTCTGTTAACTTATTTACCCATTCCTCTAAGTTTCCTTTTACAATTGGTAAATGGAATACAGAGCCTTGCGTAGAACGTAATACTTTACTATTATATACATCAACGCATCCTTCTCCAAGAACAACAGCGTCAAGTCCAGCTGCATCTGCTGTACGAATGATCGTTCCTAAATTACCTGGGTCTTGCAGTCCATCTAATAATAAAAACTTCCCATTCGTAAGAGCGATTTCTTTCTCATGTTTCTCACAAACCGCAAATACCCCTTGCGTCGTTTCTGTTTCACGTAACAATTTTACAACCGCTTCAGACACAATATACATTTCTACATCAGCAACCGTCCAATCTTTCGGAAGGTCTGTCTGGTCTGAGACAATCAGTTCCATTGCTACTCCTGCTTTTAAAGCTTCCTCCACTAAATGGAATCCTTCTACAAAAAATAATCCTTTTTGATCGCGTTCTTTTTTCGTTTGCAGCTTCTTCCACTGCTTTACGCGCGGATTTTGTACTGAATCAATGTTTTTCATAATATGTATTTCCCTCTCTTCTTGTCTTCTCATTATAGCCTATTTTTCATACATATTTACATACAAAAGAACAAAAACTAACGTCAGTTTCCATTCCTAAAAAGAGGTGAAAGTGATGAACTTTAATTTACGCGGTGCTGTATTAGCCAACGTATCAGGAAATACACAAGACCAATTACAAGAAACAATTGTCGATGCGATTCAAAGCGGAGAAGAAAAAATGCTTCCAGGTCTTGGTGTGTTATTTGAAGTCATTTGGAAAAATGCTGATGAACAAGAAAAACATGAAATGTTAGCGACACTTGAACAAGGTTTAAAAAGATAAGTAATTTTCTCAAAGACGGGGATGTTTTTACTCCCTCTCTAATCCTATTTATAAAAAATAGCCGTCCGAAGAAAACGGAAGGCTATTTTCTATACCTATACACCTATTTATTTTTGAGCACTTGGGATATTCGGAACCAAATTTTGAACAGCTTGCACAAGGTTATTTGCAATAGCTTGCTGCTCCGCTGTTAATGTTCCCCCACCAGTGAATACTGTAAGACAGATTGGGCAAGCTTCGATATGAATGCCCAATAAATTAATAGCAAGTCCACCCGGTATATCCACAGTAAGAATAGGTGTTGAACCCGCAGGAGGCGTACATGTAGTACAGTTAGTAAGAAGGGCCATACATTTAACTCCTTTCTTTATAGCGTTACTATATTTATATGATAGAGTAGCTCTCTTTGAAATAGACAGTCGGACAATCTTTCATAAATTTCTTTACTAACACAATATGATGGAGTAAAATATTCAAAATATCTTTATAGCTATTATTTTTTCTACCATATACAGCAATGAATAAAAGGAGTGGATACTTTATGCGCCGTGTTACACTTGAACAAATTTTCAAACATCATATTACACAAAAGTATGTACAACGTGCTGGAATGGTTCACGCGATTGCCGTCGCTTACCATGCGTTTCACTTAGCCAAAAAGCATCACGCCCCAGTCGATGCGGCAACAAAGGCTGGTTTTCTTCATGATATAGGACATCACACATGGTATCGTAATGGAGAATGGGACTATGAATTATACAAAAAGAATGATATACATGCGATTAAAGGAGCGGAAAGAGCTCATAAATTGCTAATTCGATTAGGAGAACACCCAAAACAAGCAAAGGAAATTTCCGTTGCCATTCTCCTGCACACCGATTCTTTTCTACTAGAACAAACTCTTGAGAGAACACCTCTCCAAAATATTATTAAATGGGCAGACGAAGCCGATGAAGAACCGGGCGGGGCACATCACTATCGAACAATTTCTTATGAAAAAGCATTGCAAGCAATCCAGCGATTAGATGAGATGGTAGATCGTGAATTACAAGTCCAACAATCAGCGTCCCATGCTCATATTTCTACCAATAAAAAAGCAGAGAAAATCTGTTAATCAATAACTATACACAGATCACCTTAGTAAATGCTAAGGTGATTTTTACTTTGATTGCGAAGTTTCG
Source organism: Bacillus sp. 123MFChir2 (assembly GCF_000383235.1). Lineage (GTDB taxonomy): Bacteria > Bacillota > Bacilli > Bacillales > Bacillaceae_G > Bacillus_A. Next base: position 130,321 of record NZ_KB910928.1, read on the forward strand.
AACTATTATGTAACATTATCTCCTGGAACATTTCATCCAAATATGTATAATTTTATATATAAACAATAGAAAGGATTCGATATATGCAACATTCTGTACAACTTACATACGATCAAAATCATTCTTTATCATGGGGAAAATTTATTGGTTCTGTTTTATTTGCTTTTTTTGGGACGAATATCATAAGCGGCTTATTTATAGCTCTTCCGTTTATGATTTACAGCGAAAGTATTTCAGACAAAAAGACAAGTGCCCTATATAGCTCACTTGGAACAACCGGAAGTGCTTTATTACAACTGCTCATTTTATTATTGTTTATTTTTAAATATGAGCCCTTAAAAAAACTATTATTACCTATTTTTAACTTTCAAGCGCTCCGAAAAGTTCATACATATATATACTTATTTCTTTTCTTTGGACTTAGCATTGTTATTAATGTATTAATAATTTCTAAGATATTTCCTCATGCAATACAAGAACAAGATTTAGCCTTAAACTTAGAAACTTTAAATCAATATAAAATTCTATTAATTTTAGGAAGTGCAATTTTCATCCCAATTCTTGAAGAACTTATTTTTCGCGGAATCATTCTTCAATTTTTCCAGCAGCGTTTTCCATTTTGGATAGCAGCAATTAGCTCAAGCTCTATTTTCGGAATTGCCCATACATATTCTCTAGGTGTTATGGTGAGTGCTTTTATGACGGGCATGTTTATGGCTGTATTATGTAAAAAAACGAATTCTATTATGCCAGCTATATTATTTCATATGATGAATAATACGCTTGCGTTTTTATAATAAACAAGAGGTACACAAAGTCAAATTACTATTATTAAAAAGGAGCACAACTTTGCTGGTGCACGTAGCCAAATGAGTAGCATCCGAAATACTGGCGGGTTAATTTGCGCAACCGCTCTAGTCGGTATTTTTATCTTTTAATGTAGTAAACAAGCAAAAAAGCAGAGATTATCTCTCTGCTTTTTTGTTCGCCTTATTTCCTGGTTGTAAGAAAAACGATAAGACTAATGCAATTGCCGTTAAGATTGTTGCAATCCAGAATGCATCATTAATTCCGTTAATAACGGATAACTTCGAAACTTGCCCAAATAGCATTTGTGAGCCTAATGCGTTTCCTGCCTGCGCTGATCCTGTCATTGTAGCCATTTGCGATAGTTTGTTTACGATAATTGGATTCGTTGTTGTAATTGCATTTGCATAGTCTGCCATATGATTTGTCGTTTGCTGCGTCATAATTGTAATTAATAACGCAGTTCCAATGGAGCCCGCAACTTGTCTTGATGTATTTTGCGTTGCTGTTCCATGAGAAATAAGTTTCATTGGCAGAGCATTCATCCCCGCTGTCATGATTGGCATCATGATAAACGACATCCCAAACGAACGAATAATATAGTCTCTCATAATTTCACTATAAGGTGTCTCTAATGTTAAATGTGTAAATTGATATGTTGCATATGTTGTAAGGATTAATCCAAAAATAGCAAGTGGTCGAATGCCGTATCTATCAAATAATTTCCCGGCAAATGGCCCCATCATTCCCATGATTAAAGATCCTGGCAGAAGGAGTAACCCTGAATCAATTGGTGTAAATCCACGGATGTTTTGTAAATATACAGGAAGCAATATCATCCCGCCGTATAATGCCATCGTAACAACTACATTGATTAAAAGCGTTGAAGTAAATGCCGAATAGCTGAATACACGCAGGTCTAACATTTTATTGTCAGTCGTTAACTGTCTCCAGACGAATAGACTGATTCCGATAATACCAATCACCATCGTAATGATAACTTCCGCGCTGCTCCAACCTTTATTCCCTGCCTCACTAAAACCATAAAGTAAGCTTCCAAGTCCGATACTAGAAGCAACTACACCGAAAGTATCTAGTGTTGCCTTCGTCACAGGCTGTTTCAATGTAAAATATTTTAGTGCTAATACGATAATAAGTAATCCAATGATAAACATGGCATAGAACATAACATTCCATGTGTAGTTTTGAATAATCCAGCCTGTAAGTGTTGGTCCAATGGCAGGTCCTAAAATCATCGCAATACCAAGCAGTCCCATCGCAGCCCCGCGCTTATGAGGCGGGAAGATAGTCATGAAAATATTCATTCCAACCGGCATTAAAATACCAGCACCTACTGCTTGAATAACACGCCCTGTCATCATCATCGTAAAGCTTCCAGATATCGCACAAATCATCGAACCTGCCGTAAAGAACAGCATAGCCGCTAGAAATAAGTTTCGATACGTAAACCGTGAAACTAAAAATGCACTAATTGGCACTAATACCCCGTTCACCAACATAAATCCTGTTGTAAGCCACTGTGCGGTAGATGTTGATACATTAAATTCATTCATTAATGCTGGCAAAGCAACGTTAATTAATGTTTGATTTAAAATTGAGACGAACATCCCGAAAATAAGAACAGCTAAGACGACTTTTACATTAAATTCAGGAAGCACCGTTTGAGAACGAGAAGCTTTCGGCTCCGTATCTTCCGCTTTTTGTTCTTGTTTTTCACCTGTTTCTTCTTCCGTAACTTTCGGTATTTCTTGTGTTCTTACTGCCTCTTTTTTATGATCTGAAACCCCTTGTGCTTGAACTGGTTCTTCTATCTCTTTTCCTTTTTTTCTAAATACACGATTTACAATAATGAACACGACGATACATAAAAGAGCGTATCCTGCAATAAAGATCGAGGACATATTTCATTCCCCCTTACTTATGAATCCGAACTGTGACATTCATGCCTGGAACAATATTTAATGATTTACTATGATCTAATGAAATCTTAACAGGAATAACTTGTGTTACTTTCGTATAGTTCGCTGTTGCGTTGCTAGATGGTAACATAGAGAATGTATTTGCTGTAGTTAAGCCAATTTGTTCTACTTTTCCTGTTAATGTCGTATCAGGATATGCATCTACATATACATCTACTTCTTGCCCTTTTTGGATCTCATCTACGTCTGTTTCTTTAATATTTGCCGTTACCCATAAATCACTCATATTGCAGGCATATGCAAGCGGTGTTCCCGGTGCAATATATGAATCTTGCGTTGCATTCGATTGAACAAGCGTTGCATTTGCTGGAACTGTAATATCTACTTCTTGTGCAGCATTACCAGCGTTACTCATTACAGAACCTACTTTATCACCAGCGTTATAATTTTTTCCTATTTCTGCCTTCCAACCTGTTAACTTCCCTGCGACTGGAGATGCAATAGGTACAACTTTTCCATCAATTTTTGCATTATCCGTTTTTAAATAATTTGTTGATTGATTGTAATAATAATAACCAGCAAATCCGCCGCCAACTAATACAATCAACGTAACAATATTAATGATAATCATTCTCCGAATTTGACTCATTGTTTCCCTCTCCTTAGTTTTAATATTAATTGAATTTCTAATAAGTCCATCTCTCTTTTTAATTAATAAAGTTTACCATTCACTTTGTTAAGGACTAATTTAAAAAAGACCCTTTGTCCACGCACAAAATCCCCTCCTTATCTTGTGCTAAGAAAAAGAATATCGTTTATAATTATAAATAATTCGGTTCGAATGACAATCGACAATTTAATTCAATATGTTGTTTTTCCGACATTCCCATATATATATGTTGAAAAAATATAAAAAAACAAGCAAGGAGAACGAAAATGTCTATTAAAAACTCAAACGATCCTCGCGTAAAACGAACGAGACAGGCAATACGTGATGCCCTTATATCTTTAATACATGAAAAAAGTTTCAATAGCATTACCGTTCAGGATATTGCTGAAAAGGCAACTGTAAACCGTGCAACCTTTTATAGCCATTATTATGACAAATATGATCTACTAGACAAAAGCATTGAAGAAATGCTAACAACATTAGCAGACATTCTCAAACCAAAAAAATTAGATAAGAATGAGTTTAAACTTACCCTCGATACTCCTCATCCTGTCTTTCTATCTTTGTTTAGTCATATTGCTGAGAATGTTTTCTTTTATCAAGTGATGCTTGGGGCGAATGGGATTCCGAAGTTTTCCTCTCGAATGATGAAAGCAATTCAAACGAATTTACTTCTTAGCCTTTCTATTTCACAACCAAATGACGAGAAATTAGTTGTACCGCGTGATATCCTCATTAGTTATGTATCAGGTGCACATTTAGGAATGGTCATTTCTTGGCTCAAACAAAATATGCCATATACACCTCATTATATGGCCTTACAGCTAGCTCGTTTAATCATTTTAGGTCCGTATACAGCGGCTGGATTAGAGCAATGAAAAGAGCGAAAGGAATGCCCTCTCGCTCTTTTTTCTATTAATCAAATGTAATGTTATGTACAGCTTCATTATCAAGACGTTTCACAACTTCTACAATTAACTTCACTGTATTTTCATAATCATCGCGATGTAACATTGCCGCATGGGAATGAATATAGCGAGTTGCAATGGTAATTGCCATTGCTGGAATACCGTCTACAGAAATATGAATTGCTCCTGCATCCGTTCCGCCGCCAGGAAGAGCATCATATTGATACGGAATATTTAATTCATCTGCTACGCCAACAACAAAGTCACGAAGACCTTTATGCCCAACGATAGATGCATCGTATAAAATAATTTGTGGGCCATCACCCATTTTTCCTTGTGCTTCTTTTTCGCTTACTCCTGGTGTATCACCAGCGATTCCAACATCTACTGCAAATGCGATATCTGGTTGAATATAATGTGCAGATGTTTTCGCCCCGCGAAGACCTACTTCTTCTTGTACTGTTCCAACACCGTATACAATGTTTGGATGCTTTTCATCTTTTAATTGTTTTAAAACATCGATTGCAATTGCGCAGCCAATACGGTTGTCCCAAGCTTTTGCAAGTAACATTTTTTCATTTTTCATTACTTGGAATTCGAAATATGGTACAACTTGATCTCCTGGACGCACGCCCCATTCCAATGCTTCTTCTTTACTAGAAGCACCAATATCAATAAACATATCTTTAATATCAACTGGTTTTTTACGAACTTCCACTGGTAAAATGTGCGGTGGTTTTGAACCAATGACACCCGTTACATCACCTTTGCTCGTAACAATTGTTACGCGCTGTGCTAACATAACTTGTGACCACCAGCCGCCAACTGTTTGAAAGCGTAAGAAACCTTTATCATCAATTTGCGTAATCATAAAACCAACTTCATCTAAATGACCGGCTACCATAATTTTTGGACCATTGCCGTCACCAATTTTTTTCGCAACTAAGCTTCCTAAGTTATCTGTTGATACTTCATCAGCAAACGGTGCGATATATTTCTTCATTACTTCACGAGGCTCGCGTTCGTTTCCAGCAATCCCGCGTGCATCTGTTAGTTCTTTTAGCATCGTCAAGGTCGCATCTAGTTTTGTCATTGGACAATGTCCTCCTTTTTCTTCATCTCTTCAATTATACAAGAGCGGAAAAGAATGTTCAAAAAATTCCATCAATACCCTTCTGTTTGACGTTGATGATTTACTTCATTTTTATCTACATATGCTTTCTCAATCTCTTCTTGTTCAAAATCAAGCGCTTGTCCTAAACGAAGATAGCTCGTAAACAATTCAATGTAATTTGTAATAGATGGCTGTTCATTAAAGCGAATTGCTTTCGCATATACATCTAAGAAAATTTCTACTTGCGTTTTATTTGTTAGTGCACATTTATAAAACAAGAAGTTTTTATCAATTCCTAAATCGATTCCAATAGATAAAATAAAATGCAGCCCATCTACGTATTCTTCTAGTACAACTTGACGCTCAGATGCTGGCTTGTTACTCCAATATTTAAAGCAGCGTGTTTCATTTGCAAGTTCACCAATTTCTACAAGAAGTGCTAGCATTTTTTCTTTTAATAATTTTTTCGGTTCTAAATTATGTTCTTTCGTAATACGATCATCTAATTCTTTTTGTAGTTTAAATAATTGTAGTAAATCCAAAACGTACTCCTCCTTCAATATCGTATAAGCTTACTCGATATTGCTCCATTCTAATGGTAAATATAAACAAATAACCTAGTTATATTCTTACATTATAACAGCGCTAGTTTCGTGTGGAAAGACAAGATTGTCTGAAGTCAAGCACCCTATTCACAGCATATTTCATATATATCTATCGTGACCACTCAGTCACTTTATAAAAAACAACGACAGAAAAGCATTTTTCAAATGGTCCTGAGGGGCTGGCCATGTACAGGAGCGGTCAGGAGGTTTTATGTAAGGCTTTTAACTCGTATATATAAATAAACATAAAAATCCAGAGAATCTCTCCGATTTTTCATGTTTATTCTTCTATATTATTGAAACTTTTATGCTTACTTTGTCATAGCTATAAGCCCAACTTGGCTTTCCAACATACAAATCACCGCCACGCTGATCAAAAAGTGACCTACCACTTTCTTTCTCCCTTTGTTTGAACATCGCACGTGGCAGAAATAGGCACTGACCGCTTCTACGCATAGCCAGACACTCTCGACCAACAAAAAAGAAAAGGGCTTTTGGGTTTTAACTTGGATTTATCTATAAAAAAATCCTTAGGAACAATGTCCTAAGGATTTTTGATCAATTACTTGTTTAAAGCAGTTTTAGCAGCTGTTGCTAATTCAGCGAAAGCTTTTTCGTCATAAACAGCTAGGTCAGCAAGCATTTTGCGGTTTACTTCGATACCAGCAAGCTTAAGACCATTCATTAAACGGCTGTAAGAAAGACCGTTCATACGAGCAGCTGCGTTAATACGAGTGATCCATAATTTACGGAAGTCACGTTTCTTTTGACGACGGTCACGGAACGCATACATTAAAGATTTCATTACTTGTTGGTTAGCAACTTTGTATAATGTATGTTTAGAACCGTAGTAACCTTTTGCTAATTTAATAATTTTTTTACGACGTTGACGAGTAACCGTACCACCTTTTACTCTTGGCATATTATTTCCCTCCTAGATATCTATCTGAACAAAATATGAATTACATGTTGTCAAGCATTTGACGAATACGTTTGAAGTCACCAGCGCTTACTACACCAGCTTTACGTAATTTACGTTTAGCTTTTGTAGATTTGTTAGCGAATAAGTGGCTTGTGTAAGCGTGAGAACGCTTTAGTTTACCAGATCCTGTTTTTTTGAAACGCTTTGCAGCGCCGCGGTGAGTTTTCTGTTTAGGCATAGTGATTTCCTCCTCTATTTATTACTTATCATTTTTCGGTGCTAAAACTAAGAACATACTGCGTCCTTCCATTTTCGGCTTAGATTCAATTGTACTAACTTCAGCACAAGCTTCAGAGAAGCGATCTAAAACACGTTGACCGATTTCTTTATGAGTAATGGCACGACCCTTAAAGCGAATAGATGCTTTAACTTTGTCGCCTTTCTCCAAGAATTTAATAGCATTACGAAGTTTTGTGTTAAAGTCATGTTCATCAATTGTTGGACTTAAACGTACTTCTTTCATACTAATGATCTTTTGATTTTTGCGCTGCTCTTTTTCTTTCTTTTGTTGCTCAAAGCGGAATTTTCCGTAGTCCATAATACGGCATACTGGTGGTTTCGCATTTGGAGCAACTAATACTAGATCAAGATTTACGTTTGCAGCCATATCTAATGCTTCTTGACGAGACTTAATTCCAAGTTGATCACCATTTGCACCAACTAAACGTACTTCACGTGCACGAATTTGCTCGTTAATCATCATGTCCTTGCTAATAGTAAGCCACCTCCAAGGTTTTATGGGAATACGTTTTGGGAAGGAAGAACCCAAACAAAAAGTGCGGGCACACAGGGCACCCACACTTATAATATCTCTAGTAAGAAATACTTACCTGCCAACTGCTTTCGCGTCAATCAGGTGAGAAGCGGGTGCTTCTACTTGTTCCACAAATCCGTATTCTATTATCCTTGATGATTTTATCATAGGACATAATGCATGTCAAGAAGCTCTACTTCTTAAGTAACAACAAAAAATATTGTAACAAACAAAATGAATACATGCAACATTTTTTTACACAAAGCAGCCTTTGGTTCTTATTACCAACTATAAGCGTACAAAAAAGCCGCGGACGAACCGCGACTTTTTCTTATCTTTTTCCTTCAACTTTAATTAAGTCGATGAAAGCATCTAATGAGATTGTTTCTGATTTTTGTTCACCATATTTACGTACGTTTACACCAGTTTCAGCAACTTCATTGTCACCTACTACAAGCATATACGGAATTTTTTGCATTTGTGCCTCGCGGATTTTGTAACCAATTTTCTCGTCACGAGTATCCACTTCAACACGAATGCCAACACGTTGCAATTCTTCTTGCACTTTCTTCGCATAGTCTAAATGTACTTGCGGAGAAACTGGAATTACTTGTACTTGAACCGGCGCTAACCATGTTGGGAATGCCCCTTTGTACTCTTCAATTAAGAAGGCAACAAAGCGTTCCATAGTTGATACAACACCGCGGTGAATAACAACTGGGCGATGATGCTTACCGTCTTCACCGATGTAAGTTAACTCAAAGCGTTCTGGAAGTAAGAAGTCTAATTGTACAGTTGAAAGTGTTTCGTCTTTTCCAAGCGCAGTGCGAACTTGTACGTCAAGTTTCGGACCGTAGAATGCCGCTTCACCTTCTGCTTCATAGTACTCAAGACCCATTTCATCCATAGCCTCTTTTAACATTGATTGTGCTTTTTCCCACATTTCATCGTCATCATAATACTTTTTAGTATCTTCTGGATCACGGTAAGATAAACGGAATGAATAATTTTCTAAATCGAAATCCTTGTATACTTCTAGAGTTAAGTTTACAACGCGTTTTAACTCTTCTTTAATTTGATCTGGACGAACGAAAATGTGCGCATCATTTAAAGTCATCCCGCGGACACGTTGTAAGCCAGATAGCGCACCAGACATTTCATAACGGTGCATTGTTCCAAGCTCCGCAATACGAATTGGTAATTCACGATAGCTGTGGATATCGTTTCTATATACCATCATATGGTGAGGGCAGTTCATCGGACGAAGTACTAATTCTTCATTATCCATTTCCATTGATGGGAACATGCCATCTCGGTAGTGATTCCAGTGACCAGAAGTTTCATAAAGCTCTCGGCTTCCTAGTACCGGAGTATATACGTGGTCATACCCTAAGCTTACTTCTTTATCAACAATGTAACGCTCGATAATACGGCGGATTGTTGCACCTTTTGGTAACCAAAGTGGTAAGCCTTGTCCTACTTTTTGGCTATTTGTAAATAGTTTTAATTCTTTACCTAATTTACGATGGTCACGCTCTTTCGCTTCTTCAAGCATACGTAAGTGCTCATCTAATTCTGCTTTTTTCACGAATGCAGTGCCGTAAATACGTTGTAACATTTTGTTGTTGCTATCTCCGCGCCAGTAAGCACCTGCCACGCTTAACAATTTAAATACTTTAATTTTCCCTGTAGACGGAAGATGAATACCGCGGCAAAGGTCGAAGAATTCGCCTTGTTCATAAATTGAAATAACCGCATCTTCTGGAAGATCGTTAATTAATTCTAATTTTAGTTCATCCCCATTTTCTTCATAACGACGAAGTGCTTCCGCACGCGGTACTTCATGACGAACGATTTCTAAGTTCTCGTTCACAATCTTTTGCATTTCTTTTTCGATTTTTGGGAAATCTTCAACTGTAATCGCGTATTCCATATCGATATCATAGTAGAAGCCATTTTCAATTACAGGCCCAATTCCAAGCTTCACATCTTTATATAAACGCTTTAATGCTTGCGCTAATAAGTGAGCTGTTGAGTGGCGTAAAATATATAGCCCTTCTTCAGAATCTAATGTAATGATAGAAATTGCACCATCTTGCTCAATTGGTGTAAGTAAGTCTACCATTTCCTCATTTAATTTCCCTGCAATCGCTTTTTTCTTTAAGCCAGGGCTAATAGAAGCAGCAATGTCTTCAGTTGTTGTTCCTTTTGGAAATTCCTTCACAGCTCCGTCTGGAAATGTGATTTTTACTACATCTGCCATCTTTAGTCACTCCTTTTTCATAGTCAAAATAAAAAACACCCATCCCTATAAAAAGGGACGAGTGTTGAATTCGCGGTTCCACCCTTGTTCCAGCCAACACATTGTTAACTGCTCAAGTACATGATAACGGCACTTGCCGTCAGCAATTACTAGACATTCGTTCACTGCTGAAGTTTAGAGGTGGTAAGTAATAATCTCGTATTAAGAAGCTCACAGCCTAAGGCTTCTCTCTCTGAGAATCGTAGATAACTACTCATGTCCTCATCGTAACATTTCGATGTATTTTCGTGTATGTACGTAATTATATGCTCAAAAATTTAGAAAATCAAGGGCGTTCCCTTTATTTTTAAATTTTGTCACATTCTTTTCAAATTCATGAAGCGCATATAACTGCACTCTCTCTTGAAATACATTTTGAATCGTTACAATCATATTATGATCTTGTTCTTTCGCATACAGATGAATTTTGTTAGGCGCGATCGACAGAAGCGGTGCCATAACATTCGGATCAACGTATAAACCTTTTTGAGAAAGTACTTCTTCTTCTATATACTGAACAAGTTTTTCTTGTTTTAAACGTCGCCCTTTTTCATCATAAAAAATACAACTATCATTAAACACGAGATGCAAGCAAGATAAACGTGATTTTCGGCCGCTTACTTGTTGGCGAAGTGTTTCTACGAACATTTGATACTCTTGTTCTAACTTATATTCATCAATCGCCATCTCCGCCGTTCGATATAAAAATTCATTGTACTTTCTCAAACGAAAACGAATATATGCTCCAAACGAAAAAGACATTGTATCATGCATCCAGCCTTGTAAAGAAGAAAGCACCAATTCTTTCCCTCTTTCCTTTGAAGGTGCATCTATTAATCCCTTTCGTTTCCCTTTTAAAATAGAATGAGCCATATGTAAAATTTGGTTTCGTTCTTCTCGCTCTTCATAATAAAATTTATCTTTTAAAACCGCACTTATCCATTCATCTTGTTTTGTATTGATAATATATTGCATAAATACAGGAATAACCACTTTATCAATATATCGCGACTCTTGTATCGGTATATGAACAATTACCGTTTGTTCGTACAAGTAAATGCTTATTTCTTCATATATATAATCTGTCCTTTTTTTAAGCTCTTTATATATAACAATAGCGTCATTTTTTTCTTCGAAGCAGATTTCAATCACTTTTATCCCCCCTTTTATAATTCTTGCTATTTCCATATATATTAGGGGGATGGACAAAAAATGATACGAGCTAGTATGAATTTTTCATATTCATAAGTTATTTTTATTGTATAATTTTACTAAAAAGATTTTTAAAGGAGCCATACAATATGTACGAATACAAATTTGTAAAAATCGAACTAAAATCCGGTCTAATGGCATCTAAACCAAAAGAAGATTATCAAACAATCATTACAGAACACGCAAAAGAAGGTTGGCGCTTCGTACAAGTTTTTGCTCCTAGTACGGTAGGATATGGATCAGCTGCATATTTCGAACTTATTTTTGAACGGAAACAAACTATATAATAAAAAAAAGAGCAAGCTCACTGCTGAGGCCACTGAAAAACTCACGTTTTTTCAGCTCAAAAACCGGATGTGAAATTAGAAAGGCGACTTTTCGTTCAAAATGGAACGAAAAGTCGCCTTTCTTTCTATTCTTTTTTTACTTTTCTTCCTTTTTTTCCTTCATTAAGGTCATAATTCGTTTTAAATTGACGGCAAATATAGCCATCGCACCTTGCATTCGCATACCAATGAGACCCGAGGAAGATGCTACATCATACCCGTGTCTGTGCTTCAGTTCACTATTTTTCGCTTCGATT
>NZ_KB910929.1:0-73862 GCF_000383235.1 Bacillus sp. 123MFChir2
GCTATTTGGCACAACATCAAATGCGGTGTTCAATCAGTTGTTCACAGCTATGATTGCCTACGTTTTACTAAAATTTCTTCACGTAAAAGGTAGTAAGAAAAAACATATCAAACCGTTGTCATTCGCAGGTTTCACACGCCTGTTTCTTTGTGATACTCTGCCGTTTGAGTGGAGAATTTGTTTGAAAGAAATACTGGCATTCCATCGGCAAATAAGTCAAATGGATACTGTATAATTTTGGTTAATCAACACGTGTGATAAAAGTATTATTTTGTTTTGAAATGTTAACGGTTCTTATAGTTTGTGTAAGAGGCTATGTCCGCTGGGAATGGCCTCTATACTTGTCTATTGGAGTGGGAGCTTTAGCAATCGTACTTCTCTATTATTTTCATTATCAATATGGAGAAAGCGAAGAAAGGACATCTGTCAAACGGTAGAATATCAATATGAAACGGAGGATTCTATATGAGCATTCGGTGGCATGAACCGAATTGTCGTCAAGATCATACGGTTTTTGACACGCTATGGGAAGCAGAAGAGTGGGGAAATTCTATCAGTAACGATATGTATGCAGGAGCTTTTGATGGATATACAACCCCAGATGAGAAGGTTGCCTATGTTTTGGCTTTTCGCTTGGCGAGTGTTGATCAGTTCCATGCTCATACGGATACAGTTTGGCTTGGAGATAAAATGGTGTATAAAGTGTGGGTTACTCCATCTATTTAAAATAGGGGGCCAGAGATATGGAAGATGGGGTGGCTTTATATAGTATTTTTTCAATATTAGGATTTGTTTTTTACGCTGTAGCAACAACCTTTGTAGTATGTGTTGTATTAATTGTATTAAAGAGAATGAGAGAACGAAATGCGTATTTAAAAGATATACGAGATGAACTTAGAAAGAGGAATAATACTTCGAACTAAGTTCATTTTTCATAATTAGGAGGTTTTCACATGAATAGAATAGGGATTATTCGTCACGGAAGTACACCGTGGAATAAAGAAGGAAGGGCACAGGGTAGTTCAGATATTTCCCTTGATCAAGCTGGAATAGCAGATGCATATAAACTAGCAGAGCGTTTGCGTAAGGAGAATTGGGATTTCATATATTCTAGTGATCTATTAAGAGCAAAGCAAACTGCGGATATTATTGGTAAAAAACTTCCGAATATCCCTCTTTATTTGGAACCTAGACTTCGTGAAGCTGGGGGAGGACAGATTGAAGGGACAACGGAAGAAGAGAGAATTTTAAAATGGGGCAAGAATTGGAGAGAGCTGGATTTAGGGATTGAAAGTGCTGATCGTGTGATAGCAAGAGGTCTTTCGGTCATTGAAGAGGTAGCATCTAAACATGAAAATAAGAATATATTAATTGTTAGTCATGGTGCATTTATTAGACACATGTTAAAGGAATTAGTGCCCCAGTTACATATGGCAGAATCCCCGAAAAATACGTCTTTAACGAAACTTATTCAATTAGATAATGGTTGGGGTTCAGAATTATATAATTGCACCCTGCATCTAGAATAGAGCGTTATATTTTATTCCGGAATAATAAAACAAAGTATATATTTCTGCATACAGGAACGTTTGGTGGTGCATTTACATGTAAAGAGTCATAATTAATACTTATTAAACATTATAATTAATCGATATTCGACTTATTGTATTTGGTACCATAAAATGAAAGAGTGTTTAGAAAACTTGAAAAGTATTGGTTGTAGGAGAAAAATAACACAAGTTCAATTGATAATGGGAGTGGATTTTATGATTCTTGGTTTACATCACGCTCAGATAACTATTCCAAAAGGTGCTGAACTAGAGGGAAAAAATTTTTATTGCGAAATTCTTGGTCTACCTGAGAAGGAAAAGCCCGAATCACTAAAAGGGCGTGGAGGATTTTGGGTAAAGGTGGGAGATAGAGATGTACATATAGGTACAGAAGATGGTTTTAACCGATTAAAAACAAAAGCCCATATAGCCTATCAAGTAGAGGATATATCGCATTGGAGAAATGTGTTAGAACAAAATAACATTCAGATAATTGAAGGAGTACCTATACCTGGTTTTGAACGTTTTGAGTTTAGAGACCCATTCGGAAACAGAGTGGAAATGATTCAAGAAATTTAGTAAAGATAAAGTAATCACTCAGTCACTCGATGAAAAACCACTTTCTTTTTAGGCTGGCGAGTGCATCTAGCCGCGTGTTGGAGCGGTCAGGGCCTATTCCTACCACGTGCAAAGTTTTAAAACAAAGACAGGTAGCAAGGTGTAGTTACATTTTTATCTTCATAACAGCAATTTATATGCTGGAAAATGAAAATAACTTTCTATAGATAATGGGACGTGTTTTCGCTGGAATCATACTCCTTACCAAATTTCTAAATGAAATGTATGCCGGAGTAGTTACTAAAAATGACCAAGAGCTTAGGGGGACTCCTAAGCTCTTGGTCTGTAATTTATACTGAGAAATGGTATGTTTTTAATCGTTTTGTATAACAAATGCGAACCCGCTAGAACAAAGTCTGGCGGGATTTCTTATTGTATTACACAATTTTTTTAGAGGCCTTATTATTTGAATAGAGACGATCCCAGAGTTCGTACATTTTGTTTCTCCCATTATCAATTTCAGGATTAAATTGAATCGCAGCTTGTTTACGAACGGTGCGGACATGCTGCGCTGCTTGCTGAAGTCTCTGATCAATTGTGCCGGGGCCCTTTCCAGCATGTTTGGCAATTGATACTCCTGCTGTTGTTCCTTGGGCCATGGCGATTTTTCCACTTTCGATACCGGTAATGTTACCGGCGACAAAGAGCCCATCAAGAGGAGTTTCCATCGTTTCTGAATGGTGAGGAACGTGGCCGCCAAGTTCAGGAATGTATTGAAACGGGCATCCGGCAACAGCAGCAAGCTCTGCTAGCGGATATAAGCCGCCGGCAATGCACACGAAATCTGCATCATAAACTGTTTCAGATCCCTGAATCATATTGCCATCTGCGTTAATATCAGCGATGCGCACTCCTTCCACTTGATCCTTGCCGATAATTTCGAGTGCTGCTTTCCGAAGTTGGAGAGGCGTACCATTTATTTTCATGCCGTTTTTCGGATAAAAGTTTAAGCCGATCCTTCTCATCCAGTCACTTTTCATAAAACGACTTCCCATACGTAACAGCGGCGATGGAGCGAGATGTGCTGCATGTAAGAGTGATTTCATAACTTCTTCAGGTTCTCCGGCGTGTTTACTAAGGGCACTTTTTTCCGGAAGGACAATGCGATCAACTGTAATGCCAGCTAATTGTAATTCATTTAAAATTGCAAATGATAAAATATTCGCTCCGATAATGATTCCTTTTTTGCCGACTTGGACGCGGTGCACATTTGTCATGACTTGCGCTGCGCCGATTGACATGACACCAGGAAGGGTCCAGCCCGGCAGCGGGATAGGGTACTCCGCGGCTCCGGTAGCCACTAGTACAAATGGTGCTTCAAGCGTACCGAAACTTGTATGCACATTCCATCGGTTATTTTCTTTCGTTAAGTTGTAAACAGATATGCCGCAACGAATATCGACCGCCAATTGCTGTGCTTTTTGATAAAGGCGTTCTGATTCTTTTATTCCATTCCACCACTCACCAGAAGGCTCTTGATGAAGTTGTCCGAGTAATCTGCCGCCTGGCTTTACAAATTCATCAATAACGGTCACTTTGAGACCAAATTCCGCACAAGCAATAGCTCCTGCTAATCCTGCCGGACCTGCTCCAATTACAAGTACGTCAATCATCGCTTTTCCACCATCCTTCTCACAATATTCGGATGCTGTTTCCCGCTTTCAACGACCATATCTTGCTGGGCGACTGTTAAGCAGGCTCTTACGTTTGGCTTTTGATTGACAGTTACACGGCATTCTAAGCAGTGACCAATGTTGCAATAAATTCCTCTAGGTGTCCCGGTATCTTCGTGAACGCGTAGTTTTCTTATTCCGTTTGCTAAAAGAGTAGCGGCAATCGTTTCATTTTCATATGCTTCATATTCAACTCCATCAAATTGAAAAGAAATGCGTTCTCTATCATTTAAATTCCCTAAAACGGGATGATTCATGATTCTAGTCATTGTTTTTCACCTACTGTTCCAAATGTCACCGGCCGAATTGGCGGCTGATATTTTAAAGGAATTTCACTAGGTGACACATTAGGGATGATGCTTTCAATAATGTTATCTAATGTTAGGCGGCACGTCCGGCCTCCACAAAAACCCATTCCCGCCCGGGTTCTTAATTTTAATTCTCTCGCTGTGCATTGATGTTGATTTGCTGTTTCATGAAGTTGTCCGTAAGTAACTTCTTCACAACGGCAAATTACAATGCTATCTTTGTTCCCCATTTGAATTCCTCCTCCATTGTCGTTCATAAAAATACTATGCAAAAAATGTGCCAACATAGAGGAGGAAGAGGGTTAATTTAAGCCAAGCCGCTTTAATCGATTATATAAAGTGGCTCTTGTGATACCAAGCTGTTTTGCACACTCTAATTTATTTCCATCTAATAGATGTAACGCTCTTTCAATCACTTTTTTTTCGTGCTGATTCATTTCTTCTTGCAATGGTAAGATGGTGCAATCATTTTCTAGCAGGACATGATTTGCAGACTGCACTGAACTTTCAAATCTAATACTTTTTGTATGGAAGGGTAAATACTCTCTTTTTATTACACCATCTGTTGCGAATACGATAAGCCGCTCTATGCTATTACGCAGTTCGCGAATATTACCAGGCCAATTATAATGAAGCAGTTCATGCATGACTTCTGGCGGGAATTCATGAATTGGCCGCTGATAACTCAAAGAAAAATCATGTAAAAAATAATGAGTTAATTCAATAATATCTTCTTGCCGCTCTCTTAAAGGAGGAATATGCAAACTAACTACATTTAGCCGGTAATATAAATCTTCACGGAACAGTCCTTGTTTCATTAATTCTTGTAAATCACGATTTGTGGCAGCGATGATACGAAAATTGATGTTGATTTCTTTTTCTCCGCCGACCCGATAATATTTTCGTTCCTGCAGCACGCGTAGAAGCTTTACTTGCATTTCGAGCGGCATTTCACCTATTTCATCAAGAAATAATGTTCCTCCTTTTGCTAGTTCTATTTTTCCTTTTTTTCCTTTACTGTCAGCACCGGAGAAGGCGCCCCGTTCATATCCGAATAACTCACTTTCGAATAAAGATGCTGGTATCGCACCGCAGTTAATCGAAATAAAAGGAGCTTTCGGTTCCTCGCTTGCTTCATGGATTGCTTTGGCAAACACCTCTTTTCCGACACCGCTTTCACCTAATATAAGAACAGTGGATTTCACAGAACATACTCTTCTAGCTAAATCCACTGTTCTTTGCAGGGCGGCACTTTTTCCTTTAATGGAATAAAAGGGATCAGATGAATCCTTATATTTTGCTACTTCTTGTTCTAAACGGTGTACTTCATTGGACATATTAAATAATTTCTCATTCAGTACAACTTGATTTGTAATATCTGTTTCTGAAACGACTGCACCGATAATCTGATCGTTAAAATAAACGGGGTTAGAGTTAATTAAGACAAATAAATCAGACTGAGGCTGATGGTGCTGCCTTGCAATGCGTTTACCTGTATGTAGAGATTGCAAGATTTCTAGATTTTTGTAATCAAAGAAATCCGTAATTGGTTGGCCGATTATGTCTTGCCGTTTGACTAAGAATATTTTTTCTGCTCCTTCTGTCCATGTACAAACACGCTCGTTATTATCAATGACCGTGACAGAAGAATCCGTCGTTTGAGTGACGGTTTCATAAAATACCTTTAATTGATTGTAAGAGTTATGAAGAAGATGAATGATTTGTGCTGCTGTGATACATCCTAATGGATTTTTGTTTGTATCAAGAATAATAGCTGTGGAATGATGATGAAATGCCTGAAGTAAGGTGAATAATGAATCGTCCTCGTATACGACTTTGCATGGAAGTTTAGGCATTTTTGGTGTTGAACGATAATAAAATTCTCCGTTTTTCTGCTCGATCTGCTGTGTATCTATTAGAAGATGTTTTATTATTTCCTTTATTGATGGCAATGAAAACATAATGATCCCCCTTCCGCACTGTAAAAAAATATTAACACTGTAAAGGGAATTATACACTTATTTGCAAAAAATTTAAAATGTTCCGTAATAAGGTAAGGCTTTCATCAGCGAGGAAAGAAATAATGATTCATTTTGCAAGTTTCACATTAATTGGCACACGAATTGCATTTTTAGGTAATGAGGCCATTTCATCGAGAGGAGGAATGCCATGTGAAACATTGTGACGTGTTAGTCATTGGCGGAGGAATTATTGGCTGTTCGATTGCTTATTATGCTTCTAAATACGGAAGAGACGTAACGATCATTGAAAAAGGAGAATTTGTTAGTGGCACGTCTTCACGATGTGACGGCAATATTTTGGCGATTGATAAAGAGCCAGGTTTTGATAGTCAGATGTCGTTGTTTAGTCAAAATTTAGTGGATGAATTAAGTAAAGAGTTAGAGCATTCATTTGAATATCGTGCTCCGGGAAGCATTCTCGTTTGTGAAACAGATGAGGAGATGGAAGCAGCGCAAAAATGGGTAGATCGTCAAAAAGCAGCTGGTTTACCATTTCGGATGCTGGACCGGCAGGATATTCGGCAGGAGTCTCCCTTTTTTGCAGATGATTTATTAGGGGGGCTAGAATGTGCCACTGATTCCACAGTGAACCCTTATCTTTTAGCTTTTTCACTTTTGGAGGAAGCAAAAAAACTAGGGGCCAAAGCGTTCAAACATACAGAGGTAAAACAAATGAAAAAAGAAGAAAGTGGTTCATTTATTGTAGAAACGACAAACGGAGTTTTTACTACGGATCATGTCGTTAATGCTGCTGGGGTATGGGCACCTAAAATAGGAAAGATGCTCGATCTTTCAATACCGATTGAGCCGAGAAAAGGGCATATTATCGTTGCTTCGCGGCAGCAGCATGTAGGGTCCAGGAAAGTTATGGAGTTTGGGTACTTAATTTCTAAGTTTGGCGGAAAGCGCATTGTTGATCCGTTAACCGAAAAGTATGGAGTCGCTCTCGTCTTTGAACCAACAGAAAGTCAAAACTTTTTAATTGGCAGCAGCAGAGAATTTGTTGGTTTTCAAACGGCAGTAAACAATGAAGTCATTAAATGTATTGCGAACCGAGCAATCAGATTTTATCCGAAAATGGCGGATATGATGGTCATTCGTTCATATACAGGGTTGCGTCCATGGACGGAAGATCATTTGCCAATCGTTTCACGCGTGGATATAATTCCAAATTATTATATTGCGGCGGGACATGAAGGGGACGGCATTAGCCTCGCAGCAGTAACAGGGAAAATAGTAGAAGAACTTATTAACGAAAAAGAAACGTCTATTCCCGTTGATTCGCTTAGCTTTAACCGATTTACAGAAAGGATGTTGAGCAGATGAGGGCACAAAGAGTCTTTACAACAATTGATACACATACAGGCGGGAATCCGACGAGAACATTAATTAGCGGACTTCCAAAACTAGTTGGGGAAACAATGGCAAAAAAAATGCTCCATATGAAAAAAGAATATGATTGGATTCGCAAACTATTAATGAATGAACCGCGCGGCCATGATGTCATGTCTGGTGCTTTATTGACGGATCCTTGTCATCCAGAAGCAGATATTGGCGTGATTTACATTGAGACAGGTGGATATTTACCGATGTGTGGACATGACACGATTGGTGTGTGTACAGCTCTAGTTGAGTCTGGATTGATTCCTATTCAGGAACCCGTTACTTCCTTAAAGTTAGATACGCCTGCTGGACTCGTTGAAGTAGATATTTCAATAGAAAATGGAAAAGCAAAAGAAGTATCTTTTTGCAATATTCCAGCATTTCTTTTAAAAAGTATTTCCGTTGATGTTGAGGGAATTGGCCGTGTAGATGCCGATATTGCGTATGGAGGGAATTTCTACGCAATCATTGAGGCAAAATCAGTTGGATTGGAGTTAATTCCAGAAAATGCTTCTCACATAATTGAAACTGCAATCGACATTAGAAACACCATTAATGAAAACGTTGAAATCGTTCATCCGCAATATTCGTTTATTAAAGGGCTAACCCATGTTGAGTTTTTTACGGAACCAACTCATGAGGAAGCGGATGTGAAAAACACAGTGATTGTTCCTCCAGGGGGAATCGATCGTTCTCCATGTGGAACAGGTACCTCTGCGAAATTAGCTGTCCTATATGCGAATCAAGAAATTTTAATTGGCGAAGAATTTGTTCATGAAAGCATTGTCGGTTCTTTATTTAGAGGACGCGTACTAGAAACGATGGATGTGGAAGGGGTTGAGGCTGTTGTAACTCAAATTACTGGCTCCGCTTGGCTAATGGGAATGCACCGATTCTTCTACAATGAGAAAGATCCACTTAAAGAAGGCTTTCTGCTCATTCCGCCAATGGAACATGAAACGGAGGACGTGAAATGAAAATTCAGAAGACGTATACAACGACAGATGTACACGTAGCTGGGGAAGCGTTTCGTGTTATTAAAGATGTCCCGTTCATTCATTATCAAAACTTAGAACAGTTAAATGAACGGTTTATGCATGTATTTGCAGATGAAATTTACCTTTTATTAAATGAGCCGCGCGGATTTGCTGGGTTGAATGGCTGTCTTGTTGTACGGGCGATTAACGAAGAAGCGGATGCCGCGGTATTATTTTTCAATCATGAAGGAACGGTTCCGATGCATTACGGCGGCATTGTTGCTGTTATTACAGCTTTATTGGAATGCGGTCATTTGCAGCCTAGAGCGTCAAATGAATATAAAATCGAAACGCTCAAAGGTGTGATTTCCGTTAGCGCTATGATGGAGAATGATGAAGTAGTTTCAGTGTTGATCGAAAGTAAACCGTGTCATGTAGTGGAAACAAACATTCCATTGTCTCATTCGAATGTCAATACACAGTTCGCTCTCGTAGAAGCCGATCAATTATATGCAGTGTTTGAGAAAGGTGATATTGCCACAGAGATTCGTATTGAGGAACTGCCTGAATTGAAAAGATGGGGACAAACGATGTATCAAGCTCTTAAGTCGAAATTTCCAGTAAGAGGTATCATTTTAATGGATGATTCGCATGTAAAAGAGGGCCGAATTAAAACAATCACGTTTCGTGAAGACCGGTATATCGTTCGCTCTCCCGGCTTTGAATCGACAACGGCGTGCTATACAAGTTTACTTGCTAAAGAGAGAGTGTACATGGAACCGCCATTTGTAAATGAAAGTATTTTCGGTAGTACTTTGACAGTACAAGTAGCGAAACAAACAGAGGATGGATACAAATTCACTTTAAAAAGCCGCGGTTTTATTACAGGAATGCAACTATTTGTATTAGATCCGACAGATCCGTTACCTGCTGGATTTTTACTAAAATAATAAAAAGGATTGTTTAACTTATCCCGCATTAACGGGCAGTAAGACCCCCACCTCAAGATTCAGAGAGAAGCAAAGAAGATAGGTGGGGGAAACTGCCCGTAAAAGCCCGATTGGTTCAACTAACCGTCAGTTGGGGATGAAGAAAACCCCCACTGACGGAAGTTTCACTTTATCTAAGGTTATTATGCCAGCTATATATACATTTTCATTTTTCGGCACATAAGTTGCTGTATGATTTCTCCTTTTGTTTTAAACGTTGCCTGTGGTAGGAAAAGGCCCTGACCGTTTCTATGCGCGGCTAGTTGCTCTCGTCCACCCAAAAAGAAAAGGGTTTTAATGACTTGTATATATAGTGAAAAATAGTAAGGGGGAAATACAAATGACAACAATTAGAGGAGCTTATCCAGTATTAATTACACCGATGACTGAGGCGCAAGAGATTGATTGGAGCGGTGTGAAAAATAATGTGAATTACTTCATAGATCAAGGCGTTGCAGGGATTGTAATTAACGGAAGTACTGGAGAGTTTGTAAGTTTATCGAAAGAAGAAAAGTTCCAAATGGTTGAAACTGTATTAAAAGAAGTGAATGGCCGTATTCCGGTTATTGTAGGAACAGCAGCTGAAACAACGAAAGAAACGATTGAATATACGAAACAGGCGGAAGCACATGGTGCAGATTGTGCGCTCATTATTAATTCTTATTACTGCAAACCGAAAGAAGAAGAAATTTATTTTCACTTTAAAGAAGTATCAAATGCCGTAAATATACCGATTATGCTGTACAACAATCCTTTTACATCAGGCGTTGATATGAGTACAGAGTTGATGATGAAAATCGGCAAAGAATGTGAAAGAGTTACCCACATTAAAGAATCAAGTGGAGATATACGCAAAGCAAGAGATCTTGTTAGACAAGGTAAAGGAGACATTGAAATTTTCTGTGGTTCAGAAGATTTAGTTATGGAGTCTTATTTAGTCGGGGCAACAGGTTGGATTTCTGTTGCAGGGAATATTGTACCAAAGCTTGTTACACAAATGTTTAATCATTTTCAAAAGGGTGAGTTAAAAGAAGCTTGGGAAATCAATGATCGTATTTTACCACTTTGTGAATTCCTTGAAGGATCAGGAAAATACGTGCAAATTGTAAAACGTGCGATGGAATTGAATGGACAGGCAGGAGGACCTTCACGCTATCCTCGTTTAGGATTGACACCTGAGGAAGATCAAAAGCTTAAGGATATTTTAGCAAGTTTAACTGTACAACGTGTATGAAAGGAAAAATTGATCCATAAGGGGGATTCACCCCCTATTTATGGTTAATTGCAGATTTTTTTTGGTTTCTCATACCACAAATAGCAGGATATAAAATGTAAAGGGGAGAGGAATATGTTAACAACACAAATCGAATTAAAGCCGAGGGTAAAAGCTTTTTTAGAAGGAAATATTGAACTCTTTATCGATGGGAAATTTGTACCAGCGGTAAGCGGCAAAACGTTTGAAACGTATAATCCAGCAACAGAAGAAGTACTTGCTTTCGTAAGTGAAGCCGAGGAAGAAGATATTGATTTAGCAGTAAAGGCTGCACGCAGAGCATTTGAAAAAGGAGCATGGCCTGACTTAAGTGCGGCTGAAAGAGCGCATTTCATTTACAAGTTGGCTGATTTAATTGACGAGCATAAAGAAGAACTAGCGCAATTGGAAGCGCTTGATAATGGAAAACCATATCAAGTAGCACTAGAGGACGATATTCCAGCAACAGTAGAGCATTATCGTTATTATGCTGGCTGGGCAACGAAAATACTTGGTCAAACAACGCCAATTTCAAAGGACTATTTAAACTATACACGCCATGAACCAATTGGAGTTGTCGGCCAAATTATTCCATGGAACTATCCGTTAGTGATGGCTGCCTGGAAAATGGGAGCAGCACTGGCAACAGGATGTACAATCGTTTTAAAACCTGCTGAGCAAACACCATTATCTCTGTTATATACAGCACAGCTTTTTAAAGAAGCTGGCTTCCCGGACGGCGTTGTCAATTTCGTTCCTGGATTTGGTCAAACAGCAGGAGCAGCAATTGTGAATCATCATGATATTGAAAAAGTCGCTTTTACAGGTTCGACTAATACTGGTAAATATATTATGCGCCAAGCAGCTGAAACAATTAAACATGTGACGTTAGAACTTGGAGGAAAATCACCAAATATTATTTTAGAAGATGCAAATATAGAAGAGGCAATTACTGGTGCCTTTAACGGTATTATGTACAACCATGGACAAAACTGTAGTGCAGGATCTCGCGTGTTCGTTCACCGAAAGCATTATGAAAAAGTAGTGGAAGAATTAGCGAAACGTGCGAACGCTGTAAAACTTGGTGCAGGAATGGAAACAGGTACGGAAATGGGACCACTTGTTTCGAAAAAGCAACAAGAGCGCGTGTTACATTATATCGAAAAGGGAAAAGAAGAAGGCGCAAGAATTGCAGCTGGCGGTGCGAAGGCATTTGAAAAAGGGTACTTTGTCAAGCCAACTATTTTTGCTGATGTTACAGATGATATGATTAT
The DNA here is from genome assembly GCF_000383235.1 of Bacillus sp. 123MFChir2. Classification (GTDB taxonomy): domain Bacteria; phylum Bacillota; class Bacilli; order Bacillales; family Bacillaceae_G; genus Bacillus_A. The sequence goes on from NZ_KB910929.1 coordinate 12,046, forward strand.
TGCCAAAGAAGAAATTTTTGGTCCAGTAGTGGCAGTTCTGCCGTTCGATACGGTAGAAGAAGTAATTGAAAGAGCGAATAAAACACCATTTGGACTCGCTGCAGGTGTATGGACAGAAAATGTTAAAACTGCACACCAAGTAGCGAATCGCTTAAAAGCTGGTACAGTATGGATTAATGATTACAACTTAGAAGATGCAGCAGCGCCGTTTGGTGGGTATAAGCAATCAGGTATTGGCCGCGAAATGGGATCTTATGCGCTTGATAATTATACAGAAGTGAAGAGCATTTGGGTGAACTTGAAATAAAAATTGGGAAAATCCTTTCTTTTTAGGGTGGGCGAGAGGGTCTGGCCGTGTATGGTAGCGGTCAGGGCCTATTCCTGCCACATGCAAGGTTTAAAACAAAAACATAGAAAAGAAGGAGCGCATAGAGATTGAACTGTACCCCGAATCATGGACACTTTTTTTAAAAAGTCCATGATTCGGGGGTTTTGTGTATTAGACTATAAGTGTTGTCAAACGTTCCAATCCCTTCAATTGGTAATCGATACTTATTTATGAAGGAGTATAATTATGATCTTTATCAATGGACACTCAAAAGGATGGCTCCGGTACAATACCGGAACCATCTATTGAGTGCTTGATTTCTAAAGGTCTTTTTATTAAACTGTCTATTTTGTAGGGGCCAGTTCAATCCTCTTTTTTATGTGATGGAATGAATCATTATATATTAAAAGTAGTGGAAATCTCCTTATTTCACTTCAACTATTGGTACGTTTTCATGTTTAACGAAACACGCTGCAAGTAAGCCTAGACCGAGTATGGCTGCAAGTAGAATAAACGTCGCAGTGAAACTGAAAGCCTTCATAAACGTAAAAGAGATAATTGGACCAAAACTTGTTCCAGTAAATAAAATGACTGTGTACATTGATATTGCAATACTACGAGCTTTACCTCCTAATTGACCAACAAGGGAAACTAAAGAAGGTACGGAGAGTGCAATGCCACTTACAAAGACTATACTCATTACTGTTGAAAAGAATATGTTTGTAAGAAAGCCCATGGAAGCTAGAGCAAAAATGGAGAGAAGTAGCGCCCACCGAAGTACAAACAGAACGCTAAAACGTTTTGCTAATTTACCTGCTAGTGGAGACAATATCATTCCTAGGACCCCAAATGAACGAATATACAGAAGTTCGTGATTGTTCATTTGGAAAGGTAGATTAGTTAAATATTGTCCTAAGGTGGTGTACATACTAACGAAAGACATGAGTAGAACAAACGCTATTACGTAACTAAATATTAGATTTTTATTAGTAAAGACAATACCGAGTTGCTTCATTGGCTCCCAAATATTTTTCTTGTGATCATGACTTATACCTTTTGGAAGTAACCAGAACACTATTGCTGCAGTAAGAATATAAACTGCAGAAAGAGAGTGAAAAACAAATTGCCAATGAAATTGTTGGCTTACGTAAGCACTGAATACTTGACCGACGATTCCGGCAACGAGGAATCCTGTACTAATAAAACCAACAGCACCAACCTTTCTTTCGTTAGGGAATACTTCTAGTGTGTATGCTAACGCTACTGGTGAAAACGTTGCAGCAGCTAAACCTTGTAGACCTCTTAATGCAACAATATATGAGAAAGAATGAACCATTCCAAGCAGTAATGAAATGACACTTAAAGAAATTAGTCCAAGACATATAATGTTTTTGCGGCCATATTTTTCAGAAATCGCACCGTAAATAAAACATCCACTAGCAAAACCTATTGAAAATATACTAGAAGTTGTAGCTGCTTGCGATAGAGAAACATGAAAATTATCACTAAACATGGTAATGAGTGGGATACTTACATATAAACTGGACATAACAACCATTCCAGTCCAGCATAATATGAGTGTCATAAGATTATAGTTGTGCTGTTTTTCAAAATCGATCGCGATCATAAAATCACCTTCACCTTTATTTTAATTATATTAGATTATAGTTAGGTAACCTAATTAAATGGATGGAAAAGAGCTACTATCGTTTTGGATAGGTAGCTGTTAATTGTTATTTATCGCCCAACGCCAAGTCGTACTTGCATATTTTCATTTAATTTCTTGATGATTTTCTCAAATACTCGGCGTTCAGTAGGATCTAATTCATCAAAAATAGAGGCACAAACGGACCAATATGTTGGCAATACTTTTTCAACAAACGTACGGCCTTCTTCGGTAATACTGACATGGATTTTTCTACGATCAAACGAGCTGTGTTTTCGTGTAACAAGGTTTCTTTTTTCCAACCAATCAATCATAGAAGTTGCAGATGCCCGCCTAATTCCTAAACGTTCAGCTATTGCTGAAGGAGTTATCACTTTGTTATCATGCAGAGTTATTAAGATTAGCAAATCAAGTTTGCTTTCTGTAATCCCGAAGTGAGCTAACTCTTGATCCATTACATCTAAGATATTATCGCTTAACCATAACATGATTAAGCCCATAGAGGCATCATTACGGTTTGTGCTTGCTGCTGCTGAGTGATTAATAAGCTCTAAATAAGGGTGAATACCCAATTTTGGTAAGGTATCATCTGAATATGTTCCTTTTCCATTCTTACGCATTTTCTTTATGTCTACTCCTTTTAATTAGATTACCTAACTATAATTTATTCTAACTATAAGAAAGGAATTACGCAAGAGGGATTTCAGGGAAATTTATGTTTTTTCTGAATTTACTAATTTTTTGTGATATAATATGGATGGAATTTGTTGGGAGGCGGATGGGATGCGTGAGACTTTACAACAACGCTGGAGTTTGGAAGAGATTTTTCCTGGAGGAAGTGATTCTACTGACTTCAAATATTTTCTTATGAAACTAGGAGAAGATATTTCTAAAGAAATAGCGACAACGATGGAAATTGAGGAACTGGAATCAATAAGTGGATACGAAGAATGGATCAAACGAATGAATCGAATCCAAGAATTATCTATTCGCTTGCTTGAAGCAACTCACTTTGTGGAATGTTTGAAATCAGAAAATGTGGAAGATGAGCAGGCTATTATGTTAAGTGAAAAAGTAAGGAATATCTCATCACAATTTGAGATTGTCGTAAGCGACGTTGAACGAACATTGGTGCATATACCAGACGATACTTGGGAGCAGTTATTACAGCTAGAACAGATCAAACCGATTGCTTATCCACTTCAAGAAAAAAGAGAAGAGGCGAGAGGGAAATTACCAGCAGCACAGGAACAGTTGATTCAAGATCTTTCTATTAATGGCTATCATGCATGGGTTAATTTACATAACTCTGTCATTGGAAAAACAAGGATTGTTCTTGAGGAAGACGGACAAAGGGAATACCTTAATTTTGGACAAGCATATAATCGATTACATTCATCTATCAATCACCATAGTAGGAGGAATCTCGTAAATGCTTTACATAAGGAAAGTGAAAAAATAGCTGAGACATGCGCAGCAGCTCTAAATAACATTGCCGGTTTTCGATTACAGGTGTATAAACACCGAGGAATAGATTCCATTATAACAGAACCGCTCCGTTACAATAGAATGTCACAAACAACGATTGATTCTATGTGGGAAGCTGTTAATCAAAGTAAGCCTATCATAACTTCGTATTTAACAAGAAAGGCACATTTACTAGGGTTAGAAAAAATGGATTGGTTCGATATATATGCGCCTATAGGCGAAGTAACGAAGACTTATACATATGAAGAAGCTGCTGACATAATCCTTACTGGGTTTCATTCTTTTAGCCCTAAATTAGCGGATTATACAAAAAGAGCATTTCAAGAAAGCTGGATTGATTCTGAAAACAGGAACACAAAAGCAAGTGGAGGATTTTCAGCTAGATTTCCGCTAACGAAACAAGCTCGCATCTTTATGAATTTTCAAGGAACACATAATAATCTTGCTATACTTGCCCATGAATTAGGACATTCTTTTCATCAAGGTATTATTTCAAATGATGTTCCACCATTTGCCCAGCAGTATACGATGGCTGTTAGTGAAACAGCTTCTACCTTTGCTGAAACGATTATTTTAAATAAGGTCATTCAAGAGACTTCAAATGAACATGAGAAATTGCTCCTTCTAGAGGCAAAAATACAAAGTGCGCTTAGTTATTTAATCGGAGTACAGGGAAAGTATAGATTCGAAAAAGACTTTTATGAAATCCGAAAAGAGCGGATTGTAGGGGTCGATGAATTGAACCATTTGACGGAGAAGGCTCAGCGGTATGCATTCAATGATTCTCTTGCTTCTTATCATAATTTTTCGTGGGTTTGGAGTCGGCATTTCTATTTCACAGATAAACCTTTTTATAATTTCCCGTATACATTTGGCTTTCTATTTAGCCAAGGCATCTATGCAAATGCCCTTCAAGAAGGACATTCATTTGAAGAGAAATATATAGATTTGCTTCGCGATACTGGCAGAATGACTGCTGAGCAATTAGCATTTCACCATCTTGGCTTTGACTTAACAAAACAAGAATTTTGGGAGAAAGCAATGCAAATTGTTTTACAAGATATAAAAGATTTTCTTGCTTTAACAGAAAAGCCCTTGAGAGAGGAGGGAATGAAATGCTAAATGTAGCATCAAAAACAGAAGAGTTAAGAACGAAATTACAAAACATATTAACGAGAGAATATAAAGAGTTAGGGATTGGAAGCTTAGAAGTAGCAGGAAGCGGCGTCCAAAATATTGTGTTTCGAGGGGATTCTGAAACAAGTTCCTTTGCTTTTCGTGTACCATGGGAGCGTGAAGTTGCTAATATAAATGAAAATTCATTTAGCAGTCGCCTTTCATTGCAAAAGGAAGCAAAGCTCTCTGCGTTTTGTCATTCTCAAGGAATTGCTGTGCCAGCTGTTCATGGACTGCACCTTTCTGAGGAACTTGATTTTTTAATTTCGGATTATATAGTTACTGACGCTACTTCGATTTCTTCTTACAAAATTGGAGAATTAACCAATACGCTTCATCATATGTCGATTGAAGGTCTAAATTACGAAAATGAAAATAGAAGATCAACAGAAAATCATATAGCCGAGCGCCTCGTTAAAAGACTACAATCATTTAACGAAATTACTTCTTTACGTATCTCATTTCCAAAAGCAGAAGAAATTGAAGCGATTTTAAAGGAGGGAGAACAGGTAAAGAGGCTGCTCCATATGGATATTCGACCTGCCAATATAATTGGCCAAGGCGGAGAAATTCAGGCAATTGTCGACTGGGATAATGCTCTCATTGGTCATCCGCTTCTCGAACTAATGAGAATAGCAGAAGTAAATGAAGTGAATTGGAGCGAATTTAAAGCCGGGTATAAAAATGAGCATATTTTTGATTCTCTTCCTAAAATTATTTGTCTGTTTTACAGGCTTGATACGGCAGTGATGCTTGCAAATCTTTTTATTGCTCAGCTTAAACTAAAAGATAAAGGCCTTTATTATAAAGAACGTGTTGAAGCAATTAGTAACGAAATACATAAAATTTTATAAAGTGAAGTTTTATAAAAATAGAAATTTGAAAACCGAAATAAAAAGCATCTTTTTTTAGGTGGGCGAGAGCATCTGGCATGCGTAGAAGCGGTCAGTGCCTATTTCTGCCACGTGCGAAATTTAAAACAAAGGGAGAAAGCTAGTAGAGATTATGCTGTGTCTTCCATAGCAGAGATTTGTATGTTAGTAAATATATATAATGATTGCTTCTATGAAGGGAGAGGGAATCGTGAAACAAGAAAATCTAAAAGTGTATGATCAGAGATATCAACTAATTTATGAATCAGGGATACAATTTTGGAATCAGCATGAACCGCCTCCTCAATTATTGCAACTTGTTGAAGAGCTAGCAGAAGGAGATAAATGTATTGAATTTGGTTGCGGGGAAGGACATGAATCTCGGATGTTAGCTTCAAAAGGGTTTCATGTAACGGCGATAGACTTATCCCCTACAGTTATTAAACATGCTATTAACAATACACATAAAGATTTAGATGTTAAGTATTTAGTTGGTGATGTTACAGATCTTACTAATCTTGGGATAGCAAGTCATACATACGAATTAGCCGTTAATGTAGGATGCTTACATATGATGGCAGAAGATGAAGATCGAATTGCACACTTAAAGGAAGTGAAACGAGTTCTGAAAAGTGGTGGATTATTCTTTTTACAAAATGGATTAGCTTTAGATAGTGTGGTGCCTAAATCAACCGAAGAGGAACATATATTAGAAGAGTTACGATCATTTCACAAACACCAACCTAATCCTGGTGAATTAATAAGTATGCAGGTCTCTACTCCTGAAGGTATAAAAGAGGTTGAAGTGCCTCTATGTCCTGCCGGAAGAACATTATCAATACAAGAATATGTAACAGAATTAGAGGCGGTTGGATTCTCTATCGTATTTGCAGAACAAGGCGGCGGAGCAAATATGCCTTTTGAAGCTATTATTGTAGCGAAATCCTAGATTAAGACATTTTATATGGAATATATACTATAGCTAGGAGAAAAAAACATGGATGTCAATTTAGAAATTGAAAAAGTAAAACTAGAGGATAAAACAGTTTTAAAGAATTTGACGGAACTATATAAATACGATTTTAGCGAATTTGATCCGGAAGATGTGAATGAGCATGGTTTATATGAATATATGTACGTAGATCATTATTTTACAGAGGAAGGTCGCTTTCCGTTTTTTATAAAAGTGAATGGAAAGTATGCAGGATTCGCGCTGATCCGAGAGGTTGAGGAAAATGGCCGGACATACTATTCGATGTCAGAATTTTTTGTTATGAAAAAGTATCGTAAAAGTGGTGTAGGAAGACACGCAGCCTTACAATTGTTTTCTAAATTCCATGGGGAATGGGAAGTCGCAGAGATGGAAGAAAATGTTCCAGCTCAAGCATTTTGGAGGAAAGTCATTTCTTTATACACAAATAATGAGTATCGGGAGATTAGGAAAGCAGATTGGGACGGACCGATTCAAGTGTTTGATTCGAGAGGGAGTATGTAAGCGTTGTAAAGTTATTTAAATTCGATATGGAAATATAAGAGCCTTGCTATATTTTCTTGTAGTAAGACTCTTTAAAGTTGTTTAATTCTTATTGTACTAAAGCACCCGTTACTCTATTTAGTTAGATAAGTTATTTATTAGAAAAATTATCAATCGCTTGAATAGCTAGTTTCAACGCTTTTATTCTTCTTTCTAAAAGCGTTCTTTGGGGACTACCAGCCTTTGACTTATCATAAATGTTCTCAATTGATGGAAGCAAACCAGTAAGAACATTGCGAGCTGCTGTTAAATCTTCATGAGTGTAATGATGGGGTCTTTGATTCCAAACGTTTTCTAGCATTGCTAAGCCGATGCAAACAGCTTTGAGTCGTTTCTTTACTAAGGTAGTATTTGCGCCTTTCTGAGTCATCTGTGACAAGGCATTTTCGCGTTTACTGATTGTCGATTGTAAAGATTTTATTGATTCCAATTTATCTACATTTGATATGTTTTCCATGTTAGTACTGTCCCTTCTTCATTTTTGAATTATTTTTCTTGATACTTGATAAAATCGTTAAGAATCTAATTTCACTCGCAATATTTTAACATAAATAACCAACTTTATTTGAGATGGATTCTCAATAATTTGGTCCAATTGTTGAACACAAGTTAATTAACACTCTTCAACTAACCTGCCTGTTAGTCCAATAAGAATTAAACAACTTTATTATTTTTTTAACAACTTTTTTGCCACTTAACAAGTGTTTCTATACATTATGGAGGGGATATCATGGTACTGCAAAGAGTAAGCTTAATAACAATTGGTGCGTTTAACTTACCGGTTCTTCGCACGTTTTATAAAAGCTTAGGATGGGAAGAGACAGAAATAAGTTCAGATACTTACGCTGCGTTTAAAACGGCGGGTGTTATTCTTTCGATTTTTCCTATTGAGGAGTTAGCAAAGGATGCTGGTGTTTCCATTACTCAAAATATAGAAACTTTTCGCGGTGTAACGTTTGCGATTAACGTAGATCACCCTGAACAAGTTGATACTACAATCGAGGAAATTCGCAAAGTAGGCGGAAGAATTTTCCGTGAGCCAAGCGATGCTTTCTGGGGAGGACGAACAGCTTATTTTGCTGATCCTGAAAACAATCTTTGGGAGATTGCTTGGAATCCTGATTCTGTATTTGATGAAAGAGGAGCTATGCTTGCGTTTTAATTATTAGAAAGGGAATTTTATATGAATATGAAAACTTATCCTGTAACATCAGATGATTTGAAGTTAATTTAGGAAGCGACGACGAAAATTAAGACCTTATATAAAGAAAATTGTCATCATGTGGGTGCAGCATTGCGTACTATATCTGGTGAAATTGTATCAGCTGTTCATATTGAAGCGTATGTAGGGCGAGTTACGGTTTGTGCGGAAGCAATCGCAATTGGTAGTGCAATATCAAATGGTCATAAAGGGTTTGGTACCATTGTGGCTGTTCGTCATCCCTATTCAGATGAACCGAATCAAGAAATTACAGTAGTAAGTCCGTGTGGCATGTGCAGAGAACTTATTTCAGATTATGCGCCTCATTGTTTTGTACTTTTAGAGGTTGGCAATGAAATTATTAAAACGACAGTTGATGAATTAATTCCTTATAAGTATAAAAGAAAGTCAACTTAATAAATGTAGTCTATATATGTATGACGAGAGCATCTGGCCGTGCATAGAAACGGTCAGTGTTTTTTCATGCATTTAGAATGTTGAACATTGTCGAAGTGTCTTTATTTCTTGTCGAAGCGCCGATATATTGAGAAAAGTGGTCGATATATTCGAAAACTCCTTCTTATATATTAGTAAACATATAAGAAGGAGTTGATCAAAGAGATATCTACATCTTTTTGATCAACTCCTTTGTCTATCTTATTTCAAGTTCTCAGGGTTTAATGCTTCTAATTCAGGTACAACGAAGCGGCCGTCTTTACGGATTAATACGTCGTCGAAGTAAATTTCACCGCCGCCGTATTCAGGGCGCTGGATGCATACTAAATCCCAGTGGATGTTAGAGTTGTTGCCATTCCATGCATCGTCATATGCTTGTCCAGGTGTGAAGTGGAAGCTGCCGTCGATTTTCTCATCGAATAGAATATCGCCCATTGGATGTAAAATGTATGGGTTTACGCCGATTGCGAATTCACCAACGTAGCGTGCACCTTCGTCTGTATCGAAAATTTTGTTAATGCGCTCTGTATCGTTTGCAGTTGCTTCAACGATTTGACCGTCTTTAAATGTAAGTTTTACATTTTCGAACATGTAACCGTTGTAAGGAGATGGTGTGTTGTAAGAAACTGTACCGTTAACAGAATCGCGAACAGGCGCAGAGTATACTTCGCCGTCTGGAATATTTAAGTGACCAGCACATTTAACTGCCGGGATGTCTTTAATAGAGAATGTTAAGTCAGTGCCAGGTCCAACAAGACGCACTTTATCTGTTTTGTTCATGAACTCAACAAGGTTGTCCATCGCTTTATCCATTTTCGCGTAGTCTAAGTTACATACGTCAAAGTAGAAGTCTTCAAATCCTTCTGTGCTCATTTTTGCAAGCTGTGCCATTGCAGCATTTGGATAGCGCAGTACAACCCATCTTGTTTTTGGAACACGAATGTCTCTATGTACTTTTTTGCCTACTGTGTTACCGTAAACTTTCATGCGCTCACTTGGAACGTCCGCTTGTTCATTTACGTTATCACCAGAGCGAAGTCCGATATAAGCATCCATATCTTTCATTACGCTTGCTTCATATGCAGCGATTTGCTCGAAATGTTCTTCTGTTGCGCCCATCATTAAAGAGCGGTCTACTTGATGATCTTTTAATAGTACGAATGGATAACCACCAGCTTCATATGCAGCTTTTACAAGTGCTGTTACTAGCTCTTTTTGTAAGCCGAAGTTTTCGATTAATACTTTTTCGCCTTTTTGTAAACGAATAGAGTAATTAATTAAATTTTTTGCTAATGTTTCAATACGTGGGTCTTTCATATGTAAAACCTCCCTTATATATGTATCCTTCCTTATTGTAACCTACTTATCTAAATTTGTTTAATGATTTATCGAAATATTGGCAAGAAAATTATAAATGTACAACGTAAAATTCATAGCCAAATATGGAACAATTAGAATGAAACGGAAAATGATTGTATAATAGAAAAAAGCATAAAAATATAAAGGAGTGATTCGGATGCAAATTCTTTTATACGTCAGTGTAGCCATTATCGCAATTGCGTTTGCTGTATTAGTTGTTTATGTATGTCGAACATTACTATCTGTTCAAAAGACGTTAGAAAATGTCGCAAGTACGATGGAAGGCCTGGAAAAACAAATGCAAGGCATTACAGTGGAAACAGAGCAACTTCTTCATAAAACAAATGCATTAGCAGATGATATTCAACAAAAATCACAGTCATTAAATAAAGTGATGGAAGGTGTGGAGGGAATCGGAACAACGATTCATTCCTTAAACACACGATTACGCGGCGTTTCTGACTCTGTTGCCCATCAAGTAGAAAATAATGCTGATAAAGTAGCACAAGTTGTGCAATGGAGTAATGCAGTCATTGATGTGTATAATCGTTTCCGGGCAAGAAAGAAAGAAGAGGAAGTAGAGCAGTTTGAAAGAACAGAGAAAAAGCCGAAAAAAGAGAAGAAATTACCGCGACTTCCGATTCGAATGAGAGGCGAATAATATGAGCATGACAAAAATTGAAACAATGGAACAGTTTGAAGAAATCATAGCAAGTAAAGAGCCATATATCTTGTTTAAACATAGCACAACATGTCCGATTAGCCACGGTGGTTTCACAGCGTTTCAAGAATACCTTGATGAAGAGCAAGCTGTGCCAGCCTATTATTTATATGTACAAGATGCACGTCCAGTTTCTAACAAAATCGCGGAGTGCTTTGGAATTAGACATGAATCGCCGCAAGTATTATACATAAAAGGTGGAAAAGTGCTCTGGCATGCATCGCATTGGAACATTACGAAGCAAGCGTTAAAAGAAAATATTAAGTAAGGTAAAGCAAGCAAATGCGCTTGCTTTTTTGTTTGCTGAAAATAGTATTGATGGTCTATATTTCTTTACGGTTAAATGAAGGGAAAATAACAATTCCACACGCAGTCTCATGCGATGTGTATGAAGTGACATCTGCATATGTATCATATATAATAAGTTATCTTATGAATGATATTTATATTTGTTAGTATACATATAACACTTGAAAGAGGTGGCTTTATTATGGCATCACAGGAGTTTGATCGGTTACGTTCTCAAATTGATGAAATGAATTTACAAATTTTAAAATTATTAAATGACCGCGGTCGTCTCGTACAAGAAGTTGGCAAGTTAAAAGAAGGACAAGGTGTGAAACGGTTTGATCCAGTACGTGAACGCAAAATGCTCGATTTAATTGCGGAAAATAACGATGGACCATTTGAAACATCAACGCTTCAACATTTATTTAAACAAATTTTTAAAACAGGTTTAGAACTACAAGAAGATGATCATCGTAAAGCTCTTCTTGTATCACGTAAGAAAAAGTCAGAAGATACGATTGTTGACATTAAAGGTGAAAAAATTGGTGACGGCAATGCGCATTTCATTATGGGACCATGTGCAGTTGAAAGCTATGAGCAAGTTCGTCAAGTAGCTGCCGCAATGAAAGAACAAGGCTTAAAGCTGATGCGCGGCGGAGCATTTAAACCGCGTACATCACCATATGATTTCCAAGGTCTTGGCGTTGAAGGGTTGAAGATTTTACGCCAAGTAGCAGATGAGTATGATTTAGCTGTTATTAGTGAAATTTTAAATCCGAATGATATTGAAATGGCGCTTGATTATGTAGATGTTATTCAAATTGGTGCACGTAATATGCAAAACTTCGAGCTGTTAAAAGCGGCTGGTTCTGTGAAAAAACCGGTATTATTAAAACGAGGATTATCGGCAACAATTGAAGAGTTTATGCATGCGGCAGAATATATTATTGCACAAGGAAATGGCGATATTATTTTATGCGAGCGGGGTATTCGTACGTATGAGAAAGCGACGCGAAATACGTTAGATATTTCTGCTGTACCAATTTTAAAGAAAGAAACGCATTTGCCAGTTGTTGTGGATGTAACACATTCAACAGGGCGTCGTGATTTATTGTTGCCAACTGCAAAAGCCGCAATGGCAATTGGTGCAGATGCGGTTATGGCAGAAGTACATCCAGATCCAGCTGTTGCACTTTCTGATTCAGCACAGCAAATGGACATTCCAGAGTTCAATGCATTTATGAGTGAATTAAAAGCATTTCGTATGAGATAGGGTGAAACTTTAATCAGTGGGGTTTTTTTCATCCCCCACTGATTATTAGCCCTCACCAATCGGGCTTTTATGGGCAGTTTATCTCCCACCTAACTTCTTTAGAAAAGCGGAAGCGGCTCGCTCAGAATCGCAGGACGTTGGAGCCCCTGACAGAGAGGTGTTCTCTGCCTCGTCCGAGGGGGCGAAACGACCGGAGATTCTAGCCGCTGGAGAGCTGGACTTTGTTTTTGCTGAATTTTGAGGTGGGGGGTATTACTGCCCACGAATAGCGGGATAGATCAGGATAAAGGCTTCAAAAATCTATGTAGCTGTGTGCTGCATAGATTTTTTTCTTAAAAATGGGTATTTTTCTATTAAAAATATGAAAATATAAGAAAAGGAACGAATTTTTTCGAAACTTTTGCGGGAAAATATTGTCTCAATCCTTAGTTGTGTCGTATCATTAGTGAAAGGGCTCGGAAGTGACATCTTTAAGTAGAGTGGATGTCTTTTTTTCATTCAAGTTAACTGATACATATTATATAGATGAATTTTATAAAGGAGTGTGTGAAAAGATGAACGTAACAATATATGATGTAGCGCGCGAAGCGAATGTCTCAATGGCAACAGTATCACGTGTTGTGAATGGCAACCCAAATGTAAAACCAACAACAAGAAAGAAAGTATTAGAGGCAATTGAGCACCTTGGTTATCGTCCAAATGCAGTAGCACGTGGATTAGCAAGTAAGAAAACAACGACAGTTGGGGTTATTATTCCAGATATTTCGAACACGTTTTATGCAGAACTAGCACGTGGTATTGAAGATATCGCAACAATGTACAAATATAATATTATTTTAAGTAACTCTGACCAAAACAAAGAGAAAGAATTCCATTTATTAAATACAATGCTTGGGAAACAAGTAGATGGTATCGTATTTATGGGAGAAGATATTACAGAGGCTCACGTAGAAGAATTTAAAAAATCTCCTGTACCAATCGTACTTGCGGCATCGTTTGATGATCAAAATATTACACCATCTGTAAATATCGATTACACACAAGCAGCGTATGATGCGATGAAGCATTTCTTAGAGCAAGGTCATACAAGAGTTGGTTTCGTATCTGGACCTTACGTTGATAAAGCAGGCAGTGCGAAAAAATTACAAGGTTACAAGCGAGCATTAGAAGAAGCTGGCATTGCTTACGACGAAGAGCTTGTTGTGGATGGCGACTATACATACGATTCTGGTATGGAAGCGTTAGACAAACTATTGGAACTTGCTGAAAAACCAACAGCGGTATTTGTGTCTTCTGATGAAATGGCATTAGGTGTCATCCATGCAGCACAAGATAAAGGTTTAAACGTACCAAATGATCTAGAAGTACTTGGTTTTGACAATACGCGCCTTGCCCTTATGGTACGCCCGCAGCTTTCAACAGTTGTCCAACCAATGTATGACATCGGAGCAGTTGCAATGCGTTTATTAACAAAATACATGAACAAAGAAACGGTAGAAGATCATACAGTTATTTTACCGCACCGCATTCAGTTTAGAAATTCAACGAAGTAATAAGATGAAAACTCGTGGAAATATTACCACGAGTTTTTTTCTTTTGAACAGAGAGAGTTGTTTTGAAAGGGAAGTTTCACTTTACTACTATTTCTAATGTATAATGGTACTAAAGGCTATGTGAGGGGGAGATGAAATTGATCATTCTTTGGGGGATTACACTTTGCGTGACGGCTCTATTTGCTTATATGACATTAAAACAGAGTGGTATGAGACGCTTTATTCCTGGTAGTACTTTGGCAGGAATAGCCCTAATCACATATATTACTTCCATTTTTTTAGAAAGCGCTGGAGAACAAGTACATGAGAAATTTGTGTTTTTTTCTACTACATTATTTGTAGGCGCTATCATTATTTTACTTGTTGCAGGAATTATTTTGTTTATTCATACAAACTCAGAAACATTATAAAAAAGAGAGCAGGCATACAATACCTGCTCTCTTTATCTATGTTATTATGCATTATCTCGTGATGCATTTTGTTGTTTTAATAAATCGCGAATTTCTGTAAGAAGTATTTCTTCTTTTGATGGTGCTGGTACTTCTTCTTTCTTTTCTTCTTCTTTTTTGAATGTTAGCTTATTAAATAGTTTAATAAATAAGAAGATAGAGAATGCGATGATGAAGAAGTCAACTACAGTTTGAATGAAGGCACCGTATTTTAAAGTATCTTTACCAAGCGGATAAGCTAGTTTTGAAAAATTAATGCCACCAAGTAATAATCCAAGTAATGGAATAATAATATCATTTACTAATGAAGAAACAATTTTACCAAACGCGCCGCCAATTACAACCCCGACAGCTAAGTCCAAAACGTTTCCTTTCAAAGCGAACTTTTTAAACTCGTTCCACATCTATAATTCCACCCTTTCCACGATTCACTATGAAGTTTATAATTCCTATCAACATATTCTATACAAAGTTTAGATAGAAATAAAGGGCAGAAGAGAATGAAAATAAATTCGGAAAACTAAACGAGTTTTCCTTTTTTGTTGTTATTTTCCAATAATATATAAATACAAGTTGACTTTTTAACATATAAGTCGCTGCTATGCAGAACAAAACATGGCCGCTGCTTGCTTTCTACCTTTGTTTTAAACTTTGCACGTGGCAGGAAAAGGACCTGACCGCTTCTATGCATGGCCAGTTGCTCTCGCCCACCGAAAAAGAAAAGGGTTTTTATATTAGTTTTTTAATTCGCATATATATATAACAAAATAGATTCCAAGATGTACTTAGTGATTCCTTTTTCATAAGCGAAGAAACTTCTTAATAGCTAGCGCATATGCTTCTGTTTCTTCAATATCTGGAAAATGAGCGCTATGCTCAAAGAATACAAAGGAAGCGTTCGGCATATTGTTAGCGAGCCCTTTCGCCATTTCTGCTCCTGTATTCCGGTCATGTTTTCCGACGAGGAAAAGGGATGGAATAGTAATTTCGGATGTACGCTCTTTCAAAGGAATAGCAGGCGGAGATTGGGATAAGACTTTCGCCATCACACCTGGATTTGTTAATCCGCTTTCTTCCCAAAGTGAACGATTATGTTTTGCGTATTGTTCATTATGAAAAAGTAGGCAATCGACTGTTGTTGTATCAACAATACTCCACACCATATCGTATTTTTCCTTTAAAGATATCGGGATTTGTTGAATATGCTGAATCTGTTGTTTCATGTCTTGATGGGCAATCTTTTCAAATCCAGTAAGCTGAATATGATACGTATGTTCATAGTCACCGGAAGAAGGAGCTTGTAGAAGTAATGTTTCGACTCGATTTGGATAAGTTAACGCATATTCTAGACTAAGTTGTCCGCCAAAAGAATAACCAAGTAGATGGAATTTTGGAATCTGTAATGTCGCCCTTAGTTTTTCTAGATCATCGACTAGAATACCGATAGAGTAATCTTTTTCATTTTCGGGAGCATCAGAACGCCCGCACCCGCGTTGTTCATAATAAATGACAGTCGCAAATTCTTCTAGTTTTGGACCAATTGTTCGTTCAAATGTATAATGGTTTCCGCCTGGACCACCGTGAACGACGACAATTGGTATTGTTTTATGTCCTGCACCGGCAATTTTACACCAATGGCGTATGCAATTCACTGTTATGTAAGTCGTTCCATTTTGCAGCATTATAAATGTTCACTGCCTTCCTTCAAAGAATGATAGAATGTTGTAATCACAGATGCAAATTTCTTTTCCTCTTCTAAAAATGGATAATGATTGCTGTTTTCGAAAGGAATGAACGAAGAACCTTGTATACCTTGGTGTATTTGTAATGAGGAGGCAATTGGGCATTGCACATCGTGTTTTCCACAAATGATTAACGTTTTTGTTGTTATGTTAGTAAGTTGTTCGCTTACATCAAAGCTGCGAAATTCTTTGGCAAAATAGTTCATACGGCTTGTGGCCATCGTTTTATAGATTGCTTTTGAGAAGTATGTTTCATATTGCTCTGGCTTGTATAAGGATAACTTTGTACGCTCGGTTGATAAAGTAATTCTTTCTTCTTTTGTAAGCTGCGGCAATTTCAAATCTTCAATAAGCTGCTGCATATAGGAAAACTGCGGATGTTCTAGATGATAAATGCAGTCTTTTGTTTTTGTATAATCACTAGCAGCAGCGCCAATGACTACTAACGATTGTAAGGACTTTGGATAATTTATAGCATATAAAAGTCCAAGCATGCCGCCAGTAGAATGCCCTGCAAAATGCCATGACGAAATGTGCAGTGCTTCTCGAATTGCTTCTAAATCTTGAATTGTTTCTTTCATACTTAATTCATCTTCTTCAGAAGCAGTTACTGAATTTCCTGCATCTTTTAAGTTAATTAATATAACTTTATATAAAGATGTGAAGCTATTGGCAAAATAATCGCCCGTCTCATTGAATTGTGAGTAAAGGTGTGTAATGCAAATCGGCTCTCCGTGTCCTTTTGTAAATAGTTCAAAAGTTCCACGGTCTGTATGGATAAATTGTTGTTTCCACATAAGCGTATCTCCTTTGTATATAAAGTAAAACTGAGATCTTACTGGACGTAAATGCGGGATAAAATTCAACATAAAAGACAGCTACGCAGACAAAACATGCCATCTACTTGCTTGTTCTTTTTGTTTTAAACACGGCAAGTGGAAGAAAAAGGCCCTGACCGCTACTACACACGGCCAGATGCTCTTGTCCCCCTTAAAAAGAAAGAGGTTTTTATCTTTAATACAAAACCTTTTTCATATTATTCCGAATTATCTCCAGACACTTCGCTACAGTTAATTCGTTTTTCTCTTCTATTTCTTGTTTGCGTGGAATCGGGTTATACATGTCGCCCTGGTCTTCCCATGTGAGCGGGAGATCTGTCTTAGCTTGTCCTTTCCAAGCTTCAATCCATTCTGGTGGGAGATGCCCTGAGATGTTTTGGATGTTGTTCATTTCGAGCCAAATGAGTGCCCAAGCTCTTGGAACGACGCGCCAAATATCATAGCCGCCGCCACCGACTGCAATCCAGCGGCCGTTGCAATATTTATGGGCAATTTCATGAGCGATCTTCGGAATTTCACGGTAAATTTGTATTGTTGAACAAAGGTGTGTGAGAGGATCGTAATAATGAGCATCAGCTCCGTTTTGCGTTAAAATAATATCTGGTTTGAAATAGTCAGCGACTTCCCTGATAACGGTCCGATATGCATGTAGAAATGAATCATCTTCTGTAAAGGCATCGAGAGGAACGTTAAAAGAATAGCTGTATCCATTGCCTTGTCCACGCTCATTTACGGCCCCTGTTCCTGGAAATAAATAACGGCCTGTTTCATGCAATGAAATTGTACATACGTTAGGATCGTCATAAAAGGACCACTGCACGCCATCACCGTGATGAGCGTCTGTATCGATGTATAAAACACGAAGACCGTATTTTTGTTGTATATATTTAATGGCAATCGAGCTGTCATTATAAATACAAAATCCAGAGGCTTTCCCGCGAAAGCCATGATGTAATCCGCCGCCGAGATTGAGAGCATGTTCTGCTTTTCCTTCAAGAATGGCATCGACCGCAGTTAAGGTGCCGCCAACGAGAAGGGCACTTGCTTCATGCATGTTTGGAAATATGGGTGTATCGTCTGTTCCAAGCCCATAGGATATGGCAAGTGATTGTTCTAATGTTCCTTTTCCAGCACGTTTTACTGCATTTATGTACTCTTCTGTATGAATCAAAGCAATTTCTTCATCCGTTGCCATTCGTGGTGGAATAACTTGTGAAGGGTGGATAAAGCCTCCTTTTTGCAGCAAATCATAGGTCAGTTTTACCCGAAGCTGATTGAAAGGATGATCAGGGCTAAAGGAATAGCCCTGATAATCTTCTGAGTAAATGAATACATTTTTCATGATTCCATCCCCGCAATATTTGGCCATAAAACATGGTAGCCTTTTTGTTCTAACTCTTCAATTGCTTTAAGAGGATTCATTGTTTGAATACGGAAAACAAGAACTTTGTCGCTCTCTTCTTTTGCTGGATAGACGAGAACGCTCACAATGTTAATTTTCAATTCGCTGAAAACAGCAACAACTTTTCCGAGAATACCAGGTTCATTTTTCACTTGAATTTCAATTTGTGAACTTGGTTGATGAGCACCTGTTAGTTTGACAAGTGTATGTAATACTGTTGATTCCGAAATAATGCCGACAAGCTTACCGCTTTTTGTGACAGGAAGACAACCAATTTTATTTTCAAAAAATAACGTGGCAATTTCTTCAACGAAATCAAGAGGATGACATGTCATAACGGGATGCTTCATAATACGTTCAATCGGCTCTTGAAGAGCATCCCTTGAAACGTGTTCATCAAGAATGGACGGACTTGCATCGCGAACGTCACGGTCGGAAATAATGCCGACAACTTCGTATTGTTCATTTACAACTGGAATGTGCCGAATACTATGTGCTGCTAATGTTCTTAAAGCTGTTTCAATCGTGTCGGTTGGGCGCAGCGTTGTTACATTTTGATTCATGATTTCTTCAACGATCATGATGTAATCCCCCTTTTAGTACATGAAACGATTTTGGAAGCGTAAGCGGTCAAATTGTTGGATAGATGATGTATCAACTCGTTTTCCAATGCGGACCATTAAGCAGTTTGCTGGATGTGAACAAATTTCTGGATCATCTGTGGCCATCCATTCCAGCCCACCAGCATTCATCATTTTCTCCATTACTTTTCGATATTCCCAGACATTGAGTCCGGTTTGTTTTAAATCCCAGTGCCAGTAATATTCAGTTGTTAAAATAATGTAGTCTTCCATATGATCATCCATCATAGAAACTTCTAATAAGTTCTTTCCAACAGCACAGCCGCGAAAATCAGGGGCAACTTCAATTGCGCCAAGCTCAATTAAATTGTTCATTTTTCCTTCAGACCATCGTTCAAGAGGGTCTGGGTATAAATATGTTGCATAGCCAACAATTGTATGTTCATGACGAGCAATAATAATTCGAGCTTCTGGTAGTTTAGAAATCTCGACAATTGCTTTATATTGCTGAGCCGCAGGTCGAAAGGCAACTAAATCAGGATGAAACTCATATGTTTCTAAATTATGCGTCTGGACAGGGCCTTCAATAATTAAGGTTCCTTTTGGTGCTTTTAAATTTCTTACATTGTAAACTTTACTATGAATCAATTTTAGGCTCACCACCTTCAGAACTTTGTGAATCTACTATCTATTTTATACTACTGTACTCAGTATGCGATGTGAATCGAAATTTGTCAGTAAAAATTTGTCTGAAATTCTTAAAAAATACTGAAAATTATAAAATATATATTTATAATAGATTTATATGGTACATAGAAGGGGGATGTAAAGAATGAAAGTAGAAACACTTCCAGTTATTCAAGGGGAAAATAATTTGTTAAATTATGATGAAATATATCAAAATTTTAATTGGGAAGAGGTTAATCAAAATTTTTCTTGGCATGAAACTGGGCGAGTAAATATGGCTTATGAGGCCATTGATCGACATGCCCAATCCCACCGTAAAAATAAAGTAGCATTGTATTATCAAGATGGTGCGAGAAAAGAGAAATATACGTTTAAAGAAATGAAAGAATTGTCGAATAAAGCAGGAAATGTTTTGAAAAATTATGGGGATGTCGAAAAAGGCGATCGGGTCTTTATTTTTATGCCTCGTTCACCGGAATTGTATTTTACTTTACTTGGTGCCACAAAGCTTGGAGCAATCGTTGGCCCATTATTTGAAGCTTTCATGGAAGCGGCTGTATGTGACCGCCTGGTGGATAGTGAAGCAAAGGTGCTTGTAACAACACCAGAATTGTTAGCACGTATACCTTTTAATGATTTACCAGCATTAAAAACAGTATTTGTTGTTGGAGAAGGTGTAGAAGATGGCGGTAAGGTTGTAGCATTTAATCCACTTTTTGAACAAGCCTCTAATAAGCTGAAAATGGAATGGCTTGGAAGAGAAGATGGGCTCATTTTACATTATACATCTGGCTCAACAGGGAAACCAAAAGGTGTGCTGCATGTTCAAAATGCAATGGTGCAGCATTATCAAACAGCAAAATGGGTGCTCGATTTAAAAGAAGATGATGTGTATTGGTGCACAGCAGATCCAGGCTGGGTAACAGGAACATCCTATGGTATTTTTGCGCCTTGGTTAGTTGGAGCTTCTAACGTCGTGTTAGGCGGACGCTTTAGCCCGGATGCTTGGTATGAAACGCTTCAAGATTACGGTGTAACAGTTTGGTATAGCGCTCCGACAGCATTTCGTATGTTAATGGGTGCTGGTGACGATACGCTAAAAAAATATGATTTATCAGCTCTTCGTCATATTTTAAGTGTTGGGGAACCGTTAAACCCAGAAGTAATTCGCTGGGCGATGAAAGTGTTCCATCTTCGTATTCATGATACGTGGTGGATGACGGAAACAGGCGGACAAGTTATCTGTAACTACCCTTGTATGGAAATTCGTCCAGGATCAATGGGAAAACCAATTCCTGGCGTGAAGGCAGCGATCGTTGATAATGAAGGGAATGAATTGCCGCCATACACAATGGGGAACTTAGCAATTGGAAAAGGATGGCCATCGATGATGCGTGCTGTTTGGAATAACCCGCAAAAATATGAGTCTTATTTTATGCCAGGAGACTGGTATGTGTCAGGTGACTCGGCATATATGGATGAAGATGGCTACTTCTGGTTCCAAGGGCGTATTGACGATGTGATTATGACGTCTGGTGAACGTGTTGGTCCGTTTGAAGTAGAAAGTAAATTAATTGAGCATACAGCAGTTGCAGAAGCTGGTGTTATCGGGATTCCAGATCCTGTACGCGGAGAAATTATTAAAGCGTTCATTGCACTGCGCGCAGGTTATGAGCCATCTGAAGAACTAAAAGAAGATATTCGTCAATTTGTGAAAAAAGGACTAGCTGCTCATGCAGCGCCGAGACAAATTGAATTCCGTGATAAATTACCGAAAACGAGAAGCGGTAAAATTATGCGCCGTGTATTAAAGGCATGGGAGTTAAACTTACCAACAGGAGACTTGTCTACGATGGAAGATTAAACAAGAAAGGTCTGAACATTCTTCGTTCAGGCCTTTCTTGTTTAGCGTATAATGAAATTATGCAGCGTTACAGATAAATATATAAATACAAATTGAAAAACTAACATAAAAACCCTTTTCTTTTTCGGTGGGCGAGAGTAACTGGCCATGCATAGCAGCGACTTAGATGTTAAAAAGTCAACTTGTATTTATATATGTAATGTATAAAATGCAGCAGAGCATGCAAGAAGGGTAATACAATGGTATAAAGTGAAACTTTAATCAGTAGGACTGATTATTAGTTGAACCAATCGGGCTTTTACGGGCAGTTTATCTCCCGCCTAACTTCTTTGCTTTCGCTGAATTTTGAGGTGGGAGTATTACTGCCCGTTAATGCGGGATAAAGAAAAGATTTAATCTTTTGGAGGGATGTTAGTGACGCAATATTATCTTTTTGTTACGATGTCAATTTTTCTTATTATTTTGCCAGGACCTGATACGGGATTAGTAACGCAGAATACAATACTGCAGGGGAAACAAGGCGGAATGAAAACTGTTTTTGGTATTTTATGTGGTTTAAGTATCCATACATTAGCATCTGTACTTGGGATTTCGACAATTCTTGTTAAATCGGCATTTTTATTTTCTATTTTTAAGTATATTGGTGCTATTTATCTTATTTATTTAGGATGTGTCTCATTATGGTCTTTACGGAAGAAAGGAAAACAAACAGAGGATCTTACAGTTGAAAATAAGTATCGAGGTGCTTCTTGCTTTAGGCAAGGTTTTCTTACCAATTTGTTAAATCCCAAAGTAGCTATTTTCTTTCTAACGTTTTTACCGCAATTTATACAGCATAATGGAAATGCGTTTTTTCAACTTTGCATTATGGGAATGACATATACAGTTTTAACCCTTTTGTGGTTTATACTCTACATTTATTTAATCAATGCAATTCGGACGTGGATGAAAAAGCCGTCTACAGAGCGGGCAATTCAAGGCATAAGCGGTTTTGTGCTTGTGGCATTTGGTATTAAATTAGCGCTGGAAAAACGACCGTAATCATGAAAGAAATATAGTAAAACTTCCCTTAGTGGGGGAGATTCATTCTCTTCGCTTTCTTTGAATCGTGAGGTTATGGTATTTCTGCCCAAAAGTAGCGGGATAAAAAAATAAAATGTTTTTTGAACCAATTGCTCCCATCATTTGTATAAGTTTATGAAAAGTAAATTAGGGGGGCACTTTAAATGTCGAATAAATGGATGCTTTCATTCGTTTTGATCAGTATTATAATCGTAATTGCTTTAGGGACACTTTTGCCTATAGCGATAGGATTTAAAGTTTCAATGATTACGTTAGCGTGTATGATGCTTATTATATTTTCAATTCTTATCCCATTTGATAAGAAATATATCGTACGAAAAGCCGGGAATAAAATCGATTTTACAAAAACAAAAGTATACTTTCGCTGGAATGTATTTGATACCATATCTGTCTGTATTGCGGTGTACGCTTGTATATGCGTATATGTGTTATTTTTCTTAGTTTCAAGCGGATTAACAGTTCAAAATCCATATGTGCAATTTTTTGCGAATCAAGCGCTGGTTTGGACATTAGTCGCAAGTATGTATTTAATTAGCCGCATCTCTTTAACATTAAAGGGGATAAAGGAGATTAAAAAACATGGCGCAGATTGGGATTGAGGAGGAGTTGATGCTCTCCTATCAAAAAGGAGATGAACAAGCCGGGGAACGATTATATGTTTTAATCAAACCTGCGTTATATACTTTTTTATATCGTTTTAATCGTGATGAACAGTTGAGTCAAGATCTCGTTCAAGATACGTTCCTTACATTAGAACGTAAGAAGCAAATGTATGATGTTGAAAAGGGGAAAGTGAAAACGTATTTGTTTCAAGTTGCATATCGGTTAATGATCAATAAGCTTAATCGTAGAAAAAAATGGCGTTCGCTTCTTCCTTTTTTTATTTCGATTGAAGAGAAGGGGATTTCAAAAGAAGACCGTTTTACGATTCGAGAAGCTATTTTAAAAGTTCCAGAAGAGCAGCGAGCTGTGCTGATTCTTTCGTATTATCATGATATGCCTCATAAGGAAATTGCTGATGTATTATGTATTCCGATCGGGACGGTTAAATCAAGATTGCATCATGGAATAAAAAAATTGAAGCAATTGTTGGAGGTGGATGATATTGAACGAAAATCCCTTTGATAAAGAATATAGATTGAAACAGCATTTAGAAAGTGATTATGTGGAAGTTCCTGATTTTCCGCAAAAAGTGAATAGGGGAGATCGATTTTTACGCTTTCTTGCGTCTCCGGCTAAAGATCCTATTGAATCGACAATTGGGAATGATTTATCAATTGTGTTTCACGTCTCTCTATTAGCAGGTGTGCCGATTCTTTCTATACTAACGATACTCATTGCCAGCTAGTAAGTATAAGAGAAAAAACTGTATTTGACAGGCATATACAAATGATGTTATAAAGAAAAGTATATAAATAAACGAGCGTGGAAAGGGAACAGTAGTGATCATTTCCCTGTTTTAGAGAGCTGATGGTCGGTGAAAATCAGCACATAAATGATCGCGAATTACGACCCTGGAGCATCTTTCTTCGATTGGATTTCATCTAAGAGGGGAAAGACGGTGATGAGCCGTTATGTGAATGAGGTGGCAGGTTTTTTTACCTGCAACTAGGGTGGTAACGCGATGATTAAAATCGTCCCTTATTGAAGGGGCGATTTTTTTATGTTTTTAAATTCCGCGCACAAGTTATTTTTAAAGGAGTGAATATGATGAACATTTTACAAGATCTTGAGTTTCGTGGTCTAATTAACCAACAAACGGATGCAGAAGGTTTGCAAGAACTATTAGAGAAAGAAAGTGTGAAATTATACTGCGGTTTTGATCCAACAGCTGATAGTTTACATATTGGTCATATGCTACCAATTTTAATATTACGTCGTTTTCAACAAGCAGGGCACCAGCCGATCGCACTTGTTGGCGGAGCTACAGGTTTAATTGGTGACCCAAGTGGTAAGAAAGCAGAGCGTACATTAAATGAGAAAGAAACAGTTGCCTTTTTCAGTGAGCGTATTAAAGAGCAGCTTTCTAACTTCCTAGACTTCAATAAAGAAGGTAATCCAGCAACGATTGCAAACAACTACGATTGGATTGGTTCTTTAGATTTAATTACATTCTTACGCGATATCGGTAAAAACTTTGGTTTAAACTACATGTTAGCGAAAGACACAGTTGCATCTCGTTTAGAAACGGGTATCTCATTCACTGAGTTTAGCTACATGATTTTACAATCATACGATTTCTTAAACTTGTACCAAACGCACGGTTGTAAATTACAAATTGGTGGTAGTGACCAATGGGGGAACATTACAGCTGGTTTAGAATTAATCCGTAAGTCAGAAGAAGATGCGAAAGCATTCGGCTTAACTGTACCGCTTGTAACGAAATCTGATGGTACGAAGTTTGGGAAAACAGAAGGCGGCGCGGTTTGGCTAGACCCAGAAAAAACAACGCCGTACGAGTTCTACCAATTCTGGATTAATACAGATGATCGCGATGTTGTGAAATACTTAAAATACTTTACATTCTTATCTCATGAAGAGATCCTTGAGTTAGAAAAACAAGTTGCAGAAGCACCTGAAAAGCGTGAAGCACAAAAAGCATTAGCTTCTGAAATGACAAAACTTGTTCACGGCGCTGAAGCGTTAGAGCAAGCAATTAAAATTTCAGCAGCATTATTTAGCGGTTCTGTTGCAGAATTAACAGCAGCGGAAATCGAGCAAGGTTTTAAAGATGTACCATCTGTAGAGCGTAGTACAGAAGATACATTATTAGTAGATGTACTTGTAGAAAGTAAAATTTCACCGTCAAAACGTCAAGCACGCGAAGATATTACAAATGGTGCGGTTTATGTAAATGGTGAGCGTACACAAGAGTTAGACTACACGGTAACAGAAAAAGACCGCATTGAAGGTAAATTTACAATCATTCGCCGCGGGAAGAAAAAATATTTCTTAATTCGTTACTAACATGCCAAAAAGCGTAAGAATTCTTACGCTTTTTGCATTTTAAAGGAGAGGAGTTAACATTTTGGATATTCAGAAAATTGTAGATGAGTATATTTTAAATCCGGAAAAATTAATTAGCTTTGGGGAAACCATCCTAAAAATTATTATTATTTTTATTGCGGCAAAAGTGATTATTCGCGTAGCTTCTGTAGGGATTGAACAAATATTTAAGATGAGCAGTAAAGCGCCTGTACGTACAAATGAAAGACGTGAAGCGACATTAACGAAGCTTTGTCAAAATATTGTTCATTATGTTGTGTATTTCATGGTCATTATGACGGTTTTAGAAACAGTAGGAATCGATATTAAAGCGCTTCTTGCTGGGGTGAGTGTTGCCGGTTTAGCAATTGGGTTTGGAGCACAAAACTTAGTAAAAGACGTTGTAACAGGATTCTTTATTATTTTTGAAGATCAATTTTCAGTTGGCGATAAAGTGAAAATTAATGATATTGACGGTATCATCGAAGAAGTAGGGCTTCGTACAACGCAGCTCGTTGCAGAAACCGGTGAGATTTACTTCGTTGCGAACAGTTCAATTACAAAAGTTGCGAACTACTCTTTAGGTGAAAAACGTAAAGAGATAGCGTAAGGGAATATGGTTGAAAAAGGACTTCGGTGATGCCGGAGTCTTTTAAAATAGAGAATAAAATGTGTATGAGGACTTTCTTATACCAGAAGATACGGAAGGGATATTTTGTGAAAAATATAGTGGGAAAACAAGACAAAATTGTCTTGTTTTTTTGTTTTTAGGTACTTAAATAGGGTGCATTTTAATTTATCAAAATAATTCTCATTTTTCTGTTATTTATAACGTATTCAAAACTTCTAAAAATCCCCCTTTTATTTATCTAGTGTTAATTAAAAATTTAGGAATAAAAAATAAAAAAAATAAAAAAAAATTCATTTTAATAATATTAGTGTCGATTTTTGTCTTGTTTTTAATATTTAAAATAAAATTTAATGCGTATAAACTTCTAACTGTAATATTTATGCAAAAAAGGTAAAAGTATTTTTGGGGTTAATATGGGTGTTTTTCTGTGATTACATGACGTCAATAAAGAGATGGTGATTGTGAAAGAATCTAATCATTTCTTTCATCATGAACAAAGGAGGAGATTTATTGTTTAGCACTTCAATATTTACAAATTTAGAGAAAACGACAGATTTTATCCCGAGGAAAGATAAACAAATAAAGCAATTAGGACAACTAAATAAAGTTGTATCTTTTGCTAACGAACAATCGCGATTTTATCAGGAATTATATGAAAATGTAAATGTGAATGTAAGCAATCTTAGAGAGTATGAAGAAATTCCTATGATTAGTTCTCGGGATATTATGAAAGAAATTCCGCCAAAGCATATGCTGACCAGTTCTCTTCACAATTCTTACGTATTTACAAGTGGGGGAACAACGGGAGAACCTAAACTGATTTATTTAACAGCAGATGAGTTAAAAGAAAATATATTTTTTCATGGTAAAGGTTATGCAATGGCTGGAATTAATAAAAGTGATACAGTTGCTACTTTTGGAGTACCTGGATTTTTAACATCTGAGTTTACTGTTTATCTAGGACTTGAAAGAACAGGATGTACAATTGTTCCTATAGGGATGAGTTCGGATCTTGAAAGGTTATCTAAGTATATCAAAATGTTTAATGTTACGACTCTTTTAGTCATGCCTTCGGATGTAATACCATTAGCACAATATATAGAAAAAAACAAAAGTCAACTTTCAATAAATCGAATTGTTTATGGTGGAGAAAAAATGTATTCTTCTACCAAGAATTATTTAGAATCTGCTTTAGGAGTGAAAGATTTTAAATCAGTATTTCAAAGTATGGATGTTGGGACTATTGGTTTTCAATGTGATTACTGTGAAGCAGGTACGTACCATATACATGATCAATTGCAGTATGTTGAGATCTTGAATGAAAAAGGCCACCCTGTACAAGATGGAGAAGTTGGTGAACTTGTCATTACAAATTTAAAAAGAAAGTTGATGCCAGTTATTCGATATCAAACAAATGATTTGGTATTAAAAATAGATTCTTTGTGCCTGTGTGGGAGAACGAATCAAAGGATTAAATTAATTGGAAGAAAAGGAGAAATTATTAAATTAGGTGGTGAACAAATCTTTCCACAAATTTTTGCCCAGGCATGCAGTCATTTAGACGAGTTGACTGGAGAATTTCAATTAGTAGTAGAAAAACAGGGGAATAGAGATATGATTCACGTTTTTTTTGAAGTATCAGGAAAATCTATGGATAAAGAAATTGAAGAAAATTTAATAAACAGAATTAGAGAGCGGATTTTAACTTATACACCGAAACTTAAGCAGATGATTCAATTACAGGTAATCGCCCCTTTAATAATCAGTTTAGTAGGAAGAGAGAATCTTAAGGTTTCTGAAAGTTCAGGAAAAGTCATTCGAGTTATAGATCAAAGAAAATAAACGGAGGGATTTTATATGTTATTTAAACAAATTGGAGAAGAATTTCATAATTTAGCAGAAACAAATGAAAGAGGCTTTAAAGAGACTTTAAAAGAGGTAGATCAAATCATTCAACAAGAAGGATTAATATTCAAAGAAAAGGCGCTCCCTTTTTCTATTCAACCTTTAGCTATTACAGAAGAAGAAAATAAGTATTTTCAGAGAGCTTCTGAAACACTTTCTGATGCATTGGAAATAGTGCTAGAAGCATATGAGAAAGATGAAGAGATTAAGGAGTTTTTTTCATACTACAATAAATACACAAGATTAATTAACATTAATCCAAGGTATAAGCGCAAAATTAGAATTTCAAGATTTGATTGTATATGGAATGGAGGAGAAGGATTTAAAGTTGTTGAACCAAATGCATGCTGCCCAGGAGGGGTTGTTGTATTAGGTAAATTGAAAGAAAGATGGGTTAATCTACCATTTATCAAAGGGATTACAAGTTCTTATGAACAGGAACAATTTTTGTGTGATACACCTAATGGATTTATTAGTGAATTATTAAATGCTTATAAAGAAATGGGAGGTAATATTGATAAACCTCAAATTGCTCTTGTAAATTATGCTGGTAACTATTCATACGAATTGGAGCACATACAAAAATATGGTCGTGAAATGGGACATAACATTGTTATTTGTGATTTGCGAGATCTAAAATTAGATTCACAAAGGCAGCAACTTATGTATAACGAATGTCCCATCGACATTATTTATAATAAAGTTGATCAATTAGAACTAGGTAATAAAGATATGGAGGATGTAATTGAAGCATGTGAGAAAGGGCTAGTTTGTAATGTTAACTCATATCCTTCCATGTTTATCGGAGAGAGTAAAATGACTTTAGCCTTACTTACAGATGCGAGATTTCAAGAAAAATATTTATCTTATGAACAAGTCGAGATGGTTAATAAACATATTTTATGGACAAGAAAGTTAGAAGAAACTACAACTTCTTTTAAAGGAGAAATAATAAATTTAATTGAATATGTTATTGATAATAAAGAACGCTTTGTTTTAAAAATTGATAATTCTACACGAGGGGAAAATGTATTTCTAGGTAAAGATGCAGATACAGAGGTATGGGCTAAAATCGTAAATAATAATAAAAATACAAATTGGATTGTTCAGGAATATAATGAAATCCCAAGTGTAAGTATATTAGAACACAAAGATGGAAAAATTGTTAAAAAAAGTAAAAAATTCGGAATTGATATGTTTATGTTTGGTGGAAAGTATGCCGGAGTCGTATCACGTATTTCGGATAAAGCTGTTATTAATCTTGGGCAAGGCGGATATGAGCAACCTGTAATTGTATTAAAAGATGTGAAAGAAAAGGTAATGAGTGTATGAAGACACATGTTGATGATTTTAACGTGAGTGTACGAGAGAATTCTCAATTAGCCATCAGCTCATTTAAACAATTACAAAATAAAATGGTTAAAGAGAGAGTTCTTCAGTATTATTCTGATAAAGAAACTATGATAATTCCAAAGCCTGGATTGTTAAGCGAGGAAAAATTGGAGATTCTCAGTAGGGATACCAAGGCATTATTAGATATTATTGTATCTTTACCAGAACGTATATTTTCAGGGGATATCCTAAAAATGTGTACAGTTCTAGGTTTTTCAGAAAAACAATATCAATTAATGATGTCAACGTATCAAAATAAGAATTTGATAGCTCGCGGCGATATGTATTTTACAAAAGACGGATATAAATTTTTGGAGTTTAATGTAGATAGCAGTGTTGGAGGACTAGATATAGGATACTTAAATAAAAGCATGCGTTCTTTTGAGTTTTATAAAATGCTAAAGGGATCTGAAAAATGGGACTATGTTGATCCTATGGATGTATTAATAGAAAATATAAATAAACTAGCTATAAATATTGGGAAAAACTATAATGACATAACTATAGCCATTATGGATTGGGATGAATATCTTGATAGTTACTATGGTACCTTAAATTATATGAAATTAAGGCTAAAAGAAGCTGGATATAATGCGATTATATGTTCTCAAAAAGAAGCAGAATTTCAGGATAATATGCTCAAGGTAAATGGAAAGAAAATTGATATTCTATATCGTACATTTTTATGTGATGATGCGCTTCATAACCCAGAAGAAGTACAAGCGATTGTCCAAGCTTTTCAAGCTGGTAATTTGGAATTATTAGCAGGATTTCATACTGAACTTTATGGAAATAAAGGAAATCTTGTATTTCTTTCAGATCCTTATTATAGTCATCTATTTACAAATGAAGAATTAGATTTAGTAAAAAGGTGCATTCCTTGGACTCGCTTTTTAAAAGACATGGTAACGTCAGAAAATAATCTAGATGTTGAGGGAATGGAGTATATTTTAAAGAATAAAGATAAACTTGTGATTAAGGCAACGATTGGTTATGGCGGAAATGAAGTATTTTTAGGCTGGAAGTACAATGAGAATGATTGGGAAAAAACGGTTTTAAATTTATTAAATTCTGATATTGTACATATTGTCCAGGAAAGGGTATATCCACATGAAGAAGAAATTCCTTTTGTAATAGAGGGAAATATTGACTTAAAGAAAGCCATCATGTGTTGGGGGGTATACATCATTAATGGAGGATTCGCAGGAGCGATGTTAAGGGGATTACCCTGTGAGCAAAGTGATGTGGTGAATCTTGCAAATGGTGCAGCTGTAACATGTCTTTTTTATAGGAGTTATACATGAATAGGTATAAGGAAATTTTGAAAATAACAATTCCAACTATCATTGAAATGAGTTCAACTAATTTAATGGGAGTAGTAAATCTTATAATTATTGGACACTTAGGTTATGAAGCAATTGCTGCAGTAGGTATTACAAACGTAGTTATATTAAATTTGTTTGCACTATTTAGTGGCATTGGCTTCGCTGTAAACTTTTTAGTATCACAATCTTATGGAGCTAGAGATTTTAAAAAATGTGTTACATACACGTATACAGGACTATATTCTGTTATAGCTCTATTTCCTTTTTTCTTATTATTCTCAACTTTTGCACCTTCATGGTTTTTTGGGATTATGGGGGTTTCGAAAAGTATTGCATTGATTGGAGTAGGTTATTTAGGATTAAGAATTATTTCATTTACACTGAACATGTTTCGGGTAGTATTAAATGGATTTTTTAGAGGGATAGGAAATACAAAGACTCCAATGTATTTTTCAATTTTAGGTAATACTTTAAATGTAATATTAGCACTATTGTTGGTAAATGGATTTTTGTTCTTTCCTAAATTAGGCGTATTAGGTGCAGGTTGGGCATTTATTGTTTCAGAAATTGTTCAACTTACAGGATTGCTAGTTTGCTATTTTAGGGAAAATAATGTATTTCCAACAAGAAAGCTTATAAGTTTTAAAGAAGGAGAGTTTAAACTAGTTAATATAGAGGGATTAAAGATCGGTTTAGAAGAACTAGGAATGAGCGGTGCAATGCTTGTATTTACTATATTCATTTCTAGAGTTGGTGATATAGAATTAGCTGCTACAGAAATTGTTTTAAATGTAATATCACTTGCATATTTGCCGGGGATAGGATTTGGAGTTACGGCAACGATTTTACTTGGACAACAACTTGGAAAAAGAAGACCTCTCATTGCTAAAAAAATTGGATTTGATGTTATGAAAGTAGGACTTTACTTCATTGTTCCATTTACAATCATTTATTTTTTGGGTGCAGAATATATAGCAAAACTATTTACTACAGAAGAAGTGGTACTTTCACTAACTGCTGAAGTTTTACGTTTTGCTTCATTGTTCGTTATTTTTGATGGACTTCAATTAATTTTAGCTGGTGGTTTACGTGGTATCGGTGATAATTCTTATACAATGAAAGTAGCCTTATTATTAGGATGGCTCATGTTTATTCCAATATCCTTTATTTTTACCTTTGTGTGGGAATTAGGGGTTTATGGTCCGTGGGTTGGGTTTTACATTTATATTTTAGGACTATTTGTTGCATTTGGATATAGATATTTGAAGATAGATTGGTCAAGTGTAGAAATGAAAGATACGACAGCGAGTGAAGAGTGTGTTTAAATTAGAAGGCATTTAAATTGAAATATTGTTACAGTAACAAATTTCATTATTATGTCATGTTGAATTTTTGTTTAAAAATTTTCCGTATGTTCACTTCAAGTTCATAACAGGCATGTATGCTGTAAATATCAAAAGTGATAGAAAAGAGGGAGTTATCTATATGTCACTAGAAGCATTAATTATTTTTTCACTGCTAAATGCAGGACAGCTAGCAGAAAACGAAACAAGTCAATTACAAAAAAATAATAGTGAGCAACATGTTTATGTGGAGAAACAAGAAGAGAATAAAACGATGAATATAAAAGTGAAATAAAGTGAAACTACGAAATAAATATGTTTATATAACGAAAAAAGCCAACCCAAAAGGATTGGCTTTTCGTCATTAACGAGAGTAGAACTCTACGATTAACGCTTCGTTGATTTCAGCAGCTAACTCAGCGCGCTCTGGTAAGCGAGTGAAAGTAGCTTCTAATTTGTCAGCATCGAAAGTTAAGTACTCAGGTACGAAGTTGTTAACTTCAACTGCTTCTTTAACAACAGCTAGGTTCTGAGATTTTTCGCGAAGGCCGATTGTTTGGCCTGGTTTAACGCGGTAAGATGGGATATCTACGCGAGCACCATCTACCATGATGTGACCGTGGTTTACTAATTGACGAGCAGCGCGACGAGTGCGAGCTAAGCCCATGCGGTAAACTAGGTTGTCAAGGCGAGCTTCAAGAAGGATCATGAAGTTTTCACCGTGTTTACCCATCATTTTACCAGCTTGGTCAAATGTGCGACGGAATTGACGCTCAGTCATGCCGTACATGTGACGAAGTTTTTGTTTTTCTTGTAATTGTAAACCGTATTCTGAAAGTTTCTTACGTTGGTTAGGACCGTGTGGACCTGGTGCGTAAGGGCGTTTTTCTAATTCTTTACCTGTGCCGCTTAGAGATACTCCAAGACGACGAGAAAGTTTCCAAGATGGACCTGTATAACGAGCCATGAATGACTCCTCCTTTAAAATGTTTTTATTTTTGTAAAATAAAAACAGACGTAATTGACATTTATGCGTATTTCATTTTCATGTATCCTCGCTCCAGCAGCAGGGAGTTACACGATACACCTCATCATGAGGAACAAAATACAAACAATAAACTCACATTACAAGGCTGCCTTTTTATTTTACACAAAGGCTATTATATCTGTTTATTAGGAGAGAGTCAAGAATATCAAATTTCATTTTATACATTCAAATTTTGGGAAAATGCAAGAAGGAATTTTGTAAATGCTCATGGAAAGGATAGCAACAGACAGAAAGCGCTTACATACAATGAGATATAAGGGGGATATTTGTATGAAAAAGAAACATATCGAAACGACGTTAATTCATCATGGGTATGATGCGGCCGAGCATAAAGGAAGTTTAACACCGCCGTTATTTCAAACATCTACGTATACATTTGAAACAGCGCAGCAAGGGGAAGAAAGCTTTGCTGGGTATGACTCAGCTTATATTTATTCTAGACTTGGAAATCCGACAGTTGAGTTATTTGAGGAAAGAATGGCGGCATTAGAAGAAGGAGAAGCGGCACTTGCGTTTGGTTCCGGTATGGCAGCTATTTCAGGAACACTTTTTGCCTTTTTAAAGGCTGGAGACCATATTGTTTGTTCAAATGGCTTATACGGTTGTACGTATGGCTTTTTAGAAGTGTTGGAAGAGAAATTTGCAATTACGCATACATTATGCGAGATGGAAACAGCAGAGGAAATTGAAAATAGTATTGGGCCGAATACAAAAATCATTTTTGTAGAAACACCAATTAATCCAACGATGAAATTAATTGACTTAGAACTTGTCGTCAAAGTAGCTAAGCAGCATGGATTGCTCGTTATTGTGGATAATACATTTTGTTCACCGTACTTGCAAAGACCGCTTACAGTAGGCTGCGATATTGTCTTGCATAGTGCGACAAAATATATCGGCGGTCACGGTGATGTTGTGGCTGGTGTTACAATTTGTAAAACGAAAGATATTGCAGAAAAAATTCGTCCGATTCGTAAAGATGTTGGCGGGATTATGGCACCGTTTGATGCATGGCTACTTTTACGAGGTTTAAAAACATTAGCAGTGCGAATGGATCGCCATTCTGATAATGCAGAAAAAATTGCTGCTTTTCTCCGAAATCATGAACTAGTGGAAGATGTTTGGTATCCGGAAGGACTGCTTGCAAATAAACAAATGAAGCGCGGGGGCGGTGTACTGTCGTTTACGGTAAAAGGAGGAAAAGCAGAGGCGCAAGCTGTAATGGATAACTTAAAATTAATTGCCATTGCAGTGAGTCTTGGTGATACAGAAACGTTAATTCAGCACCCGGCAACGATGACACATGCGGTCATTCCAAAACATGTTCGTGAGCAGATGGGGATTTCTGATAATTTATTACGCTTATCTGCAGGGCTTGAGTCCTGGGAAGATAT
Source organism: Bacillus sp. 123MFChir2 (assembly GCF_000383235.1). GTDB lineage: Bacteria > Bacillota > Bacilli > Bacillales > Bacillaceae_G > Bacillus_A. The sequence continues at coordinate 46,631 of NZ_KB910929.1, forward strand.
TGTAAGGGACTTAGCGCACGCACTACAAAAAGAAAAAACAGCTTTATCGTAAGAAAAATGATGTCTATCCAATATATCGACCGTTTGACAATGCTTGACGTTCTGGACTGCCGTGCGAAAAAGGAGCTGATCTAAAGTCAGCGCCTTTGCATTATATATGTTTCAATAAAGTTGCGACAAATTTCTCTAAATAGGTTTGATCAATCTCATCAAAGCGCCCTTTGTTTGGCTGTCGATGTCTAACACGCCAATGACTTCATCGTTTTTGATTAGCGGTACAACGATTTCTGAATTAGACGCTACATCGCAGGCGATATGACCAGGAAACTTGTGGACATCAGCGACAAGTTGTGTCGTTTTCGTTTCTGCTGCTACGCCGCATACACCGCGGCCAAATGGAATACGAACGCAAGCTGGTAATCCTTGGAACGGACCGAGTACAAGTTGATTTCCTTCTGTTACATAAAAACCTACCCAGTTAATATCTTGTAAAAACACATTGAGTAAAGCGGATGCATTTGCTAAGTTAGCCACGCTATTTGACTCGCCTGTTAATAGAGCATCGAGTTGTTTTATCACTGTGCTGTATTGCTCCTCGCGTGTACCAGTATATTCTTCTCCTGTGAACATGGAAACGCCGCCCTTTCTGTAGGTAAGTGTAAAGTTATTGCAAAATAAGCTATAATTCGCAAGACTTTGTCGATAGAAAAATAAAGGAATTTGTCTTAAAAGTCAAGAAATTTACATCAAGTTCAATTAATCGTGTTTTATTGTCCACAAGTAGCGGGAGGAGTGAGTGTATGACACTGGCGAGACAGAAGATCATCGACGCGGCAACTTCACTATTTTATGCGAAAGGCTATAATGGTACATCAGTGCGTGACATAGCGAAACAAGCAGATGTCAATGTTGCAAATATCTCCTATTATTTTTCTGGAAAACAAGGATTACTGGAACAGTTGGTAACAGACTTTTTAGAGGGCTATTTACGTATTATTGAAATGAAATTTGAACAACGAAATTTTTTGTCTGCAAAAGAAGTAATATTTCAGATGGTGAGAAATATTTTACAATATCAGTTTGAACGAAGAGAACTTACTCGTTTTTTCTACAGAGAACTGTCGTTAGATAGCACATTAATTCGCGAAATCATGACAATTTACTTTTCAAAAGAGAGATACTATATGGAGCAACTCATTAGACAAGGACAAGAAAATAAAGAATTTCAAAATGTATCATTTACAATGTTTATGACGCAGTTAAAGGGAATGATCAGTATGCCGTATTTATATCCACAATATATATCAGAAGTGCTGCATTCCTTTCCGTCAGAAATCTTTTTTATTGAAATGTATATGAAGGAAGTAGAGCAGTGGATGGAGCAAACTCTTGGTACAGAGCATCTACAATATCCTCTGCCGAGAGCGGCATATGTATAAAGAAACCAAAAAAACGTAAAGCAGCTTGTTGCCAATATGTATGGGAATAAGCTGTTTTTATTTGGTTTTCATAAAGTGATATCTTCTTTTTAAAATTATTATATAGTAGTATAGCTATAATACGATAATAATGTTTTTGTTTCGAAAGAAAATATAGACTTTAAGTCATTATAATTTTGGAGTTTGAGGTGTGTACGGAATTGACTTGGAAATAGTAAATTCTTTCATGAAATTTTTCGAAAAACTAGGCCAAAAACATATAATTACATGGTATGATTAATACACTGCTAGTTGTTAAATATGGGGGATTTCCCTTTTCTTACATAACGCCTTCCATTTTAAAAAACGGAACGGACAAAAAACAGATAAATAGGAGGCATTTTGAATGGATTCAATCTTAACGATCGTTATCATCATCGTGAGTGCCATCTTGCTCTTCCTCATCGTAGAGCTTGTGATGAGAAATCGTTTATATAAAGATATTGAAGCACTAGGGCAATGGCAAAAAGAAATTAAAGATAAGCCTGTAGCGGATGAACTGAAGCGAGTGAAAGAGCTAAAAATGACTGGGCAAACAGAAGAGCTGTTTGAAAAATGGCGTAATGAATGGGATGAAATTGTTGCTAATATTCTTCCGAAAGCAGAAAAAGAACTAGAAAGCGCCCAAAAATTTGCCGCGCAATTTTCCTTCCGAAAAGCAAAACATGCAATTAATGAATCCATTAGTAGTTTAGATGAAGCAGATCATCGAATTATGGATATTTTAAATGAGCTGCAAGAATTGTTGGAAAGCTATGAGAAAAACAATTCAGAAATTGAGCAGTTACGTGATACATATCGCAATTTGAAAAAAGGCGTGCTTGCTCATCGTCATATGTTTGGCAAAGCCGAGAAGAAAATTGAAGGGCTGCTTGATGACCAGTCAAATAAATTTCAAACGTTTGAAGAAGCAACACAAAATGGAGATTACTTAAAAGCGCGTGAAATTGTGGCGAGTTTAGAAGAAGGACTAGCACATTTGGAAGTGATTGTTCATGAAATACCAGAATCATTAGTAGAATGTCAAGCGACACTACCGGTGCAATTAGAAGATTTATTACAAGGTCACGATGATATGAAAAAACAAGGCTATGTACTAAATCATTTGGAAATCCCAAAAGAAGTAAGAGAGATGGACAAACAACTGCAAATGTGCCTTGCTGATTTAGAATCTCTACACGTAGTAGAAGCGCAAGCAAAAATGGAAGTTTTAAAAGGAAATCTTGATACGTTATATGAACAATTAGAGTTAGAAGTAAGAGCTAAACATTATGTTGAACAGCAGACGGTAACTGTATACGAAGATTTAGAGACAATTCGGGAAGAAGCACTGGAAACGAAAGCAGAAACACAGTTTGTGAAACAAAGTTATCAATTACAGGATAGAGATATTGAATCTCAAAAAGTGGTTGAAAAACAGATGCACATTTTAATGAAGCGTTTTGAAGTGTTGCAGCTTCGTATTGCAGAGCAAGATATCGCATTTTCTGTCATTCGAGAAGAGTTAGAAGAAATTTATGAGCAATGTGAAACGTTAAAAGTACTTCATGCTGAGTACAAAGACATGTTGCAAATGATGCGTAAAGATGAGTTTGAAGCGCGTGAGGCGTTAAAGGAAATGCGCCATACACTGATGGAATCAAAGCGTATGATGCAAAAATCAAATTTACCAGGTTTGCCAGGTAGTATCGTAGCGGAATTGCAAAACGGACAACAAGCAATGCATAGTGTGTATGAGCAGCTTGAATTAAAACCGCTTGATATGGGTGCAGTGAATCGCACACTAGAAGAAGCGGTAGTAATTGTAAATGGTGTTCACGAAGCAACGCAAGAGTTAATTGAACAAGCATATTTAGTAGAAAAATTAATTCAGTATGGTAATCGTTATCGTAGTAACGATGATATGCTGGCGAAAAGTTTAGATAACGCTGAGCAACTGTTTCGTGAATATGAATATGATGCAGCTCTAGAACAAGCTGCTTCTGTATTAGAGCAAATTGAACCAGGGATTGTGCAAAAGATTGCTGAATTTGTTGATTTAGAACAAACTCCTTAATTGATTAAGGGGTTTGTTTTTTGTGCAAATAACTTTTGTATGCATTATGGTGTAATATTGCTATAATGAATAGCGGAATATGGAGCGTTTTTTTCGTTGAAAGCAGAAAAGCATACTTCCGCTCTAATGACGGAAACTATGAGCAAGTTTAGCGGAAACGCATGGATGTATGATATGATTATCCCGCTACGAAGGTCTTTCTTGTAAAGAAGTTTCACTTTCTGGGATTTCGATATCGGCGAAAGGGGAATAACGATGATTTACTTTGATAATAGTGCGACGACAAAGCCGTACCCGGAAGCCTTGCAATCTTATGTGACAGTTGCAGGAAAGTATTTTGGAAATCCTTCTTCTATTCATTCCCTAGGAGGAGAATCAGAGCGTTTATTAACACAATCACGTACGATTGCAGCTCAGCTTCTTCGCGCAAAGCCTTCAGAAATTGTCTTTACGTCTGGAGGAACAGAAGGAAATAACCTTGCAATTAAGGGGATTGCGATGAGAAATCGCTCCCGTGGTAAGCATATGATTACAACAAACATTGAACACGCTTCTGTGTTTGAAGCATACAAGCAGTTAGAAAATCTTGGTTTTGACGTTACATATTTGCCGGTAAATGAAACCGGTGTTGTATCAGTAGAAGATGTGAAACGTGCTCTTCGAGATGATACCATTCTTGTTTCCATGATTCACGTCAATAACGAAACAGGTGCGATTCAGCCTGTTGGTGAAGTTGGAAAGTTATTAGCGAACTATCCGAAAGTACGATTCCATGTCGATCATGTACAAGGAATTGGAAAAGTGCCGCTTGATTTGTATGAAAGTCATATTGATCTTTGCACAATTTCGGGACATAAGTTCCATAGTGTAAAAGGAACAGGACTTCTATATGTTCGTGATGGTGTAAGGCTCGATCCAGTTTTATCGGGTGGTGGACAAGAGTTGCGTTACCGTTCTGGTACAGAAAACTTACCAGGAATTGTTGCGATGATCAAAGCTTTGCGAATGACTTTAGAAAAACAGTCCGAAAATATGGGGCATCTTCGCGAGTTAAAAGAAGAACTGATCCGTATGTTTAAGGCTATGAAGGATGTTACAATTAATACGCCGAAAGAACATACGGCACCGCATATTTTAAACGTATCATTTGTGGGATTAAAGCCAGAAATTGTTGTGCATGCTTTGGAAGAACGTGATGTGTATGTGTCAACAAAATCCGCTTGTTCTTCAAGAGCAAACGAAGTAAGCCACGTTTTACTAGCAATGGGCTTGTCGCATACGGTAGCAGAAAGTGCGATTCGTATCAGTCTAACTGCGGAAAATACGCTGGAAGAAGTAAAACAATTCGAAGGAATTATAAAAGAAACATTGCCAAAATTATATGAAGTGATGAGGTAAGGAAAGATGATGACATACGAGTATATTTTAGTTCGCTACGGCGAAATGACAACAAAAGGAAAGAACCGTTCTAAGTTTGTAAGCACGTTAAAAGATAATGTGAAACATAAATTAAAGAAATTTACAAACTTAAAAATTGATGCGACGCATGACCGCATGTATATTCAGTTAAATGGTGAAGATCATGAAGCTGTTGCGGAAAGATTGAAAGATGTGTTTGGTATTCACAAGTTTAACTTAGCAATGAAAGTACCAACGGATTTAGAAGAAATTAAAAAAGGTGCACTTGCTGCTTTTCTGCAAGTAAAACGTGATGTGAAAACATTTAAAATTACTGTTCATCGTTCTTATAAGCATTTTCCGATGCAAACGATGGAATTACTTCCGGAAATCGGAGGGCATATTTTACAAAATACAGAAGACATTACCGTAGATGTTCATAATCCGGATGTAAATGTTCGCGTTGAAATTCGAAGCGGTTATAGCTATATTATGTGTGATGAGCGCATGGGAGCTGGCGGCCTACCAGTTGGTGTTGGCGGAAAAGTAATGATTCTTCTTTCCGGCGGTATCGATAGCCCAGTTGCAGCATACTTAACAATGAAGCGCGGCGTGTCAGTGGAAGCTGTTCATTTCCATAGTCCTCCGTTTACAAGTGAGCGTGCAAAACAAAAAGTAATTGATTTAGCGCAGGAGCTAACGAAGTATTGTAAACGTGTGACACTTCACCTTGTACCGTTTACAGAAGTGCAAAAAACAATTAATAAAGAAATTCCATCTAGCTATTCGATGACAATTATGCGCCGTATGATGATGCGTATTGCAGAGCGTATTGCCGAAGAGCGTAACGCGCTTGCTCTTGCGACAGGTGAAAGTCTTGGACAAGTAGCGAGTCAAACGTTAGATAGTATGCACACGATTAACGAAGTGACAAATTATCCAATTATCCGTCCGCTAATTGCGATGGATAAGCTAGAAATTATTAAAATTGCTAATGAAATTGGTACGTATGACACTTCCATTCGTCCGTATGAAGATTGCTGTACAGTCTTTACACCAGCAAGTCCGGCAACAAAACCGAAGCGTGAAAAAGCGAATAAATTTGAATCACACTATGATTTTACACTGCTTATTGAATCAGCTGTTGCCAATACAGAAAAAATGGTATTGCAAACAGTTGAAGTAGCAGAAGAAGAACAATTCGAAGATTTATTTTAAAACCATAAATTACCATTAAAAGATATGTATGAAGTCCTATGGTTTATCACACTCTATACTCACAAGGAGGTGATACCATATGGCAAACAATAATTCAAATAACTTAGTAGTTCCTGGTGCAGAAGCTGCTTTAGATCAAATGAAGTATGAAATCGCTCAAGAGTTCGGTGTACAACTTGGACCAGATTCAACATCTCGTGCTAACGGATCTGTTGGTGGCGAAATTACAAAACGTTTAGTTGCAATGGCTGAACAACAATTAGGCGGTTTTCAACGATAACAACTATAATATAATGGCTTAGAGAGAGCGGGATTTCCCGCTCTTTCTTTTTGGCGTTTTATGTCAAAATATAAGAGAAAACATCTACTATTGTAGCCAATTGGTCAAAATATAAACTAATTTGTCAAAAGAAGATAGTTTAAAATTGTCGGAAAATTCTTTATTATTAAAGGGAGAGTGGACATAATAAAGGGGGAAGAGTATGAACCGGGAAGAGCTATTAGCGCCGCCAATGTATAATTTAGTCGAAGAGATGGAGCGTTATGCCCATGAACCAAATAAGCTTGCACTTATTTGGCAAGATGACCAAGGGAATAAAAGGGAAGTCACATACGGAGAATTGTTACAAGGAGCGAATAAAATTGGAAACGCTTTTATAAAAAGCGGTCTTCAAAAAGGGGACAAGCTTCTTATTGTGATGCCGCGTCTTATTGAAACATATATGACGTATATTGCCGCAATCAAAGCGGGATTCGTCGTTATTCCAAGTTCAGAAATGCTGCGCAAAAAAGATATTGAATACCGAATCGAGCATGGCGAAGTAAAAGCGATAGTAAGTTATGAACCGTATGTAGGACAATTCGACGGAATCGATGCAGTGCATGCCCTTCATAAATTTGTATTAAGCGAAAAACCATTAGAAGGCTGGAACAATATACGAGAAGCACTTAAAACAGAGAGTGCTGTATTAGAAATGGCAGAGACAAAATGTGATGATATGGTTTTCTTATCGTATACATCTGGAACAACAGGCAATCCAAAGGGCGTTGTACATACACATGCCTGGGCATATGCTCATCTTCGTACAAGCGCTGCAAATTGGTTAGCAATTGAAGAGAATGATGTTGTATGGGCAACAGCAAGTCCAGGGTGGCAAAAGTGGGTGTGGAGTCCATTTCTTGCGACGCTTGGTTCAGGGGCAACGGGATTTGTGTATCACGGGAAATTTGGTCCGGAAACATATTTACAGTTATTAAGTGATAACAAAGTAAATGTACTATGCTGCACGCCAACTGAATATCGGTTAATGGCGAAAGTGGAGACCTTACAACAATATGACCTCTCTTCCTTGCATAGTGCGGTTTCGGCAGGAGAGCCATTGAACAGAGAGGTTATCAATACGTTTCGAAATTATTTTCAAGTAACGGTTCGTGATGGATATGGTCAAACAGAAAATACATTACTTGTTGGCGTATTAAAAGGAATGGAAATAAAACCTGGTTCGATGGGAAAACCGACGCCGGGTAATCAAGTTGATATTGTCGATGAAGATGGTAAGCCAGTCCTTCCGGGAGAAGTAGGGGATATTGCCGTGCACGTGAAAACACCGGCATTATTTAAACAGTACTATAAAGATCCGGAGCGTACAGCTATGCAATTTCGCGGCGATTATTACATTACAGGTGATCAGGCCAAAAAGGATGAAGATGGCTACTTTTGGTTTGAAGGACGAGGTGATGATATTATTATTAGTTCCGGCTATACAATCGGACCGTTCGAGGTGGAAGATGCACTAGTCAAACATCCGTACGTCAGAGAATGTGCGGTTGTGGCAAGTCCAGATGAAATACGAGGAAATATTGTAAAAGCCTTTATCGTGTTAAAAGAAAATATCGATGAGCAAGACAGCACGTTAATTCCGCTTCTGCAAGACCATGTAAAGGAATTAACGGCGCCTTATAAATACCCACGTAAAATTGAATTTGTGAAAGAATTGCCAAAAACAATTTCCGGTAAAATTCGCCGCGTAGAGCTGCGAAAACGTGAAATGGAGTTGGCTTCCAAATAACCTTGCACACTTTTCCTGATTCTAGTTGAATAGAATTGGGTTTTTTTGTTTAAAAGGAGGGAGTGTTTTATAATGGTATTATAAGAAAATTAAGACAATAAGGTGTGATGTTTTTGGGGGGAGAAAATGTACGGTGTAATTGCTTTGTTCGATGAAACAACAGAAAAAGAACTACATGCAGTATGGAATGAGTTGTGTGGAAGCGGGATTTCTTATTATTCTAAAGAAGCTCCTAATAGAAGACCTCGTATTACAATTGCTAGTTATCAAAACATTGAGCTAAAATCTTTTATAGAAGACATGAATCAAGTTTTACAAGAGACGAGTAACATTCCTATAACGCTAAGTACATTGGGAACATTTTTAGCGTCTAAAACAGTATTTTTGTCGCCTGTACCTACAAAAACGTTATTTGATTTTCATCGTAATTTTCATGAGCAAATGAAAAAATATAGCGACAATCCATCTTCATTATACCTTCCTAATAATTGGGTTCCGCATTGTACAATTGCCAATCATTTAACGGAAGAAAAGTTTCATGAAGCTTTTCATTATTGTACAAATAGAATAGAGAAAATACATACGGTTATTCGTGAAATTGCTCTTATTAAAGTTGAGTATAAAAATGAAAAATGTGTGGATGCACCTATTATTTTTTCTAAAAAATTAACAGATGTCACAAACAATGTTCATAGCTAATCAAAACGGGGGAGAAAAAATGGGAGAACTTTGGTACGGCGGAAATATTTATACGATGGAAGAAGAAGGCGCATTCGTAGAAGCGGTTTACGTAGAAAACGGTAAAGTTATTGCTGTTGGAAAGAAAGAAGAACTAGATCAGCGGTATAAACCGAAACGGTTCTTTAATTTAGAAGGAAAAACAATGCTTCCTGGCCTTGTCGATAGCCACATGCATCTTATTGGACACGGAGAACGATTACTTCGCTTAGATTTATCGGCATGCACATCTTACCAGGAAGTACTGAACCTTGTTGCGGAGCGAGTGAAGACAACGAAGCGAGGAGAATGGATTGTTGGCGAGGGCTGGAATGAAAATAATTTTACAGATCGAAAAGATGTACATAAACGTGATTTAGATGCTTTATCAATTCATCACCCGATTGTATTGAAACGCGTTTGCCGTCACGTAACGTTGGTGAATTCTTACATTCTTGAGAAAGCTGAGATTATGCAAAGTAAAGAGGACCCGAAAGGCGGGAAAATTGGCCGCGATCAACACGGGGAACTGACAGGTTTATTGTATGAACAAGCACAAGGTTTGGTCGTTCCTCTTCTACCAGAAATCGATACAGCTTATTTAACGAAGGCGCTGCAAACTGCAATTCAAGATTGTTGGCAATACGGACTCGTTGGTGGTCATACAGAAGACTTAAACTACTATGGTGGTTTTCAAAAAACATACAATGCCTTTACGGAAGTCGTTCGAAATTTGTCGTTTAAAGCGCATCTTCTTGTTCATCATGAAGTAGCACACGAACGTGAGCAATATGAGAATACACATTATATTGAGCTTGGGGCAATGAAAATTTTTTCAGACGGTTCCTTTGGTGGGCGAACAGCGCTACTTAGTGAAGCATACGAAGATGCAAAGGAAACGAATGGCGTTGCGATTTTTTCTCGCGAAGAGCTTGCGGAACTCGTCAAACAAGCAAGAGAATTCCATATGCCTGTTGCTATTCATACAATTGGTGATCTATCGCTTGAATATGTGATTGATGCGCTTGAAATGCATCTGCCAAAAGAAGGGCAGCGTGATCGTATTATTCACTGTCAGCTTGCGAGTGAAGAGTTAATCCAGCGCATGAAGAAGCTCCCGGCAATTTTAGATATTCAGCCTGTCTTCGTTTCTTCTGATTTTCCATCTGTTATTGAAAAATTAGGTGAAGAGCGCCTTCGGTATGCATATGCATGGAAAACACTCCTTTCTGCTGGATTACACTGTGCGGGCGGTTCGGATGCACCAATCGAGCAAGTGAACCCGCTTTTAGGTATATGCAGCGCTGTAACAAGAAAGAGCTTTGTGGATGGAAACTGTTACATGCCAGAAGAAAGATTATCCGTATTTGAAGCTGTGTCACTGTTTACAACAGGAAGCGCATATGCGATTGGAAAAGAAGAGAGTCGCGGAAAAATTGCAGCGGGATATGAAGCAGACTTCACTATATTGGATAAAGATATTTTTAACGTGCAAGAAGAGGAAATAAAAGAGATAGACGTTATGATGACGGTTGTGGATGGTGAAGTTGTATATAAGAAATAACGGCGGCATATGCCGCCGTTATTTCTTATAAAAACGTTCTCTGTACTTTTTCCCAGAACGAGTTATTTTTTAGTTTTACTGTTTTGATTTGTTTATCGCTTAACCGAACAACTGCTTTTTCGACTTGCTTAATACTAAGTGCTTCGTTATCCATACCCATGACAGGATAATCTTTATTATTATGAGTTAATTTTAATGTTAACGTACGATTGTTGCTTAAGATAAATGGAGAACCAAGGGTACGGTACGTATTGTTATTTAAGGAAGCAAACTCACTTACTTGAAAACATGGAATTAATGGATCCACGACAGCGCCGCTTAGTGATTTATTATAAGCAGTGCTTCCTGTTGGGGTAGAAACGACTAAGCCATCCCCCCTGAATGTTTCAAAATATAAATCATCGATATACACATCTAATACAAATGTTTTAATCACGCTAGAGCGCAGTGTAAATTCATTTAAACAATAAAACGATGTGTCATGATCGACAGTTACTTGAATTGTTGGGTATCTTCTTACTTCAATTTCATTTTTGGTGATTTCTTGAAGGGCGCTCTCGACATGATCGATGTGGAAGTCACAGTAAAAGGAAATATCATCTGTTGCTGAAACCCCTGCGTATAAACAATCTTCACGAAATCCTGTTTTTCTAACAGCCTGCAAAAATGTCCCGTCGTCGCCAACACTAACGATGGCATTTGCGTTTTTTGGATGGTCTAATATTGTAAATCCGTTTTCCTTTAAAATGTCGTATACTGGTTTCATTTTTTCGATAAGCGTTGCTTTATCATCACCGTAAAAGAAAAATAAATTGCGACGATCTTCCATTTTGTATCCCTCCATGCAGTAAATAATATGTTCAAATAATATATTTCGATAAAAATATAAAAAACCCTTCCACTTTTAGAAAAATCTATATTTTCAATTTTGTTTATTTTTTTCATATCGTGTCGATAATGGATACGGAATGAAAGGATGGTACGATGAAGTGGCTTGTAATTGGAATTGGAATGCTTATTTTGCTTCTCTTACTTATTTTATTATCGAAATTATCGCTGAAAATTAGCTTGTTATATACAGAAACAGAAAAGCAATGTTTGTTTGAAGTGAAAATTTGGATGATTCATTATACGTTTGATGTACTAGAACGGATTGAAAAACAGCAGAGAAAAACAGGTCAAAAAATTGAAAAAGCAGGAGAAGAAGGCGGGACTGAGGATAAATTTGTGGCATGGCTTGACAGCGCAGCTGAGATTATAAAAAGGCTGCAAGAAATCCATACTATGATTAAAGATTTTCTTCAAAAAGTGAAAATCAACAATTGGAGATGGTACTCGCAAATTGGAACAGGTGATGCAGCGAGTACAGGAGTTATTACAGGCTATGCATGGTCAGTAAAAGGAATCATCGTTGGCGTTGCTGGTCAATATGCAGAAATTATAGGTGCGCCGCAGCTTGAAATTACTCCGATTTTTCAAGGGAAAACTGTAGCAACACATTGTGAATTAACGGCCTCATTTCGCATATATCGTGCAGTTAGGGCAGTAATTCGGTTATTTATATTTCTGAAGAAGCAAGGTGTTATTTCGACAGAGCATACAGTGCAGCAATAAAGTGAAACTTTAATCAAGAGGGGGGTTCTTCATCCCCACTGATTAAAAGACCTCACCAATTGGGCGCATGCCAGCAGTTTATCTCCCACCGAACATTCTAGTCACTGGAATTGGACAATGTTTTTTCCGAATTTTGAGGTGGGAGTCTTACTGCTCACGAATAGCAGGATAAATATAGGGGGGATTATATGGAACATCCAATTCAAGGGTTAATGACAACAGCGATGCAGCATTTAAATCATATGATTGATGTGAATACAATTATTGGTGATCCAATTCAGTCGCCTGATGGAAGTGTTATCTTAACGGTTTCTAAAGTAAGCTTTGGTTTTGCGGCAGGTGGTAGTGAATTTGGAAAACTTGAAAATAATAATCATCATCCATTTGGAGGTGGTAGTGGCGGCGGTGTTTCCATTAACCCGGTTGCTTTTCTTATTGTAAATAGTGAAGGTGTAAAAGTACTTCATTTAGATAAACAGACGCATATACTTGATAAAATAATGGAATTGGCACCGCAAGCAGTTGATAAAGTGAAAGAAATGATGAATAAACAAAAGGATGAACAGCCGGAGTATGAAATATAAGAAAAAGAAGCTAATCGCTCGATTAGCTTCTTTTTTCTAAAAACAGAGCGATTCAGTTGCATTCTGTTTACTGAACATCTATCATTTACACTGTACATACTTTGGTTTTAGAAAAGGGAGGATTTTCAAATGGCAAACGTAACGTTTAAAGGAAACCCAATCACTTTAGTTGGCACAGAAGTTAAAGTAGGCGATCAAGCACCAAACTTTCAAGTGTTAGCAAATGATTTATCTCCGGTAACTTTAGAGACATATAAAGGCGCAGTGAAATTAATCAGTGTTGTACCATCTATTGATACAGGTGTATGTGATGCACAAACTCGTCGTTTTAACGAAGATGCAGCTGCTATTGAAAACGCAAAAGTATTAACAATTAGCGTTGATTTACCATTTGCTCAAAAGCGCTGGTGTGCAGCTAACGGTTTAGAAAACGTTGTAACGCTTTCTGATCACCGCGACCTTTCTTTTGGCGAGGCATACGGTGTTGTAATGAAAGAACTTCGTTTGCTTGCACGTGCTGTATTCGTAGTAGATAGCAACGACAAAGTTGTTTACGTAGAATACGTAAGCGAAGGTACAAGCCATCCAAATTACGAAGCAGCATTAGAAGCAGCAAAAGCTGCGAAGTAATACGGGCAACAAAGAGCGACCTCTTAATGAAGAGGTCGTTTTTTTTGTGACAGCAAGTATTGATATATAAATTCATTTTGATTATTTAACATATAAGTCACTGCTATGCAGAATAAAAAGTGATTGGTACTCGCTTTCTCGTTCTGTTTTAACCTATGCTTGTGGCAGAAAAAGTTCCTGACCGCTCCTATGCATGGTCAGATACTCTCGCCCACCTAAAAAAGAGTTTTTGTTTTTTAAAATTTGCATTTATATATTGTCGATTCAATATGAATGAAAAGAATTTAGAATGTGGTATGATATAAGTTATGTGTATTTTAGTTTGAAGGAGGAATTTTCGTGAGTTCAACAGTAGAAACATTATTTTCTATTTTTGATTCTTCTGCCGTAATTTTACGTAAAGAATTAAATATAACGTACTTAGAAGCACTTGTAGAAACAGGTGATAATTTATTTGAAGGAACAATTTTACAAGAAGGCTTAGAACAACCAACAATTGAACGATTAGAGCGTGAATATAGCAAGTTTAATGAAGAAAACTATAAAGGCGAAGAAATTCGCAAAGCATTTCAACTTGCCATATTAAAAGGAATGAAAGACGGCGTACAAGCAAATCATGAAATGACGCCTGATGCAGTTGGGATGTTTATGAGTTATTTATTCCATAAATTTATGAAGGATCAAAAGGAAATAACGGTACTAGATCCTGCAGTTGGAACGGGTAATTTATTGACGACAATCTTCAATGGTTGTCTAGAAGGTACAACGATGAGTGGCTTTGGAGTAGATGTGGATGATTTGCTTGTTAAACTTGCATTAGTCAATGCAAATTTACAAAAGCAAGCGGTCGAATTCTTTAATCAAGATGGACTAGCTTCTCTTTATATTGATCCAGTTGATGCGGTTGTATGTGATTTACCAATTGGCTATTATCCAAATAAAATCGGTGCAAGTGAATATACGTTAAAAGCAGATGAAGGTATGTCTTATGCACATCATCTTTTTATTGAACAAAGTGTCAAACATACAAAAGAAGGCGGCTATTTATTTTTTTTAGTGCCAAACTTCATTTTTGAAAGTGACCAAGCACCAAAGCTTCATGCATTTATTAAAGAAACATGTTTTGTGCAAGGATTACTACAGTTACCTGTTTCCATGTTTAAGAATGAAAAAAATGCAAAAAGTATATTTGTTCTCCAAAAGAAAGGGCAAAACGTAAACATGCCAAAACAAGCGCTATTAGTAGAATTACCGAAATTCTCTAATATGCAAGCGATGGAGAACATTATGCAGCAAATTAACAGTTGGTTTGCTGGAAAAAACTAAAAACGGTGCGTATATAACAGAAGGATACTTATATATAGTACAGTTTTATGTTGTTTACAAAATTCAGTAATATATATAGGTGACGAAATTAAAAACATTCAATCTGTAATATAAAAAAAAACGTTGTGTTACAATTTTTTCACTTGAAATATATGTCGTACGATGTTTAAATTAAAATCGTGAGTATTAAATTTTTATCAGTGAAACGGTTCTGTTATCTGAAAAAAATTAGAGACATAAAATAGAGCAGTTTGTGGAGAGATTCCACACAGCTAGAGAAAAAGGGGCGAAAGACTAGATGTCAAAAATCATCGCAATTAATGCAGGAAGCTCTTCCTTAAAGTTCCAATTATTCGAAATGCCAAGTGAAACAGTATTAACAAAAGGTTTAGTAGAACGTATCGGTTTAGAAGATGCTATCTTTACAATTACTGTGAACGGTGAAAAACAAACTGAAGTAACAAATATTGCAGACCACGGAGTAGCAGTTAATATGTTACTTAACAAATTAACTGAAAATGGAATTGTGAAATCTCTTGATGAGATTAGCGGTATCGGTCACCGTGTTGTACACGGTGGTGAAAAATTCCCAGATTCTGCTCTAATTACTGATGAAGTATTAGCAGAAATCGACGCTTTAAGTGAGTTAGCACCACTTCATAACCCAGCACACGTTGTTGGTATTAAGGCGTTCCAAGAAGTTCTTCCGAACGTACCTTCAGTAGCAGTGTTCGATACAGCATTCCATCAAACAATGCCAGAAGAATCTTTCTTATATAGCTTACCTTACGAATACTATGAAAAATACGGCATCCGTAAATACGGATTCCACGGTACTTCTCATAAGTATGTAACAGAGCGTGCAGCTGAATTATTAGGCCGTCCACTTGAAAGCTTACGTTTACTTTCTTGTCACTTAGGTAACGGTGCAAGTATCGCAGCTGTTGAAGGCGGAAAATCAATTGATACGTCTATGGGCTTCACTCCACTTGCTGGTGTAACAATGGGTACACGTTCTGGTAACCTTGACCCTGCGTTAATTCCATATATTATGAAGAAAACAGGACAATCTGTAGATGAAGTTCTTAACGTATTAAACAAGAAAAGTGGTATGTTAGGTCTTTCTGGCTTCTCAAGTGACTTACGTGATATTGAGCAAGCTGAAGAAGAAGGAAATCACCGTGCAGAAGTAGCACTAGAGATCTTTATCGGCCGCATCCATAAATACATCGGTTCTTATGCAGCTCGTATGAAAGGTGTAGACGCAATCATCTTTACAGCTGGTATTGGTGAGAACAGTGCATTAATTCGTGAGCGCGTATTAGAAGGACTTGAGTTTATGGGCGTATACTTCGATGCAAAACGCAACAACTTCCGTGGTGAAGAAGCATTCATTAGCTTCCCTCACTCTCCAGTAAAAGTAATCGTAATTCCAACAGACGAAGAAGTTATGATTGCTCGTGACGTAGTACGTCTTGGAAATATTGGTTAATATATGATGAAAAGACGGGATGATTCCCGTCTTTTTTTATTATTTTTTTGAAAGTAGTTCGGTTAATCCGTTTGGGTATAATGTTTTTTCCTTTTGTAAAAACATTTCAATTGGAATCCATACAGCATAAGAGATGTGATCTCCTTCTGTTATTGTGAACTCATTCTTTTTATAAAGTTCTTTGTTTGAAAAGGAAGCAGAATATAATTGGACGATTTCATGCCCGGTTGTATTGTCTATTTGAAAAATGTTTTCTAAACAGCCTAAGTATGTACCGATTTCTACAATGACGCCAAGCTCTTCTGCAAATTCTCGGATAACAGTTTGCGCCGCGTATTCCCCAAGTTCAATCGTTCCCCCAAGTGGTCGATAATAACATCCCTCGCCACCTTCATGTTTTCTGTTATATTCTTCAACAAGGATACAATCATTGTATTCAATAATCCCTAACGCTTTCGCACGTGGATACATAATCTACCTCCTCTTTTTATTGTGATTTATTTTAAATAACATATTTTTCAGAAAAAAACAGGGTGTACGGTCTCGCGCAGCAAATATAGTACAATGTAGAAAAATAATCCAGGAGGACGTTTGTATGCTGTCAAAGGGTGAGGAACGAATTTTACAGGATCTAAAAAGCTGGGAGCAGCAACTGGTGCAACACGAATCAACGGATTTTCAGCAAATGTTTGATAAATGGTTAAATCGTACATTTTCGAGGCTGCCAGAGAAGAAACGAAATGATTTTTTTTCGAAAGCAGATGAATGGCTCTTTCATTTACATGCGTTCATGCAAAGCTCGCAGTCACAGCTCGATGCACGCGGGAGGATTTTGGGGGCGGCGCGTGTGTTTGATGATTCTATTGAACATATTGAAGAAATGAGAGAACTATCCATTCATCAATTAACATACATAGCAGAACAACAAACAGCTCGTCATCGTTTATATTCTTTCGTGCAAGGAGGTATAACAGGAATTGGCGGCTTTTTATTATTAAGTACAGATTTCCCTGTATTGATTGCTTTAAATGTGAAAGCCGTGCAGCTTATCACCACATCATTTGGCCATGATGTGAATAAACCGTATGAAATGATGTTAGCGTTAAAAGTGTTTCATGCGGCTATATTGCCAGCGCATTTGCAGCAGTATGCTTGGTATAACTTACTGCAAGAGTTAGAGCAAGAAGAAGCAGCTCCATTCTTTTATGAGGGAGAAGAGGAAGTATTAAATCCAGCATCTGTCCAAGTACTGCTAAAACAAATTTTGAAAACGTTCATTATTTATTCACTGCGCCGCAAGTTGTTTCAAGGTGTACCGGTGCTTGGAATTGCAGTTGGATCAGCGGCAAATTATCGGTTAACGCGGAGTGTGACAGAATTTGCGAATCGATTTTATCAAATGCGGTATTTACGCCAAAAATAAAAAGCGAAAGGCGGTTGCCTTTCGCTCCTAATTTGTTGCATGTTGTTTTGGTAACGGAATTGCCACTGTTTTCTTTTCCTTTGCTGGATAATAAATTAAATCTAGTACTTTTGCTTGCACAGCAAAGGAAAGAATCGTAAAGGCAATCTGAGTCCATGTTAAATAGTATAGTGAAAGTGCAAGGACAATTACGTCAAAAGCGAAGAAAATTTGCCCAACTGTAAAGCGCGTTTTTTTACTTAATACAATTGTTAAAATTTCATCTCCGCCTGTTGCACCGCCGAATCGTAAAATAAAACCAAGTCCAACCCCAGCTAAAGCTCCGCCTATTACTGCAGCTACAAATAAATAATTAGATAAATCAACCGTAAACGGAGAATAATTTTCCATTAAAGAATAAAACACTCCGAATGAAATTGAACCGAGAAATGAATAGCCGACCATTTTTTTACCTAAAAATGTAGCACATAGTAAAATGACTGGAATATCCATTAAAACAGTTGAAATGGATGGTGAAATATCAAAAAAGTTTTGTAAAAACAGTGCGATTCCGACAAAGCCACCTTCAGTTAAGTGGTTTTGAAAATGAATGTGATATAGCACGGTAGCTAAAATAAATGAACCAAGTAAAACCATAAAAATTTCTTTAATAATTTGTCGACTTTGGATGTTCTCCATCGTTATTCCTTCTCTCCGTAGTTAGTAGTTTTTTGTTTTTCATAAACTAACTACGCCTATATAGCAGCAGTTAGTTTACATACGTCTAACTACGCTATATATCACTGAAGAAATAACGAATAATCCTCTCGTCCATCAATTCTCCCTACTTTCGTTTTAGTTTAGGCCTAAAATAGACTAAACAAAACTCAGAGTAGGATTTTTATTTAGCAATCCTATTCTCTTCTAGGTTTTGTTTAGTAAGTGTTAAACAACCTAAACAAAACGCTACGTGTAAGAAGAGTCTTTTCGTTGCCAAATTATCTTTCGGGCAATCATAATTTCCCCACTTTCGTATTTTTTTCGCTAGACAAAGTATCTAAGCAAAAAAATACGCTACGTGTAAGATTCGTCTTTTCGATGCCACATGCTCCTTCGAGCGATCATGATATCTAAATCCTTTCTGTAAAAGATTTTATACTATTATATCATACTTTTGAAAAATGTATGTTGTTGGAAACTGCAAATAGGCAAAGAAAAACCTACATACTTCGTAAAGATGAGAGGATAAGGTGTAATAAATTAATATTTGCTGTCGAAGGTTTTTTTGTGATGAAAAATGAAATTTTGTGCGCTGTAACAATCTAAATCCATTTTGATTTTTCGACATATAGATTGCTGCTATGCAGAAAAAAGGAGCTTCCACTCGCTTTCTCCCTTTGTTTAAACTACGCATGTGGCAGAAAAAGGCCCTGACCGTTTTTCTATGCATGGTCAGATGCTCTTGTCCACTTAAAAAAAGATGCTTTTATTTCGTTTTTTTAATTTGGATTAGAAATTCACTTTAATTAATTACATAATATTCATTTTAAAATGAATATTTTCTATAATTCGAGTCATATAGGGGATGACTGGAGAGGTTCATATGAAAAGAATAGATATACAAGCAAGCATAGAGAAAAAAAGAGAGGAACTAACTATTCTTGTAAGAATGTATGGATTTAATCATGAAAAGGTAGTTGTATGCAGCCAAGAGTTAGATGATTTAGTCTATCGTTTGATGGAAAGTACTACTTACCAAGAAAGTGTGCTTTCTATTTCAGTAAAGAAAAATACGAATGACAATATACATTCTCCTTAACTGGAAATAACATCATTATAATATTTCATACGCTTTTTCATTTAAGTGCATCGTATTTGAAGAAGCTTTCTTTTTTATTTAGTTATATTTGAAAGCGTTTGCGGTAAGTGTAGTAGAAAAAAGAAGTCCGTAATAGTTTGATTGGTGGGAAATGTGTCTAGAGAAGTGTTAAAAATTTAAAGGTTAATGAAGTAATAAGATTATATAAATCTGCCAGCAGAAACGAATTAAACAATTATGAAGAAAGTGCATGAAAAACAGGAAATCATTCTTTGCGTCCATAGAACATTCTACTTTTACTGGCAGACCTCACATTCCAAATGTATATTTAAAATCTCCTATAAAATAAATTGTATTCAAGAATAAAGTGTGTAAACTCCAAATAATTATTATTGATGCGCCTTCCCTTCAGAAACATTTTGCGTGAGGCGATACCAAAGCCAAAGGTCGTTAATGATGGAGGCGAGATCAGCAATTTCTGTATTCAATTTACAGGAAAGCTCAAAGTTTTCTTCGTTATTTAATTTATGTTGTTTTGTATGAATGATCTGTTCAAGCTCTTGAATCCGGTCGGGTATGTTCCCGCGAATTTGTTCCCACTTTAATAAAATAGCATGCTGCACAGCGGGAGGAATCTCTTCCCATTCTTCTTGTAAATCAGGTATTTCAATGCCTAGATGCTCATTATATGTGAAATATTGTTTCATGTCTCTTCCCTCCATTTTCTGTTTCTATTGTATCGAAAAAGGGAATGAACTTCGATGGAATTGTTTGAAAAATATTTGCAAATATCCCTTGCGACATTTTGCGAAAGATGATAGATTATGAATTAATATAAAAAATAATGAATAATTATTCTTTTTTAGGGGGATGTAAAGTGGAAAACAAGAAAGTTGTATTAGCATATTCCGGAGGTCTTGATACTTCCGTTGCGATTAAGTGGTTACAAGAAAAAAGATACGATGTGATTGCACTTTGTTTAGATTTAGGGGAAGGGAAAGATTTAGAGTTTGTGAAAGAAAAGGCATTATCTGTTGGAGCGGTTAAATCATATATGATTGACGTGCAAGAAGAGTTTGTGAATGAATATGCATTAAAAGCACTGCAAGCTCACACGTTATACGAAGGGAAATATCCCCTTGTATCTGCATTATCTCGTCCATTAATTGCGAAGAAGTTGGTAGAAATCGCAGAGATGGAAGGGGCAAGTGCAGTTGCGCATGGATGTACGGGAAAAGGAAACGACCAAGTGCGTTTTGAAGTTTCGATTCAAGCGTTAAATCCGCATTTAAAAGTAATTGCACCAGTGCGTGAATGGAAATGGTCACGTGAAGAGGAAATTGCGTATGCAAAAGAAAACGAGGTGCCAATTCCGATTAATTTAGACAGTCCATTTTCCATTGATCAAAACTTATGGGGACGAAGCAATGAATGCGGAATTTTAGAAGATCCATGGGTAGCGCCGCCAGAAGAAGCATATGACATGACAGCAGCACTGGAGAATACACCAAACAAACCTGAATTTGTAGAAATTGGGTTTGAAGCAGGAGTGCCAACAACATTAAATGGTGTAGCGTATCCCTTGGCGGAGTTAATTAAAACATTAAATGTTCTTGCTGGTAAGCATGGAGTTGGCCGTATTGATCACGTAGAAAATCGTCTTGTCGGTATTAAGTCACGTGAAGTGTATGAATGCCCAGCAGCGATGACGTTACTTACTGCCCATAAGGAATTAGAAGATTTAACGCTTGTAAAAGAAGTAGCGCATTTTAAGCCGATAATTGAACAAAAATTAACAGAGCTCATTTATAACGGTTTATGGTTCTCGCCTTTAAAAGATGCCCTTACTGCCTTTTTACAAGAAACGCAAAAAAATGTGACAGGTACAGTACGCGTCAAACTATTTAAAGGACATGCAATTGTAGAAGGACGTAAATCGGATTATTCTCTATACGATGAAAAATTAGCAACATATACAGTAGAAGATGAATTTAATCACGATGCAGCAATTGGATTTATTTCATTATTTGGTTTACCAACAAAAGTATATAGCCAAGTGAATCAAAAGAAGGTGGAGGCATGAGCAAACTTTGGGGCGGTCGCTTTACAGAGCAGGCTGAACAGTGGGTTGAGGAGTTTGGAGCTTCCATTTCCTTTGACCAGCAATTAGCAGTAGAAGATATAGAAGGAAGTATTGCGCATGTTACGATGCTCGCGAAGTGCGGCATCGTAACAGCGGAAGAAGGAGAAACAATTAAAAACGGTCTTCAGTATTTACTGGAAAAAGCAAAGAAACAGGAACTTACGTTTTCTGTTGAAGCGGAAGATATTCATTTGAACATTGAAAAAATGTTAATTCAGCATATTGGTGAAGTTGGCGGTAAGCTTCATACAGGAAGAAGCCGTAATGATCAAGTCGCAACTGACATGCATTTGTATTTACGAAATGAAGTGCAGCATATTATCGAGGCAGTGAAGCAAATGCAGACTGTACTTACAGTGCAAGCCGAAGAACATATTGAAACAATTATGCCAGGATATACACATTTACAGCGCGCGCAGCCAATTTCTTTTGCGCATCATCTTCTTGCGTATTTTTGGATGTTAGAACGTGATGCAAATCGTTTTACAGATTTACTAGGGCGCATTAACATTTCCCCGCTCGGAGCCGGGGCACTTGCTGGGACAACATTCCCGATTGATCGTGAATATAGTGCACAGCTGCTCGGTTTTGATGGGATATATGAGAATAGTTTAGACGCAGTAAGCGACCGTGATTTCATTCTTGAATTTTTAAGTAATGCTTCTATATTAATGATGCATTTATCGCGTTTTTGTGAAGAATTGATTTTATGGAGCAGTCAGGAATTTCAGTTTATTGAAATGAGTGATTGTTATGCAACGGGCAGTAGCATTATGCCACAAAAGAAAAATCCAGATATGGCAGAGCTCATTCGCGGGAAAACAGGCAGGGTATACGGCAACTTGTTTAGTTTATTAACAGTTATGAAAGGGTTGCCTCTTGCTTACAATAAAGATTTGCAAGAAGACAAGGAAGGCATGTTTGATACAGTCCGTACAGTAAAAGGCTGTTTACATGTAATGGCCGGTATGCTTGAGACGATGACAGTGAAAAAAGATAATATGGCGAAAGCTGTTACGCAAGACTTTTCAAATGCGACCGAGATCGCAGATTATTTAGCGAGTAAAGGATTACCATTTCGTCAAGCGCATGAAATTGTAGGAAAGCTTGTCCTTCTTTGTATTAATAAAGGTGTATATTTACTAGATTTACCGTTAGCAACTTATCAAGAGATGAGCCCATTATTTGAGGAAGATTTATACGAAGTCCTTTCGCCGTATGCCGCAGTAAAAAGAAGAAACAGTGCAGGCGGTACAGGATTTGAACAAATTGAGCAAGCGCTTCAAAAAGCGAAAGAGCGCATAGAAACCCCCGTGAGTATGTAATATTTCACGGGGGTTTTCATGATTATTACATATATTTAATTAATGTACTTTCTAATGCTTTCATTCTTTGCAGAGATGTTGTTTGCCGTTTACGGTTTGTGGCAATTCCAAACATAATATTTTTAGAATCTAGACTATGTGTTCGATAAGAGTTTGTATCTGGATTTTTTCCTTGTAGTTTTCGATGAGCGTAGAATAAAATATGTCCGAGTTCATGCGCAAGTGTATTTTCTAATGCAGATTTTGTAAGAATAATATGATTAAAACGGCTTTTTGTCATAAGGGAAGGGAATGATCGTCCCGTTGTATTACTTGAGAGATGTCTTGCGTTTGTATAAAAGATTGAAATGCTGCTTGGATTTGGAAAGAGGTATTTTCTTTCATTAAATAAGTGCTTTATGTTCTTACTTTGTTTTTTTCGAAATGAAGTATCATTCGTTCGAATTGAAAAATCTTTCAGCGTTGTAATGCTAGTAATAACAAATTCTATATTCCATATTTTTGTTGCTAACTCAACTTGCTGCTTAATTTGTTTTTCTGTTACATTACAGCCGGGAAGAGTAAAGATGCATAAGTTTATAAATGGAGTAGTGCGTTTGCTTTTGACTGTAGCTTCGCTGTTTTTTTCCTTTTCGTTATTCAAAAATAATCACACCTTTATGCTTGGACATATATATAGTGTATGCATAAAGGAAAAGGTTGCTTGTATAATATAAGCAACCTAGCGTCTATATTTTTCAGTCGTATTTGTGTTTTCCTTCTGTAATGCGAATATATTCGATGTCCATTAAGTCGCGAAATAGTGCACCATGACTTAATTCTACACCGTGTTTTTCTTTAAAGTGGGCACAAATTATTTCAACCATGTCGATTTCTTGGTCATTTAAATCAAGTATTATACGCTCAGAACTTTCCATGTTAGCTCCTCCATTCTTTTTTTCTTATCATAACCGCAGAAAAAAATTTTATTTAGAAGGAATGAAAAAACACCAAGCCATTACATAGAGGCTTGGTGTGGATTTCTTATCGTTATTAAATTTCACCTTGTTCTTCTTCGCCGCGAACAACAAGGACATCGCATTTCGCATAGCGAATAATATGTTCAGAGACGCTACCAATTAAGAAACGTTCTACTGCATTTAAACCAGTTGCACCGCAAATAATTAAATCAACTTTGTTTTTTGGTGCAATATCTTTTGAGATTTTTGATTTTGGATTGCCGAATTCTAATACAGTCTCTACTTTTGTAAGCCCTGCATCTAGTGCAACCTTTTTGTAGTCTTCTAACAAATCTTCAGCAAATAAATTTGCGCGCTCTGCGATTGCACGGCTATATGCTTCTACTGCAGAATAAGCCTTGACGTCAACGATATGAGCGATTGTTAATGTAGCATCGTTACGCTTTGCAACTTGAATTGCTTTTTTAAATGCTTTTTCAGCTTCCTTAGAACCATCAACTGCGATTAAAATATTTGTATATGTAGTATTCATAAACAATTCCTCCCCGATTTATAAGCGTTATAACTCTTTACATCTTTATTATAAAGTAAAATATGGAAAAATGTTTGACAGAAACGTTACAGAATTTTGAAAACTCTGTTTCGAACATTTTAGTTGTAATTGTATAAAGAAGTTGTTACATATGAAGTATAGCAAGAAAAAAGGAGGCTTATGTTTGTGAGACATGCGCTCATTACAGCCGGTACAAAAGGTTTAGGGAAGAAAGTCACAGAGAGTTTATTACATAAAGGATATTCGGTAACAGTAACATATCGCAGTGATGTACAGGCGATGGAAACGTTAAAGCAGCAATATAAAAATCTTGCGCATCGTATGCAATTTGTGCAAGCGGATGTAACGAAACAAGAAGATTTACATACAGTAGTAACAAAAGCGATGGAACGTTTTGGCCGTATTGACTTTCTTATTAATAATGCAGGTCCTTACGTATTCGAGCGTAAAAAGTTAGTTGAATATAAAGATGATGAATGGAATGAAATGATTCATGGTAATTTAACGGCCGTATTTCACTTACTAAAGCTTGTTGTTCCAATTATGCGTCAGCAAAAATTTGGCCGCATTGTGAATTATGGATTTCAAGGAGCGGATAGTGCGCCAGGATGGGTATATCGCTCTGCTTTTGCGGCTGCGAAAGTTGGACTAGTTTCGCTTACGAAAACAATTGCTTATGAAGAAGCTGAATATGGAATTACATCAAATATGATATGTCCCGGTGATATTATTGGTGATATGAAAGAAGCGACAATTGTGACGGCGCGTACATTCCCTAATTCTCGTACACCAATTGGGCGTTCTGGTACAGGGGAAGATATTGCTCGTACAATTTCTTTTTTATGTGAGGAAGATTCAGATATGATTACGGGCACCGTTATAGAAGTAACAGGAGCGGTTGATGTCATTCATCGACATCGTCAAAATTAGACAAATTCTATCGGACAACTTGTGTTGTTTTTGTCAAAAAATGAAAATGTATGATAAAATATAAGAGTATAGAAAGCGTTTTCCAAAAGAATAAATGCTATAATTAGCCAGGGGTAATTTTAAAAATTTCAAGGGGGAATTTCCAATGCGTATCGGTGTACCAACAGAAATTAAAAACAATGAAAATCGTGTAGCAATGACGCCAGCGGGTGTTGTTCACTTAATTCACAACGGTCATGAAGTTTTTGTTCAAAAAGGTGCTGGTTTAGGGTCTGGATTTACAGATGAAGCGTATGTTGAAGCAGGCGCAACAATTGTAGAAACAGCACAAGAAGCTTGGAATCAAGAGATGGTTATGAAAGTAAAAGAGCCAATTTCGAGTGAATATGGCTATTTCCGCGAAGGTTTAATTTTATTCACATACTTACACTTAGCTCCAGAACCAGAATTAACAAAAGCATTAATTGACAACAAAGTAGTTGGTATTGCTTATGAAACAGTTCAATTAGACAACCGTTCTTTACCATTACTTGCACCTATGAGCGAAGTAGCAGGCCGCATGTCTGCGCAAATTGGTGCACAGTTCCTTGAAAAAAATAAAGGTGGTAAAGGTATTCTACTTGCTGGCGTTCCGGGAGTAAAACGCGGCAAAGTAACAATTATCGGTGGTGGTCAAGCTGGTACGAACGCAGCAAAAATTGCTGTTGGCCTAGGCGCGGATGTAACAATTATTGACTTAAGCCCAGATCGTCTTCGTCAATTAGACGATATCTTCGGCAACCAAGTAACAACATTAATGTCTAACCCATATAATATCGCAGAAGCTGTAAAGGAATCTGATCTTGTGATCGGTGCCGTATTAATTCCGGGTGCAAAAGCGCCAAAACTTGTAACAGAAGAAATGATTCAATCTATGGAACCAGGTTCTGTTGTAGTTGACATCGCAATTGATCAAGGTGGTATTTTTGAAACAACTGACCGCATTACAACACATGATAATCCAACTTACGAAAAACATGGTGTTGTTCACTATGCAGTTGCAAACATGCCAGGTGCGGTTCCACGTACATCAACAATTGCGTTAACGAACGTAACAGTACCATACGCAGTACAAATCGCAAACAAAGGTTACAAAAAAGCTTGCTTAGATAACATTGCCTTATTAAAAGGTATTAATACATTAGATGGCTACGTAACATTCGAAGCAGTTGCAGAAGCGCATGGTTTACAATATGCTGATGCAAAAGAGCTTCTTGAAAAAGCACCTGCTTTATCATAAGAAAGACTGTAAAGCGACTATCAGCTGATAGTCGCTTTTATTATGGCTTCATACGTGTTCGTGCCGTTTCTCGTTTCTTATTTACAGGGACAGATTCCCTTGCTTTAGCTAATCCAAAACGAGGCATATTTACATATACACTTTCATATTGGCCCTTCTCAATCACATATGTTTCATGACCAATACCAACTGTTTTCGTTTTAGAAGCTTTTAGGTTGATTTATCCCGCTATTCGCGGACAGTAATACTCCCACCTCAAAATTCAGCGAAAGCATTGTCCAGTTCCAGTGGCTAGAATGTTCGGTGGCTTCGCTTCTTCCTACGAGGTAAAATACACCTCTACGTCAGAAGCTCCATCCCCCTCACATTCTGGACGAGCCACTTCCACTTTTCTTTGTTGTCCAGTTCCAGTGGCTAGAATGTTCGGGGGGGAGATAAACTGTCCGTAAAAGCCCGATTGGTGAGGGCTGATTAAAGTTCCGCTTTATTAATTTGACTTTTCGGAATTTTATTCCACTAAACTAGTAGAAGGTTTGATATGATGAAATTGAAAGAAATTGTAATGTATATAAATACAAGTTGACTTTTTAACATCTAAGTCGCTGCTATGCAGAACAAAACATGGCCGCTACTTGCTGTCTATCTTTGTTTTAAACTTTGCACGTGGCAGGAAAAG
>NZ_KB910929.1:73962-126779 GCF_000383235.1 Bacillus sp. 123MFChir2
AGAAGTTAGGTGGGAGATAAACTGCCCGTAAAAGCCCGATTGGTGAGAGCTGATAATCAGTGGGGGATGAAGAAAACCCCCACTGATTAAAGTTTCACTTTATAGCTACTGTAACCCACAGCTCTTATCTGTTCTCCATTGTATTCAATTTATCAATAGAAAATATTTATAAATATAGAGATTACAACTAAAATTTCAATGAATTTTTCTTTTTATTTTTATTGAAGTTTGTCATAATAAAACTATTGCCTCAGTTTTCTTATACAAGGAGAGTTGTCTTTATGTCGTTTTCATGGAAACGTATATTACAAATTGGAAAATTTATCTTTCCCTTTGTAGTACTAACAATTGTGTTTTTTCAAGCACGAAAAGAACTATCTGGTATTTCATTTCGAGAAGCAGTTGAAACGATTAAGCATATTCCACCTGGTGGGTTTTTCTTAGCTGTTACGCTCGGTGCATTAGCTGTTGCTACAATGTTTTTTTATGATTTTGTTATGTTGCGGCATTTACAAGCTGATATCCCAGTTAAAAAGATTTTCCGTATTTCTTGGACCGCTAATACATTCAATGGATT
Organism: Bacillus sp. 123MFChir2; assembly: GCF_000383235.1. Taxonomy (GTDB): domain Bacteria; phylum Bacillota; class Bacilli; order Bacillales; family Bacillaceae_G; genus Bacillus_A. The sequence goes on from NZ_KB910929.1 coordinate 74,540, forward strand.
TATAGGATTTGGTGGTCTTGTTGGGGCAGGTATACGGACTATGTTATATCGCCCTTATGTAGAGGGAAATGGTAAACTCATTCGAAGTATCGCCTGGATGACAACGGCCTTTATTAACGGACTAGCATTATTATCTTTTCTCGGTCTGATTGGGGTATTAGATACAAGATTTATTTTACATGAAAAACCTTGGCTATGGCCTGTTTTCATCTTTTTCGCTCTTTTTGTTCCATTATACATAGGTATTTCCAAAATAAAAAATCGCAAACAAAAAAAAGAAGAACAACAAGTAGAAAAAAATCCAACCGTCCTCTATTCATTAGTTTCATTAGTAGAGTGGATATCAGCAGGAATAGTAATGTATGTCATCTTACTTCTATTCGGAATTGAAATAGAGTTCCATAAATTTCTTGGGGTATATGTCATTGCAGCTCTCGCTGGCGTTGTGAGTCTTGTACCAGGGGGGCTTGGTTCCTTTGATCTTGTTTTCTTAACAGGGATTGGACAATTCGGCGTAGATACAGGTGTATTACTCCCTGCTATGTTACTATACCGCCTTGTATATTATATTTTACCTTTTGGTCTCGGTTTGATTTTTGCAGCATTTGAAATGACAGGAGCTGCTTTAAAGAAATTTGAAGATAAACCGTTCATTGCACCTGCCCTCGAAACAACTGGAGTCATTTGGTCGCTGCAACGTGATTTTCTAGGAAAACTAGGTTCTTGGGCATCTGCAGCATTAACAATTTTCGCGGGACTTATGGTGATTTTTTCCACAATTTTTCCAACAAGTATTGAACGGGCTCATGCACTTCATATTTTAGTTCCTAAACACCTTATACAAATTTCCTTTAGTTTATCACTAACATTTGGTATCTTACTCGTTATTTTATCACGCGGTATTTATCACGGAACAAAACGTTCCTATTATATGACGATGATATCTCTAATTGGTGCCGCGATTTTCAATACACTAAAAGGAATTGACCTAGAAGAAACCTTCATCTTACTCATCGTACTCACTGTACTATATATGATTCGCAAACGGTTTGTTCGGGAAAAAATGACGGTTTCATTCTCAGATGTAATAAAAGTTTGTCTCTTTATACTTATTATATTATATCTTTACAAAAATCTTGGGGTACAATTTGCACAAGCCAAAGAAGTATTTAAACCTGATTTTGTTGTTCGGAATATTAAACAAGTACAACGCAGTGCCATTGCAGCAGCCTTTTTTGTACCAAGTTTTCTGCTAATTGGTTCTTTGATTGCCAATCGTTTCAAAAATAAATTTCCCGGGCAACCAGCCAATATGGCACGACTACAGCACTTTTTAGATGAACACGGTGGAAACGTGCTAAGTCACCTTGGTTTTTTAGGAGATAAACAATTCTTTTTCAGCAGCGACGGAAAAGCAATGATTCAGTTTTCCCCTGCAGGTAAACGTCTTATTGTACTCGGTGATCCAATTGGACATTCCTCTTCTTTTCGTAAAGTTTTAGAAGAATTTCTAACAGATGCGGATCGTTTCGGATATATTTGTGTATTTTATCAAATTGAAAGTAAATGGATGAGTTTATATCATGATTTTGGTTATAACTTCTTCAAGCTTGGTGAAGAAGCAGTTGTCAATTTGAATGATTTCACAATTACAGGAAAAAAACGAGCTGGATTGCGGGCAACTTTCAATCGTTTCGAACGAGAAGGTTATACTTTTGCAATTCATGAACCGCCATTTTCAGATGAATTGTTTGATGATCTAAAAATCGTATCAGATGCATGGCTTGGGGGAAAAAAAGAAAAAAGCTTCTCTCTTGGCTATTTTGATCGTGATTATATAAACCGTGCGCCCATCGCAACTCTCTCTGATACTGATGGGAAAATTATTGCCTTTACAACATTTATGCCTGTATACCAAGATGGTGAATTATCTGTTGATTTAATGCGTTATTACCCTGACGCACCAGGTGGAATTATGGATGCCATGTTCATTCATTTATTCCAATGGGCAAAAGAACATAACTATCACTTCTTTAATATCGGAATGGCTCCGCTATCTAATGTCGGATTATCAGCGCAATCATTTTGGTCTGAGCGCGTCGCAGCAGCTATTTTTAATAACGTTCGTTATACATATAGCTTTAGCGGCCTGCGACATTTCAAAGAAAAATATAAACCAACATGGAGCGGGAAGTATTTAGCCTTTCGGAAAAATCATTCCTTACCTATTACGATGCTCGCTGTAACAAAATTAATCGGGAAACGAAAAGACAGCTAAGTTTTAGCTGTCTTTTCGTTTCTGAACTTGTAATGTAAACTGTTCTTCATATTTCTTTCCGTCTATATAAAAAGTACCCCATATTTTATAAATCCCTTCACTCGGAAACGTAACGCGAAATTGTAATTGTTCCGCATCATTATTAGAAACAACATATAGAAAATGTTGTCGCCCTCCATCCACTATACGTAATTCAGCACGTTCTCCTGTATTTGAGCGAAACTTTATCTTTTGCCCTTTTCCTATTTGAAATTGAAACGTTAATGTTTCTTCTTCATTCGGATGTAGCGTACGAAATAATAACGATGTTTTGTAAGGACCAATATTTTTTGTTAATACCGTATCCACAGCAATTGGATTTTGCTTCTTTTCTACCACTTTATTTCCTACCACTATATTTTTTTCAGCAAACTGTTTTGCTGTATCTCCTGTTTCTTCATATAGAAAAATTGTATATTCTCCTTCTTTTTTAAACTGATAGGGAGCTTTGTAAGAACCATCCCCAACAAAAGTTGGTCTTACTTGATACGATTGTTTTAACTGCTTGTCCACAATAAACATACGAATGTGGTCGTTTACACCACGAATTTCAGCTCCTTTTTTATTTTGCAATTGAAATATAATATTCGCGATTTCATTTACATCCATATCATGCAGTTGCCACTTCACTTGCTGTATCTGTCCTGTTGTTTCTTCACTGCTTTTATATTTTTTCATATAAAATCCCCCAAGAACAATAAGAAGCAAAGCGATAACTCCAATAGTAACATTTTTCATGAAATCACCCATTTATTTTTTAATAAATTGTAACACAATTCAGATTATTACATAAACAAAAACATCTATTAATGCACAATTAATTTATTCTGTCTGAAGTATGTAATAATTACGCTCTGCGAATAGAAGGTATCAGCGCTTTTCCTGTCGCGTGCAATGGTAAAACCGATGTAAGAAAGCGTGTACAATGAATTCTAAAATGAAATTTCCATCAGAAGAGTTTTCTTCCCCCATTTCCTTTGCTTCTCCCTAAATTTTGAGGTGTGATCTTATTCTCCTGAGTAACTAAATAGATAGAAATACACTATTGTAAACGCTCTACTTCGTGTATACTACAAGATGAAGTAATATTAAGTAATACCGATTTACATAACAAGGAGGATTTTATATGAGCATACACATTGGAGCAAAAGAAGGCGAAATTGCAGAATCAATTTTATTACCCGGAGATCCTTTACGTGCAAAGTATATTGCAGAAAATTTTTTAGAAGATGTAACATGCTACAACAATGTGCGTGGTATGCTAGGATTTACAGGAACATATAAAGGAAAGCGTGTCTCTGTTCAAGGTACAGGTATGGGAGTTCCTTCTATTTCTATTTACGTAAACGAGCTAATTCAAAGCTATGGGGTAAAGAATTTAATTCGTGTTGGAACGTGCGGTGCAATTCAAAAAGACGTAAAAGTACGTGATGTTATTATTGCAATGACTGCTTGTACAGACTCAAATATAAATCGCTTAACATTCCCTGGATTTGATTTTGCACCTTGTGCAAACTTTGATCTATTGAAGAAAGCATACGATGCTGGTATCGAAAAAGGGTTACACATTCGCGTTGGTAACGTCCTAACAGCCGATGTATTTTACCGCGAAAGCATGGATATGGTTAAAAAGCTTGGCGACTACGGTGTACTAGCAGTTGAAATGGAAACAACTGCACTATATACAATAGCTGCAAAATACGGTGTAAATGCATTATCTGTCTTAACAGTGAGTGACCATATCTTTACTGGTGAAGAAACAACTGCCGAAGAACGCCAAACAACATTTAACGAAATGATTGAAATTGCGTTAGATGCAGCGATTCAATCATAAATCCGATAAGAACTTGTCATACGTCTGGCAAGTTCTTTTTTATCCCTCTACTAATATCCCATTTTATCCTGCTATTCGTGGACAGTAATACTCTCACCTCAAAATTCAGCGAAAGCATTGTCCAGTTCCACTTTTCTTAAGAAGTTAGGTGGGAGATAAACTGTCCGTAAAAGCCCGATTGGTGAGGGCTAATAATCAGTGGGGGATGAAGAAAACCCCCACTGATTAAAAGTTTCACTTTATATGACTTTTTAAAATAAACTCTCTCAACATGCGACAGATTTTCTCTCCTACTGTGTTTATTCGTTTGTTATAATAAAGTGACGATTATGGAATTTACAACTTATGAGGTGAAAAAGTGAAAAAAAGAAGTATTGTGTTTAAGCTTTTCTTATTAACATCAGCGTTATTTACTGCTACATTTTTACTCTTTTTCCTTGGACAATCACTATTTTTAGAGAAATTTTACATTAATAAAAAAGTTCATACGGTCCAGACTAATTTCGAGAAATTTGTAAACAAATATGAAAAAAGCAACGGATCCTTCGAAGAGCTCTCAAAGTTAAAACAAGAATTTTTTGAAAAAACAAGCGCTGAACTCGTGCTATTAGACCGCAATGGCATTATTAAAGATGATAAAAATTATCATATTGAAATTGTAGATAAATCCAATAAAACATTTTTCATTCCATTGAATAATACATTCACAATTTCCGAATATTCTTCGTTTATCAACTTAGGATTAAAAATTTCTGACCCAATCCGTATACAAGGAATCTTAAAAAACGATATGATTATTCCGGTTGCGATTACTACTGCTGATAATAGAACATGGCAAAATGATAATATCATTTCAGATTTAAAGCTATTTGGCATCCAACTTACAGATGTCAAAAGAAACTTGTATACTAAAGATTTTAGTAATAATGTAAACACATTTGATGGCACCATATCAAAATTACACACTCCTTCCACTAACGATATTCGCCTTGCAAATAAGGATACATTAATGCAAGGCATTCAACATTGGGAGGTTTCGGTCGCATTAGGGAAAACAAATACGAGTGAAATGACAACATATACACTAGGCGGAGAAAACGAAATTAAAAGTCAGATTTTTGTTAAACCTGTTATCACAAATGGGGAAATAAAAGAATTTGCATTTGCAATGACATCATTGCAGCCTGTTAATGAGGCTATGCTTGTTTTGAAAGATTATTATGTCTATGCGTTAATTATCGTCTTTATTGTCATTATTTTATTATCGTTCTATTACTCAAAAATCATTGCAAATCCGCTTATCAAAATGAATCGTGTTACAAAAAAAATGGCTAACTTTGATTTTTCTGAAAAACTCCCTATATCAACAGAGGATGAAATAGGAAGTCTATCAAGCAGCATTAATTCTCTTTCTGTAAATTTAAAAGACCGAATCGATAAATTACATGTAGCAAATACAAAACTACAGCTAGATATTGAAAAAGAGCGGCAATTAGAAAAAACACGAAGAGAATTCATCTCTGGTGTATCACATGAATTAAAAACACCATTAAGCGTAATCCGAAGTTTCGCTGAAGGTATTAAAGATGGCGTAAGTAAAGACACTTCGTATTATACTGATGTTATTTTAGAAGAAACTGATAACATGAACCGCCTTATTGTTGAAATGCTAGAACTCGCAAAACTTGAATCTGGCACATATAAATTAGAATTAGAACCATTTTCGATAGGAGAATTGATTCAACAAGTATATACAAAGCTATTATTTAGCATCGAAGAAAAGAATTTACAAGTAGAGCTTGCATTTGATTCCACTATTTACGTACAAGCAAACCGAAATCGTATTGAACAAGTCGTCGTCAATTTATTAAGCAATGCAATTCGCTATACACCAGCTGGAGAACAAGTCAAAGTAACTGTCAGTGAGTATGAAGAAACAATACAAGTTGAAATTGAAAATAACGGTGCGCCGATTCCCGAAGAAAGTTTAGATAAAATATGGGATCGCTTCTATCGAATAGATGCATCACGTAGCCGTCATACGGGCGGAACTGGTCTTGGACTATCCATTGTAAAAAATATCTTAGAATTGCATCATGCTAATTACGGCGTTTATAATAAAGAAAACGGTGTTGTCTTTTACTTTCATTTGCCAAAAGTGAAAGTAATCAAATAATTTGTCCTAATTTCACGAAAAGTTCACATGAAATTCACACACTTCCTTTACAGTAATAACTAGTTAATCCTTTCCTTAACACATATAAAGAGGAGAGTGCGTGAAATGAAACAAGTTGGACAACCAATTCAAAACGAAAAACAATTAGAAAAAATCAAAGATATACTAATACTATCATCAAAACGTGATGCTTTATTATTCGTATTAGCTGTAAATTCCGGATTAAAAGTAAGTGAAATATTGCAGTTAAAAGTTGGCGATGTTATCGATGAAAATGAGCATGTTCGTCATTCTATCTTGTTCTATAATGACAAAATGAAAAAGCATAAATGGTTCGCTGTAAATGAAGAATTGCAACATACAATTGAACAATATATGAAAGAACGAAAAGTATGGAAGCGCAATGAACCATTATTAAAATCACAAAAAGGAACAAAATCTATCACAAGACAACATGCTTGGTACATTTTAAACAAAGCGGCAAAAGAAGTTGGTTTAGAAGGGATTAGCTCGCATACACTTCGTAAAACATGGGGATATTGTGCTTATAAATCTGGCGTAGATATTGCTTTTTTACAACACTTTTTTGATCATAGTACTCCATCCAAAACTTTAAAATACATCGGTATTGCTTAACAATACTTACTGTAGAAATTATAAAAAGAAGATAACTATTTCGAAAATAGTTATCTTCTTTTTATATACCTTCTGTAACACCCTATATATAAATACAAATTGAAAAACTAACATAAAAACCACTTTTTTTAGGGAAGGAGACCAGAGCATCTGGCCATGCATAGAAGCGGTCCGGGCCTTTTCCTGCCACGTGCCAAGTTTTAAACAAAGGTAGAAAGCAAGTGTAGATTATGTTGTATTTTTCATAGCAGGGATTTGTATGTTAGTAAATCAAAATGAATGTATATATCTTCCTCTTTTCTTGTTTCTCTCCTCTTCTAGTGATACTCTAATAGTAGGGGGGAGAAATATGAACACATTAACAATTGAATTACCGAAAGAAACATTAGAAAAGCTAAGTTTATTGCAGCAAGCTTACAAAAAGAAAACCGGTACTGTCGTTACTGAAAGTACCCTTATTCAATCTCTTATTTCCAGAGAATTTATTCAAGAAGTTACACCATTTGATTTACAAGAATACGTACAACAAAAAGAACAGCGCTAACATTTAACTTTTGTTGGTAAGCGCTTTCTAAATTGATTATTAACTTGCCATTATAGGCAATAAGACTCCCTCTTCTTGTGGGAGTCTTATTATTCGCAAATAGCAGGACAAACACTGCTATTTTTCTATTGAATTGATTTTACATATTCCGCAATTGCATGTACTTCCTGCTTTGATAGCTGTGGCTTTTCTTCATATTGATGTTTGTCTACTGCCTCTTCAACGGTTTTCGCACTACCATCATGTAAATACGGTGCTGTCGCCCACACACCACGAAGTGTCGGGGGATCAAAGTACCCTTTTTGCCTTTTATTTTGGAAAGCACCACGTGCATCCCCATCATAACCTGTATCCGTTTCATTGGCCGTTCCGATGTTATAAAGAAAGTTTGTATTGTTCGTCGTTAATTTACTATTTTCATCAACAGCTTTTGTGCTATTTGTGAAATTATCACCGCCATGACACGTTAAACAATTTGCCTTTCCTTTAAATAATTGCTCTCCGTCTTTCGCAGTAGATGTTAATTCTCCATTTCCATGACGATACGGACTTTCTGGAACAGGGAACGAATTCGGATTATCTAAAAAAGCTTGCAAAGCATCATACATATGTTGCACGTCTTTTGGAAGTTCTTTCCCAGGATCTAGTTCCATCATACCGCCCATTTCACCTTGTACGGTATGGATATAGTCTGTAAAATCATCTCGTGATCCATCCCACATAAACAAACCAGTTTTTGTCGTTAAGACGTTACTTGGTACATTTCGTTTCCCTTTCGGTGTCAATAGTGATAAACCATTTATTTCTCCATCACTATGACATGTCGCACAGCTCATCCAGTTGTTTCCTGTAATTGTTGTTGCATATTTGTCGCTATTTGCACTGTAGAAAATTTCTTTTCCTTCACGTACAAGTTTTGATAAGGAATCTTTTTCAATTAATTTAACTGTCTTCTTATCAGCTTTCACTTTTGCATATGAATCATCTCCCCCTGTTTCTAGGAAAGCAAGATCATGACTCATCGCATTATGAACTACTAATGTGTTTTCTTTTGGAAGCAACGTAATACCGCGTGGATTACTTCCTGGAATGCGCCTTACAATTTGTGTTGCATTTCCTCCACGTGTTAAATCAAAAATCATAAGATCTTCACTACCAGACATAACTACAAATGCCTTCGTTCCTTTTTCATTAAAAACTACGTCATATGGATTTGATACAATCATCGTTTCATTTTTTGTATCTTTCACATTCATCGCTTCGAATAATTGTTTCCGTTGCTTTATAATTTCCTCATCTTTTTCTAAATCAATAATCGACACAGTTGGGAAAACTGTTTCTTCAAACTGAATGGGTGTATCTACATTTGTAAGCATATGTGGAACCCAAGCTGTTTTTCCATCTGGTGCAATAACAAATTGCTCTAATGTATTTGGAATTCCTTGACTCTTTTTACGGTCTTCTTTGTCCGGTGAAGATGCAAGTGTAATCACTTTCTTCACTTTATTACTCTCTGTATCTACAACACTAATTTTCCCCTCTAAATAGTGCGGTACATACAATTTCTTTCCGTCTTTTGTCATCGCAAGCGTACGTGGGCGATCACCAATTTTGATCTTTTGCACTGTTTTCTGCTTCTCAAGATCAATAACTGATACGTTACTGGAGCGAAAATTCGATACATATAACTTCGTTCCGTCTAGATTTGTAACGACACCAAATGGTTCAATTTCAGTTGGAATTCGTTCAATCACTTTCTTCTTATCAAGTGAAACAACATCAACTTTATTATCGTACATACAAGAAACATATAATTTCGTTCCATCTGGACTGATTGTTAATTGTCTCGGTTCTTTTCCAACTGGAATCTCTGACACTACTTTTCTACTTTTTGTATCCATAACTGTTACTGTATTAATATCAATATTTGCTGTATAAATCCATTTTCCATCAGCACTCGTTACAATGTTATTACTATGAACAGCAGTGCTTCGCTTTTCTTCTTTTCCTGATGTTTTCATCCCACAACTTGCAAAAATCGCTATACATAGGAGTAATACAACCGCCATAAACAATCGCTTCATTATCTAACCCTTCTTTCTCACTCTACCGAGCATTCCCTATTATCTATATCTCCTACCGATGGAAAGTTCACCTTGTTACATCCTTTTTTCATAAAAACCGAACAAGTTTATCAACTTGTTCGGTTTAGTAATATCATAAACTTATTTTGCTTTCTTCACTTCAACATTAACGAGAACTGGGGCAATACCATACTTACCGTGCCCTGATTGAATTTGCGGTACATTGTCCTTATCAGCATTCCCAAGCTTCCCTTTTATATAAACATCGCCTGTATCCCAGAACTCACTTGTTTGCATTCCTTCTTTTAATGAAGGTCCATTGATTACTTGTTCATAAAAATCAACATAACGAGAAGTAATCGTTTTTTGTTCTAATGAATCATATTTCGTTTTATCCGTATCTGTATTACTTAAATTTTGCAATGCAACACGCAGCATTGCTGATACACTTCCAGCTGTATAAGGCGTATATTTCATTTCGCCTTTTTTCGTTTCATATGTATGTGCTTCTTTATTCCACATTTTACGATCTACTAAATCATATAGTTTACGCGCTTCTTCGCGATACGTTTCATCTTTGATCGCTAAAAAGGCCGCTGTTAATCCTCGGATTGCTCCAAGCTGCGCTTCTAATGTAACAGGTTCACTATCTTGTCCTTTTCCAATCGTATAACTATTTGCCATAAAACCATCTTTTGTTTTCATATTCTTTAATAGAAAATCTGCTTGCGTCTTAATCATATTAAGGGCACTTTTTCCTTCTTCTGTTTGTAAGCCTTGTGCCTCTGCCCCGCTTGCATATCCAACTGGCATACCATCAATGGCACGCTGGAATATACGAAGTGCTTCTACCATATAACCTACGTCAAACGTATCAATACGTTTTCCTTGTTCTGTTCCGCTATGTTCTGTAACAAACGCACCTGTTTCCTTATTATAGTGCATTGCTTCAATATTTTTAAAGACTTGTAACATGACATCACGATTCAATGAATAAGGATCATCTGCTTTCACATCATTCGCTACATCAAGATCTGTATTTTCTGTTGCCGCTTTGGCAAAAGGCGTACCATCAAATGCTGCTTGGAACGCTCGGTTTACATTTTTATTGTCCGGACGCTGATCTGCCATTCCGAAAAATTCGGCAGTTGGCCATAACATCATCCATTGATCGCGAAGCATACTACGTGCGTCTTTCACTTCTAATTGACCAGCTTTCGCAATGCCATTCTTTTCATCTTCATTTACTTTAATCTCATGAGGTAAGTAAACAAAGCCACTCTCAGGGCTATATTTACTTCCTGCTCCGTTTGTTAATTGCTTTGCATTCGCATCATAGAATAGACCATCGCGAATATATGCAAGTTTATTCCAAATTTCTTCTGTCAAAATAACACCTTGCATACCATCAGCACTACTTTTTCCAAGGCGAATATTTGGATCTTGATCTTGCGTATTTGATGTAGCATCTAATTCTTCGTCCTTATCTACCGTATGAAAACCACCTAAAAAATCCCCTGCCCATAATGCTTGCTTTAAAAATGTTGAACCGTACGCTGCTGGTGTTAACGTTTTATTCATTTTCGAACGGTCCCAGCGCAATGTTTTAAAATCCATTTGGAAAGCTGGTACATATGTATTATCATCATTTTCTGCATATACGGACGTATTTACTTTTTGCATATAATGAGGGTCACCACCAGCATATTCCATAAATGTCGGATACATATTTGCAAAAATTTCTTTACGTGGATATCCTACACTATCTGCTAGTGTATAAAAACGCTCTTCTAGCCAAGACGGAGCTTCTTTATTTGTTTCTTTTGTCATCTTCTGTACAATTGGTGCATTAAGTAAATGGAAGCCAAGTCCTGATTTTTCTACTACCTCATACATCCCTTCTTCTGAGTATTCATAAGACTCAATGCCAGCTATATAATCAAATTTCGTTGGTTTATTTCGTTTTTTCGCATCTAAAATATCTAAATCCAGCCCTAAACCTTCTGCTAACGGTTCACCAGCTAATTCGAATTCTGCATATGCAAACATATTTGCTGCCGTATCAAATGTATAATCCGTTACTGGTACACTATATGTACTTTTTCCTTTTGCCGTTTCTTCTTTCTTACCTGCACACCCTACCGAAAGTAACAGTGAGGAAACAACAGCAACTGTTGTCATCACTTTCCATGGATTTTTCATCTATTCCCGCCCCTTTGAATGATACTGATAATTATTATCACATAAACGTTGTTATTATATTATTAAATCAGTTTTTTGTAAACTTTAAATTTTTTAAGAAAAAGATACAAAAAGCATTGACAATGATAATGATAACCATTATCATTTATTATGAAGCCAACAATTGTTAAATCAACCAAACGCTCAGTAACATTGTTACCCCTCTTTTTTCATAAAGAAAAACACTGTACATTCCCCCTGTTTGTACAGTGTTTTTCTTTTTTTTGACTAGTAATGAATGATATTTCACTTCACTCAAATAAATTTAGTTGTTCGGGCTTAGGTTCTCCGTACGTCATACCTAGCATATCCATGAGTTGTTTCGCGTTATCTGCTGCATCTCCGCCAGAATTATTATTAAATAGAAGATAAACTTCTTTTGTTTTTGTTTTCAATTCTTCTATCCGTTCTATCCATTCTTTTAATTCTTGTTTATTATAGCGATATAAGCAGCGAACAGCCCGCCAGTTCTCTCCCTTATCGAGCCACCCGTGTACATTGCGTCCGTGAAACCGAACTAAGGTCATTTGTTCATGCGTTGCTTCTAATACAATTGGAATAGAGCCTATTCCCGCTTGTGGCTCATCACAAATTGTATGAATCCAACCTTCTTGTTTCATAAATTCCAACGTTCGATTACGAAATTGTGGATAAAACCAAGTCTGATTCCGAAACTCTAATGAACATGGGATATCTTTCATTTTCTCTTTTGTATAACGTAATAAATCTACATTTTTCTTTTGACAATCAAACCAAGGTGGATACTGGAATAATACCATTTTCAGCTTATTGGCTTTTTGAAGAGGAGCAATTGACTCTTTAAATGCGTGAAACATATCATCAATATTTGCAAACGGAATTTCTCCGCGCATATGGCCTGTCATTCCTTGATAAGCCTTTACAATAAATGCAAAGTTTGACGGTGTTTCTATAGCCCATTTCTCATAATTTCTCACAGGCTGCATAGCATAAAAAGAACTATCTATTTCCACAATGGGAAAATTCTCACAGTATGTTTGCAGTTTATGCTTTGTTTCATATGCATCTTTATATAAAGAATCGTGGTCCCCCCAGCCCGTTAACCCAATAGAAATCATTTGAATACCACCTCCAATCTCCAATCCATTTTAATTTTTCAACATATAGATTGCGGCTATGCAGAAGAGTCTGCACTTGCTTTCTCCCTTTGTTTTAAATCTAGCACGTGGCAGAAAAAAGCCCGGACCGCTTCTATGTATAGCCAGGTGCACTCGCCCACCGATAACGAATGCTTTTATGCCGGGTTTTCTATTTGGATTTATATACATCTAAAAACATCTTATACTATATAAATAACATATAGATTGCGTCTATGCCTAACAAAACATGACCTACTCTCGCTTTCTCCCTTTATTTTAAATCTAGCACGTGGCAAGAAAAAGTCTGGACCGCTTCTATGCATGGCCAGGTGCACTCGCCCACCGAAAAAGAAAAAGGTTTTAATGTCATTTTTTCGATTTGTATTTACACATACACAAAAAAGTCCATCTTTACTTTTCTTTACCTCAGCTTAACGTTAATTTAATGCTCATTTTGTATAATTCATAATGAAAGAACTTATACGAAACGAGAGTGAATATGGATGAAAGTATTATCATCTATCCGCTTTTGGATTCTTCTCATGTCATGTATAACATTATGTTTTACACTCTTTTTAATTGGAGAATACAATAAACCAAAAGCTGAATTAAATGACGATACCATTCCTTATCACATCCTATATATAAAAGAAAACCACATACCACTAACGCAAACTAGACAAAAAGAAAAAATTGTTCTAAAGGGAATGGTGATTACTGATGCCACTTCCTATAAGCAACTAGAAACAATTGCAAAACAAATCAAAGAAAAGTATGCACATGCAAACCTTGATTCTATCGAACTAACTGTCCATAACAAAAGTACTGGCCAATACGATGATCTTGCTTATGAACCAATTGCAAAAGGAAATATTATCATCTCTTATACAACGTTAGCTAACACCGACCGCAATATGCATACAAATATAAATATTCAACTCAACAAGCACTCTTAATCTAGCAGAGTGCTTGTTTTTTTATGCATACGCCCATTTTTTATAAATTAGTCAAGTATCCTAGGTCTTGTCCTGTAAAGATGAATATCATATAACGACAAATGATTTAAATAGAAAAAACCCCATTAAGGAGGAACTATGTATGATGTATCCATACAATAATTCGTTTTATTCTCAAAATTCGATGAGAAATTTTAAAAATTTAATTGGCACAAACGTAAGTGTTAATTTAGGAGGTCCAGAAAAAGGAGAGGGCACATTATTAAAAATTCAAAATGATTTTTGTGTAGTACAAACTGACGATGGTGTTGTTTACTACCCATCACATCATATTAATGGCTTTGCTGAGCAATATGAAGATGAATCTGAAGAATCAGATGATAATGAACAAAATAACAACCAAAATAACCAAAATGAAGACCCTATCATTGTAAGCGGAACCCGTTTTGGAAGTGTTATTAACCGTCTAAAAGGGGAAACAATTCAATTGAATCAAGGTCCGAAAAAAATAGAAGGGATTGTTGTCGGCCGTACTAGAGATCATATCCTTCTAGAAGTTGATGGTCAAATTACGTATGTACCAACGTTCCATGTTCAAAGCATGCGTTGGAACTATAATAATAATAATAATGATGATAACAATAATGATAACAATAACGAAAATAATAACGATGCTAATAACAACGATGATAATGAAACACGTAACCAAGATTGTGCGAGAGAGAAGTGCAAAAGAAAGAAATGTAAACGACGCGAAAGACGTTGTGACTAAAGTAATATCGCTCCCAGTGCTAACTATATATAGATCCCAGATTATTTAATAATCTGGGATCTACTTCTTAAAAAGATGAAAACCATTCCTTTATTTTATCCATCAAGCTCCCTTTTTGTTCGTTTCCTTGTTTTTTTTCCTGTTTTTTTTTTTCTTCTTTTCGCTTCATTTCTTTTTCAATTGTTTGTAACTGTTTTGTATACTCTGCTTCTGATATAAGAGACAAATCAAAGTTTTTTTGAATTGGCTTTCCAATTGCTTTATTCATAATATCGCGAAACATTGTTGTCGTTATTGGACTACCAGCTGGCACAAAATGTTCATTATCTGTTTTATCGTAACCAACCCAAATGGATGCAAGCAATTCTGGTGTATAGCCAACAAACCATGAATCTTTTGAGCCTTTCTTTGATTCATCTGCTAATTGTGTTGTGCCTGTTTTTCCAGCAGTCTCTACGTTTTTAAGTTTCGCTTTTTTCCCGGTTCCTTTCTCTACAACCCCTTTTAATAAGTATGTCATCTTTTGTGCTGTTTTTTCATCTGTAACATGAACTTCTTTTTTTAACCATCTTCCTACTGTATTCCCTTCACCATCTTGAATTTCCTGAATTGCATGTGCTTCCATTTGTACACCATCATTTGCAAATGTCGCATACGCTTGCGCCATAACAAGAGGAGAGGTGCCTTCACTCATCCCTCCTAGCGCTAACGCATACGATCGGTCTTTTTCTTGCAGTGGAATACCAAAACGTTCTAAAGACTTCAAACCTTTTTCTAAACCAATTTGTTCTAATAGCCAAACAGCAGGTACATTATATGAATTAGCCATTGCCTCATACATCGTCACATTACCATGATATACATTCCCGCTATTTTTTGGTTTATATTCATTAATTTCAAGCGGTTTATCTTTTAAGACATCGTATACCTCATATCCTTGCTCTAATGCTGGTGTATATACTGCTAGGGGTTTTAATGTGGAACCTGGCTGACGTTTAAGTTGGACCGCATGATTAAACTGTAAAAATTGATATGTCCCTCTCCCACCTACAAGGGCTGGAATACCGCCCGTTTTGGGATTCATAAGCACAACACCTGTTTGCATAATCTGATCAGAAGTAGTTTTTGGAAAATAATTATCATTATTTACAACCTCTTCTGCAGCTTCTTGCATTTTTGGATTCAATTCTGTGTAAATATGATAACCGCCTGATAAAATTTCATTTTGTGTCAATTTATATTTATTCATTGCCTCTCGAACAATGTAATCAACATATTGAGAGTACTTTCCTTTATATTTATCTTCGACACCGCGATGAAGTGAAAGTCCTTCATCCTGTGCTATTTGAAATTGTTTCTCTGTAATATACCCTTGTTCCTTCATTAACGAGAGAACAACATTTCTTCTTGTAATCGACTTATTAAAGTCTTTAAAAGGTGAGTACATAGAAGGTGCTTTAATTAATCCAGCTAAAGTAGCAGCTTCTGGAATCGTCAATTCCTTTACTTCTTTGTCAAAATACGTTTTTGCCGCCTTTTTAATCCCCCAAGCTCCTTCACCAAAATAAATTTGATTCAAGTACATCTCTACGATTTCATCTTTTGTATATGTGCGTTCAATTTTCTTTGCAATAAAATATTCTTTAAATTTTCGTGAAAACGTTCGATCTTGTGTTAAAAATACGTTTTTAGCCAGCTGTTGTGTAATTGTACTTCCTCCAGCAACAACTTCTCCTGCTGTTATATTTTTAACAATCGCATGAAAAATTCCGCTATAATAAACACCGCGATGCTCATAAAATTTTTTATCTTCTACTGCGACAACCGCTTCCACCATAACATCTGGAATGTCTTTTCGCTTAATTCCATCCGTTTTTGAAGAGGATAACGTTGCCGCTACTTCCTTATTTGCATCATAAATAACTGTTGGCTGAGGTACTGCTTGTTTTAATGCCGAAATATCTTGGATTGTAATCATTATATTCACAAAGATAAACAAGGATAAGAAAACAAAACCTATTGTTAACAATGCGATTCGCAACCTTTTTCTTTTTTTGAACCACTCCCGTATCTTTTGTAAACAAGTGCTGCTGAACTTCATTCATTCACTTCCTCTATCTTACTTTCAAATGTATATATGTACGTTATACCTTTACAAATTTTCCATGATACCACTATAATTCGTCAAGTGTAAGCTCTCTTTACTAGTCATACTTTTTATAAGAAAAGGACATTCTATAGACGAGTACATTAATATTTTTTTATTAATATTGCTAATTTTTCAATATGTCTAATGTTAAGTTTTTGTAAACTTTTCGATAAAATGTTTTAAAAAACGACAGCTTTTTGATAGAATGAACTAGCCAATATGCTTTACATAACTATTTTTTGGTGGGGGTAACAATATGGTTTTCAAATCGAAAAAAGATAAATTTTCAGAAATGTTAACGAATATTTCCGAAAATTTAAAAGAAGGCGCGCAATTTTTTATGGAGTACAAAATTAAAAACGCAAGTGATTTAAAAGAGTTCTCCATGCGCATGAAAGAATATGAGTCAAAAGGCGACTCATATATTCACGAAATCATTATGGAATTAAACAAAGCGTTTATTACTCCAATTGAACGTGAAGACATCTTGCAACTTGCAATGAGTATGGATGATGTATTGGACGGATTAGATCATAGTGCTGGTCTATTTGAGATGTACTCTATTACAGAAGCTGACGAGTACATGATTAAATTCGTTGATGCAATTAATCAATGTGCGATTGAAATTGCTTCTTCTATTGAATTGATGTCAAATAAAAAACTGCTCGATATTCGTACAAATGCAATCAAAATTAAAGATTACGAATCCAAATGTGATGATATTCGTAGACATGCGATTAAACATTTGTTCTCTCGTGAAAAGGATCCAATTAAGATTATTCAATACAAAGAAATTTACGAAGAACTAGAAGAAGTTGCTGATAGCTGTCAAAGCGTAGCAAATGTTTTAGAAACAATTATTATGAAGAACGCATAAGGAGTTTGATCATGGATACACTCTTGATTTTAACCGTTTTAGTTGTCATTTGTGCTTTAGCTTTCGACTTTATTAACGGATTCCATGATACAGCAAATGCAATCGCAACAGCTGTTTCAACAAAGGCTTTAAAGCCACGACAAGCCATTCTTATGGCATCTATTATGAACTTTTTAGGCGCAATGACATTTACGGGTGTAGCAAAGACGATTACAAAGGATATTGTTGATCCATTTACATTACCAAATGGTAGCCTTGTTATTTTAGCAGCGCTTCTTGCTGCCATCGCATGGAACTTAATTACTTGGTACTATGGAATTCCAAGTAGTTCATCTCATGCAATTATCGGTGCTATTGCTGGGGCAGCTATCGCTGCCGCTGGTGTACATTCATTAAACTATAAAGGTTTCATTAAAATTATTGAAGCTTTAGTTACTTCACCAATTATTGCTTTCGTCATTGGTTACATCGTGTATAGCATTTTTAAAGTTTTCTTTAAAAACTTTAACCTGACGAAAACGAATAAAAATTTCCGTATATTCCAGGTGTTCACAGCCGCAATGCAAGCTTACACACATGGCACAAACGATGCTCAAAAAGCGATGGGTATTATTACAATGGCACTTATTGCAAATAATTATCACACTTCAACAGATATCCCTTTTTGGGTCCAACTCGCGTGTGCGACTGCAATGGGTCTTGGTACTTCTATTGGAGGATGGAAAATTATTAAAACTGTCGGTGGACAAATTATGAAAATCCGCCCTGTAAATGGTGTAGCTGCTGATTTATCATCATCACTTGTTATTTTCGGCGCAACTTTCATTCATTTACCAGTAAGTACAACACACGTTATTTCATCTTCTATTTTAGGTGTTGGTGCTTCACATCGCGTAAAGGGTGTAAAATGGGGAACAGCAAAACGCATGTTAATTACATGGGTTATCACACTTCCTATTTCAGCTTCATTGGCTGCTTTATGCTATTACGTATTAAATCTTATTTTCTAAAAAAAGTCGTCTTCTACATACGAAGACGACTTTTTTGTAAACAAACATCATTCTCATTCAAAACATTGTATAATGAATGATGTATTTGCTATAAAAGAGGAGATGTTACAGTTGGAATATATTATGCTACTACTTGTTGGATTATTAGCAGGTACGATTGGAAGTCTAGTTGGCCTTGGTGGTGGAATTATTATCGTTCCTTTACTGATTGGCTTACATAGCATTTCCCCGCAATTAGCCGTTGGTACTTCAATTATTACTGTCGTATTTACAGGTTTGGCTTCTACCCTTACTTATATGAAGCATAAACGAATAGATTACAAAAGTGGTCTTATTTTATTTATCGGGAGTGGCCCTGGAGGAATCATCGGATCATGGGCAAATAAATTTTTAAATCAAGAATCTTTTTCTTTATATTTTGGTGTCTTTCTTATTCTCGTATCGATTTTACTAATGCTACGAGATAAACTGAAACCCATCTCCCTTTCAAACAGTTCTACTATTAAACGTTCCTTTACAACTTCAGAAGGAGAAACCATCACCTATCAGTTTCCGCCTTTTCTTGCTATCATTATTTCATTTGGTATAGGTTTTATTTCTGGGTTATTCGGGATTGGCGGAGGTGCCTTATTAGTTCCAGCAATGATGCTTCTTTTTGCTTTTCCGGCACAAATCGCCGTTGCTACATCCATGTTTATTGTTCTTTTATCTTCAATTGTAAATTCAGCAACTCACATTTACCTCGGTAATGTTAGCTGGCTCTATGCTCTTTTTTTAATCCCCGGGGCATGGATTGGCGGAAAATTAGGAGCCTATATTAATACAAAATTAAGTGGTAATGCCATTATCAATTTATTACGTATCACCTTAATTATTCTCGGCACACGCCTCATTATTAGTTCTATTTTATAACGCATTCTTTTTTAGAATGCGTTTCTTTATATACATGTATAAAAAAACACTCCTAAAATAATACATAATACTGAGCAGACACATAATAAAATAAAGTTAGAAACATGTAAATTTCCCAAAACAATCACTCCTATGTTTATTGCATCTTTTTTCTTGATCCCGCTCTAACGTACTATATAAATACAAGTTGACCTTTTAACATCTAAGCCGCTGCTATGCAAAACACGGCCGCTACTTGCTGTCTATCTTTGTTTTAAACTTTGCACGTGGCAGGAAAAGGAACTGACCGCCTCTATGAACTGCTAGTTGCTCTGGTCTCCTCCCCTAAAAAATTGGTTTTTATGTCATTTTTTCAATTTGTATTCATATATAAGACTCCTACGGAAATGGGTGAAAATGAAACTTCCATAAGAGCTTGATTGGTTCAACTAATGAAAAATTCTTATTTACTTTATCATACCGAAAAAACACAACATATACATTTACAATGCCCTAACAATATAGAAATGAGTATTACAAATCCTATGTAATTATTACATTATATATACAATCTCATTGTTTTATCTTTATAAATATATGAATCCATTTTGATTTTCCGACACATAGATTGCTGCTATGCAGAAAAAAAGGAGCTTCCACTCGCTTTCTGACTTTGTTTAAACTTTGCATGTGGCAGTAAAAAGACCCTGACCGTTTCTATGCGCAGCAAATTGCTCTCGTCCATCTAAAAAGTGAAGATACTTTATGTCCGTTTTTTAACATATAAATATAAAACAATCCAATACATGCTTCTTTCATAAATGAAAAGCAGCATGTATTGGATTGTTAACATTACCATTAGTGTACAAGTGACCATCCCATAAAATCTTCATGAACTTGTCTTGCCCGTTTATCATTTCGATCGTATAACTCTGCATAACTATCAGTTTCTTCATCATATGCCATCGTATAAATAATTTGTCCATCTATTTCGACTGATAGAACAACTCCGCCCTTCATTTCTTCTACATGTATCACTGCATCAGCTGAAATTCTCACATCAGTCATTTTTCCATCTAACATGGTATGCCCCCTAAAAAATATTCCTTTCTAGTACCGTTCTTACACATACACACTAAACAGTATACTACTTTAATACGGTATCTTTATCAAGTATAGTTTTATATAAACAATTCCTCTATAATGAAATTAACAGCAAAATATAAAGAGGTGCTTACAGTGATTTTACATAAAGGAGAAATATTATTTCGCCAAGGAGAGGAAGGCCCTCTATATTTTATAAAAAGCGGTCTATTAAAAGTCGTTCGTGTCCAAGAAGATGGCACACCTTTTTTATTTAACATTATTGTCCCAGGTGAAACAATTCCTCATCACTCTTTAATCTCACCGAAAGAATATCATGGTACTGCAATCGCTTTAATTAAAACAGAAGTAACACCGATTACATGCAACTCATGGTATGAACAATTACAAACAACCCCTGAATCTTATGCAAAAATCGCCCTCCAACTGCAAACAAAGTTACGCATGATGCAGCAACGTATCGATCAACTTACAACCGTCTCACCAAAAGAACGTCTTTATCGTTTACAAGAATGGCTTACAACCTATTTGGGAGATATCCCTATTTATGAAATCTTAACTCAAGCTGAAATTGGGCAATTAATTGGCATTCGCCGTGAAACCGTAAATCGTCTCCTTCGAGAACAAACAAAAAACGAGGTGAACTAACACCTCGTTCTTTCTAATTACTGTAAGCTTGCTGCTGGTCCAAAAAATTCAAAGTGAATATGTTCTGATGAAACGCCCCATTCTGTCAAAGCTGCATGAATATGCTTCATAAATTGTACCGGTCCACAGAAATAGAAATCTGCTTCATTGGAAGGAATAATAGTTTGTAACCACGCTAAATCAACGAATCCTTCTCTATCATAATTTTTTACATTCTTATCTTGCTCAGTTGGTGCAGAGTAGCAAGTATATGCTTTTACTTGTTCATGCTCTTGCGCTATATTTGCAACATAATCTTTCATTGCGTGTACATCGCTGTTTAACGCACCGTGAATAAAGTATACATTACGGTTTGGTGATTGCTGAATTAATGTATTTAACATACTCATCATTGGTGTAATTCCTACTCCACCGCTAATTAACACAACTGGTAATTGTGAATCCATATTAAGTACAAAATCTCCTGCCGGTGCACTTAGGGGTAAAATATCTCCTTCTTTTACATGATCATGTAAATAATTAGATATCACTCCCTCTGGACCTTCCATACTTTTCTCACGTTTTACACTAATACGGTAAGAATCTTTTCCAGGAGCATCGGATAAACTATACTGACGATTATGTGTATATGTTTCTCCTTCAATGTTTATCTGTACACTTACATATTGTCCTGGTAAGAATGAGGATAGCGCCCCTCCATCTTCCGGTTTTAAATAAAAGGATGTAATCACATCGCTCTCTTTTTCTTTCTTCACGACAATAAAGTTACGGAAATCTCTCCAACCACCTGTTTTTTCTGCTGCTTCTTCATACATCTCTGCTTCTATACTAATAAACGCATCAGCAATTACACCATAAGCTTCACCCCAAGCATCTAAAACTTCTTGCGGTGCATGAGCTACTTCTTTAATCGCTTGCAATAAACACGTTCCAACAATCGGATAGTGTTCTGCTTTAATGCCTAAGCTGCGATGTTTATGCCCAATTTGTTTTACAACTGGAATGATTACTGCTAAGTTATCAATATAATTAGCTGCTGCATATACTGCATTTGCTAATGCTTGTTGTTGTCTCCCTTTTTTTTGATTTGTATGGTTAAAAATATTTAATAGTTCTGGATGCTCAGAAAACATAATTTGATAAAAACGTGTTGTAATCTCTACACCTTTTTCTTGTAATAACGGTACAGTTGATTTTACAATTTCAATTGTTTTTGCACTTAACATACTATTCACTCCTCTATTTCTTTATCTATTTCCATTGTATAGTATACCCAAAATAGAGGTTGTGATTTTAATCACTATAAACATGGTGATTTTGTGAAAAACTCATAAAGTAAAGATTACTATTGTTGCAGTGCCTGTTCAATTAATTTTACATCTTTTCCATTTCCAAACTCTGTATAGCCCCAAATATTTGTTTCACCTGTATATTCGTTTACAATAATATCAAGATCATGATATACACGATGTGCATAAACAACATATTCGATATTTCGAGTAGTTACTCCCTTTTTCAAAATTTCATAACTTCGTTTCACATCCCGTTTTATTTGTTTGTTTTTTACTTTCTTCTCAAAATCTTTTAAAGCATTCTCCTGTTCTTGAAACCATTTCGTTAATTGGTCCCAATCTCCGTCTGCATACTTTTCTGCTTTTCCGTAATTTAAAAAGTTATTGTAGCTTTCATGTGTTGTTCCTATAAATTGTAGTACTTCTTTCGACTCATTCACATCTTCTACTTTTGTCATTGATGCTACACCAACTGGCTTACTCGCATAGTGTATAAAAAATTTACTTAAGCCGTAACTAGCGATTCCCATGATAAGAAGAATTCCAAGTATACTCCACATTTTTTTCATACACCCTACCTCTTTTCTTTATATGAATGTTACATTTATTTCTAAAAAGAGTAATATTTGTAATATTCTATAAAAAAATGAGGATTCCTGTATAAATTGTTCTTCCCTTTTCGACAACGTTTTTTTACAAATTACGTGTCGGAAGTTGATCTTGCAAAATAATATTTGCTTGATAGGAAGCATATCCAAGAACTGCAAGTAATAACATGTACAAAATGAACATAGTTATACGTGTTTTCAGATTTGCAGAATAGTACTTTTCATGCTGTTCTTTTTCTTCTTCCCACTTATGTAATTTCCGCTCTGACACCGCTACTGCATCTTGCATCAATAAAAGATGCTGTTCTCTTTCCTCTTCATACGGGACGTAATCAAGTGGTTCAAATTTAGGATGTAAGTAATCTAAAGCTATTTTTCTTTGACGCTCTTCTTTTGTTACTGTTTTATCTCGTTCTTTTTGACTAAGCATCATCACTTCATGATGCATCATATAAATGGTACGATGAAGCGCACCTGTTTCTCGCATTTCTTCTTTCAAACGTATCATATATTCTTTTACAGTATTTATTTTCCACCCAAGCTCTTGGATTGGTTGATTTCGCTTTGAAACTCTGTGCCATTCTAGACAACCTAATATAAAAATAAATCCAAGAAAAATACTTTTTTGCACAATTGCATAACCGAGCAATATAACAAGGCCAAGCGCCCAAATTTTCGTACTAACAACAGAAACAATTCGTCCACCATCAAGCGGTGATACGGGAATTAAATTAAAAAAATTAATTATACTGCCAAGTACAATAACAAGTGCCCAAAACGGCTCTTTTGTTATCATATACAGCGGAATCGCTGGTAAAAAAGAGAGTAAACCAAACAACGGCCCCATATATGCGATGTAAGCCTCGTCTTTTGCATTTTTCGGTAATTCTTTCATCCCTATAACCGCTCCCATAAATGGGATAAAAATAGCCGGTGATGTTGCAATCCCTTTTCGTCTTGCGGCCCACAAATGCCCCATTTCATGAATCAGTAATAAGTATATAAGCGCAACGCCAAATTTCCATCCGTATATTGCTGCATAAGCGCCAAGAGATAGCAACATACTAAATACAGTAGAAAACTTTGCTAATTTCACAATAGCAAATACCCATTTTAATTTAGACAACAGAAAAACACCAACTGCTGCAATAATTCCCCATAATCCTTTTGTATTTTGTTTCATATTCCTCTCCTTACCAATAATCTTTTTCTTCTTATTATGTCATATTTTTTAAGTTTATTGGAAACTATCGTTTATTTCCTCCATTTTTAGCCAATACTATTAATGCAAGGAGGTGAAAACGGTGACATTACAATCTGTTATGATCGGTGCCTTATCTTTTCTAGCTTCTATGCTAATTTTTTATACTGTTGGACATGTATTACTTTTAGATTGGTTACCTGACAATATTTTTATTAGTTCCATTATCCTTTCTGCACTTATTATCGCTTATTTTATTACGCGAAAATCCATGAGTGAGCCTTCCACAAAAACAAAATAAAAGAGTGATGATATTTTATCACTCTTTTTCTCATTTCTTATAACAACCATTATCTTTCTAACTGCATCTTCTCTCCATATTCTTTCACTATTTCAATAATGTTTTGAAACGCACCTTTCTCTTCTTTTTTATAATTAAATACGTTTAGATTGTATTGATCATAATACGCTTCTAACGCTTTTAATTGAGATGATGATATACCGCTAGCAGGAACAACAAAGTTCACCTCATATTGTTTATATCCTTCTTTCACAAATTCACCTTGTACTTGTTCACTGTTTTCTTTATTTAGTATCTTTTGTACTTTCGAAGGAAATTGTAATTGAAAATAATAGTTTTTTTCTTTTTCCAGCTTTTTATATAATGCATCTGAAATCGTATAATATACTGTATAATACACTGTATTTTCCTTTGTTTTAATGTGAAAACGAGTAATTTGTAAATCTTTTTTCGTAATTTTAGTTATAGCTGATTGTTGTTCGTCATCATTTTGTATTAAAGGTGCTGATGGGAATAAAGAAAGCAGTTTTTCTGTATCCACTTTTGATAGGAGATAAAAACTTTTTGTATCTGTTTCTTTTTGTAACCACCCTGTTCTCGCTTCTGTACGAAGCCAAGCTTTATATTTCTCTTCTTGCCCATTTTTCTTAATTGTAATTACATATTCGGGTTCACCTAATTCACCGATTACGTTTTGTTTCTCTGCTTTACTAATTATATTAGCCGCTATTTTGGCTTCTTCATCCTTCAATGTTGTTTCTGGTTTCCCTGCTAGAGATACAATTACTTGTACATCCTCTTCCATCATACGCCCCGCTTCTTTTGTTATTTTTTCACCTTGTTCTATTTTCTTATCTACTTGATTACATGCCACTAATAAAAAAAGAAAGAACATGAATAACCACTTTTTTCGCATAGCTCTCATCCTCATTCCTCAAAATAAGAAAAACTTATTGTACTCGAAAGAAAACAAAATCAGCCTAACAAATGAAATTCGATATAATATACATGAAAAGGAGGTTACAACATGCCGATAAATTTTCATAGTTCAGACAACAAATATACGTATACCAATCGTCAAGCCACAGATTCATGGACACATATGATACAAAATATTGTAGATGTCAAAGAAAAAAGAGTAATTGATATCGGATGCGGTGGTGGTATTTATACGAAACAACTCGCTTTGATGGGAGCTGAAGTAATTGGTGTTGATTTT
This sequence comes from Bacillus sp. 123MFChir2, assembly GCF_000383235.1. Classification (GTDB taxonomy): domain Bacteria; phylum Bacillota; class Bacilli; order Bacillales; family Bacillaceae_G; genus Bacillus_A. Next base: position 100,518 of record NZ_KB910929.1, read on the forward strand.
TCAAATCAGATGATTCAAGCTGCCAAAGAAAACTGTACTCATATTTCAAATGCTTCCTTTACACAAGGTGACGCTTATAACATTCCTTTCGCAGATGAAACCTTTGATATTGTTCTATCACGAGCGGTCATTCATCATCTAGATCATATTCCGAAATTTTTTCAAGAAGCATATCGCATTTTAAAGCGAAACGGTATCCTTATTCTCCAAGACCGGACAATTGAAGACTGTACGATTCCAGGAAGTCCAGAACATATTCGTGGCTATTTCTTTTCTTGCTATCCAAAATTAATTCATATAGAAGCAAAACGAAGACCGGAAACAAATCAAATCCTACATTTGTTACGTGATATCGGCTTTTATACAAATCCAATTCAAAATTTTTGGGAAGTTCGTAAAATCCACTCTTCAATTAAAGATTTACTTCAAGACTTATCACCGCGTACAGGTCGCTCTATTCTCCATGAATTATCAGACAATGAGCTTTCTGAGTTATTACAACATATTCACTCTAAGCTTTACGAGAACTCTCCTATTATAGAACAAGATCGTTGGACAATTTGGACAGCTGTGAAAGAGTAACAAGCCTCACATCACGTGAGGCTTGTTACTCTTTCATAACCTTGTTCGGCAACACTCTTGATATCCACCATTTCTTGCCTGTGCACTGCCACACTTCGAACATACTAAAAATCTGGATTGATTTGCAAACAAACTACCTTTATCAAAAAGTAACACTCCTGCCTGCTTAAGCGAACGAGAATAATATAACCATATAAAACCACAAATTGCAGTAATACACAACAATACACCCATTACAAGCATTTTCGTCACCTCTGCTTCGTTTGTTCTTTCCAGCAAGTGGATAATTACATTATTCTCTATAATAAATAATAAATCCTCCTTTTCCTCATAAAATAAAGTGACACTTCACTTAGAGAAAATTAAAGTAAATGTATGAGAAACAAAAATTTTATAATTCCCATAAAAGATTTACGATTTTTTAATAAAATAAAAAGTTGTCCTTTTAATACAATAAAAATACCAGTATATGTAAAGGAGTGACAACATGTTTATCTTTCTTATGTATATTCCTTTTCTTATTTCTTTCACTCTTTCTTCTGTTTTTTCCCCTCAAGAGTCTCCTGAAATACCCGTACAAATAATTGGATTAAACGATTTACACGGACAAATTAACACAACTACACCACTGCACGGAAAACCTGCCGGTCGCGCTGACTACATAGCCTCTTATATCAACGCCTATAAACAACAATTTTCAAATACCTTACTTGTTCATACTGGTGATATGATTGGCGGCAGCCCCCCCATTTCGGCTCTCTTTCAAGATGAGCCAACGATAGAATTTTTAAACATGCTACAATTTGACGTTGGAACAATTGGTAATCATGAGTTTGACGAAGGTGTAGAAGAGCTAAAACGACTAATTGACGGCGGGTTTCATCCAAAAACCGGTATGTTTTCAGGTAGTTCTTTCCCTTATGTTTGTGCAAATGTACTAAATGCTAACACAAATCAACCTCTATTCCCACCATATGCAATTAAGTGGATTGATGGGATTCCTATTGCTTTTATTGGTATCGTTACAAAAGAAACACCCTTTCTTACGATGCATAGCGATATGTCGGCAGTCACTTTTATAGATGAAGCTACTGCTGTTCAAACATACGTACGAGAATTACAACAAAAAGGCATCCATGCTATTATCGTTCTTGCTCACTTAGATGGTAAGACAACAGACGGACGTACCTACGGGCCACTTGCTGATTTAGCCAGCAAACTTGATGATGATGTAGATATACTATTTGGCGGACACAATCATTCTTATATGAATGGATATGTGAATGGAAAACTACTTGTTGAAGCGTACTCTTACGGAAGAGCTTTGGCAAATGTACAAATTACAATTAATCGCAAAACAAAAGACATCACCAAAAAAACAGCAAAGATTCTTCCTACTTATCCCGACGAAATGCAACCTAATCCGATTATCCAATCATGGATTCAAAGCTATCAAGCAAAAATAGCTCCAATAACCGAGCGAGTACTAGGAAAAAGTGTACACGAGCTGACGCGAGATCAAAATAATGACGGAGAATCAGATCTTGGTGCTCTTCTTGCTGCATCCCAGCGTCAAGCTATGCAAGCTGACATTGCATTTGTTAACCCTGGCACAATACGCCATAATTTACCAGAAGGTTTCATTACATGGAAACATACATTTCTCATCCAGCCTTTTGAAAATAAACTCATTAAAATGGATTTAACCGGTAAAGAAATTCGAAATGTCCTGCACGAACAATGGGATGATGCAATAAGAATGTTACAAGTATCTGGAATTCGTTACACATGGGGGAAAAATGGGGTAGAATCAATTACACTAGAAAACGGTGAGCCGCTCCAAGATTATACAACATACTCTGTCGTAGCAAATGCCTTTCTAGCAAATGGCGGAGATAAGTTTACCATATTTCAAAAAGGGCGAAATCGCGTTGAAGGCCCAACAGATCAAGAAGCATTCGCCAATTTCATCCGTTCTAATCCATCTTTAGAAAATATTCAGAGGAATCATATTCAAAAAATATATTGAACACATACAGAATAAAAAGCACCTCCAATTGTTAGAGTGTGTCTAGCAATTGAGGTGCACTCCTGAAACGATAGGCGGGGTAATTCAATTTGTAATCTGATGACGAAACGCATAAATAACTGCTTGTGTTCGATCACTTACATGTAATTTATTTAAAATATTACTGACATGCGTTTTCACTGTTTTTAAAGCAATAAATAGTTCATCAGCAATTTCTTGATTACTCTTTCCCTCGGCAATCAATAATAAAATTTCAAACTCTCGTTCTGTTAACTCTTCATGCAGTGGCTGTTCCTTCTTTTGACGCATACGTGACATCATTTTTCCGGTAACTTTCGGTTCGAGTACTGTTTCTCCATCGTATGTCGCTCGAACTGCATCTGCTATATCACTTGCTCTAGATGTTTTCAACAAATAACTAGTTGCACCAGCTTCAATAACCGGATATAACTTCTCATCGTCTAAGAAGCTTGTCACAACAACAATTTTTGCTTCTGGCCATTCTTGAATAATCGCTCTCGTTGCTTCAACTCCGTCCATTTCATCCATAACAAGATCCATCAAAATAATATCTGGTTTTAGTAATAGTGCTAATTCTGAACCTTTTCTTCCATTTTCCGCTTCTCCTACAACTTCAATGTCTGGCTGAGTCGATAAATAGGCCGATACACCCATACGAACCATTTCATGATCGTCAACAAGCAATACTTTAATCATCTTGTTCCTCCCCTCTTTCTAAAAGAATCGGCACTTTCACCTCAATTTGCGTTCCTTTATTCGGAAAACTTAATACCTTTAAAGTTCCGCCAATTTCATGAACGCGCTCTTGCATAGAGCGAAGACCATATGATCCTGCTTTGTTCACTCCTACTTCAAAGCCTACGCCATCATCAATTATTTTTAAAATTGCATATTCATCAATTTGACGCAGTCTTACTTCTGTTTTCTTTGCTTTTGCATGCCGTAATGTATTGGATAGTGCTTCTTGTACAATACGGAATAAGTGATCTTCTACACCTTTTTTCAATTGAATTGGCTCAATCAACCATTCAATCTTCATATGCTGCTTTCTTGAAAGCTCTGTCAATAACTCTTCAATGCCTTCGGTTAACTTTTTACCTTCTAATTGGACGGGGCGTAAATGAAGAAGAAGCGCTCTCATTTCTGATTGAGCATTTACAACCATATTTTCAACAAGTTTTAATTGTTTTTGCGTACCCTCTGGTATATGAGTGGTTTGCTCATTAATTGCTGACATCATCATCGACATCGCAAAGAGCTGTTGACTAACAGAATCATGAAGCTCTCTCGCTAAACGATGTCGCTCCTCTGAAATGGCCTGTTGCCTCATTTCTTCATTCCACTGCGCTCGTTCATTCGTTACTTTTTGAAATAATCCTGCTTGCTCTTCTAAACGTCTAGCAAGCGCAATTACTTTCCGTTCTACTTCTTGAAATTCATCTTCCCCTGTAAACGAAGCATCTCTTGGAAAATTCCCTCTTTCTACTTCAAATAAAAAAGTCGTTAACCCTTGAATACGCTGCTGCATATAATAGCCAATTGCATAGCCAACAATTCCACCAATGAGAAGACTCGTACCTAAAATAAACAAACTAACAGGAACAGAAGCAATAGATTCTTTCCACAATAAATCATACATATTTTGCTGGCTTTTCCATATAAAAACGATAGTACAAATAAGTGCAATACTCATAGAAGACAATATCGAGTAGCGAATATACATCCATGAAATGTTCTTCTGTTTTTTCATTATATTTTCCTCACTTCCGTATCGCCTACGATAAGCGAAGAAATAATTTTAATACGTCGAGGAGCTTCTTTATACTGTTCCGTTCTAAACTTCACATTACGATTAAAGCCTGTTTCTTCATGCGATGGAAGCAATATTCTCCCAACAATAACAGAATGATTCAAAGATAATTCGATGTCGTATGGAACATACAAACGAATATTACCAATCACACCACGAATGACAATGACCGTTTCGCCTTCTGGAATCATAGCTGTTGTTAAATCAATTTCAACATCACCGACTCCATATTGAATATTAACATCTTCTAACTCATATATATGGTCCATTATTCGCACGTTACCAACCATTATATTCTTTATATACGGTTCTGTTCGATAGATTGGTTTTTCTTCATTTATATATTCTTTTTCCTTAATTTCTACCTGTACCGCTTTTGTCTTCTGCTGACCTTGCATCAGTTGGTAACCAATGAAAGCTAAACAAGCAAATAAAACGAGAACGAAAGCTGCTGATGAAAATAGGAAAAATAAGAAAACAAGTCCCCCAACAAATAGACACACATTCCCTCTCACATATCGATTCTTTTTTCGATAATGTCTTCCAAACATGATCATAATAAAGGCAAAAATAAGAGCACCAGGCTCAAAGTGTCCAAGAATCATATCGAGAAAAAGACCGAATGCAAATATGACGAGGAGCATCCCTAATAATTGTGTTTTCGAAAATTGTTTCTTCATTGCAGCTCCCCCCTTCTTTATTGTATATACATAGAAGAAAAAGGCATTGTATTCCAACACCTTTTCTTCTATCACTATATCATAAGCTTGTTTTATATATAAATACAAGATGATTTTTCAACATATAAATGGCTGCTATGCAGAACAAAACATGGCCGCTACTTGCTTTCTACCTTTGTTTTAAACTTTGCACGTGGCAGGAAAAGGCCCTGACCGCTTCTATGCATGGCCAGTTGCTCTGGCCTCCTTCCTTAAAAAAAGTGGTTTTTATGTCCTTTTTTCAACTTATATTTATATAATATACTACAATTATTTTGTTACTTATTTGTCTAAAGATACTTCTTTTTTCTCCTTCATTTCGCGTTCAAGCTTTGCAATCTTCATATCAAATGTGTCACGTGTATGATCTTCATTGATACGAAGCTCTAAATCACGAATGTGAGTTTCAATCTCTTCAAAGCGTAAAAATGGGTTGTTTTCATCCATTTTATGAAGAGCTGTATTCATGCGACGGTTCGCATGTGCCATATTTTCACGTGCCATTAATTCCATACGTTTTGCATTCATTTCTTTTAATTTATTTTTCATTTCACGAAGACGACGCTCTAACTCATCAATTTGTTCTAAAACACCTGCATACATTTCTTCTAAGCGAGCGACTTGCCCTTCGTAGTATGCCAATTCTTCTAATGCACGCTCATGCAGTTGCATTTCTCCTGCTTCTTTTGCAATTACAGCTTGCTTGGATCTCTTATTTACGAAATATCGCGCCTGCTCAAGTTCTTGAGCAAAATTAGATTTTAATGTTTTATGACGCTCAATTAACTTTTCAATTTTTGTTACTTCACGCTCGCTATCACGTAAATATTGATTTAACATCGCAACTGGATTTTTTCTTTCTTTCTCGTCTAACGTATTATGAAGATCTGCAAGTATTGCATTACGTACACGTCCAAATAATGATTGTTTCATTTTTAATCTTCCTCTCTTCTACTCTATTATTTTTTTCATTTCATATTAGTTATTTTTCATCAATCTGTTCCACTCATCTTCAAAATTGCTATATGGCTTCGAACTATCAGAAGAAGTATCTACTACATTTTTCTCTTTTTTCCATTCACGGTATCCGTAATATAGAACGACTAATGCCGCAATACCGATTAACGCTGGAGAATGAGATAGGGCAATTGACAAGCCAATTAAACCAACGATCCCCCAAGCTAACTTTCCAAAAAATGATTGTGCTCGCACAAATGATTTATAGCTCCAATACACAATCCCTGCTCCAATTGCTAATCCTACAATACCAGCAAGACTTCCAAGAGCAATTAAAGCCAAAATACCGGCTGCCATAAACGCTAAAAATTGTTTCATCTTGTGCTTGCCTCCCTTCGTTTTGATACTCTTATCTTACCTATCTTTTCATGTTTCTATAACGAGCTTAAGAACCGTTTTTCTCTCGGACTTAAGTCCTATTTATTATCAGACCTGGAATAATAGAAAAACATGTTAAAAACCGACATATATATACGCAAATTGAAGAACTAATATAAAAACCCTTTTCTTTTTCGGTGGGCGAGAGCAACTGGCCATGCATAGCAGCGACTTATATTTGTATAAATAAAAATGGAGTTCTATTGTTGTAATATAAAAAACAAAAAGGATGCCTTCTATAAGACATCCTCTTTTGTTCATTATGCTGTTTTTTGATATTCCTTTTTCTCAGCTTTAGGCGAGAGACGCGGGAAATTAATAATAATTGAGATAATACCGCAAACCGCAACTAACATTGGATAAAATGAGTACGGTAATAATTCAATTGGTGAAAGTGAAGCAAATCCTGCCGCCGTTAGCATTTGCGCACCGTATGGGATTAATCCTTGTACGCTACAAGAGAATAAATCTAATAAGCTCGCAGATTTTTTCGGATCAATATTATATTTGTCTGCAACATTCTTTGCTAGTGGACCTGTGAAAATAATAGAAATCGTATTATTTGCAGTGCACATATTTGTCATACTTACAAGACCAGCAATTCCAAACTCTGCACCTTTTTTCGAACGAATATTACGCGTTAGTACATTCATTAAATAATGAATACCACCGTTATATTGAATAATTTCAACCATTCCACCGATTAAGATTGCTAATAATACAAGCTCCATCATCCCATTAATTCCTACTGTAACACTTTTAAAGAAGCTTGCTAGTGTATAGCTTCCGTCTACCATACCAATAATACCCGCTAGCACTGTTCCCCCAGTTAATACAACTAGTACGTTGCATCCAAGCAGCGCTGCAATTAATACTCCAGCATACGGCAAAATTTTTACCCAGTTAAATGCATGTGCCGTCATATTTGAATGAGTACCTAACGTAAGAACGACTAACAGTACACACGTAACAATAGCAGCTGGTAATACAATTAAGAAATTTGTTTTAAATTTATCTTTCATTTCCGTTCCTTGTGTACGTACAGCGGCAATTGTCGTATCTGAAATAAAAGATAAGTTATCGCCAAACATCGCACCACCAACAACTGTTGCCATAGCAAGTGCCATAGAAATATCCGTGTTTCCACTAATCCCTACTGCAATTGGAGCCAATGCAGCAATCGTCCCCATTGACGTTCCCATTGCTAATGAAATAAAAGCACCGATAACAAATAAACCAACTACTAAAAATCCTTGCGGCAAAATAGAAAGAGCTAAGTTTACAGTTGCCGCAACGCCGCCCATACCTTTTGCCGTTTCAGAAAATGCACCTGCTAATACAAAGATCAATACCATGATCATGATATCCGGATTGCCAGCCCCTTTAGCAAAACGTTCAACCTTTGTCGTAAAGTTTTCTTTCCTATTTATTACTAATGCAGCAGCAACTGCAATTATAATCGCAACCAAAATGGGTAACTTATAAAAGTCCCCTGTAATTACACCAGAACCAATAAATAATGCTAAAAATATGCCAAGTGGTAATAATGCCCACCCATTTCCTTTTGTTTGTTCCAACGTTATAACCTCTCCTCTTTCTAAACCTATCCTTCACAAGAGCGAAAAAAGACCTCTTCTGAAGAGAAGAGGTCTTATATATCATATATAAGAAACACTCTTCTCATCTATCAAGCATATCGCTTGCTGGATTTGGCACAGCACTCTATTATAAGTCCGCTGCCGAGGCATCGTAGGGCCAGTCCCTCCGCCTCTCTTGATAAGAAGGTTTCATATTATATTTTGTGTAAATTAATCTTTCCTTACTTTACTCGCTACAAGAGAAAATGTCAAACATTATTTCCATCAAAATAGTTGGTATTTTTTTGATATATGAGGTTTTTTAACGTGTATTTAAATAGTAAAAAGCCTTCACGTGCACCGTGAAGGCCTTTCCATCAATTAAGCTACTTGCTTCTCTGAAATTTCTTTCAAATAAGCTTGTCCTTTTTCTGCGTCATATTGTCCTTCCCATTTAGACATAACAACCGCAGCTAAAGAGTTCCCTACTACGTTTACTGCAGTACGTGCCATATCTAAAATACGGTCAATACCAGCGATAAACGCTAAACCTTCAGATGGAATACCTACTGTATGAAGCGTTGCTAATAATACAACGAATGATACGCCCGGTACACCAGCAATCCCTTTTGAAGTAACCATTAATACAAGAAGTAAAGTAACTTGTTGTGAAATAGATAAATCAATACCATACATTTGCGCTAAGAAAATCGCTGCAATTGCTTGATATAACGTTGAACCATCTAAGTTAAATGAATAACCAGTTGGAATAACGAAAGATGTAATTGCTTTCGGGCATCCGAAACGCTCCATCTTTTCCATAATCTTTGGTAGAACCGTCTCTGAGCTTGCTGTAGAATATGCTAAAATAAGCTCGTCTTTTAAAATCTTAAAGAATTGGAAAATATTAATTCCAAATAACTTTGCCGTAAGACCTAATACAACAACAACGAAGAAAATCATTGAGCCATAAACTACAATAACTAATTTACCTAATGGAACTAATGACGCTACACCAAACCTAGAAACCGTTACGCCAATTAACGCAAACACACCAAACGGCGCAAACTTCATTACTTGGTTTGTTACATAAAACATCGCATCGGCTACACCTTGGAAGAAATTTAGAACTGGTTTTCCTCTTTCTCCAATTGCCGCTACACCTAAACCAAATAATACAGAGAAGAAAATAATTGCAAGCATATCACCATCTGCTAACGACTTCATAATATTCGTTGGAACAATATTTACAAACGTATCTGCAAATGAATGACTCTGTACTTGCTCTGTTGTAGCTGTATACTTAGAAATATCTGATTTCTGTAAGTTTGACATATCCACGCCTTTTCCCGGCTGGAATATGTTTGCTACTAATAAACCAACAACAATCGCAATCGTTGTAATAATCTCAAAATAAATAATTGTTTTTCCGCCTAAACGTCCAAGCTTTTTCACATCGCCAACGCCGGCAACACCAACAACAATACTTGCTACTACAATTGGTACAACAATCATTTTGATTAAACGAATAAAAATATCACCAATCGGTTGTAGAAACTTTGCAACCTCTGGATTCCCATAAAAAATCGCCCCTACGAGGATACCGAGAGCAAGACCTATTAAAATTTGCCATGCAAGTCCAATTCTTTTCATACTTGCTGCAACCCCCTTCTTAGATGTTTTTTATTTTCATATTTTATTTTTCTATAAAATATGAAAATAAAAGTATTAAATATTGTTCGACTATTCAATACTTTCTTCCCCTCCTAAAATGATAAGACAAAAATAGAAATCTGACAACTAAATAAGTTTACCAGCATGCAAATATTTTTGTTGACAAAAATAAAACAATGTTAGGAAACCTCACATGAGAACGATTCCTTATTTCTTATTTATTGCAATAAATCTATTAACTATGATAAATTAATATACGTCATAGAAACGAACAATTAAGACGTAAAATTCTTCTAATTTTCGCCATTTAATAACAATTCCTTAAATATTTTTTTACATTATCATTACAACAATAGACATTTTTCGCCTTTCTATGATTAGATAGAAACATAGGGAAAGGAGATAGGCAGATGAACAAAAAAATAACAGCGTTTAGTTTATTGACAGCCGGTACTATTCTCGTTTCTCCCGTGCTTTCACCAGTGTATGCGGAGACGAGTCAAGATAAATTATCTAATATTCAATCACAACTAGACGGTAAACAACAAGAGTTACATATGAAATCAGAAGAAAAACAAAAAATAGAAAAAGAAATTCAAGACTTACAGAAAAAAATCGATGAATTAACTGCTTCTATTAATAAAAATGAGACAGATTTAAAAGCAACAAAAACAGAAATTGAAAAAACACAAGCAAGTATTACAGAGAAAAAAAAGCATATCGAAGAATTACAAAAGCAAATCAATACGCGCCAAGAATTAATTAAGCAAAGATTACAATCTATGCAAGAAAAACCACGTACAAATTTAATTACAGAGGTATTAATTAATACGAACAATATCGCTGAACTATTAGAAAATGTGTATTCTGTTAGTTTAATTTTAAATAGCGATACAGACATGGTTAAACAACAAACGCACGACCAAGATACCGTTAAAAAAGAAAAAGAAGCGGTTGAGAAAAAAGAACAGCAACTAAAAGAAGCAGAGCAAACGTTACAGAAGCAACAGCAAGAGCTTCAAGCAAATCAACAGCAACAACAAACTTTGATTGCTGATTTACACGCAAAAGCTTCAAAAATAGATTCCGAGATGGAAAGCTTAGAAGAATCAAAAGGTATTTTAGAAAATCAGCGGAAAGCTGTCCAAAATGCAATTGAAGAAGAAAAGCGAGCAGAAGACGCTAAAAAAGCAAATGAATCGAAAAAAGCTGAAGGGCAACAGCAAACAGCTCCTTCATCTCAAACTGCCCCTGCACCTCAAGGAGAAAGTACTGGCGGTTTCATTAAACCAGCAGCTGGTAGATTTTCTTCTGGTTTTAATGATCCAACACGTGATCGTCATAAAGGCCTAGATATCGCAGCTTCTGGTACGGTACCAATTTTTGCTGCAGCTGACGGCGTTGTTATTCGCTCTGATTTCTCTACTAGTTACGGGAATGTTGTATACTTATCGCACCGTATAAACGGCCAAACATACACAACAGTTTATGCTCATATGAATAGCCGTTCTGTTTCGGTTGGACAAACTGTAAAACAAGGGCAACAGCTCGGAATCATGGGAAATACAGGGGATTCACAAGGACAACACTTGCACTTCGAACTGCACTTCGGCGAATGGAATCAAAGTAAATCAAACGCTGTAGATCCAGCTCCTTATATTAAATAAAAAATAGCCCTTCAACTGACCCTTTCTGGTCAGATGAAGGGCTATTTTTTTCATGTTTTAGCAGGCTGCTGTGAGATATGCCTGTATTTGGACAGACTTCAGCCCTCGGAACCGAGCGTATCGATAGCCATGTAGTTCTTTCGCATCGGCAAAACTCCGCTCAATTGTAGAACAGCGCACTTTATATAATTGTTTTCCTGTTTTCGTTCGCTTGTATGCTCGTGCAATATCTTTATAATCTTCCCAAATATGACGTGTAATCTCTCGACGTTTTTGAGTCGCTGAAAAACAATCTGAACGCAAAGGACATACGGCACAATCCTTTTTGTCCGCTTTATAATGACGATATCCTTCTCGATCCGTCGTCGCATACTTCAAAATACATCCCATTGGACATGCAAATACATCACTTTCAGAAACATAACGAAATGATCGTCTTGGCACTTCCTTATTTTGATTGCCAAATCGGCGATATCCCATCACCATGAAAATATTTTGCTCTAATAATTTCTTACAGATATGTCCTGTAAAATACCCTGCATCCAGTGCCACCGCTTCTACTTGAAATTGAAACTTTTGAACTTGAGCTTGAAGGCGTGCCAAATACACCTCGGAATCTGCCACATTTCCAGGTATAATACATGTATCCGTGATAATATTATATTTCGCATCAACTGTTCGATGATCTAAATAGTGAAATCCATTTGGTTTTCCATCTCTCATTAAAAAACCACTGTCTGGATCTGTTGTACTTTCACGGATTTTATCTTTGTTGGCAACACCTTCCTTTTTGGGCTTTAAAGCTTTTTTCCATGATCCTCACGATTTTGTGTGACAGCCTCTTCTAATTCTTCTATACAAGATTTAGGTTTTTCTTTATGAATAAACTTATTTTTATTGGCGTTCGCTTTGATGTGAGTAGAATCTGTCATTAATGCACGACCACCTACCATTCGATGTTCCGTGGCTTGGCGTACAATTTCATCAAAGATTTCTTCAAAAATATTCGTATGAATAAAACGAGTCCGACGATTCCAGCTTATTGTGGAATGATCTGGTACAGTATCAGATAAAGAAAATCCTAAAAACCAACGATAGGCAACATTCATTTTAATTTCTTTTTCTAATTGGCGTTCAGATCGAATTCCGTAAAAATAACCGATAAACATCATCTTGAATAAAACAATTGGATGAATCGAAGGCCTTCCATTGTTTTCGCAATAATAAGGACGTAATTTTTCTTCAATGAAATGAAAATCAATTGTTGCCTCAATGGCACAAAGGAAATGGTATTGTGGAACTAGCTCTTCTACAGAAATTGTTACACGCTCATCACGATGATTTTTCAGTGCTCCCATCATAGGGCATTATTCCTTTGCATCTTTTTTATCAATGTTGACAGATAAAAAGATGTTCAGACAAAAAAACAGGCTGTGGAGAAGGGTTTCTGCACAGCCTGAAAAAATGATCATCTCGTACAATTAATGCTTTTACTGAGTTTCTATTTTTCACAACTCTTCACCATTTTCTGTGGTTTACACATAATCCTAGAAATAAGTTAACGAGAGTGCGTAACCGAACAGGTGATGTCCTTCTTCAACTACCATTGTTGTAGCTGAACAAATAGAAACTTACGCTATAGTATTTTTATAAGTATTACCTGTACATTCTAAAAATACACGCAGTCTAAATCGTTCTAAATTGCGGTGTCCGTAAGCTCTTCTTTTGATGTTCTTTATTTGGTTCATCACTAGATTTTGTGATTTAAACATAAAAAAAGAAAATATTTATGAATCACTAGATTTTCCAAATTTTGAAGTTATTAAAATTTGGAAAAGTTATAAATTGCAACTATTTTCCTAGTTTCTGAGTCACAAGGATAGACACACCTTCAGTATAGGAAAAGGATGAATGTTCCCTCCGATAACTTATCGTGCCTGTACGTAACATACTAAATGGAGATTGCCTAAGTTGGAGAGCCAAAGAAGGCTATGTGCAAAGGTACTGAATATCCAATATGGTAACGGAGTTCTCGTAGTAGTCCGAGCTAGGGAAAGCCTAGTACATGGCGAAAGGAGCGAAAGGCTCTATACAAGACTCAGAAATTGTATTATACAGCCCATGTAAGTGGAAAGCCGTATACTCGGAGACGAGTACGTACGGTCGAGGGGAGTTCAAGGAAACCTACTATAGTAACATAGTAAAGCGACGAATTCTTACTCTACTACACATAACTTCACCGCATGAAAATAAAAGCAATCATTGCTTATAACAAAAAAACGAAGGGAAACTCCTTAGTTTTGATGAATATTTCGCTCCTACTTGCGTGCGTGAACACTCTTATCGCTAGGATAGTTTTGATGATAAATATCAAACATTGCCGTACACAAGACCAAATAAGTGTAAGACTTGCCAATTAGCGATGGATTCTCTTTGCCAAAAGGCTACAAAATCAAAATGGAGACCGATATTCGGAAATATAGCGCTCCAGGTCGTGGAACAGAAGCATGAAAAAAGCTTTACAATCAAAGAAGTGCTGTCGAACGAGTGAACGCATATCTAAAAGAATCCTTTCAGTTAAAAAATGTCCGATATTGATCTGGAAAACGAGCAAAAGTACATTTCAATCTTGTGACGCTTGTTTATAATGCTTCAAAGCTAGCTGTAGATCAAATCAATCAGAAAATGAAAGAAATGAATCAAGCCGCTTAGTATTTTCAAAAAAACCACCTCTAAAATTCTGCCCATCCCACTCAAGAAAAGAAACAATTATAAAATTGATTCTTTTATACAAATACATATAGTAATTTTTTATTATTGTGATATACTCTAATTTGATTAATATTTCATTTAATAGGGGGATATAATGAAAAATGTAAGATTGATAACAAGTTTTATAGGAGTAACTTTTGCAGGACTATTTACTGTAACTTCGATTGGAAATGCAGAAAGTGCCACTTATACACAAACAGGAGGTACAGTTCATTATAATTGGGGATATGGAGCTCCTTCTGGTGTACAAAATGATCATTTCACAGCTCAATTTAATCAATCACAGAACATGAATGCGGGAGATTATTTTGTTCATACCTTGGCAGATGATCGTGTTCGAGTAACTTTTGATGGAAAGAAAGTTATTGATCGTTGGTATGATGTTGGTGGACAAATCGATCGTGCTCTTATAACAAATGTGAAGCAAGGTGATCATAAAATTCAAACTGATTTTTATGAAAATGGTGGTCAAGCAGCTATTTTTTCCGATATTGTACCTTTTGATCATTGGTTAGCTTATTATTATCCAAATAGGAATTTAGAAGGTTATCCAGTTGATGCAAAAATCATTGCACCGCAAGGTATTGAGAAAGCACTAGTTGAAAATAGCGGAGAAGGCTCACCGTCACCTAAAATTCCTGCAGATAATTTTTCTGCTCGGTATACTACAGTAAAACGATTACCGGCAGGAGAATATATTGTTCGTGGAAAAGCGGATGATGGTATGCGTTTATTTATCGATGGTAAACTTATCATAGATGAATGGGATACTGGAAAATGGGATAAAGAACATGCTAGAAAGATTACGATTCAAGATAACACAGCTAGTGGGGCATTTGGGTCTACAAATGAAAAGGATACTCATCTTGTAGAAGTTCAATATATGGAAGCAGTCCGTTCTAGTGATGTAAAATTTAGTATTCAACCATATAAGGATGTTGTACAGCATGATACATGGACAGCAGAATACTATAACAATACAGAATTTAAAGGTGACGCAGTTGTTGTAGCTGGTAAAAATTCTAAAGATAGAATAGATACAATTAATTTTGATTGGAAAGATGGTTCTCCACATCCAAATGTAAAAAGTGACAATTTCACAGCACGTTTTACCAAAGTGCAAGATTTTAAATCTGGTGATTATTACTTTGGTGGCATAGTAGATGATGGTATGCGAGTATATTTAGATGATAAACTCATTATTGATAATTGGGGGGGCGGATACGATAAAATATCTGCGAAGAAAGTCCCAGTTACTGAGGGGAAACATAAAGTCACCGTTGAATATTTAGAATTAACTGGTGGAGCCAACTTGAAATTTGATATTGAACCATATAGTCAAGCTATTCAACAAAATACATGGACAGCAGAATACTTTAATAACACAGAATTTAAAGGCAATCCAGTCCACATAGCAGGAAAGACTAACAAAGACAAAATAGATAAAATCCAATTTGATTGGAAAAATGGTTCCCCACATCCAAGTGTACCTGCCGATAATTTCTCAATAAGATACACAAAAATCGCCAACTTTGATGAGGGTGAATATTATTTCGATGGTGTTACAGATGATGGTGTCCGAGTATACTTAGATGATAAACTTGTTATTGATAACTGGGGTGGCGGAGATAATAAATTATATGGATTAAATAGAGCAGTTACTGGTGGAAAACACAAGATTACTGTGGAGTATTTAGAACTAACTGGTGGGGCTAAATTTACATTTAACTATTCTAAAAATGAGGATAAAATGTGCAAAAGACTAAATAGAACAGGCCTTCGTTCTTTACAAAGTACAGTAAAAAAGAATCCAATGGAAGAATTAAATGTAAAATCAGAATCTACTACTAATACTGTATCATTAAAATGGAATGGTATAGCTGATAAGTACAAAGTTTACTTAAAAAATAAATTAGTATATACAGGAACAGAAGCAAGCTATACTCATAAGAATTTAAGCGATAATACACGTTACTCCTTTAAAGTTGTTGCTTTTGATAAAGATAACAAGCCTGTTGATGTAAATATTGTACAGATAATGACTAAAGAGAACGCTAAAATGGCATTAGCACGTTCAGCAGCACCTACTAAGACTACAGTTTTAGATAATGTAACACTAGCTGCTAATATCACCAAGGATACAATTGAACAAAAATGGGATGGAAAAATTCCAGATGACGATGGCACGTATGAAGTTTATCGTAATGATGATAAACTTGGAGAAACACAATCTTCTTGCTTCATAGATACTGCAGTAACTCCTGGTGAACACTATTATTACAAAGTTCTAGGGAAAACAAAAATAACTGATTCAAAGATGTTACAAGAAGCGAAAGATAAAGGTGTCAAGGAAGATAGCGATGGTAATTATTATTTATATTATGAAATTGGAAATGAAGCAAAAATTCCAAAGATAGAAGAGGAATATTTTTATGCTTCTCCTAAAAGAGGGGTTGCTTCTTCTGGCTATGATTATCAATATGAATTTAAGTACAAAACCTTTATACCAAAGGATAAGGTTAGTATGGTTGGTTTTGGAGAGGGAGCAGAGTTTCATGGGGATGACAGAAAGTTCAGCTATAGTGATAACAGGTACCGTACACAAACAGTAGTTTTAGCACGATTTACCAATGGAACTTCAAGTGCTAAATTAACAGATGAAACGGATGTTGCTGAAAGTATCCTTTACAAGCCTGGACACAGCCCAGAATATGCTAGAGCTTCAAAGGATGGAATCTCATTGGAAACTATTTATTCCACAAGGAATTCTTTGGTATTTACTGTAAATCACTCGGTTGGAATTCCATTTAAAGCATTCTATTATATTTCTCCACCTACAATTGATTACTGGTATGTAGCTAGCTTAAGTATGGAAGGTGATAACTCTGTTACGGGTCGTCATGATCGCGCACCGTCTCATGAGCTATATTTAACTCGTCCATATACAGACCGTCCAAGAGTAACATTGGTAAGAGATAGACATGAAGGATTTCACAATTTATTTGGTATCGGTAAAAGCTTTAAATATTATTGGGAAGGAACTTCTTAATCCTCTTATATGATAAAAAACGTCGTTTTCACGACGTTCCAGACTGTAGAGAAGATCGATTTTCATCGAATTTGTCTACAGTCTTTTTTATTTGAGTGCCCAGCTAAGCTGGGCACTGCTTACCGATGAAAATCCGGTCTAGATAAGAACTGATACTAACACAGATTTCTACCGCGCTTTCTCTTGGTGGCCTTCATAAAAAATTTCCATACATACGTTCAAATTAGTTCAGTGTATGATAACCAAAAATCGAATGGATTCGTTTGGAATTGTAGAAGAACTCGATGTACGCAAATAACTATTCTTCCTCTTTTTCTCTCGTTTTATACTTCGTTTGATATACTAGCTCGCGTTTAAGAATACCGTAAAAGGATTCGATGTAAGCGTTGTTGTAACAGTTTCTCTTTCCGTTCATACACTTCACCTCCTGTTTTCTTTATTTCCAGTGTGAACAAGAAGCTGCGGAGGTAAACCCCAAAACCTAAATATCAAACTATTAAAACTTTAGGATAACTGAGTAGTTACAAACATTTTTAAGTTGATGGGCATGTGATCCCCCCCTCGCTATCAAGCTAAGAAAAGCAAATACCCCAAAACGAAAATTTCGTATCTCTATAGTCAATTACAGGCTGGTGATTTAGATATTCAGTAGTGTATTCATTTCCTAAAGGTATTTTATAATTGATGATTTAGTCGACTGTTCGTAATGCTGGAATTTTAAAATATATATAAGGTAAATACTATTAAAAATAAGGCACCAACCATAATAATAAATTCTATATTTATCTCAAGTCACTAGCGTCGCATAAACATATTTAGAATCTTCCGTTTCTTTTCTTCTTTTAAAAGAAAAAATGAAAACAGAAAATTCAAAACAAACTTGCGCGACACTAGTGAACACGGAACAATTTCAAGAAAAACTAAATCACCTGAGTCCGATAGAATATCGAAATCAGGTGATAGAAAAGACATAACAATATAGGTCTTTTCTCTATTGTCTACTTGACAGAGGTATATTCACAATTCGAAGATGTTTTTTATTCACTGCACTGAGTTGCAATTATTTTAGTACCTTTCTAAATTTGCGCCCAAAAGTAAGTACCATACCTGCAAGAACCATTAATATACCCATTGCTACACTGTTATTTGTACTTGCACCCGTTTTTGGAAGCTCTTTATATGCATCTTCTTTTTTATCAAAAGTACTATTGTTTGCGCTATTACTGTTATCAGTATCAGGGCCATTGCTGTTGATAATACCAGTACTGCCATTATCAGTGCTATTACCGTTATTGGTATTGTTATTTCCGTTACCATTGTCCTTATCTTTCACAACCACTTTTTGTGTCATAGTTGATTCATTACCGTCTGAGTCACGAACAAGGAATTTTACTTCATAAGTACCAGTTTTAGATGTATCTACTTCACCAAAATGCATTACTTTATCAGTAATATCGCCATCTTCTTTATCAATAGCTTTAACCCCAGACATTGGATAGAATTTGTCTCCTACATTCATATTCACTTCAGCAGGTACAGTTAATGCTGGTGCTTCATCTTTTGTTTCTTCTTTCTCTTTAACCGTTACCGTTTGTATCGCAATTACTTTATGACCTTTAGAGTCTTTAACTGTGTAAGTTAAAACATATGTATCCGGTTTAGTAGTATCTACTTTACCGTCAACTGTTACTTTATCAGTAAGGTCGCCGTCTTCTTTATCCGTAGCGGATACTCCTACCATTGGATCGAATGAATCACCTACATTAATTATTGCTTCAACAGGTACTGTTAACTTCGGTTCCATATCTGGAGTTTCTCTGTTTTCTTCTACCTTAATTTTTACTGCATTAAAAGCCTTTTGAACTGCTTGAACTGCAGCTGAGTTCGCTTCATATTTATTTGTTGCAACTCGAAGGCATGCCGATCTCAATTCAGAGAAATCAGAAGTCATGTTTAATTCGTCAGTGTTTGCATAGTGGAAAATATCAAACATTTTATCCTCACCAATACCTTCTACAGTTACACCGTTATGAGTGCCCCCTTTTGCAATTAAATAAGCAACTTTATTAATAATACTTGAGTTAAAATGAACGCCTCCTTGGTCCCTTCCATTAAAATCGTTAAATTTACTATAATCATCTGGATAAGGTACTCCATCTGAAGAATTAATTGAAGATGGATTTTCCATATCACGGAAAGCTGATCCAGTTTGTTCTCCTATTGTCCAGTTAAATCTCCCATTATTGATGTATTTCTCAATAGCTGTTCCCATAATATCAGACAATGCCTCATTAATTGCACCAGATTCTCCGTAATATTCAAGATTGGATTCGCTAGATGTAACCGCATGTGTAAACTCATGTCCCGCTATGTCAAATGCCTTTACAAGAGGATCGCCATATACAAGCATACTACCATTATCAGCACTTAATGCATTCTGCCAATCTTTCGCATCATTTGTCTCTTCAGAATCCCAGGCATGTACAACTGATACTATTTTTTGTCCCTTATTATCAAAACTATTACGCTTGTATTTATTTTTATAAAAATCATATACTTTTGTTGCTAAGAAATGAGCACTTACCGCCTTTGGATCATTAAATGTTGTTGAAGTGCTAGTTGCTAGTGTACCAGGGTAATAGTTTTTTTCTGTTTTAATATCTCTGTAATTTACATCATATGTTTCAATTCCTTGCCCTCTAGTGTAATCAGCAAGTGCATATTTTCCATTACTTTGTTCAGAAATACCAAATGTACGAGAGATACCTAAATCATCTTTTCCTGTTCCAGTTAGTGATGTAAGAGTGCTTTTTCTACTTTCCTTTAAGACTCCAACAAGCTTTTCACTTGCTTTTAAGTTGGATTCTTGTACCATATTTTTTAACATATCTCCATTATGTGCATTTACTAAATAGGTTCCAGATACATAGTTTGGTGTGGCAGCAGCAAATGTAACTTGATATGCATTGCTGGCTTGTCCATTATTCTCATCAACAAAAATAATTTCCTTTACTTCTGGCTCAGAAATAAACTTGATTTCATTTCTATATTTTGTATAAATGTATTGTTTCGCTTCTTCTTGTGATAGATTAATAGGTTTCTTTAAATCTTCTTGTTTTAAATTTTGCGCGCTATCTCCTAAAACACTTTTAATAACACCCTTTTTATCTACGTGTGCAGTCAATTGATGTCCATATACTTCTTTTCCTTCATATGTTTGTTGCATACGCAAAAGCGTTGTCCCATCATAAGAACCACGCTTTTGAAGAACCTTATAATCTACTCCTGATTCTCCATTAACTTGTTTTGAGGACAAAGCTTGTTCTGTCTTCTCCTTAAGAGCATCTTTTACTACATTCTCTGGTGCCTTTTGTGATGGTTGTGTAAGTTCACCTGTACGGAACGAGTCCTCCTGAATTTGAACTTGTAGTTGATCTGTCTCCTTTGCATGGCCTACTCCATATGGTGTTACAGCTGTTAAAGCTAATTGTGTTGTTAATGCAACTGTAGCTAATGTTTTTTTATTTTTCATGTTTTTCCCCTCGCATAATTTGCTAAAGTAGTAAACTCATAAGAGATATACTGTATATTTTTGGCTCATCACCAAAAGTCGTGGGTGACAAAATCAGCGACCTGTTTCTAAACGTAAACGAAGGAATAAAGGGTCTTCATTTCGATAGCCAAAACTACGTCTTTTGATGAGTTTAATTTTATTATTCGTGCCTTCCATAATGCCATTCGATAGCGGTGAAATAATGGTATCCAGCAACGCCTTTTCACGTGTTATCAATGTTTTTGTGATTTTAGAGACGGCACCACACATATGAAATTGATATCGTTTAAACCATTCTATTAATCGTCGTTTTGCTTGAGTCATCGTTGTCGCTTTCAGTACATAACGCATATGATTCAATGCTTGATAAATGTGTTTTGTATGCAAATCTTCCTGGTGCCACTGTGCAACAAATCCGCGTTCTTCTTCAGTTAATTATTCAGGTTTTCGTGCCAAACAACTGTCAATGAATCTCAATTTATGTTGCTTTTTGGCTTCTCCTAAATAACGTTGTCTTCGCTGCTGGGCATCGGTGAAAAATTGCATAAGATGAAAGCGATCCAGCACATGAATCTCATTTGGATAAACTGCTTGTATTGCGTTTGCCATCGCTGGAGCGAAATCACTTACCACCGCACGAATAGGCCCTGTTACTTTCTGTAAAACAGCGGTAATTGCGTATTGGTCTCGGTGAGGAACAATCGCCAAAATACGACCTGTGTCGGCATTTAAAACACTGGTCGCATAGTTATGTCCTTTGCACAAGGCGAACTCATCTACACAGGTATTTGTGGCAATTGCTTCAGTTAATTCTTCAGCTGCATACAAATAATACTATCGCTCAACAGTCGTATGGGGTAGTTCATATTCACACGCTACATCAGCAATGGAACGATTATGGCAATGTCGAACAAGCTCTCTACGAAACATAGCCGATGACGTGGAATCATCATCTCAATCCAAATCAATCCGAGATGCCAACCATAGCTATGACGAAAACGACGTAATGTTTGTGCATGACCAATCGTTTTCCCTTGACAAATTGGACAGGGCACTGAATAAGCACCTACTGTAACGGGGAAAACATTTGGTTCTTTATCAGATGGAAGAGAAACTTCGAAAAAAGATGGTAACGGTAATAGCATTTTGATAAACTTAGAGTACACAGCGAAAACTCCTCTCGTGGTTTGTCACGACAACAAATACGATACGTGAGTTTTCGCTTTTCTTCTATAGTAAACTATAAAATTATTGAATTAATAGAAAATCAACCACAAGTTATGGTGAAGAGCCGAAATTATGCAAAAATAGTCCTGAAAAAGTAACTCCTATAAAACTTGTTATCAATCTTTACTTACATTTTTTACTATATACCTCCATTAAATGTAACATTAACTGAATTATATTATATCATAATAACCAGAAATTAACATATATACGCATGTATGTTCCTGGAATTATAATTAAAGTTTTTGGTTTTATCTTTTTTCAAAAACACTTGAGTGATACAAATTAGTATCTTCCCTGGAAATTATGGCACTAATTCGTATCATTAAAAAGAATGTGTGCAATGGAAAATTATCAATCAGAGGAAATGGATGCTTACAGAAAAACGTGAAGTCCCTTCTCTCACAAGTTTTAACTGCTAGAAAAGCCGATGAAGAGTGGGGATGGCGGACGGGATTGTAAAGCGCGATCGTAATCGTGGCCGTTTTTACGCAGAAAAAATTAAAAAATCCAAAGGAACTTGGTTGATTGTTCGCCAGGTTTTACTCCGTGTATACGGTGATTCGAAAAGCAATAAAAATGCTTTTCGGTTGTTTTTTCATAGAGTGACTGAGTAGTTACGTATACTTTACGATTTTTAACACCTTCTAGGCATTACACATACAATAACATAAAAGCTTTTTTGAGGAGGTCCACACATGGTTCAAGAATCACAGGCAGTTGCAGTATTACAAGAAGCCAAAGAGACATTTATAGGCCGAATATTTTCAGTAGTTGGATCCGGTATCTTTTTTATCGGTTCCTTCATCGCAGCCGTTGTAGCTTTTAAAACATATACTCGTCTATTACAAACTTCTACATCATAAAAAAAAACGGAGAATATTCTCCGTTTTTTAACTAAAATACACCAATAACATTTAAAAATACAAGAATAACGGTAATCGGAATGATATAACGAAGCAAGAAAAACCATATGTTAAACAGCGTTCTTCCTCTTGTTCCTGTAACTTCCAATTCTTGCATTAACAACTCTTTCTTCATTTTATTTGGCACAAAGAGCGAAATAGCTAACACACCGAGCGGAAGTAATACGTTACTCACCATAAAGTCCACTAAATCAAAAAATGTCTTTCCGAAAAATTTCACATCACTCATAACTCCAAACGATAATGCTGCTGGAATTCCAACTACGAAAATGAGTAAACCAATGATGAGCGATGCTGATGGACGTTTCTTTTCATCCTCTTTCGCTACAGAAGCAACAACTATTTCCAGCATTGAAATTGCCGATGTAATCGTTGCGAAGAAAAACAGAATTAAGAATAAAATAAAGAAAAAGTGCCCGAAAGGAATTTCACCAAATACAGCAGGAAGAACGATAAATAATAATCCAGGTCCTTCTGTCGGACTAACGCCTAATGCAAAAATTGCTGGGAAGATCGCTAGTCCTGCAAGTACAGTAATAAAGACTGTCAAGCTTGTAATAGACGTTGCTGATTTTGCTAAATGTTCTTCTTTTTTCAAATACGAACTATAGGTGACCATAACTGAAGCTCCAACCGTAAGTGAAAAGAACGATTGTCCCATCGCATATAAAATTGTTTTTGCTGTTAACTTTGAGAAATCGGGTTTTAAGAAAAATTCGACACCTTTCCACGCTCCGTCCAACGTAAGAGAACGAAAAATAATTGCAAGAAACAGAACAAATAAAAGCGGCATCATATACTTACTTGCTTTTTCAATTCCTTTTTCTACACCTTTACTTACGATAAAAATGGTACAAAGCATAAAAGTAAATTGTGCTCCAATGGCACTGATTGGATTTGAGATTGTTTCTCCAAATAACTTTGCATAATCAGCACCATTTCCCCATAATCCACCTGTTACACTATAAAATAAATAAAGTAAAATCCATCCTCCCACAACACTATAAAATGATAAAACGCTAAAGCATGTCACTACTCCCATACGACCAATCCATGGATATAGTTTACTATTCGGTACTAACACTTTATAAGCTGTCACCGCTTCTTTTTGCGTACTGCGACCGATCACAAATTCCGCCACTAAAAGCGGCATACCAATAAATATTGTCATGAGTAAAAAGACTAGGAAAAAGGCTCCTCCGCCACTACTTCCGGCAACATACGGGAATTTCCAAATCGCACCAAGTCCTACTGCTGCCCCGGCTGCTGCGAGTACAAAACCAATTTTCGACGTCCATTGCTGTGTTTCTTTCATCTTCACTTCTCCTTGTCTTATCGTCTTTATTGTTCTTAACCGTATACTTTCATTTCATACTCGCCACCTCCTTCAGAAAACAAAAAAAGTCCTCTACATGCTATTACGCATATAGAGGACGATATTATAATACCGTGGTACCACCTCAGTTGGATAAACTATCCCACTTTTCAGGTACAGGAATACTTCCGATACCTTATCCTTTTAACGGCGGAACCCGGGTTGCCTACTAATCATTCAACATACCTCTCGCAAGCCCATTCCGTATATTTTATCGTACCGGGCTCCCACCTTTCCCCAGCTCTCTGAACGTCTCAAATATACATACTCTTCTTGCTCATCGATTTCATGTATTGAAGTTAATTGTGATTATAGAGGAGAATATTTCATTTGTAAAGAATAAATTAATTGACATCTCCTAAGTATACTTCCGTTTTTTCATGATGAATATAATGTTTTTGCAGTTGTGCGCATAATGTTTGTGGATATAAGCGATACTCTGTAATGTTATGTAAAGGTAACCACTCTATCCCCACTTGATCCGTGTCTAACTGCGTTGCTCGCTTCAAATCCGGTTCACTTAGAAGTGTACAGGAAAACATATATTCAATTTGATGAACATCAAAATCAAACTCTGCATGTTCATGATTTCTCCCAATATATTCTCTAATAAACAATAACTCATTCGGCTGCACTTCAGCACCAATTTCTTCCAAACACTCACGTTTCACCGTCTCTGTAAAAGTTTCCCCCGGCTCTTGACCGCCGCCAACTAATAAATAATATTCCCCGTCTTGATCACACTTTTTAATTACTAAAAAATGATCATCTCTTACAATTAATGCTTTCACTGAATTTCTAATTTTCACAGTTCTTCCCCCTTTTTAGTCACGTATTCTTTATTTTATTAAAAAGAGGGGGATATCACAAACTATCAAATACTATATATAAATCCAACTTGATTTTTTACCACATAGATTGCCGCTATGCAGAATACAACATGCCCTCCTATGCACAGCCAGATACTCTCGCCCACCTAAAAAAAAAAAAAAGGAGCTGTTTATTTACCTTAATGACTCCTTCTTCAACTAAAACAAGAACGTATTTATACCAATTCCTTTACACGTATGCGATCGTTCCCAATAATATTTTCATACGATTCCCTCTCAACAACAACATGAGATTTTCCATTTTTCACAAACACAACTGCTGGTCGACGTATGCGATTATAATTATTTGCCATCGAATAGCCATATGCCCCTGTACAAGAGATAGCTAAGAGATCACATGAAACAACTTTCGGGAGAGCTATATCCCAAATGAGCATATCCCCACTTTCACAACACTTCCCTGCAATGGAAACGACCTCTTCAGCAGATTCATTCGCTCGGTTTGCTAGTAATGCTTCGTAACGGGCTCCGTACAGTGCCGGTCGAAGATTATCTGTCATGCCACCATCAACTGATACATATTTCCGAATACCTGGAATATCTTTAATCGCTCCCACTGTATACAAAGTTGTTCCTGCATCACCAACAATACTACGACCTGGCTCTACCCAAATTTCTGGAAGTGGATATTCACATGCTGTAAACTGCTCGCGTACCGCATCTGTTACTGCTTGCACATATTCACCAAGGGCAAGCGGTGTATCCCCTTCCGTATAACGAATTCCAAAACCACCGCCGACATTTAATACGGGAGCTACATAATCCATTTCTTTTCTCACTAATTCTAGAAATTTGCGAAGCACTTCAATTGCACGAACAAATCCTGCCGTTTCAAAAATTTGCGATCCAATATGAGAATGAATTCCTAACACATTGTAATTTGATTTTTCTAATGCACTTTTCATTGCTCGTAAGGCATGCCCTGTTGAAATACCAAAACCAAACTTAGAATCATCTTGACCCGTTGTAATATATTCATGCGTATGCGCTTCTACT
>NZ_KB910930.1 GCF_000383235.1 Bacillus sp. 123MFChir2
AGAATATTTTAACAGGTGAGCATACAGATTCACCAGGTGAGAAACATAAATGGGAATTAGAAAGTATTGAGTAAAGCAAGAAATTTAAGACTGCAAAGCGTTTCTTTCAGAAAGCTTTGCAGTCTTTTTCTATCTATATAGATGCAAATTGAAAAACTAACATAAAAACCCTTTTCTTTTTCGGTGGGCGAGAGCAACTGGCCATGCATAGAGGCGGTCAGTTCCTTTTCCTGCCACGTGCAAAGTTTAAAACAAAGGTAGAAAGCAAGTCGCTGCTATGTTTTGTTCTGCATAGCGGCGACTTAGGTGTTAAAAAGTCAATTTGTATTTATATAATAGTAGTGCTAATTCTAGGTGATGTCTCGAATGATCTCAAACCAACAATCTCTTAACCTTAGTCCCTTTATGGCAATTTATGATATCGTCGTGTCAAAAGATAATATGCTTCGTCAAATTGGAGATACTGCTTATTCAGAGAAAGATAATATTCAATATGTGAATCAAAAACAACTAAATATTTGTTAATATAGATAAGGTAATTATCTATATTATTGTTCTAGGAGGATTATTGAATGTTGAAAAAATTAGCAACACTACTTCTTTGTAGCATGTTTGCTCTTAGTTTAGCGGCATGTGGCAATAATGCGAAGGCGACAGAAAAGAAAGATGCAAAAGCAGAAGAACAAAAGAAACAAGAAGAGGAACAGAAAAAGCAAGAAGAGATAAAGAAACAACAAGAAAGCAGTACGTATGAAGATGTTGCAGTGGCGGATCGTGAAAATAACACGCCAAATAGTGCTGAAAATAAAGTGCAGAACGAAAACTTAGTGAATGATTCGATTCATCATATTGATGATGAAAAAAATAAAATGAATACGAATCGCGTTGTAAACGCAACTGTAATGAAAAATATTGACGGCGATACGTTGAAAGTAAAACTGGAGAATGGAAAAGAAGAAACAGTGCGCTTTTTGCTTATTGATACACCGGAAACAAAACATCCGCGTCTAGGTGTACAGCCATTTGGACCAGAAGCAAGTGCGTTCACGAAGAAATACGCAAGCGAAGGAAAGAAAATTCAGCTTGAATTAGATGTAAGTGAGCGTGAAAAATACGGACGTCTATTAGCGTATGTATGGGTAGATGGACAGATGTTAAATCGATTATTAGTTGAACAGGGGTTAGCACGCGTGGCATATGTATATGCTCCGAATACAAAGTATGTCGATTATTTACGTGAATTTCAAACGAAGGCACAGGCAAATAAGAAAGGCATTTGGAGTGTAGAAAACTATGCAACAGATAATGGCTTTGATAAGAATAAAGCGAAAAAGCCTGCGACACCTGCACCAGCCCCGAAGCAATCACAACCTGCGCCAACTGAAGCACAGCCAAAGCCAGAACAGAAACAACAACAACAACAAAATAACAACTTACCACAAGGGGAATATCATTTTAGCAGCTGTAAAGAAGCAAAAGCAGCCGGATTCTCTAATATCCCGAAAGGTCACCCAGCCTATTCTTCTAAGCTAGACCGAGATGGTGATGGGATTGCTTGTGATAAGTAGAAAAAAAGGATTCGCTTGGACGCGAATCCTTTTTTTGCATCCCCGAAAAGATAAATATCTGTAACATAAACATGCTACAACATTTTTAAATAGTGGTTTTGTAACTACTCAGTCACTCTATGAAGAACCGATAGAAAAGCATTTTTTTTAGTGACCCTGAGGGACTGGCTATGTATATATAGATGCAAATTGAAAAACTAACATAAAAACCCTTTTCTTTTTCGGTGGGCGAGAGCAACTGGCCATGCATAGAAGCGGTCAGTGTTTTTCCCTTTCTTGCTTCAATCCCTTCTATTTCTATTATATTCTCATATATCACCGATTTTTCTGTTATAATGGCTCTTGCAGTCAATTTTGGAATGGTTATCATAACAATTGTATTGTTACTACAAGATTTTTCTAAGATTAGTAGAATTTGATTATAGTATTGATAATTTGTAACAAAGTCCCCATTGATAGCGATGGAGACTTATATTATGTAAAAAAGCCATTCTACTTCTATGCTCAGAGTTTAAAAACTTCGTAACTACTTAGTCACTCTATGAAAAACCGATAGAAAAGCATTTTTTAAGTGGTCCTGAGGGACTGGCTATGTATAGAAGCGGTCAGTTCCTTTTCCTGCCACGCGCAAAGTTTAAAAACAAAGAAAGGCAGCGAGGTGTAGATCCATTTTTATCCCGCTATTCGTGGGCAGTAATACTCCCAACTCAAAATTTGGCGAAAGCATAATAGATTCTCAAGAGTGTTTTGCGAATATATGGCTACGACACTTGACTTGGGATGGATATATTGTTAATTATTATATTTACATAAAAGATTATTATGAGTGTTTAAAATATAAGGAATATTTTTACATTACTATAAAAGAGCAGCGGGGGTTCTAGTTATGAAAAAAAGAATTGTAATTGTAGAAGATGAAGAGAATATTAGAGAAATATGTAAACGGTATTTAGAGAGAGAAGGATATGAAGTATATACAGCTGAAAATGGAGCAGAAGGCTGGGAGCTATTTCAACAATATCAACCAGATTTAATTATTTTAGATTTAATGATGCCCAAAAAAGATGGTTGGGAACTATGTGAGGAAATTCGTCAACAATCTAATGTTCCCATTATTATGTTAACTGCTCGAGGAGAGGAAAGAGATCGAATTTTAGGCTTAACGATGGGAGCAGATGATTATGTGACAAAGCCGTTCTCGCCTCGTGAGTTAGTATTAAGGGTTCAAATTATATTAAGAAGAGGAAATCAACCAGCAGTGCAAATGAAAGAACCAGAGCCAGAACCAGAACAAGAATTAGAAGTGATAAAGTTTCCAGATTTGGAGATTTATCCAACAAAGAGATGTGTGTTTGTTTGTGGACATGAGGTTGAGTTAACAGTGAAAGAGTTTGAAGTACTTTATGCGATGGCAAAACATCCAAAACAAGTGTTTTCTCGATCACAACTTCTTGAACAGATTTGGGAGTTTGAATATGACGGGTGCACAAATACAGTAACGGTGTTAATGAGTCGTTTACGTGAAAAATTAGATAAGCATACGACAAAGAACCGTTGGATTCATACAGTTTGGGGCATAGGGTATCGTTTTGATCCAAATGGAGGAAATGAAACATGAAACTACGTTATCAATTGTTACTGATGAATTTATTAAGCACGAGTATTATGGTCATTGCGATATGGTATAGTGATAGGAAAATGTTATTGGCACCGGAACAAACACGGTTACTAACAGGAATTGCGCTTATAGCAATGCTTCTGTCAACGTTTATTTATTGGCTGTTAACACGTCCTATTATGAGATCGATTCAAAATTTAATCGCAGTAACGAAAGAATTTGGTAATCGGCACTTTGAAACGATCTATATAATTGGACAGGAACCACGAGAGTTTAAAGAATTAGCAACAGCTTTTCAAAAGATGGCTGAAAAGTTAGAAGAAGGGTTTACGAAGCTAGAAGAAGGTGAAAAAGCGCGTACAGAGTTGATCGCAAATATTTCACACGACTTACGAACACCTATTGCCAGCATACAATTAATGATAGAAGCATTACAGGATGATGTAATTGAAGATCCTAACATGAAGAAGCAGTACTTAGCAACTATCTTACAGGAAATACAAAGATTAAATGGTTTAATTAATAACCTATTTGACCTTTCTAAGTTAGAGCTTGGGCAAGAAGAGTTTCATCCAACTTTAACACATGTGGACAGAGTGTTAATAGACGTACTAGATTCACATGCTATTTTACTAGAGGAAAAACAAATGCATTTAGAAGTACATGTTTCTGATACATTGCCTCGGCTTTGGATGATGCCATGTAAAATAGTACGTGTGATTAGTAACTTGTTACATAATGCAATCAGGTACTCTCCTACTTCATCCACAATTGAGTTGATTGTGAATGAAAATAAGCAGAAGCAATATGTTCAATTTATTGTGCGTGATGAAGGAGAAGGCATTTCATACAATGATCAATTACGCATATTTGATCGTTTCTATAGAACGGATCAGTCAAGAAGTTCGCAATCTGGAGGATCCGGGCTTGGGCTAGCTATCGCAAAATCATTAGTTGAAATGCATAAAGGAGACATAGGGGTACGCGATCGCATAGATGGGAAACAAGGAAGTGAATTTTGGTTTACTCTTCCTATCACATCAGAAAAAAATAAGATTGCTGAAAGACTTTTGTAATAGTTATGTTATGAAAATGAGAGATTTCCTTGCTAATATATAAATACAAATTGAAAAAATCACATAAAAACCACTTTTTTTAGGGAAGGAGACCAGAGCAAATGGCCATGCATAGAAGCGGTCAGGGACTTTTCCTGCTACGTGCAAAGTTTAAAACAAAGGTAGAAAGCAAGTAGCGGCGATGTTTTGTTCTGCATAGCAGCGACTTAGATGTTAAAAAGTTAACTTGTATTTATATATAAGTGTTAGAGGAGGGACTTACTTTATGAAAAGAAAATATATATTCTTTATCGGAGCATTTGTAATTGTCGGGGGGATCTTGTGGTCTTTATTCCGCCCAGAGAAATTATTTATTGATAAGAAAGTAAATGAAACATTGCCGCAAACAGAAATGAAGTCAAAAGAAGAAAAGCAACAACACCTAATAAGTGAAGGAAAGTTTCAAAGCGGTGTTCATGAAACAACGGGAACAGCAACAATCTATCAATTAGCAGATGGAAAACGTATTTTACGCCTTAGCAATTTTTCAACTTCTAACGGTCCAGATGTTCGAGTTGTATTGGTTCCTACAAATCAATTGAAAAATAATGAAGACGTTAAAAATTATAAGTACATTGAATTAGGAAAGTTAAAAGGAAACAAAGGCGATCAAAACTATGAAATTCCTGATGAGATAGATGTAAGTGCATACGGTACGGTTTCTGTATGGTGTAAGAGATTTAACGAAAACTTTGGTGCAGCGTATTTTGTAAAATAAGAAATAATAAAAACAGGTGATAGAGTTGAAATCTATTACCTGTTTTTGTGTTTTGTAGAACGTATAGAAGAAGGGGAAGTTGCGTGAAGATTTAGAGAAGACCATTGTATAGCAAGAACGAGACAAATACTTTCTTATATTGTATCCATTTTAATTTTCCAGTATATAAGTTGTTGCTATGCAAAATACAATATGACATATACTTACTTGTTCTTTTGGTTTTAAATCTGGCATGTGGTAGGAAAAGGGGTTATATGTCGCTTTTTCAATGTGTACTGCTTATACATAATTTATTAATGAAGAAGAATCCTCTTTGTTTAAAAGATAAAATAATCAAAGGCAATGAATTCATTCAGTTTATTAAAACAAATGAAAGGAAGCCACTTGTTACTTTAAAAGCTCTTGGGGGAAGCTTTTTTTATTTCGTCATTTCTGTACATAGTTATAAAAAATAATATGTACAGTTTATAGAGTGATTGCGCATGTATTTGCGATAAGTTTATCTTACTTTAAATATCTTTCAAATTACTTTCATAAATGTTATAAAAGTCTTTCGTAAATGTTACAAAAGTCTTTCTTTGACTGTAAAAAAGTTCAAGGAATGAAAAAAACAAGTGAATAGCAGCAATGTATATGTTGAAAAAATAAAATGGATTTATATAGATATCTTGTTTGTTTTACTAACCTTACAGAAATGTCATCTTTATGTAAGGTTAATAGATAGTTAATTTTAATATTAAAATGTAATAATTAAATTATAAGAAGTGATAATAAATTTTTAGAAATGATAAGAAAGTGTTGTTCATAGTTGTAACAACAATTAAAAATGATTGAGAAAAAATTTATTATATACATAATAAATGGAGGTAAATATAATGGCGTTAAAATTATTTGGTATCTTTTTTGGATTGGTATTAATCTTATGGGGCCTATACAGAATGAAAAAGGATGATGCATTCGTAGGAAAAACCAAAACAAGAAAAAATCTTTTCAATTTGTTGATTTTTGGAGAGGCTTCTGGATTAGGGCAATTATTAGGTGGAATTCTGCTTGTCATTTTAGTAATCGTATCCTTTATTATTAAATAATTTGCAAATAAGAGGAGCTAAGATCTATAGTTTAGCTCCTTTTGTTGTGATAAAGTTTTTAAGTAAGAACGCAAACTTTGCGATTCATAGCAGCTACCCTGTCACCGAGCCATATAAGAGAATAGTAACGTGCTTTTAACTTTAAAAATAGAGCCTAAATGCTTAAGTTGATGGATGTAGGGTAGCAACAGCGACCTACACACTCTGTGTTCGCTATCTAACATCTTACGATAAACTCTTGTGTATATTTAAACTACATTGTATAATCTATATATGGACATTTATTAAAGTGGTAAATTATTATCAATCCATTTTCTTACCTTTTTTCAACAAATCTTTTTCGATGAACCTAGCTTCCTTAGGTTCTTTTTTTATGCAACAACTAAAGTAGCTGTTAATAAGCGAATTTATATGAATCCACTTTAATTTTTCGACATATAGATTGCGACTATGAAGAGGGAGCTGCACTTATTATCTACTTTTGTTTTCAAATCTTGCATGTGGCAGGAAAAGGTTCTGACCGCTCCTATGCATCGCCATTCCCTCAGGGCCACTTAAAAAAATGCTTTTCTATCGGTTTTTCATAAATTAACTGAGTAGTTATCTTTTTTCTAATAATTCTTCATTTCAATTCTTTTGAGTTTCACGTTTGTTGAACTAGTTGATTATATAAAAAAAATACCCGCCGCAATCAGAAATCTTTTCAGATGCGGCGGGTTATTCTTTGAATCATTTCCGTCCCTTTAGGGATCTTACTCATACAAATGATCTGCATATCAATAATTCATCTTTAATATACAGATCATTTGTATGATAATTCTTATAAATAATGACTGAATGATAAACTTACATAAATGCTTTTAAAAGTTCTTGAACTAATGGAAGTACTCCACCTATAAATTTTAAAACTGCCATTGCGATTTCCATGTTATTTCCTCCTCTTTTTGTGTGTTAAGATGTGGTACATCTTTATACTTCCATTATAGTAAGCGTTTACAATAATATCAATACATTTTAATATGCAATATTGCATATTAAAATGCGTTTTAAACTTTCTTCCATCACGATCTCCGATTGTAATAACAACTAAAAAATGGGTGAGAAAAAATTCAATATATACATAATAAGTGGAGGTAAATATAATGGGTTTAAAAGTATTACTAATCGTTATTGGAGTTGCATTAATCTTATCGGGTGTATATAAAATGAAGAAATAGGATGCATTCGTAGGGAAAACAAAAACAAGAAAAAATCTTTTCAACTTGTTGATTAATAGACAGAGTTCTGGAATAGGACAATTATTAAGCGGGATTGTGTGTATCATTTTAGGAATCGTATCTTTTATAATTAAATAATTTGCAAACAAAAACCACCCGTGGTAACGGGTGGTTTTTGTTTACGGATGGTAAACTCCAAATGCGAAATGATAAACAGTATTCTCATTAGCTGTCGGAATTGGGTTAGTTTTGTTAGGTCCATTGTAATATCCAAGAGTTACAATGTCATAATAATGTGTTGATCTTGTAGACCAAAAAGTGTAATCGCCCTTACCAGTAGGGATTTCTGTTGAACCTTCAAATGCACCATTTTCCCCTACAGTACATAAAATATCCTTTTTAGCAAAAGGCATAACGCCATCGAAATAAATGTAAAAAGTTGTACCAGCAGGTACTGCTTTTCCTTCTGCATCAAATGCAAAACCTTTAAATGTGGAATTTTTATGTGCATAAACACGATATTTCTTACCTTGGCCATAGTCAATGTACTCATTATTACCTATGTTAGTAATTTGTACTTTGTTTACAAGTGGAGTGTTTTCAGCTGCACTTGCATTAGTGTTTGGTAACATAAAACTAAATACCATTAATCCAATAAACATAAGTGACGATATAATTTTCTTCATCATTAAATCCTCCTGTATATTTTTTACAATCCAAATTTTACATGTTTTGAAAATATATTTCAATATCTTTATATAAAGTTTAATATGCAATATTGCATATTAAAATATTTTGTTGTAATAATATGATATTTTTTGAAAGGAACATATAAATGGAGGAAATGTCATGAACAAGAAATTAAAATTTACGCAAATGATGCTAGGCATTAGTACAGTGGCCTTATCATTTGGAAGTATTCAAACACAAGCATTAGCGGAAGAAAAGGCACCTTATAATGTGTTACCAGTAAAACCAATTGGGATCGAAGCTTCACCAGATGAAATAACTCATTCTACAAAAGCAGACGAAACATTGTCTTATGAAGAGCGTTTAAAAGTGAACGATTTTTCACAACGTCCAGCTCCAATCGTGAAACGAGCAGCGGCAAAACAATCTCAGCAAAAGTATTCTTTAGCAGAGCTAAATAGAATGAGCAATGATGAATTCATCGATACATTGGGAAATATTAGTTGGAATCAGATTGCAGATTTAGATCAATTTAATCAAGAAACAAAAGCGTTTTATCAAAATAAAGAGCGAATACAGCTTATTATTGATGAATTAGGCCATCGTGGAAGCACATTTACAAAAGATGATACAAAAGGGATTGAGACGTTTGCTGAAATATTACGTTCCGTATCTTATGTAGGCTTTAATAATAAAGAGGTAAACTATTTATATGAGCGAAGCTTCCGTGATAAATGTTTACCGGCATTAAAAGCAATTGCAAAAAATCCGAATTTTAAACTTGGTACAGATAAACAGGATGCAGTGGTATCTGCATACGGTAAATTAATTAGAAACGCTACTTGTGATGCTGAAACAGTTCAATATGCAGGGAATATTTTAAAACAATATAACGATAATATTTCTACATATGTAAGTGACAAGAATAAAGGGGATGCCCTGTATAATCTTATACAAGCGATTGATAATGATATACAGTCGACAGGTAAAAAAGCGGATGAAACAATATGGTATGGGAAAATTGATGGTTACATAAATGAATTTAGTCGAATGGCTCTTTTAAATCATGTAACTTCAGAGAATAAATGGTTAATTGATAATGGTATTTATTATACTGGTCGTTTAGGGAAATTCCATAGTAATCCAAATAAACCTTTAGAAATACTGACACAAACAATGCATATGTACCCTCGTTTAAGTGAAACTTATTTTACTGCGGTAGAACAAATTTCAACAAACTATGGTGGAAAAGATTATAACGGAAACACAGTAGATTTAAAGAAAATCCGTGAAGAAGGTCAAAAGCAGTATTTACCAAAAACGTATACATTCGATGATGGTGCTATTGTATTTAAAACAGGAGATAAAGTAACAGAAGAAAAGGTTAAGAGACTATATTGGGCTGCTAAAGAAGTAAAAGCACAGTATCATCGTGTAATTGGAAAAGATGGAGCGTTAGAATCAGGAAAAGCTGATGATGTACTGACAATCGTAATTTATAATGATCCATCTGAATATAAACGAAATAGCCAACTATATGGATATGATACGAATAATGGTGGCATTTACATTGAAGGAAAAGGAACGTTCTTTACATTTGAGCGTACACCACAGCAAAGTCGTTATAGTTTGGAAGAATTGTTCCGTCATGAATTTACACACTATTTACAGGGAAGATATGAAGTTCCAGGATCATGGGGACAAGGAGAGATGTATCAAAATCAACGTTTGACTTGGTTTGAAGAAGGAAATGCAGAATTTTTTGCGGGATCTACTCGTACGAATAATGTTGTTCCGCGCCAAAGTGTAATTAGCGGGTTATCATCTAATCCTGAAGAGCGTTATACAGCAGAACGAACATTATTTTCGAAATATGGAGAAGGACCAGGGCAATGGGATTTTTATAATTATTCTTTTGCACTGCAGTCTTACTTATATACTCATCAATTTGAAACATTCGATAAGATTCAAGATTTCATTCGTGCAAATGATGTGAAGGGTTACGATGCATATCGCGAAGCTTTAAGTAAGGATCCAAATTTAAATAAAGAATACCAAGACTATATGAAGCAGTTAATTGATAATCAAGGTACATATAATACTCCGCAAGTATCAGATGATTATTTAGCCGACCATGCACCAAAGCCATTAGCTGATGTAAAGAAAGAAATTAAAGATGTAGCACATATAAAAGATGCAACAATGACAAAGCATAAGTCTCAATTTTTTGATACGTTTACATTAGAAGGAACATATACAGGCGGCGTAACAAAAGGCGAAGCTGAGGATTGGAAAGCGATGAGCAAGAAAATCAACCAATCTTTAGAACAGTTAGCGCAAAAAGAATGGAGCGGCTACAAAACAGTTACAGCGTATTTTGTGAATTATCGTGTGAATGCGAAAAATCAATTCGAATATGATGTTGTATTCCATGGCGTTGCAACGGGAGAAGAAGAAAAACAGGCGATTAAAGTGAATATGAATGGACCATACAATGAAATAGTAAATGAAAAAGTTGAGTTTCACAGCGATGGTACAGCAAGTACAGGTGGAAAAATAGTTTCGTATCTCTGGGATTTTGGTGATGGTACAACAAGTACAGAAGCAAATCCTACTCATGTATATGGAAAAGAGGGGACATATACTGCCAAGCTAACAGTGAAAGATAATAAAGGAAAAGTAGGCCGAGCACAAACAACGGTTATTATAAAACAGGATGAGCCAGTAGGTCATGGATTTGACAGTGCAAAGGTAATGCGTTTTAATAAGCTTTTCAAAGGAAATATGGATATGCCTAATATGGCGTATATGTACACATTCAATGTTACCTCTCCAAAAGAAGTAGATATTTCTGTTATAGATGAACAGGGGATTGGGATAAAATGGGATGTTTATCACGAATCAGATTTAGCAAACCCTATCATTACAGGCCAAGCGGATGGAAATAATATAAAAGGGAAATTTGAAGCGAAACCTGGGAAGTATTACTTAGTTGCATTTTTTGAAGAGGAAAATAGAAATGGAACATATTCATTATTAATAAAATAAATGTATTTCTATGTGAACGTTTTTGTTTCAAATAGAGAGGGACAACTTGTTTCTTCGTTTCGATGTCCGTTAGATGCGTTTGAAGTTGCACAGCCTCAATTACTGGGTGGAAAGAATGTAGTGTATCCCGTGTTTAAGCCAGAGGTCACTCAGTTTTTCAATGATGATATTTCGAACTTATGCAATACGTTTGTAGCAGTGGCGGCAAATGTACTTAAAGATGTGATGAAGGGTACAGTATGCAGTGTGCTATTCTTATTTTCTACAAGTTGCAATGAAATAAGTGTAGCTAGTAAAGCAAAAGTGGATGTTGAGATGAAAAATAAAAGTATTTTACCACGTCTTTTTTATAAATGAATATCTGAAAGCAACCAAATGCATGATGAATTTGGTTGCTTTCTATAATTAATACCACCATTTCTCCTGTGGAAGCAAGACAACATTTATATTAAAATTTTGTGAAAACCAGTCATACATGAGCGTCTTTTTCACTAAATACTCCGATGCCGAGTGGGAAACACCAATGAGTGACATATTTGTATGCGATATGTGCTCTTTCATAATAGCATATTTCTTTTTGCCGTAGTCGTTATCAATATGACAATGCACTTCCCCGGTAATATAAGCTTGCGCTCCTTTTTCTTCAGCTTCTTGCATCATGTTTACTTTATCACCGCAGCCAGCGATGATTGCGATTTTCGTAATATGAGAATGCGTTTTTCCTTCGAAATCTACATATGGAATGTCAAAAATCTGCTTTGCTTTTTCTATTAATTCATTTGTATTGGTTGGGGCAATTTCGCAAATCAATCCATCGCCTTCAGCAAACGTTTCATTTACTGATGCATGTAACGCTTTAGCGATGGCGATACTTGTCCCATATGTTTGATGATGGTCCATTGGTGCATGACATGTGTACACGGATAATCCTTTTTCTTTTATTGCTCGTAAATAATGCCCTGGAATAGGAATGAATCCGCGCCCTGGTAAGCCTTGCGGATCGCCGCATTCCATAACAAGCGGGTGATGCATAAATAGTAAGTCTCCAGCTGTTCCTTCAGTAAGAAACCGATCAAGCACTTCGTTAGTTGGAAAAACAGCTAAAAAAACGTTGCGAACAACATCTGCTCCTTTTATCATAAGCCCATTAAAGTATGTCACAAAGTCTTCTTCAAAGAACTCTTGCCAAGGAAATGAAATTGGATCATAAGCAGCTGGGAGGAAACGGCTAAACCCAGGGTCTATTCCGTATTGGCGCACGGAAAATAATGTATTTAGCTGATGCTCTATATCTTGAAGTTTTGGCATGATGAAACCTCCTTTGGAAAAATATATAAATTTAATTATATATTTGAATGAATTTTCTGTATATGGAAATCGAACCAATTCATAAAAAAGAATGCTACAATAGGATAATCGTGATATAGGTAGGAGGAAAAACAATGAATGTGACCGTAACGGACGCAGCATATGCGAAAATAAAAGAGATGATTCCAAGTGAAGCGAACTATATAAAATTATTTTACGATACAGAAGGATGCGGCTGTGTAATGAGTGGCATTATTGACTTAGTGGCTGTGTCTGAAAAAGATGAGCGTGACGTAGACATTGCATCAAACAAGTTTCAGTTTATTGCCGATCGAACGAAGCTTGTTTTTATGGATGATAATTTGACTGTTGATTTTTCTGAAGCCGGAGGAACTTTTCAATTAAAAAGCCCAAGTCAATACTATAATCCGAATATGAAATTGCATGTTCGGGTGTAATTCATGGGAAAGAAGAAAGCAGATAGTCTTTGCTTTCTTCTTTTTTATTTTTGTTCTGGTTTAGTATACATTATGGAATTTCTTTTTCATGAATGATCGTTGTAGTTGAAGAATCGCCACTTTCAAAGAGAGAGTAAGAAATGACTCCAAGAACAATGAGAGAGAAAATGAGGAGAACTATAATAAGTATGATTGCGAGGATGATTTTTCGTTTTGTATGTTTTCGCTGAGAAAGTTGATTTTCTATCTTTGTAAGTTGTTGTTCCACCTGTTCCAGCCTTTGTTCTATATTTATATTTATTCCTCCTTTCGTATGAGAAATCTTATGTCATACCCTGGAGTGGTTGCTTTCTAGTCTTTTTTCTACATCTATCAGTATT
Organism: Bacillus sp. 123MFChir2; assembly: GCF_000383235.1. Taxonomy (GTDB): domain Bacteria; phylum Bacillota; class Bacilli; order Bacillales; family Bacillaceae_G; genus Bacillus_A. The sequence goes on from NZ_KB910930.1 coordinate 13,209, forward strand.
CTTCCTGTATGACGGACTCGTTATTTTTATAGGCGTATGGTTTGTAAGGTCAGAGAAACGGTTACTTGTAAAAAAAAATATATCAAAATAAGAAAGCAGAGTAGATCTGCTTTCTTATTTTTTGATTTTGGGCAATAAAATAAGATACAAAATTGCTATAACAAATGGAATCCAGTTAAGAAAAGGAAATCGGAAATAAGTGACGAGAATCATACCAGTGAGAAGAACGCTGAGGACAGCATAGAAAACACTATGTTTTGGTGTATACCAATATAATGTTAAGCCGACGAGAGCCGGGATAAGGAAATGAATAAGAGCGATGAGAAAGAAGAGCAATGGAAATCCCTCCTTTATTGTGTACTTACTATATCATATCCATATTTTATTAGAGTGATATCTAATTTTATAAAAAAGGTTTGAAAAAACGACACAATTCGACTCGTTATATACAAAAGAAGTTTTGTATAATGTTATTTCTTAAATGTATTTTAACAATATAAACACTATCAAAATAGTTGAAACTATGTAAATCCATTTTGCTTTTTCAGCATATAAGTCGAGATGACCTGCTTTTGTATTGCATGTAGTAGGGAATCGATTACATACTTTTACTCACCTAAAAAGTGGTTTTTACGTTGTTTTTTAATTTGGATGATATTTGATATAGGGATTTTGCAGTAGAGGAGCCAAAAGATGATCAACATGTCGTTACAAACATTTAAAGTACAAACGTATTATATTTTAGCATTGATGCTGCTCGGCTGGGCATTTACTCCGTTTTCTCCGCACTTTTTAGGAATCGGTCTTGGTTTTCTTGTGAGCACGTATTGTGTTTGGATTTTAGGACGCCGTATTGAAAAAATCGGAGAGAGTATAGTGAAAAAAAGTAAGTCACCTACTCTTGGCATGATAAACAGATTTGCAGCAGCGATATTTGGTGCCATTATTATGTACGAAATTGAGCATCATATGGTGATGTGGGCATTTGCTGTTGGAATTATGGGCGGGTATATATTAATTGTTATTAATTTAGCATATTACAGTATGAAAGATACGAAGAAATAGGAAAGAGGCTTGCGAGATTACTCGTAAGCCTCTTTTATATGTAAGTATGTGTATTACAAGAAAACGTGGGCTTTGTCGGTGAGTACTTGTTTTCTTGCAATAACAACATACTTATTCACATGATTTAGGATATTTCACAGTAAAGTCAGGTTAAGCGATTGGACCGCCAAGTTTTACAATTGTTTCAGAAACAGTATCAAATTTCTTGAAGTTTTCTTTGAACTTATTTGCAAGTTCAGTTGCTTTTACTTTATAAGCTTCTTTATCAGCCCATGTTTGTTCTGGCATTAATACTTCATCAGGTACACCAGGAACATGAAGTGGTACTTCCAGACCAAAGATATCATGTTTTGCTGTTTCAGTGTTGTCAAGCTCGCTGTTTAATGCAGCTTGCACCATTGCGCGTGTATGACCTAAGTTCATACGTTTTCCAACGCCATATTCGCCGCCAGTCCAGCCAGTGTTTACTAAGAATACTTTTGCATCATGTTTCTCGATCTTGTCACCAAGCATTTCTGCGTAGCGAGATGCATCAAGCGGTAAGAATGGAGAACCGAAGCATGTTGAGAATGTTGCTTGCGGTGAAGTAATACCGCGCTCAGTTCCTGCTAGTTTACTAGTGTAACCGCTTAAGAAATGATACATAGCTTGCTCTTTCGTTAATTTACTGATTGGAGGCAATACGCCGAATGCATCAGCAGTTAAGAAAATAATTGTATTTGGATGACCTGCAACGCTAGGTAATACAATGTTATCAATTGCATCAATTGGATAAGCTGCACGTGTATTTTCTGTTAGTGTTGTGTCATCGTAATTTGCATTGCGTGTATGCTCATCAATCACAACGTTTTCTAAAACAGAGCCGAATTTAATTGCATCAAAGATTTGTGGTTCTTTCTCGTGAGATAAGTTTACACATTTTGCATAGCAACCGCCTTCAATATTAAACACACCGTTATCAGACCAACCGTGCTCATCATCACCAATTAATTTACGGTTCGGATCAGCAGATAATGTTGTCTTACCTGTTCCAGATAAACCGAAGAATAAAGCAACATCGCCTTCTTCGCCTACGTTTGCAGAGCAGTGCATAGAGAAAATGTCTTGCTCTGGAAGTAAGTAGTTCATAATAGAGAAGATTGATTTTTTCATTTCACCAGCGTATTCAGTACCCCCGATTAACACGATACGCTTTTCAAAAGAAACGATAATAAATGTTTCTGAATTTGTGCCGTCAACTGCTGGATCTGCTTTAAAGTTTGGTGCAGATACAATTGTGAATTGTGCATCATGATTTTCTAATTCTTCCTCAGTTGGACGAATGAATAATTGATGCGCAAATAAGTTATGCCAAGCGTATTCATTAATAACTTGAAGAGGAAGACGGTAGTTGCGGTCTGCTCCTGCAAATCCTTTGAATACGAATAGTTCTTCTTTTTCTTTTAAGTATTCTAGCACTTTTGTATATAATTTATTGAAATGTTCTTCAGAAATTGGTTGGTTAACAGATCCCCAAGCAATTTTGTCCGTAACAGATGCTTCGTCTACAATAAATTTATCTTTCGGAGAACGTCCTGTATATTTTCCTGTTGAAACAGAAACTGCGCCAGTAGAAGATAATTGACCTTCTTTTCTCATTAATACCTTTTCCGTTAATTGCGGAACGCTCAATTGAACCTGTGCATTGCTTCCGTTCAATAGTTCATGTAATCCAATTTGGACATTCGCAGTACTCATATTTATATACCATCCTTTATTTGATTTATGAATATTCATCGTAATCCCCACCAAAAGTATAACACAATCATATAAATAATGTATACTATTTATTTGTTTTTGTTTGTGTTATTATATTATTTTCCATAAATTTCTGGTATGAAAAACTTATAGGAATATGTGTATTTGGATTGACAAATGAAAGTCATTTCTTTAGTATAGTTGAGGACGGATACTCTCTTATCCCGAGCTGGCGGAGGGACAGGCCCGATGAAGCCCGGCAACCTCACTTGTATGCAAGGCAAACAAGTGAATAGGTGCTTAAACCTGTGCGAGGCGAATTGTCTCGAACGATAAGAGCGAAGGGCAAAAAGCAGTATGCAAGTAGCAAATACAACCTTTCCTCTATTAAGGAAGGGTTTTTCTTTTGCACTTGTATGGGAAAATACATGAATGTCGCAGTTTGTGGCAAATTAAGGATGAGTTCCGTACAATATATACAATTACTGTAGGGAGGTTTACCACATGACAAAAAAACGTCATCTGTTCACATCTGAATCTGTAACTGAAGGACATCCAGATAAAATTTGTGACCAAATTTCTGATTCAATTTTAGATGCAATCTTAGCAAAAGATGCAAACGCACGTGTAGCTTGTGAAACAACAGTAACAACTGGTTTAGTATTGGTAGCGGGAGAGATTACAACTTCTACTTATGTAGATATTCCAAAAATCGTTCGTGAAACAATTCAAGGAATCGGTTATACTCGTGCAAAATATGGATTCGATGCAGAAACTTGTGCAGTTTTAACATCTATCGATGAGCAATCTGCTGACATCGCAATGGGTGTTGACCAAGCGTTAGAAGCACGCGAAGGTCAAATGACTGACGAAGAGATTGAAGCAATCGGTGCTGGCGACCAAGGTTTGATGTTTGGCTTCGCATGTAATGAAACAAAAGAATTAATGCCACTTCCAATCTCACTTGCTCACAAATTAGCTCGCCGTTTAACGGAAGTTCGTAAGGATGATACATTACCATACTTACGTCCAGACGGTAAAACACAAGTAACAGTTGAGTATGATGAAAATGGTAAACCAGTTCGCGTCGATACAATCGTAATTTCTACGCAACATCATCCAGAAATTGCTTGGGAACAAATCGATCGCAATTTAAAAGAGTTCGTAATTAAACCAGTTGTACCAGCTGAATTAATCGATGAAGAAACAAAATTCTTCATTAACCCAACTGGCCGCTTCGTTATCGGTGGACCACAAGGGGATGCTGGTTTAACAGGTCGTAAAATTATCGTAGATACTTACGGCGGATATGCTCGTCATGGCGGCGGTGCATTCTCTGGTAAGGATGCGACAAAAGTTGACCGCTCTGCAGCATACGCAGCTCGTTACGTTGCGAAAAACATCGTAGCAGCAGGACTTGCTGACAAAGCAGAAGTACAACTTGCATACGCAATCGGCGTAGCACAACCAGTATCTATCTCTGTTGATACATTCGGCACTGGTAAAGTATCTGAAGAAGTACTAGTAGAACTAGTTCGCAGCAACTTTGATCTTCGCCCAGCTGGTATCATCAAAATGTTAGACTTACGTCGCCCAATTTACAAACAAACAGCAGCTTACGGCCACTTCGGACGTACTGATGTAGATCTATCATGGGAACGTACAGACAAAGCTGAAGCTTTAAAAGAACAAGCTGGTCTATAATAATAGGAAGAAACAAGCTTTGCGCGTGTGTGCAAAGCTTGTTTTATTTAAGGAAACATATTAAGTTTTCTCTTGCGTATTTTAAAAATACGCAAGAATGTTTGACTATGTTATATGGTCGTTTCACAAAAAAATACGATTGGTTTCATTTATTGAATGTTACCTTCCCTTTAACATCATCCACTTTTATCTTATCGTTTTTAGCACCTAAGATCGTTACGTTTTTTTCAATACTATTTATATCGGCTGATCCATCCCCGATCTTAGCCCGTACGGAGCCATTAATATTCTTAATAACAACCGCCCCATTATTATTATCAACATTGATGTCAGATGACACATTGGAAATATTGATTTTTCCATCCCTATTTGTCACACTTACAGTCCCTTTAACATTGGAAATGTCTATATTTCCATTCACATTAAGAATGTTTATATCTGAATCCAATTTAGAGACTGTAATATCCCCATCTCTATGATTTTCTTTAAATTCTATTTTTACGTTTTTAGGTACCGAGAGTTTCACATCAACCCAAGTTTCGCTATTACTAAAGAATTGTCCATCAAAAGAAGTATTTAAGTTGGCAACTCCATTTTTTTCTGAAAGATCTAATTTTAATTTGTCTATGCTGATTCCTTTTGCTTTTGCATAGATAGAAGCTTCTATTTTATCCGATGTAGAATTTGTTGAAATATCAATATTACCATTACGATTATCTACTGTTAATTTTTTAACAGTAGAGGCTGGTAGTTCCAGTTTTTGTTCCTTTGTTTCACTTTCAGAACTAGAACAGCCAGTAAGGATTAAAGTGATTAACGTACAAAAAATAATTAACTGTTGCTTCATTTTGCTTTCCTCCAGTCTTTAAACAACATCTCTTTTCACAAAAATGGGATACGAAACCAAGTGCATGATGAATAGATGAATGAAGATTAATACAAGGGCAAAGCTTAAGGACATTCCTTCTACAGGTGGACTCTCGTATATAAAATTCGATAAGTCTGTATTAGAGAAGATAAAATATTGTGTCCAACTGAAACCTTTTAATGAAATGCTCATAACAAAACCTGTAATTGTTATTAAAAGAGAAGATACGATAGAGAACGTTGAACTTTTAAATGCAGCTGAAATCATAAATGCTAAAGTCGCAACAATAATTAAGAAAGGAATTTTAAAGAGTAAGCTACCAATTAGTGCTTGAAGGACACTTGTTTTTTGGACGACTTGATCTTTGACGAATAAGTAGTCGCTGTTTATGCCATCAAATCCTAAAAGAATACCACTAAATAGAATTGAAAAAATAAATGTGATTCCGACTAGAAATAGTCCAAATAATAAAGTCGAAATATATTTAGAAAAATATATTTGTGTACGAGTAGCAGTTCGAGTTAATAAAAATTTAATCGTCCCGGATTGAAATTCACTTGCGACACTTTCACCAGCTATTATTAAGGTAAGAATAGAAATCGCTACTAAAAAATTTGTACTTTGTCCGATTGTAAAGAACCATGCATTGTTCTCTGGTTTTATATTGTTGTCAATGTAATACTTATTTAGTAAAAATTTCTTTTCGTTTTCGAGTATTTCAAGAGGTAATGTTTTAGATTCTTTTTCAACTTTAAGTAATGCATTTTCTTCTATAAGGGAGGTTTTCCAATCGTCTCCATAGTTAACTTGATGAGAAAATTTCACATTTAGAAATTGCACTAGAATAAATAGAATCATAACTCCTATCATTACCCAAGTTCTTTTCCGTTTAAAAGTTTTCATGTTTTCATTCTTGATTAGATTAAGCATTACGTAGTTCATCCCCTGTCATTTCGATGAATTTGTCTTCTAAAGTGGTTTTAATCGTTTGGACACCATATACATTTACTCCACTTTTTGCTAACGTATCACTAATTTCTGGTATACGTTCTTTACTAATTGTAATATTGATCATATTTTGGTTTGTTACAATTTCTGCTCCTACTAATAACTTTTGAAGTACTGGAATAGCTAAATCTGTTCGGTCTACTTCAAATTGAACACAACTTATCTTTTCTTTTGTAATATCTTTCATGTCATGTAAACCTACCATATAGCCCTTATCAATAATGGCTATACGGTCACACATCATTTCCATTTCAGCCATTTGGTGACTTGATACAACAATTGCTACATTTTCACTTTTGGCTAGTTTCTTTAAGTGAAGTCTTAAATCACGAATACCTTTAGGATCAAGTCCATTTGTAGGTTCATCTAATAGTAGAAGTAAGGGCTTGTGTACTAAAACAATTGCAAGAGCGAGCCGTTGTTTCATTCCTAAAGAATAAGTCGAAACTTTGTTATGAATACTTTTCTCCAACCCAACTAACGATACAACCTCGTTTAATCGTTCGTTAGGGACACTGGGTGTCATTCGAGAGAAATGAAGAAGATTATCATAGCCAGATAAAAATTTATACAAATCAGGGTTCTCAACAATTACTCCTACATGCCTCATTGCTTCTTTAAAATTGTTGTCTACATTTTTTCCATTAATTTCAACTGTTCCGCTAGACTTTGAAATTAATCCAACTATCATTCTAATTGTGGTAGTTTTTCCAGCTCCATTTGGACCGAGGAGTCCAAGAATTTCTCCTTCATTCACATCAAACGATAATTGATTGACAAGTGTTTTTCTTTTAATTTTTTTAGTTAAATTGTTTACTTTCAAGATACTCATTTTTTTCATCTCCTTATTCATTTTAATTTTTAAATCAATATGATGAGTCGTGTTCTTAGTTATCAACGTATCAAAATGAATGTAATAAAGCACAGTGACAAAATGTAATAACCTTGCTATGATAAAAATATAATGATGGGAAATATATACATAAGGTGAAGGTTTTTTAGTAGGAGGTGCTTATACAGTTGATTTCAGTACAAAATAAATTACTTTGGCAGCATTGGCTAATCGTATTCATTCGTATCTTTTGGATCGCTGCAGTTGCAGTTTTAACGTATCAAGATAATCCTACATTCCCCTTTGAAAGTGTTTTTTGTATGACATTAATACTGTATGTCATACCTGTCATATTATATAAAATTCGCTATGAACTATATTTATTGGCTGAGATCATATTAGTGGGAGGGCTTTCACTTTATCTTGCATATACGTATCATTTAGCACAGTTTTTTTCTCCTGCAATTTTAACATTGGCATTTTTTTGTCGTGGAAAAGCTAATTTCTATACATTACCTTTAACAATTATCGTTTATATATTCGGAGTTTTCTTGAAAATTGATTATAAATTAAATCACTTGCTTCTAAATCTATTTGACGTTCTTTTCATTTATAGTGTTGGACATGTGTTACAGAGAATTGTTTTTTCTATGGATTCAATTAAACAAAAACTCGAATTAATTAAAGAGAAGAATGCAATTTTAGAACAATATTCTTCACAAGTTGAAAGGATGACCCTGCTTGAGGAAAGATGTAGAATGGCGAGGGAATTACATGATACTGTTGGTTATAAATTTACGTCAGTTATATTAAGTATGGAAACTTTAAAGCCTCACTTAACTACGCAAGAAGGGCAAAAAAAATTACAAGATATATTAGATATGTCACGATCTGGATTAGAGAGTATTCGAAGACAAATTCATGAAATGGATCCATTAGAAGAGGAATTAAATTTAGATGTATCTTTACTTAATATTATAGAAGAATTTAAAAGCAACACACACGTTGATGTTGTTTTTCGAACAATTGGAGAGCAGTATACGATAGCGAAAAAAGTTAAAATGGCTTTTTGTCGTTGTTTACAAGAAGCGATGACAAATGCAACTAGACATGGCGAAGCGGAGTCGATACAAGTTCTTCTGCAATATCATAAAAGTCATGTCATGCTTCAAGTGCAAGATAATGGTAAAGGAATAGAAAATATTCAAGAGGGATTTGGCTTAGCTGGAATGAGAAATCGTTTAAATGAATATCAAGGAAGCTTGTACATAGACTCTCAAAAGAATACTGGAACTATTGTAACTTGTGTAATTCCAAGCTTAAATATAGAGAAAACTTCTACTCAAGATGAAATAAATATACTAATAGTAGATGATCAATCTATGGTTTTAGATAGTTTAAAACTTTTATTGACCAAATATACTGACTTTAATGTTGCGGTTGCAAATAGCGGAAAACAAGCTTTAGAAAAATGCGAAGTAAATCAACCAGATATTGTTCTTATGGACGTACAAATGCCTGAAATGAATGGAATTATAACGACAGAAGAAATTAAGAGGAAATGGCCAAGTACGAAAGTTATTATGGTGACGACTTTTGAAGAAGCCTCTAGTGTTTCTGAAGCGCTTAAAGCAGGGGCTGAAGGATATGTACTTAAATCTGCCACGCCAAAAGAATTAGTAGCGGCAATTAGATTAGTAAATTCAGGAGGGACTATGTTGTCTCACAGTGTTGCGAATCGTTTGTTTAACGCATATAGCTCAGTACCAAAAAAGTATCCTTATGAATTGACGCGGCGTGAAATGGAGGTCTTAGGTGCTCTTAAAGAAGGACTTCGATATAAAGAAATTGCAAAAAAATTGTTTTTATCTGAAGGGACTATAAGGAACTATGTTTCTTCTATATATATGAAGCTTGAAGTTTCTGGGAGAAGTGAAGCTGTAAAAAAAGCAGAGGAGGAAGCTTTGTTATAAATGATACGGATAATTTACTAGACTAATTACATACACTACTATATAGATGTAAATTGAAACACCAACATAAAAACCCTTTTCTTTTTCGGTGGGCGAGAGCAACTGGCCATGCATAGAAGCGGTCAGGGCCTATTTCTGCCACATGCGCAGCGAAAACCCAAAAGGGCAAACAAGTGCAGGTTCCTTTTTTCATAGTAGCAATCTATATGTAAAAAGATAAATTGGATATATATATAAATCCAATTTAAAAAATCGAAATAAAAAAAGCTCTGCGCACACGCAAAGCTTTTTTATTTCTGTTCCTCTAGTTTCCCAACACAAGAAGTGCAATACACTTCGCCGCCAAGTTCAATATATTTTTGAATATTTGTCACCCCACTTGGCGGATATTGCATGTACACCCAAGAACGTTCATGTACTGCATTTCCTTCCCACATGTTGTACACGTAGTTGATTTTTTATCAAACATAGTTATTCCCCTTTACGATAACGAATTCTTCCAGCACAAAAGGCTGAACAGAGTAAAAAGAGTGTGCCAAATCCCCAGCCGCCTATTGCTGCGTACGGTACGGCGTCTTTTAGTGCCATGCCAGCGCTAATGGAAGCGACGAAAAGTAAAATAAATACCGTCGTTAATTTTTTCATTGTATCCATATGAAATTCTCCCCCTTTGAAAATCTATATTTCCATTATAAGGTGAATTTTAGAAAAGGAATGTTTTTTCGCTAAAGAGATGTGACAGGTCTCACATTTTTTTGCTGCTATATGATATATGATAAAATTTAGAGAAGCTTATTAACGGGGAGGAAGAAAGAATGAGCGTCACAGAACATAAAAAACAAGCACCTGTACAAGTCCGTTGTAAAATCATCACAATTTCAGATACGCGAACAGAAGAAACGGATAAAAGTGGACAGTTACTAAAAGAATTATTAATAGAAGCAAATCATCAAGTAACAGCGTATGAAATTGTGAAAGATGATAAAGAAAGCATTCAGCAAGCGGTCTTATCTGGATATCATCAAGAGGATGTTGATGTTGTATTAACCAATGGAGGGACAGGTATTACAAAGCGTGACGTGACAATTGAAGCTGTTTCTCCATTATTAGATAAGGAAATCGTAGGCTTTGGTGAGTTATTTCGAACGATTAGTTATTTAGAAGATATCGGCAGCGCGGCGATGTTAAGCAGAGCGATTGGCGGGACCATTGGTAGAAAAGTTGTCTTTTCAATGCCGGGGTCAACAGGGGCGGTTCGTCTAGCGATGAATAAATTGATTTTACCAGAGCTTGGCCATATTACATTTGAGCTGCATCGCCAATGAAAATAGCAGGAATTGTATTAGCCGGTGGAAGATCAAGTCGTTTTGGAGAGCCGAAAGCATTAGCGATTTGGCAAGGAAAAACATTCATTGAACATAGTATAGAAGCATTAAAAGAAGTTGCAGTAAACATTGTCGTCATTAGCCATCCAAATATTACAAACGAGCTTTCGCACATGCTGAATGTCCCTGTTATAGAAGATATCGAATTATATAAAGGAAACGGTCCGCTTGCTGGTTTCGTAACAGGTATGGAATTTGTAAGTGCAGATTGGTACATAGTTGCACCGTGTGACACACCAAATATTTCGAAAGAGTGGGCACTCGAATTAATAGAACGAGTGGATGAAACATATGAAGCAATTGTTCCGATTGTGGAAGGACGAAAACAGCCGCTTTTAGCGCTATATCATTATAAGGTAAAAGAGAAAATAGCACGATTATTAAAAGAAGAAAAAAGAAGTATACAGGGGTTATTATCGCAGTGTAACGTTCAGTATGTGACAGTGAAAGAAACAGATGTATTTGTAAATGTGAATACAAAGGAAGAGTATAACGAATTGTAGAAGAAAAAGAGCTGAGACTCTTTTTCTTTTTTTGTAAAAAAATACTGAGAATTATTATTTTTCTGGTAAAATAAGTAAAGGTTGATTTTGATATTAGGGTATAAAGTTTTTATATAGAAGAATGATGAAAATAAGGAGCATACATAATGGAAAGCGAATTACTAAAAATATTTGATCAACAGAGAAATCCAGTTGGAGTTGCAACGCGTGAAGAAGTACATAAAATAGGGCATTGGCATGAAACGTTTCATTGCTGGTTTATAAGTAGGGAAGATGGAGTAGATTATATTCATCTGCAAATTCGTAGTCATACAAAAAAGGATTATCCGAATTTGTTAGACATTACAGCAGCGGGACATATATTAGCTCATGAAACCGTGTACGATGGAATACGCGAAGTACAAGAAGAAGTGGGGATTGAAGTCTCATTTGATGAACTTATATCATTAGACACTATCAATTATTGCGTTACAATGGAAGATTTTATTGATAAAGAATTAGCTCACGTTTTTTTATATGAAATGAAAGGCACAATGGACGATTATACACTGCAAGCAGAAGAAGTGTCAGGGATTGTCAAAATTGCCTTCAATAGTTTTGCTGAACTTTGGTTAGGAGAAAGAAATGAAATTACAGTAGAAGGATTCGAAATGAATGAAGTCGGAGAAAAAGTTTCTATTCATAAAACGATAGATAAAAGTCATTTTGTGCCGCATGAGCTTTCGTATTATGAGAGCATTATCACGTTGATGAGAGAGAATATGAAGTTATTGGTCTAAAAAATGATTGCTCTGTATTTACAAATTAAAATTATCTAAAAAACAACCACATAAGATTTAATTAGCAAAAGCACTCATATTCGAGTGCTTTTGCTTTCGTAAAAAAAATACATTTATATATCCAAAATATATAAATGCATTTTAATTTTTCGACACATAAGTCGTTGCTATGGAGAAAAAAAGTGGTCTGCACTCGCTTTCTCACTTTGTTTTAAGCCTTGCCCGTGGCAGGAAAAGGCCCTGACTCCTATGCATGGCCAGATGCTTTCGTTCCCCCTAAAGAAAAGAGGTTTTATATTGTTTTTTTAATTTATATATAGAATATTTAAATCGACAATCCCATAATAAGAGTATTATAATACACACCATTTATATACGTATCTTGTTCTAATAAACCTTCTTCTTTAAAGCCAACCTTCTTATAAAGTTCTATTGCTTTATTATTGTCTTCGCGAGTTACAAGATGTATTTTCTTCGTTGTGTTGTTTCCACTTGCCCATTCAATAAGTTCTTCCATTAATTTTTTACCTATGCCAAATCCGCAGTACTTTTCAGTAATTACGATTCCGAGCGTTCCGACATGTTTCGTTCGCGCCTTTTGACTGGAGGTAATAGAGGCAATACTGATGATCTTATCATCCATTGTTGCTAGTAATATAATTGAATTATGCTCGGCTTTAGTCGATTTTATGAAGTTTTCATAATCAGGTAAAGACATACTGAACTCATTTTTTCCGAACGAAAGAAAATCAGTTTCTCCGCCAACTATATTATAAAAATTAATCATAGACTGAGCGTCTTCTTGTGTAGCTTCTCTGATCGTTACTTCTTTTCCATTTTTTAAACACATTTTTTTCATATATTTCAACTTCTTTCAACATTAATTTTTTGAGGTGTAATTCGTTATTTTGTAGAAAGAAAAGGCCCTGACCGCTAACTATGCATGGCCAGATGCTCTCGACCACATAAAAAAGGAAGGTTTTTATGTTAATTTTTTAATTTATTTGTTTTACATATAGATTGCTACTATGAAAAAAAAGGAACCTGCACTTGTTTGCTCTTTTGGTTTTCGCTGCGCATGTAGCAGAAAAAGGCCCTGACCGATTCTATGTATAGCCAGTTGCTCTCGCCCACCGAAAAAGAAAAGGGTTTTATGTTAGTTTTTCAATTTTTATCTATATAGTTATGTTCATCATAATATTAATGGTTGAAATTTTATAGTTTTAATTTTTGTAAATGATCGGCGAACGAAAAAAAGCGAAGAATCTTTATGATTCTTCGCTTTTTTGAAATAGAATACTAGGGTATATTGCTATATATGAGGTAATTTCACTCATTACATATTATAACACTGTAAACCACCTGAATTTTATGCAATAATGCATATCCTAATTTTAGGATTTTGTTAATTTGTCCCGCTATTCGTGGGCAGTAATACTCCCACCTCGAAATTCAGCAAAGGCAAAGAAGTTGCCCATAAAAGCCCGATTGGTTTAACTAATAATCAGTGGGAGGATAAAGCCTCCCGCTGATTAAAGTTTCACTTTATTATTTACGTTAGGAAACACATATAAAGTTTCTGATTTGTGAATAGCGATAGCTTACTTTGCGGCGACGACCTGCTTTCCATGTATATCCCACTACTCCGTGTGTTCTTACTTCAGTCGGATAAAACCAAAAGTCCCTCCCGAAAGGTCCTTGTCCTCTTAACCCAATAAATCCCCATCTTCCTAAACAATTACACAGCGCTGATCGTATTGAACCCATTTGTGCAGGAGCAGAAAATGTAGAAGGTGCTGATGGTGGTTGTGCTGGTGGTGCTGATGTTGGTGCATCTTCAGCGTCGTCGGGACGATATACATCATCATCGATTTCTCTCATGTCCCCTAAGGACTGATAATTAGGATTTTGCGGATAATACTGTGGTTGATGATAATTTTGATGCGGAAAATACATCGGTTGATTATTCATGAAAACATCACCTCATCTTTTGAAATACACACTTAAAATAGTAGTATGTTGTGTAGTTTGTATATGAAGCTTATTCATAGCCCAAAAATGTTTTTATCTTTTGTTAAAAAAATCACAAATTGTTTAAAAATTAATATGAAATTTTACATATCCTATTATTTATATTTAATAATATGTTATTTTATGTTAATGATATACAGATATGGGGGAGAATTATGAAAAAGAAAATGAATCAAATTATGCTTGGAATTAGTACAATGGCACTGTCGTTAGGGGCGTTGCAAGCTGAAGTATCAGCGGAAGAAAAAGTACCTTACAATGTACTGCAAATCAAACCAGCAGGGATAGAAAAGCCAAAAGATACAGTTGCTCGTTCCTCAAAGGCTGATGAAACATTATCATTTGAAGAACGTTTAAAAGTTGGAGATTTTTCACAGAAGCCAGCTTCCACTAAGAAAAGTGTGAAAGCGAAGCAGTCGCAAGAAAGCTATACTTTGGATGAGCTGAATAAAATGAGCGATGAGGAGTTAATTGATACACTAGCGAATATTCGCAGCGGACAAATTAAAGGTTTATTTCAGTTTAACGAAGAAACAAAAGCTTTCTATGGAAATAAAGAGCGTATGCAAGTAATTATGAATGGATTAGAGAAACGAGGAAGTACGTTTACAAAAAATGATACAAAAGGAATTGATACATTTACTGAAGTGCTCCGCTCCGCTTTTTATGTCGGAGCTTATAATGAGGAATTAAGTTATTTAAAAGAGAGAAGCTTCAAAGATAAGTGTTTACCGGCATTAAAAGCAATTGCGAAGAATCCAAACTTTAAACTTGGTACAGCTGAGCAAGATTTGGTTGTAAATGCATACGGGGATTTAATGAGGAATGCTTCTAGTGACGTTGAAACAGTGCAATATGCAGCAAAAATTTTAAAACAGTATAATAATAACCTTTCTACATATGAAAATGACCGTAAGAAAGGAGATGCTGTATACGTTTTGATGCAAGCTGTTGATGCCAGTATAGATACTGATAGGGTCCTTTCGGGTAAAGAGCCAAATGCGACAATGTGGTATGGGAAGATTGATAGTTTTATAAATGAAGTCAATAAAATGGCGCTTATAGGTAATGTGACGGATAAAAATGGTTGGCTCATTAATAACGGTATTTACTATGCAGGACGTTTAGGGAAATTTCATAGTAATCCGAAGAAAGGGTTAGACGTTGTTACCAAGGCGATGCAGATGTATCCATATTTAGGAGAGCAATATTTTGGTGCAGCGCAGCAGGTTGCTACAAATTACCGCGGAGTAGATGCCAACGGAAAAGCAGTAAATTTAGATCAAATTAAAGAAGAGGGAAAGAAGAAATTTTTACCTAAAACGTATACATTTGATGACGGTGCAATTGTCTTTAAAACGGGAGATAAAGTGACAGAGGAAAAAATCCAAAGATTGTATTGGGCTGCGAAAGAAGTAAAAGCACAATATCATCGTGTAATCGGAAATGATAAAGCATTAGAACAAGGGAATGCGGATGATGTATTAACAATCGTGATTTATAATACGCCAGATGAATATAAATTTAACCAGCAATTGTACGGATATGAAACGAGTAATGGTGGTATTTATATTGAAAACGTAGGAACGTTCTTTACATATGAACGTACGCCGCGGCAAAGTATTTATAGTTTAGAAGAATTGTTTCGCCATGAATTTACACACTATTTGCAAGGAAGATATGAAGTGCCTGGATTATGGGGGCAAGGAGAATTACAGCAAAATGAACGTTTGACATGGTATGAAGAAGGAAATGCGGAATTTTTTGCGGGATCGACGCGTACGAATAACGTTGTTCCGCGCAAAAGTGTAATTAGAGGATTATCATTTGATCCTGCAGGGCGTTATACAGCAGAACAAACATTATCTGCAAAATACGGAACGTGGGATTTTTATAACTATTCATTTGCATTGCAGTCTTATATGTATAATCATAAATTTGATACATTCGACAAAATACAAGATTTAATTCGTGCAAATGATGTGCAAGGTTATGATGCATACCGTGATCAGTTAAGTAAAGATGAACAATTAAATAAAGAATATCAAACATATATGCAGCAATTAATTGATAATCGAGAAAAATTTACTGTGCCGCAAGTATCAGATGATTATGTAGTAAGTCATGCACAAAAAGCACTAGCTGAAGTGAGGCAGGAAATTGCGGATGTTGCGAATGTAAAAGATGCCAAGATTACAAAGCATAAGTCTCAATTCTTTAATACATTTACAGTTGAAGGTACGTATACAGGCAATACAGCGAAAGGTGAATCTGAAGACTGGAAAACGATGAGTAAACAAGTGAACGAAGCATTAGATACGCTGTCACAAAAAGGATGGAGCGGTTATAAAACAGTAACAGCGTACTTTGTAAATTATCGTGTAAATAACGAAAATCAGTTCCAATATGATATTGTTTTCCACGGCATTGCAACAGATGAAGGCGAAAGTCAAGGAACGATTATAAGGAGAAAAGATGCCTATTCCGGGGAAGAAAATAAAGCAATTGAGTTTAAGAGTGATAGTTCAAAAGCTGAAGACCGAAAAATCATTTCGTACCTTTGGGACTTTGGAGATGGGGAAACAAGCACAGAAGAAAATCCTACTCATGCATATGAAAAAGAAGGAACGTATACGGCAACCT
Organism: Bacillus sp. 123MFChir2; assembly: GCF_000383235.1. GTDB lineage: Bacteria > Bacillota > Bacilli > Bacillales > Bacillaceae_G > Bacillus_A. Next base: position 29,737 of record NZ_KB910930.1, read on the forward strand.
TAACAATGACAGATGATAAAGGAAAAGAAAGTAAAGAACAAATGACAGTTCATATAGAGCGAGAAAAAGAAATATATTACGGAGAAGAAAATAGCGCAATTCAGTTTAAGAGCGATAGTTCAAAAGCTGAAGGTCGAAAAGTTATTTCGTACCTTTGGGACTTTGGAGATGGGAAAACAAGCACAGAAGAAAATCCTACTCATGCATATGAAAAAGAAGGAACGTATACAGCAACCTTAACAATGACAGATGATAAAGGAAAAGAAAGCAAAGAACAAATGACAGTTAGTGTAGATCGAATAGGAGCAACTGAAATAGAACCAAATAATCGTCCTGAACAAGCAAATGTAATTCCGTTTAATACGCTTCTCAAAGGTTCATTTAAGGAAGAAAACTATACGGATATTTATACGTTTAATGTGTCATCACCAAAAGAAATGGAGATTTTTGTTATTAATGAATGTAAACTCAACATGACGTGGGCGCTTTATCATGAATCGGATTTGAGAACATCCGTTACAAATGGACAGCCTGGTGGAGATGTAATTAAAGGAAAGTTTACTGCAAAACCAGGGAAGTATTATTTATATGTGGGTACATATGATCAGAGAAATGGCACATATTCCGTTAAAGTAAAATAAAGATAGAAATAGAGATACTTCTTCATAGAAAGAAGTGTCTCTATTTTATTTAGCGAATCATAACTTACGGAAATTAGGATATTGTAGAAGGAAATTTATGCGAGGAGCGCCAATTTTGTTATATATAGATGCAAATTGAAAAACTAACATAAAAACCCTTTTCTTTTTCGGTGGGCGAGAGCAACTGGCCATGCATAGAGACGGTCAGTTCCTTTTCCTGCCACGTACAAAGTTTAAAACAAAGATAGACAGCAAGTAGCGGCCATGTTTTGTTCTGCATAGCAGCGACTTAGATGTTAAAAAGTCAACTTGTATTTATATAAATAAACCCGCTAAAACTATTCATTAGCGGGTTTGTTTATGATTCTGATAGTAGGACATTTTTCTTTTAATAAACTAATAAATTTTTCTTCTTCTTGTGGTACACAAACTGTTAGTATATCAAATAAACCATATGCAATTTCTAATCGCCGTCTTGTCCATTTTTTGGAGTTTAATGATTTGCCGTAGTATTTCATGTGTTGAATATCTTTAAAAGGAATTTCGGTGTTTGTAAAATAGTATTTAATAATAATGGATTTATCGGTGATGGTATAAGTGGATCTAGCAACTAATAACAAATTAATTATGTTTAACAATATCATACAACTTAAATAAACATTATTGTCTTCTTGTATGAAAAACATTGCAATAAAAAAGAAAATAGGTATTAAAAGCATGAGCATATGAAAAGGATTTTGTTTTACTTTGAATTTCATGTATATCCACCTCGGTATCTTCGGTACATAAAATAATTATAATACAATAATTCTTAGGTGAAATATGCATAATTGCATATTTTATCTTTTTTTAATGAGGTAAAATTTGTAATAGATTTTTATTTTTGTTATAAAAATCTATTAATCATGGAAAGGTCTTGATCAAATGCTAGGAATTAAAGTTACAAAAACAGACGAAGAATTAATGATTGAATGGCAACTAGCAAAAATTTGTATTCCTCTAAAGGAAATTATTGAGGTCATTGAAGATGACACTTATGGTGGAGAGGAAGCGAATGTAATTCGAATTGGAACGCCGTATGGGACAACGGATCGAATCCTGATTAAGACTAAAAAATACAATTATTTGTTATTTACTACAAATAAAACTTCAATTTTGAATGCGATACATTCAGCTTGAAAATATTTCATTTTAAAAGCCCTTGGGAAGCGTCCCAAGGGCTATAGTTTTTCATGAAGGTCTTCTATATAAAAAGTGGAATGAATTGATAATAAGAAACAATGCCGGCTATTGATTCGAGACACATGCCAACGAGCACATCAGATGGATAGTGCAGGCCGAGATAAATACGCGAAATGCCTACGCTAATTGCAACAGGAAGTAGCAAGAATGTCTATGTGGTTCATATAATAGAAAAGGAATGATAACAGAAAAGATAGCAGTTGTGTGTCCAGATGGAAAAGAATGATCCATTAATGGATTTGTAGGGTACTTTGCATTATGAATTGTTAAATAAGGGCGTTTTCGCGGAAGGGATTTTTTGGAAATTCGTACGGAAATATGACTAATGGCAAGGGAAATAGCGCTTGTAATTGCTATGCCTCGTAAAGATCCGCTTGTGAGAACAAGTAAGAATATAATAAGAGAGATTGTAAACGTTGCACCGCCCATGTGAGTAATGGTGCCAAAAAAGATGTTTAATGTCTTACGTTCGAAATAATGATTAATTCCTTTGAAGATGTAGCACTCTATTTTATATAAGGAGCTGCTGGATCTAGTTTTCATTAAACTTCTCCTCCTTACTACATATATATAGATGTAAATTGAAAAACCAACATAAAACCCTTTTCTTTTTCGGTGGGCGAGAGAAACTGGCGATGCATAGAGGCGGTCAGTTCCTTTTCCTGCCACGTGCAAAGTTTAAAACAAAGATAGACAACAAGTAGCGGCCACGTTTTGTCCTGCATAGCAGCGACTTAGGTGTGAAAAAGTCAACTTGCATTTATATGTTAATAAGATTTTATTGAGGGAATACTAAGATTCTGTAAAGAAAATGTAGAGTTTTACGAAAAAAGGCTGCCATGTAAGGTGGCAGCTAAAAAGATTACTTCGTTTGTAAACTTTTATAATATTGTCCTTTTTCGACGTATTGACGACGAATGCGAGACATATCTTCACGGTCTTCTTCCGTTAGTTCACGAATTACTTTGGCTGGGCGACCGAATGCAAGTGTATTTGGCGGGATTTTCTTTCCTTGTGGTACTAAACTGCCGGCACCAATAAATGCACCTTTACCAATTTCAGCTCCGTCTAAAATAATGGAACCCATACCGATTAAAGCATCTTTTTTCACTGTACAACTATGTAAAATGACTTGATGTCCAATTGTGACATCATCTTCTAAAATAAGTGGATACTTTGGACTTTGATGAAGTGTACATTGATCTTGTATATTAGTTCGGTCTCCGATAATCGTAGGAGAAACATCCCCACGGATGACAGTGTTAAACCAAACGCTGGATTCTTCACCAATTGTAACATCACCTGTAATTGTGACATAGTCAGCAATAAATGCACTATCAGCAATTTTCGGGTTTTTGTCTTTGTAAGGATAAATCATATAAGTAACCTTCCTCTCCTAGAAACTAATACTAGTGTAGCAAATTATGAAATAGAGTGAAATGGAGGAATTTTATGTGGAATTATGAAGCAGAAGAGGCGAAAGGTGTTATAGTTATGGTACATGGTGCAATGGAGCATCATGGACGTTACGAAGCACTTGCAGACATGTGGCGTCATTTTGGCTTTCATGTTGTGATGGGAGATTTACCTGCGCACGGAACAACTTCAAGAAATAGAGGACATATTACGTCATTTGATGAATACATAGAAGAAGTAAAGACATGGATTAAAGAAGCAAGAAAATATTACTTGCCCCTTTTTCTATTCGGACATAGTATGGGAGGATTAACCGTCATTCGCGTACTGCAAGAAACGAAAATGGATGTGCAGGGAGTAGTCTTGACTTCGCCATGTTTAGGGGTGTTATCAATGCCGAAACTACCGATTCGTACCATTGCGAAGGTACTGAATGTTGTGACACCGAAAATGCAATTTCATTCAAATATTACAGTTGAAATGGCAACGCGCAATCATGAAATTCGCGATGCGATGGAAAATGATTCATTGTTCTTGCGCAAAGTATCAGTTCGTTGGTATAGTGAGTTAATTAAAGCTATAGAAGTTGCACATGAAAAACGAGATGAATTTCCGGACGTACCCCTCTTGCTAATGCAGGCATGTGAGGATAAACTTGTAGATAAAACACGCGTCCGCAACTGGTTTGATAGTCTGAAAATTAGTGACAAAGCATACAAGGAATGGCCGAATTGTTACCATGAGCTGTTTAATGAGTATGAAAAAGATGAAATTTTTGCATATGCTAAATCGTTTGTAGAAACACATTTAATTCAAGAAAAAGAAATAAATATTTAACAGTATAAATTTTATATTCATTTAGAGGAGATGAAGAAAGAAGTGAAAGTACCGAGTAACCCCATAACGCTCATGGCGAAAGTATACCGAGATGTGTTTCCGGTCGTACACCATGAGCTCGCAATGTGGAAAGAACGCGCCTACCATATTCCGAATGATGAACTCCATAATCAAGCATTAGCGAGTATTGAGCATAAAACATTTCACTGTGAAGGCGGCGGCATTCTAGCGCTGCTTGCCGATGAACATCGCGAGGAATGCATTCGATTCATTGTAGCATATCAAACAATTAGTGATTATTTGGATAATTTATGCGACCGTAGTACATCACTTGATCCTAATGATTTTGCAGCGCTCCATGAGTCAATGCTTGCAGCGCTAACACCAGGAAGTGAAGGAAGCAACTATTATCGTTACCGTGATGATCAAGATGATGGTGGTTATTTAGATGAACTTGTAATAACTTGTCAAGAAGTGCTTGCGAAGACGAAGCATTATAACAAGATTGCACCAATTCTTCACGAACTTGCTTGTTATTACTGTGATTTACAGATTCATAAACATGTAAAGCAAGAAGAGAGAGAAGAGCGCTTAAAAACGTGGTTTGCAGCACATCGTGAAAAAGTCCCGCCAATGAGCTGGTTTGAGTTTTCTGCTTGTGCAGGTTCAACGCTCGGTATTTTCTGCCTTGTAGCGTATGCATTCCATGATGAATTAACAGACGATGATATTATGAAAATTAAACAAGGATATTTTCCTTATGTACAAGGACTACATATTTTACTTGATTACTTCATTGACCAAGAAGAAGATCGAATTGGCGGAGATTTAAATTTTTGTAGTTATTATGAAAATAAAGAAACAACTCTTGAGAGATTGCAACATTTTGTAATAGAAGCAGAAAGAAGTTTAGAACAACTGCCGCACATGAAATTCCATCGCCTCATCAGCCGAGGACTGCTTGGCATTTATTTATCAGACGAGAAAGTGTCGCAGCAAAAAGAAATGCAGCACATGGCACGGCGCATCGTGAAATACGGAGGTTTTACTTCACGCTTTTTCTACTGGAATGGAAAGATGTATCGGAAGAAAATCGCGCAGTAATGAAAACGAGCTGTATTCTACAGAGGGTAGGATGCAGCTCGTTTTTATGTTAATACGGGATAAAAGGATCATTCCGATGCTGATCATCTCTTCCTAGTTCCTCATGAATGGTTTGGTTATCTGATTTATTTGGAGCTTTGGATTTATATTTGCGCTGTAAGAAAAACCCTACACTAATAAGCAAAATGCAAATGGACCAAAATATGATACCAAAGATTGTCATGTATTCACCTCTTTTTTTCTATTATATGGTAAAATGTAAATGCGGAGGTGCTAAAATGAAGAAATTCTTTAAAAAGTTATATGATAATATCGAAGTTTCGTTATTAGTGTGCCTTTCTATTTCATTTGTACTTGGTATTTATAATATGCTGATAAAAGCAGGTGGACCAACAACTGTAGATTACATTATGCAGGCGGTATTAGCAGTAGTTATTATTGTGGATATTTGGTTCTTAAAGCATCCAGAAGAAACGAATTAAGGAGCGCTCAAGGGGGCTCCTTTTGTTGTTATATCCATGTTGGATTTTGTCGAGGGGTCTTTAAATCGTGTCGAAGCGCCGATATATGATGAAAAGTAGTCGATATATTTCAAAAGTCGCCGATATATCGATGAGACATTGGTTAGTTGCTAGAATCTATCAAAACAGAACGGCAATATTGCACACACCGTTCTGTGGAGTCAATTAGTTCTGGATCTCCTTTTGATAAGCTACATACTTATTTACAATAGCTTTGGCAAGACATGTAGCGGAATCTACAATGTAAAGATGATTTTGTTTTGTCTCTAATACGACATTCAAATCTGTACAAGCTATGACAACAGCATCAACAGTTTCAGTTAATTCTAAGCATAGTGTATGCCACAAGTTACTTGCTTCGTTTATTTGCCCTATTTTTATTTTATGTATCATTTGATTAACAACAGTTTGCCAACTATCTTTTTGGATATAATCGACACCACGTTTTACAAATCCTTCTTGATATATACCAGATTGAACGGTTGAATCAGTTGCTAAAAGAGCTAACTTTTGAACGTGAGTAGGTATTTCTTTTAGTGTTTCATTCACCATATTTAATACTGGAATTGAGAGGGATGCTTGTAGTTGATCAAAATAAAGATGTGCAGTATTACATGGCATAGCAATAAAATCAACATCCGTACTTTCAAGTTTTTGTGCTCCGTTTATAATAGCTCTTTCCATCTCTTCATGATTAATCGTTTTATCGATATAGAATGGCGTCGGACATGAGTAAATCATCATATGAGGAAAGTCCATGTCATCTTGCGCCCCGTAAATTTCTTGGCATTGTTTTACTACATTATCAACGAATGGTCCAGTAGATTTTGGGCCCATCCCTGCTAGTATTCCAATCATAGTTGTTCATCCCCTTTGTTTTCATTAGGATATAGAAATTCTTGTTTCGCGTGAAAGAATCCTTCTTAGAGAATAAAAAATACGCGCGTATGCACGTATTTTTTAGGTGTAATTATGCCAGAATTTGTCGAAGAGTCTTTAAACCCTGTCGAAGCGTCGATATATTGGCGCGGCACTTATTCTATCTTTTTTCAATCGCAATAATAAACGGCGGGTTATTTTGTTGGTTCATAAACTCGTACTTCAGTACGTGTGCTTCTTTTTGAGCGAGCTGCTTTGCAAATTTGATAACGGCATCGCGTTCTATTTGTCCTTCAGGATGTCCGTGATAGATGACAAGGACGATGATACCTTCTGGTGCCATCACTTCTAATAACTGCTGCAAGGCAGAAAGAGTTGAGTTTGGTTTTGTGACGATGCTTTTGTCACCGCCAGGAAGGTAGCCTAAGTTAAAGATCGCTCCCGTTACTTTTCCTTTTGCGTCTTCTGGTAAAACGGCTGTTAATGTATCGTGGCTATCATGAATAAGAACAGCACGCCCCGTCAGTCCTTTTTCTTGTAGCCGTGTGCTTGAGTTGGTGATGGCTTCTTCTTGAATATCAAAGCCAAATACTTTTCCACTTTCGCCAACAAGCTCTGCTAAAAAGCACGTATCATGACCGTTGCCTAGCGTTGCATCAACGGCGTAATCTCCTTCTTTCACCGCACGCTCTAGCAGCGTGCGAGCAAAAGGCAATATGCGTTCTAATTTCATACTGTCTTCACCTCATTTGCATACTTGCCTTGCCAGCTACCGCGGCGTACAAATTCAGCATCGATTGCATTTAATACTTCCCACTTGTTCAAGCTCCACATTGGACCAATCATTAAGTCGGGCGGACCGTCACCTGTGATGCGGTGTACGATGACATCTGATGGAATGATTTCAAGCTGATCAACAACGAGATTCACGTAATCTTCAAGAGACATAAATTGTAGTTGACCTTTTTCATATTGCTTCACCATAGGCGTTCCTTTTAATAAGTGGAGCAAATGAATTTTGATTCCTTGAATATCAAGTTTTGCGACTTCGCGCGCTGTTTCCATCATCATGTCATAGTCTTCAAGCGGGAGACCGTTAATGATATGTGAGCACACGTTAATGTTATGCTTACGAAGTTTATTTATCCCTTCTACATAGGAAGGATAATCGTGAGCACGGTTAATGAGAAGTGCTGTACGTTCATGTACAGTTTGTAAGCCAAGTTCGACCCAAAGGTACGTCCGTTTATTTAAATCAGCTAAATATTCGACAACATCATCAGGTAAGCAGTCTGGCCTTGTAGCAATCGAAAGACCGACAACGCCTTCTTCCTTTAAAAGAGGTTCAAATTTTTCTTTTAGCACTTCAACTGGAGCGTGTGTATTCGTATAAGCTTGGAAATAGGCGATACACTTACCATCTTTCCATTTCGTATGCATCTTTTCTTTCATTTCATGATATTGCGTAACAACATCATCACGGCGGTCACCGGCAAAGTCTCCGGAACCAGCCGCACTGCAAAATGTACAGCCGCCATACGCAACTGTGCCATCACGGTTTGGACAGTCAAATCCAGCATCTAAGGAAACTTTAAAGATTTTCTCGCCGAAATGTCCGCGCAGATGGTAGTTCCACGTATGGTAACGTTTATTGTCATTTGAATATGGGAAAGGATTTTGAACTTTCATGTTATTCCTCCTCAAAGATATGAGCAAAAATCATTATAACATACTCATAAGGTTCACATAGAACGGACAAGCTAAAGGAGAAATATAGGCAAGGAGGAACAATCATGGCAGAGCGTGATGCACTAGAAGCATGTATTCAAAATGCAGAAAAAGCAATGGAGTATGCAAAAGAACAATTAGAAATTGGAATGAGACAAGAACATTACAATACGATGGAATATTCTGATGCACAGCTTCAGTTGGAACAATCTTACAATGAGATGCAAACGATGCAGAACTACGCAAATGATGAACAACGTGAACAGCTGAACCGTGCGCGTATGGCAATACGTCAATTACAACACCAAATGATTATTACACCGCATTAATAAGGAGTGATATAAATGACAACGCGTTCCGATCAAAATAACCCAGAGCAAAAAACACAAAATGGACATAACGCTGAGTTTTCCAATGAACTTGATCCAGTTGTGCAAGCAAAACAAAACAATCGTAAGAAAAGTCAACCGCAAAAATCGAAGCAATCTGAATAGAAGAGAAAAAACGCCAACATGAAACCACTACCACATGATTGTGTTAGTGGTTTTTATTATACAAATAACATTTTATCCTTATATAATAATGAAGAGGGAAAAGTAGATAAAAAAGCAGTTTTTTATAAAACTAAAAACAAAGGGAGCGGTATAGATGCTTAAGAAAATGTTAGCAAGGTTTGGAAAAGGAGCAGCTAAAGTTGATTTACGCTTTGAGAATCGTCCGTATGCAGCGGGAGAGACTGTATATGGAGAAGTACATATTCAAGGCGGTGAAGTAGAACAAAAAATAAATAGTCTGGCTGTAAGTTTCATGATGCGCTTTATGACAAAACAAGATATGGTCCGCCGTGAAATAGCACTGATTCCACTAAGTGGAGCACAAATGATTTATCCGAGCGAACAAAAAGTCATTCCATTTTCTTATGTGATTCCAACTCATTTTCCGATTTCTCGAGAAGGTGTTTCTTATTATTTTGATACGCATTTAGATATTCAAGGCGGAATAGATCGAATGGATTTTGATGATGTTGTTATAGATGCTTCTAAGGAAGTACAAACCATTTTTTATGCACTGAGCAGTCTAGGGTTTCAGGAGAAATCAAAATCCGGTAAGGTAGATACATATGGACAAGAATTTTCTTTTGTTCCTACAGAGTTGTTTGTAATGCAGGTGAATGAAATAGAGATGCGCCTTGCTTATGAAGGAACAGGAATCCGAATTTGGTTAGAGATAGATTGTCGTAATCGTTATGAAGAGATCGAAGCGAAACGTGAATTCTTTATTTCACAAGATGTGTTACGGGATACAAGACAGGTAGCGTTTATGTTAAAACAATATATAACAGAAATAACGTCCAATCCTTATGGATATATCCAACCGTTTTCTTATGAAACATATCATCATTCATTTCATAAACAAGCGGGAAGCCCAATTGCGGGCATGGTAGGTGGATTAGCAGTTGGAATATTAGGTGGCGTATTATTAAATGAATTAATAGATGATGTGGATGTAGAGGAAATAATAGAAGAAGTAGTAGAGGAAGAATTAGAAATAGAAGAAGAACAAGAAGAATCATTTTTTGGGATGATGAGGAATAATTGAAAGGGTGTTCTGTACATGTAAACAAAGAAAATCTTCACTGATGGAAGTTTCACTTTATTTTAAATAAAGAAAAATTGCTTGAAAGAACTCGATTGGCACTTGATTTAGTCGACGTCCAAGCTGCGAGAAACTAATCGATTCCAGATTTGTTGTCTGGCTGAGTTATTCTGAAAATAAACAGTCTGAAAGTGCCTGTAAACTCTTCGTTTCATGGAGCTGTGCGTAAAGTAGTACCTTTAAAAAAGAAGGCATAAAAAGCTTCTTCGTATAGCGATGTAAGTGATAGGTTTTCACCTGTTCAGCGATTAAAATAATAAACGGCTCCATATGCTACATGTTTACATGTAACATATGGAGCCGTTTTTGTATATGACAAAATTGTAAGATAAATGTAAGTTTAATCAATGGTAGATAATGCTTTAAAGGAGCAAAATAGAAACAGGAAAACAAAGTACAGGGGGATTTATATGAAAACACCAGTTGTAGACGTAAAGAATGTTCAAAAAGTATACGGTAAAAAAGGTGAGAGTCAATCACACGCATTAAAGGGTGTATCATTCTCTATTCAAGAGGGGGAATTTGTTGGGATTATGGGACCTTCTGGTTCTGGAAAAACAACATTATTAAATGTTATTTCAACATTAGATAAGGCGACGGAAGGCGTTGTTGAAATTGCAGGTACAGATATTACGAAAATGAAGCAAGGGGAATTATCTGATTTCCGTTCACAAAAACTAGGCTTCATATTTCAAGATTTTAACTTACTAGAAAATCTATCAATTTATGAAAATATTGCATTGCCTCTTTCACTGCAAGGCGTTCCTTCAAAAAAGATTGGACCGAAAGTAGAGAAGGTGGCAGAAATGCTAGGGATTTCAGAGATGCTTCAAAAATATCCATCTGAAGTATCTGGTGGACAAAAGCAACGTTCAGCAGCAGCGCGTGCGCTTGTACATGAACCAGCCATTATTTTAGGAGATGAGCCAACAGGAGCGCTAGATTCTAAAAATGCGACAAGTCTTTTAGAAGCGATGACAAGCTTAAATGAAGAACAAGGTGTTTCTATTATGATGGTTACACATGACCCGTTTAGTGCAAGTTATTGCCGACGTATTTTATTTATCCAAGATGGTGAGTTATATAAAGAAATTCACCGCAAGGGTACACGTGAAGAATTTTATAAAGAAATTTTAGATGTGCTTGCTGATTTAGGCACACAAAAAGCGTAAGAAAGGAGAGGTAGGCATGTTATTTAAGCTTTCCATGTCAGGACTGAAAAGTAAACTGAAAGACTATATCGTTTTACTAACTGGTCTTGTTATGTCAATTTCTATTTTTTATATGTTTCAAACGCTTGCGCTGAATAAAGCGTTTCTTGAATCAAATTCCGTTATTGCAGCAATTGGATTTGTCTTTCATGCTGGTTCATTCTTATTAGCAATTATAACGTTCTTCTATATTTTATATGCGAATTCGTTCTTATTATCTCTTCGTCAAAAAGAGTTTGGTATGTATATGATGTTAGGAGCAAAAAAGCATAAGGTTACATTGCTTATGTTTATAGAAACAATTGTAATTGGATTCGCGTCTCTTATAATCGGGATTGCAGTTGGTGCAGGGCTAGCACAAGGAATCGGTCAGTTACTTATGAAGCAGCTGGAGTTTCCAGCAGTCGGTTATCATGCATTTTATGTTCCATCGATGACGGTTACATGTATCTTCTTCGTTTCATTATTTGTATTATCAGCAATTATGAATAGTATTAAGTTATCACGTATTTCAGTATTGCAGCTTGTGCATGCAGATGCGCAAGCAGAGCGCGTTACTGTAAAAGGAAAAACGACTGCTGTTATTGGATTTCTTGCAATAATCTTATTAGCAATAGGTTATGCTTCTATGATTTATATGGAAAAACTACAACAAGTGGGTATCATCATTGCATTGATTACAACAACAGCTGGAACGTATATGTTGTTTGCTTCTGTCCTTCCACTTGTGATCAAAAAGCTGAAAAGTAATAAAAAGCGAAGCGAAAAAGGGCTTAATGCCTTTACATTTGCACAGCTAAACTTCCGTATTAACAGCTTAACGAAAGTACTAGCAACAGTAGCGATGTTAGTTGCACTTGGTGCGGGGTCTATTTCTGGTGGTATGGCATTTAAAAATAACATTATGATGATGGTTGATGGTGTCCAAATATATGATTCGGTTATTCATAACCCAGCAGCAGAAGAGAAGAAAATATTAAACGGTATTCCATTCAATGAGAAAAATGAATATCGTTATAAAGTCGATGATAAGTTTGTTTATTATGTAAAAGAAGATTTAGAGAAACATCCTCCATTAGTACATGATGGTGTAGGAAAAGAAAGCTTTGGTAAATTTAAACGTGTTTCAGGAGATCTTCCTGTAGGTGCCGTTTTAAAAGGTAGTCAAGAAAAATCAGTGGTAATCCCAGAAGACTGGGATAAGGCGTTAAGAAATATTCAGCCATTTTATTTATACCGCAATCAATCAATTAAAATTGTCGATCAGAAGATGTACAATGAAGTAAAAGGAAAAGAAGGCATTGTCTTTATTGGAAAAACAGATGATTTTATTGCACACAAAAATGAGTGGAAAAAACTTGATGAGTTGCAACTACAGAAACATAAAGATGTAAAAGCAGATGACTTAGCAACGAAATATGCGATGTATACTGGATTTTATGGCATTGCGAGCGGAACCGTATTCATGGGATTCTTCCTAGGAATCGCGTTCTTAGCAATGATGGCAAGCTGCTTAATGTTTAAAATCCTATCCGGAGCATCAAAAGATATTACACGTTACAACATGCTTCGTAAAATTGGTGTACGTCGTGAGTTGTTAACGAAGTCAATTTATAAAGAATTGTTCTTCGTATTCTTATTCCCTGCAATTATCGGGATTGTGCACGTATTAATCGGAATGAATATTTTTAGCTTTATCTTAATTAATCCATATTTCCGTATTTGGCTTCCAATTGTCATTTTCGTAGTCATTTATACGATCTACTATTTTATTACAGTACAATTGTATAAAGGAATTGTTCTTCCGAAAGAGGAATAGGATTTGGGAAATACCGAGCACCATCGCTCGGTATTTTTTACATTCACAAGGATGATTTAAATTATTGAATCTGTTAGAAAGTTTTTGTTACGATTATACGAGGGGGGCTAGAAAATGAACAAGAAAAAAATAGGTATAATAATTTTAGGAGTATTATTTATACTCGTTCCTTTATATATATATATCTTTTTAATCGAACACGAAGATAAGATAGCACTAACACCGGATATGATTTTAAAGGTAACATATTTAGAAACAGATTCGGTTGCTGAGGGTATGATTACAGATGGTGGGAAAGATGCGAGAGATGTATTTCAAAAGTTAATCAGTTCAAAAAAAGTGGTAACACAAAAAGAATTTTTTAAAAAGAGATTTTTTGAACAATCTTCGCACCGTAAAATTGACTTTGTGCTAGATGACGGGAAGAAAATTACATTTAATGTAGTATCGTTTAGAGCTGAACAATACTATGACGAAGCATATGTTCAATGTGTTGGAAACAAAACGATTTATCACTTAAATAAAGAAGATGCAACAGATATAGGAATGCAATTTATGAATCGATAATTTGTTAACTTTAAAAAGCACTTATGAAATTTTCAAAAGTGCTTTTTTAAATGAACAAGGATTATCCCCCCTTATCAAGAAGGGTGGCTTGATAAGGGGGGCGCTAAAAAGAAAGAGTAGGAGAAACACAAGCATGGAAGTGAACAGTAAAATGGTTAAATACTTAATTTTCTAAAAATTTTAAAACTGAAGGGTTTTTTCGTTTTTACTCTTTCTTTATGATATGAGTGTATCATTAAAAATATAATAAATCAACAAAAAAAAGACAATATTCTTATTAATTCGACATTTTTCGATAATTTTACAAATTTTATTCCAATAGAATAATTCTCTCCGAGATGCTGTGGATTATTATAATTATTCGTTTGCATTGCAATCTTATATGTCGAAAAATTAAAATTTATTTATATAGTTGAATGTAGCAGTTAAAAATTCCGCCACGGAGAAAAGATAGTTTTTCTGTGGCGGGATTTTACATTGTATCATCATCCTCATCATATTCTGGTAAATTATCATGTGATAACCAATTCTCGTAGAAATTATTTTTTACTTTTTTTGAAAAGACAACAGCAGGAGTTTTATCTATTTCTTTGAGCAATTCTCTTGCAGTAGTTTCTCCAAAATCTCTTATATAAACTTTTTGATCTAATGGGAATTCCCAGACCTTCCAATCTGATGTGTGTTCTTTTCCAACTGAATCTCGTAACCAGTAGAAGGCAATTTCTTTGTTGTAACTGATTACAACTTCATAATCATCTGTACCGATAGCATAAGCTTTCAGTTCTTTCTCGTCTTTTCTTCTTTTCATGCGTACCTCCTCTAGTTAATAAAAAGTTAATTTAAAATTTGGAGATAAAAATGTTCCTTATCACTTTATCAAAAAAACGACAAAATTTGGTAATGAATGCTATAATAAAAAAGAAACAAATAGGGTGGGGAATAGTAATGAAACAAGCTTTAGTTGTCATTGATGTGCAGGAGATTTTCTTTCTTGAACCGCAAAACTTTTTATATGATAAAGAACGTGTAGTTGAAAATATAAACAAGTTAATTACGAAAGCTCACGAAAAAAATATCCCAGTTATTTTTATTCAACATACGGGTACAGAGGAAACGGATGAAATGTTTGAAGGAAAAGATGGATGGCAATTACATAAGGGGCTAGCGAAAATTTCCTCAGATAAAGTGATTCAAAAAACGAAATGGGATGCATTTTATCAAACAGAGCTATTAGGCTACTTACAAAAGAAAGAAATTGAACAAATTATTTTTGCAGGAGCTCAAACAGAGTTTTGTTTAGATACTACAATTCGAGCTGCTTATAGCTTAGGATATCAAAATAATCTTCTTGCTAAAAATACACATAGTACAATAACGAGTGCAGTATTAGAAGCAGAACAAATTGTGAAGCATCATGAAAATATTTGGAATAACCGATTTTTAAAAATTGTCGAATTAGATACAGTACTATAAAGTGAAACTTCCATCAGTGGAGAGGTATCTCCCACTGATGGTTAGCCCTCACCAATCGGGCTTTTACGGGCAGTTTATCCCTTCACCTATCTTCCTTGTTTCTCTCTGAATCTTGAGGTGGGGGATTACTGCCCGTTAATGCGGGATAAATAAAAGCTACAAACAATTCGTTTGCAGCTTTTTTGTTAACGAGTGATATACATAATTGCAACAACAAAAATTAGTATAGCAACAAATCCTAGATTATCACCGATATCAAAGCTTTTCTTTTTCTGTTCTTTTTCTTCTTTTAAACTACGGACCTCATCTTTTAATTCATTGATAGATTCTTTCAACTCGTTAAGTTCTTGTGTTAACTTAGACGTATTATCCATTCTATTCTCTCTTTTCTTTTTTATTTTTATTTATCCTAAACTTCCACCTGGTAAAGAAACATGAAAATCATCCCCTATATGTAACTGCCAGCCTTCAAAAAAGTTACTATCATGAAAAATATCTAAAAAGATATTTTTCATCAAATTCAATTGTTAAATCGGAAATGGGTGAAAAATGATGGACTTTTTGTACTTTCCGATTTCGTAGTAGTTTTCTTGTGACTTTACAAAATCTAGATCCATCCGAATTTGTAAGTTCATAGTCTGGTTTTCCTACTTGCACTTCACGATGGTTTCTTATACGCCACGCACATTCCACGGGTTCTTCTATCATTTTTTCTGTTCCTTTTTTTTGCAGAGAAGATGCGATATGGTCAGTACATAACTTTTTAATCGTTTCGTTATCTCCTTTAAATTTTAAGGCTCTAGCTATCTGATTAGCGTTGTTCCCCATAGATTTTTCAAATAGTGAACATGCCTCAATCATTTCAGGTGTTTTCTGCTCTTCTAAGTACCAATATCGCCCGGCCATTGCGGGGTATTGTAATTTATAATAGATATCCCCTAGTTTCTTACGAAGGTCTAATGCATTGGGATAAGCCGCAATTAAGCCGTGTAGTCGCTCTCTCGCTTTTCCTAAATCATTATTTTGAATATCGTTTTCGATCTTTTTTAACGTTTTTTTAGGTATGTTGTTGATATGATAACTCTCCTTTTCATTTTACAAATTGCTTAGGGTATTCTCTTTTATGATTTTCATCATCACGCCAATCATATGTTTCTTGTTTCGAAATATGTAAAGTTTGATTTCCCATTTTCACTGTAGTTTCATCAATCCATTCAACAAGTGGATCGGCATCAGGATAATTCCAGTATATCGTTTTAGAAGAATTCGTTTTCAGATGGACCAATTCACCTCTAACGGCGTCTAGACTTAATGATCCCCCATCTTGAAAATAAGTTTTCAATTTATAATCTCCATTTGGGGATTCGATTGTTCGAATTAATTTTCCTGTTGGAACACCTTGCAAACTAAAAAACTGCCAGTATATAAAACAAGCTCCAATAATCAACATAGAAAGTAATACAATTCCTACTTTTCTCTTTGTTTTCTTGATTTCTTTTTGTGCTTTTTTAGTATTCATTTTCTTCTCCCTTAGAAATGGTTATATGTACTTTATACCATTTTATGGATAATTTCTATATATGTCCAGGTGTTCTTGTCTAACTAAAAAAGAGGATGTTTATGTTGTTTTTTAGGTTTATACATATTGGTTTTTCGGCATATAAGTTGCTGCTATGCAGAATATAGCATGATCGCTATTTGCTTCCTCCTTTTGTTTTAAACATTGCACGTGGCAGGAAAAGGCCCTAACCGCTTCTATGCATCACCAGTCCCTCTCGCCCATTTAAAAAAATGCTTTTCTGCCCTTTTTTCATAAAGTAACTGAGTAGTTACGAAAATATTTTTTATTTTTTTGTCACAAACAGTGAATTTGTGGTTTCTTTATAGTGACAGTAGCTAATAAGGAGGAAGAAACGAGTGGAGGTGAAAGCTTCATTGTTAAATATATATGAACAAAATTCAGTTTCAAATATACAGTTTCAAGATGTGTTTAAAGAATATTATGCTCACGTTGTGAGACAAATTATGAGGATTGTGCGAGATCAAGCAATTGCTGAAGATTTAGCACAAGAAGTATTTTTGCAATTATATCATACAGAATGGAAACAGATTGAAAGTGTATCAGCATGGCTTGCAAAAGCATCTATTTATGCAGCATATAACTATTTGCGATCTGAAAAAAGGCATCAAGCAAGAATCGAAAAAGAAGCAAATTATAAACAGTCAATTAGCAGTCCATCATCGGAAGAACAATGTATTCAAAAAGAAGAAATTACTCATGTACAAAGTACATTAAAAGAAATGGATGAGCGTGAACGTACCCTCTTATTAATGAAGTTTTCGGGATTTCAATATAAAGAAATCGCGGAGGCTACTCATATGGAAGTTTCCTCGGTTGGAACAATGCTAGCACGAGCGAAAGCAAAATTTCGGAAAATGTATAGAGGGATGAAGGAGGGGTAACAAATGAAATGCCAAGATATTGGATTTATTCAGGCGTATTTAGATGGAGAATTAAACCGCGATGAAAGAAAGCAATATATTCAACATCTTGACCAATGTAAATCATGTCAACAGAAGTTAGAAGAAATGAGCAAGCTTAATCAATGGGAACAAGTGATATTGGATGATGAATTTGCAAACGTTAGTCAAGATATTAATATTGATAAAGCTTGGAAAACCTTTGAGAAAAATATCCAAAATCATAAAACGGAAGAAATAAATAGGGAAGAAAGTAAAAAGAAGGGAAGATGGGAGAATATGAAGAAATCATCTAAACGTTGGATTACCGCAGCAGCAGCGGCGGCAGTTGTGTGTGTGTCTTTAACAGTTCCAGAAGTACGAGCAGGAGCAAGTAGCTTGTTATCAATTTTTCGAGTAAAGGATGTACAGTTTGTGCAACTTACTGAGTCGGACTTACATGAAATTGAAGGATGGATCTCTAAAACGGAAGAAGGAGAGAAATCCATTAAAGGAATTGGTAAAATAGGGATCAAAGATAGTGGAAGTAAAAAAGATGCTCACTTTCAGTCGGATCAGCAAGCAAGAGAAGCTGGATATGCTGTTCCAAAAGTGCCAAATGGATATCGTGTAACGAATGTGGATGTGAATCCGTCATTTATTATGCAATTTGAGCTCGATACAGAAAAAGCTAATAAATTGTTGAAACAACTACAAAGCAATACGCAGTTTGAGAGTGCTTTGAATGGCAAACAGTTTTCGGTAACGGTTCCGGAATCAGTACGCACACAAATAGACATTGAGGGCAATCGAGCATCAAACGGTTTTTCTTATAATGTAATTGATGCACCAAAAATTTCTGTTCCAGAAGGTGTAGATGTTGCGAAATTACAAAAAACAGTTTTAGAGCTTCCAATTATTCCTGGGAATGTGAAAACACAACTTGCAGGTATTCAAGATTGGACACATACATTGCCAATTCCTTATGTAGCAAAAGATGCAAAAGTATCGGAGACAAGTGTTCAAGGAGTAAAGGCTGTTTTATATAATACAGAATATGAAAATGTACTGATTTGGGAGAAAGACGGGAAAATGCACATGATTGAGCAATATAAAGAGAAAGGAAAAGATATGAATGCAAGTAGTCTTATGAAACTTGCAAATGAATTAAAATAATGATTGAACAAGAGCGGCTCCGCGAAAAAGGGGCGGCTCTGTTCCTGTATAGGGCGGAGGTAAAACATGAACGAAGACTGGATTATACAAACAAAGAACTTAACGAAACAATATAACGGAAAAGGAGGGATCCGTAATATTTCATTAGAGGTGCCACGTGGTACTGTATTCGGATTTATCGGTCCTAACGGTGCCGGGAAAAGTACGTTTGTACGAACGATGCTTGGGTTAATTCACCCTGATTCTGGAACAGCACAAATGCTAGGACAGCCGATTGGGACGATTGAATCCAAACGGCGCATTGGTTATTTACCTGAGCTGTTTCGCTATCCAGATTGGCTGACTGGTTGGCAGTTACTTGAAACGCATGCGAAATTATGCGATCTTCCTTTTCGGGAGCGGAAAGCAAAAATGAATGAGGTTATTGAAAAGGTAGGTCTAAAGGGAAGGGAGAAAGAAAAAATACGCGGTTATTCAAAAGGGATGCAGCAGCGTATCGGACTGGCTTGTGCCCTGCTTTCTGATCCAGAATTGATTTTCTTAGATGAACCAACATCCGCGCTTGATCCAATCGGACGAAAAGAAGTGCGGCATCTAATGGAAGAGCTTCGGGACCAAGGGAAGACCGTATTTTTAAATAGTCATCTATTAAATGAAATTGAACATGTATGTGATCACGTCGCGATTATTAATAAGGGAGAGTTAATTGTCCAAGGAGATTGGCGCTCATTGATGATGATTCAAACGGAAGTTGAAGTAACGCTTGGTGAAAAGAGCGAATTATTCTTTACACAACTGCCTCCATTTATTAAAAATGTAAGGAAAATAGAAGAACAGGGAAATCGTAAACGGTGGATTATCACGCTGCAGCAAGAAGATGACATTCCGAGATTGTTAGAAGCATTTGTATCACTACACATTCCTGTGTATCAGTTAAATCCTGTTCACCCGCATTTGGAAGATGTGTTTATGTATTGGGTAAATAAGAAAGAGGGGATGCAGCATGTGGACAATCGCCAAGTTATCATTTAAAGAAATTCTGTTAAAACGTATTTTTACCATTACATTATGTATGACATTTGCCTTTTTAATATTTTATGGAGTGGCCATTCATTATGCCGTTAGTGAAATCCTTCCAGGAGAATCTAGCGGTCTTTCGGCAGCACAAGATTTTATGGGCAAAGCTTTTATTTCTACACAGTTACTTGGAGTGGGGTTATACTTTTCTTCATTTATTACTGCGTTGCTAGCTATTTTAAGCAGTGTTGGCAGCATTGCAAATGAAATTGAAAGTCATCAAATTGATACGTGGCTAACGAGACCGATTTCACGCTTTTCCTTTTTAATGGGGAAATGGATAGGCTTATGCTTGTTACTGATTGCGTACGCAGCTTTCCTGTTTATAAGTATCGTACTTATCCATCAAACAATGGGTGGAAGTACGTTTCATTTAGATTTCACGGCGACGCAGATTATAAAAGCATTGGCTCTTTTCTTGCTACAGCCTGTTATTTTAATTAGCATCGCGATCTTACTAAGTACGCGTATGGCAACACTAAATGCTGGCATTGTGTTAATTATTTTATACGGAACGGGATTTATTGGCGGATTTGTTGAACAAATCGGGACATTGGCACAAAAAACAGCACTTGTAAATATGGGCATAATCGCAAGCCTTTTATTCCCAATTGATACAATGTATCGTAAAATGACAATCTATTTATTTGATTCATCAGACAATCCTTTATCAATTGCTTCACAAGGAGTGTTCGGAAGTGTGTCAACACCGAGTAACATGATGATTGTTTATGCTGTTTTCTATGTGTTAGCAGCTATTTTTATAGCGATTCGTACATTTAAATCACGTGATTTATAAGGAATGAAACTTTAGTGTATTCTCCTAATCCTGTAAAGTATGGACTAAAACCTACCTCTTTATGTAGAGGTAGGTTTTATATATATTCGTTTTAATTATGACCTGCACTTGCTTGCTCCTTTTGTTTTAAAACATCGCATGTGGCAGAAAAAGGCCCTGACCGCTTCTACGCATGGACAGACGCTCTCGCCCACTGAAAAAGAAAAGGGTTTTTATGTTAGTTTCTCAATTTGCATCTGTATATTTATATGGTTTACATCTCATTATCTGAATTTCACCAAGTATTAATCAGTTGCCTTCTTATTTAAAAACGACTACAATTTTATTGTTATATAGGAACGAAAAAATAGAATAGGAGGGGAAATATGCCAAGGAAAGTATGGCTATTAGTAGCCGGGATGATTATTAATGTCACGGGTGCTTCTTTTTTATGGCCTTTTAATACAATTTATTTACATGATCATTTAGGAAAGTCATTATCTGTGGCCGGAATGGTATTAATGATTAACTCGTTAACAGGAGTAGTTGGTAATTTACTCGGCGGTACGTTATTTGATAAATGGGGCGGATATAAGTCCATTTTAGTTGGAATTGTGATTACTTTATTATCAATTTTAGGTCTTGTATTTTTCCATGGCTGGCCACTTTATATTGTTTGGCTTGCGTTAATTGGATTTGGTTCTGGAATGGTCTTCCCGGCGATGTATGCGATGGTCGGAACGGTTTGGCCAGAAGGCGGCCGGAGAGCATTTAATGCGATGTATGTTGGACAAAACGTTGGGATCGCTGTTGGGACGGCGTGCGGTGGTTTAGTTGCTTCTTATCGCTTCGATTATATTTTCTTAGCGAACTTTATTTTATACTTTATCTTCTTCTTAATTGCTTTTATTGGATTCCGTGGTATGGAAGATAAGAAAGAGAAACGTGAAGCAGTCAAAGAAAAAACGAAAAACGGCTTTTCACTTACACCAGGATTCAAGGCGCTTCTTATTGTATGTGTAGCATATGCTTTATGCTGGGTGGCGTATGTACAATGGCAAGGAGCGATTGCAACGCACATGCAGGAACTGAATATTAGTCTTCGCCACTATAGCTTATTATGGACGATAAACGGAGCGATGATTGTTTGTGCCCAGCCGCTAATAAGCATGATTATTAGCGCGATGAAACGTTCTTTAAAACAACAAATTATGATTGGAATTGGTATTTTCGCAGTGTCGTTTATCGTGTTAAGTCAAGCGCAGCAATTTACAATGTTCCTTGTCGCGATGGTGACATTAACAATTGGCGAATTATTTGTTTGGCCAGCTGTGCCAACGATTGCGAATATCCTTGCACCAAACGATAAGCTCGGTTTCTATCAAGGCGTTGTAAATAGTGCAGCGACTGTTGGAAAGATGTTTGGGCCGGTTGTTGGCGGAGCAATTGTTGATTTGTATAATATGGAAGTATTGTTTATAGCAATCATGGTCATGCTTGTAGTAGCTATTATCGCAACGAGTATGTATGATAAGAAAGTACGTGTTGAAGAAGCAGAAGAAAAAATTGCAGTTTAGTTTGACGGAACATGTAACTTGTTTTAGAATATACTTTAAATAACTCATATGTAATAACAGTGAGAAGGAGTAGTAGTAATAGAAACTGGTTTAGAGAGTTGACGGTCGGTGCAAGTCAATCCACGTTTCGTTATGAACTCGCCTTTGAGTTGCAGTTGTGAAACAAAAGTAGCAATTGCCGTCCATCCACGTTACGGATCTAAGCGAATGTATATTAATGCTTGTTCAAAAAGGAGGATAAAGAGAGCAGAGCAGTTCGAGGCGCGGAAGCCAGGAGGACACGGAGTGTAGAGCGACTACATGAGTACCGGACTGGCAACGTAACGAAGAAATGCGATAGCTATCTTTACCGGACATTTTGAACATCCTTTATGACATTAATTTAGGGTGGTACCGCGGGAATCTATAACCTCTCGTCCCTTTCTGGGATGAGAGGTTTTTTGTATTTTTGGCGGTGAAAATATATAGAATTTGAATGGAGGGTATTTCATGAGCTTCAATCATCAAGAAATTGAAAAGAAGTGGCAAGCGTATTGGGAAGAAAACAAAACATTCCGTACGCCAGATGAAACAGACAAACCAAAATTTTACGCACTAGATATGTTCCCATATCCATCAGGTGCAGGGCTGCACGTAGGGCATCCAGAAGGGTATACAGCAACGGATATTTTATCTCGTATGAAACGTATGCAAGGCTACAACGTTCTTCATCCAATGGGATGGGATGCATTCGGTCTTCCTGCTGAGCAATATGCACTTGATACTGGGAATAGCCCAGCAGAATTTACAGAACAAAACATTAACACGTTCCGAAACCAAATTAAAGCATTAGGCTTCTCTTATGACTGGGACCGTGAAGTAAATACAACAGATCCAAGCTACTACAAATGGACACAATGGATCTTCTTACAGCTATTTGAAAAAGGATTAGCTTACGTAGATGAAATCCCTGTAAACTGGTGCCCAGCACTTGGTACTGTACTTGCGAACGAAGAAGTAATCGATGGCGTGAGTGAGCGCGGCGGACATCCTGTTGAGCGTCGTCCAATGAGACAATGGATGCTGAAAATTACAGCTTATGCAGATCGTCTGTTAGAAGATTTAGATGAGCTTGATTGGCCAGAGAGCTTAAAAGATATGCAGCGTAACTGGATTGGTCGCTCTGAAGGTGCTGAAGTTCACTTCAAAATTGACGGTACAGATGAGAAATTTACTGTATTTACAACGCGCCCAGATACACTATTCGGTGCAACGTACTGTGTACTGGCTCCAGAACATGCACTTGTTGCCGAAATTACAACAGAGAAGCAAAAAGAAGCAGTAGAAGCTTATATTGATTCTGTAAAAGCGAAGAGTGATTTAGAGCGTACAGAGCTTGCGAAAGAAAAAACAGGCGTATTCACAGGTGCTTATGCGATTAACCCAGTAAACGGTGAAAAATTACCAATCTGGATCGCTGACTATGTACTTGCAAGCTACGGAACAGGTGCAGTAATGGCAGTTCCAGCTCACGATGAGCGTGATTATGAGTTTGCGAAAACATTTGATCTTCCTATGAAAGAAGTGGTAGAAGGCGGAGACATTACGAAAGAAGCACATACAGGTGATGGTGCACACATTAACTCTGCATTCCTAGATGGATTAAATAAAGAAGCAGCAATTGTGAAAATGATTGAATGGCTTGAAGTAACAAGTGCGGGAAATCAAAAAGTAACATATCGTCTTCGTGACTGGTTATTCAGCCGTCAACGTTACTGGGGTGAGCCAATTCCAGTTATCCATTGGGAAGATGGCACAATGACAGCTGTGAAAGATGAAGAATTACCATTAGTTCTTCCGAAAACAGAGAACATTCGTCCATCTGGTACAGGTGAATCTCCACTTGCGAACATTGATGAGTGGGTAAATGTTGTCGATCCTGAGACTGGTAAAAAAGGTCGTCGTGAAACAAACACAATGCCGCAATGGGCAGGTAGCTGCTGGTACTACTTACGCTACATCGATCCAAACAACAGCGAAGCACTTGTCGACCCTGAAAAAGTAAAACAATGGCTTCCAGTTGATATTTATATCGGTGGTGCAGAGCACGCGGTACTTCATTTACTATATGCACGCTTCTGGCATAAAGTATTATATGATATCGGTGTTGTTCCAACGAAAGAGCCGTTCCAACAACTATTTAACCAAGGGATGATTTTAGGAGAAAACAACGAGAAAATGAGTAAATCAAAAGGTAACGTTGTAAATCCTGATGATATCGTAGCGAGCCATGGTGCAGATACACTTCGTCTATACGAAATGTTTATGGGACCATTAGATGCTTCGATTGCTTGGTCTGAAAATGGCCTTGACGGAGCTCGTCGTTTCTTAGATCGTGTATGGCGTCTATTTGTTCAAGACAATGGTGAACTAAGCGAAAAAATTACAGATGCACCAAACAAAAATCTTGAAAAAGTATATCACCAAACAGTGAAAAAAGTAACAGAAGACTATGAAGAGCTTCGCTTTAACACTGCAATTTCTCAAATGATGGTATTCATTAACGATGCATATAAAGCAGAAACTCTTCCGAAAGAATATGTAGAAGGTTTCGTAAAAATGTTAGCTCCAGTTGCACCGCACGTTGCGGAAGAACTGTGGAGCAAGTTTGGATATAACGAAACAGTTTCATATGTAAGCTGGCCAACATTTGATGAGTCTAAACTTGTAGAAGATGAAGTGGAAATCGTTGTTCAAATCATGGGTAAAGTACGTGCAAAGTTAACAATGAAAAAAGACGCATCAAAAGAAGAAATGGAACAACTTGCAGTTGAAGCAATTAAAGAACAAATTGAAGGGAAAACAGTTCGTAAAGTAATTGTTGTTCCTGGAAAACTTGTAAATATCGTAGCAAACTAATGAAAAAGGGCACCTATTTTAGGTGCTCTTTTCATGTTTTAAGCGGGATGAAAGAGTTGAATTTTAGCATAGACAAACACCTATTTTTCTTTTTGCAATATGATAACATCGACACGTTAAATTAGGAGGAAGAGGTGAACGGAATGAATTATTATGAACAACGACAAATGCCTAGTCCATACGGTATGGGGGGATTTCCACAGGCGCAAGTAGGACATTATCCGCATGGAGGCTATCCTTATGGTTATCATCATGTGGGATATCATCCATATCATCATCATCATTATCCTTATCATCACCATGGCTATCAACACGTTATTTATCATCCGCATCATCATCACCATGGCCATCATTATGGCATGCCGTATCAAGGACAATAAAATGCAAAATTTATCAACTATGTAAAGTCTCCTTCTATGTAAGGAGATTTTTTATTTGGGAATGATAAAGAAGAAGGAGGTGTTACATATGGGAAAATGTAGAAGTAACAATACTGGTCAAAGACAGCCTAATTTCGAGACAAATGCTTCGAAAGGAAAGCAACCCCAAATGGGAGATTCGAAAAAGAAATAGAGAAAAGGAGCCATTTAACAGGTGGCTCCTTTTCAAATGGAAATCATATATTATTTTTTGCTTCTTGACGCTGACGTTCAATTTCGGCGCGAAGTTGTGGCTCTGGCGCTTCCCATCCTTCTGGTTTTAAAATTTTGCCGTCACCTTCGCGGAAGCGTGGTTTGCCGTCTGGGAATAATTTGGCCATGTTTGCATTGTTTACAATCTCAAACCCTTTATCAGGACGGACACCCATTTCTGCAAATGTTCCAAATGCAAAGTAAATTAAGTCAATTAATGCATCATACTGATCTTCTACTGTGTTTGCTTCTAGGAACTCTTCTAGTTCTTCTTGCATGAAGCTTGCGCGAATTTTTGCGCGCTCTTCTGTTAATTTTGTTGGTGTATCTGCAACAGGGTGACCGAACACTTCATGCATTTTTGCAACAAGTTCGTACCCTTTATCTAAACCTTTTTCGTTTGTCATGTTGTTTCATCCTCTCTCGTTCTTTTCCGATTGTTATTGTAACATGATTTCGGTTAGGGCAGTGCACATTCTACTTTTACAAATGCTATTCTTTTTTTTCTGTTAAGGATAGCGCGATATCTATTCCAAACATTCCAATGATAAGTATCGGTACTGTTACAAGTAGATAACGTGTAAGGGAAGCATTTTTTAAATATGTATGAGCAAATAAAAAGACAGTACAAAAGAGAATGACATGTAACATAGGTTTTATTAATTTTTTAGGCATGAGATCCCCTCCCCCATTTCAGATGCTTACCTTTTAGTATATGGAATGAAATGTAATATGAAAAGCCGTTTGGTGTTTGATCCTCTTTCCAATTAAGAGGATCAAATCATTTACTCAATAACTCCTGAATTTGTAATATCAACCTCATACTGTACTTTTACAGGAACGTCTTTGTACATTTTTCTCCATTCCTTTAATTTAAACGGTCGGTAATGCTGTTTAAATCTAGCACCTAAAGCGAGTGGATCTGCACCTAGAGATTGAAGCTTTTTAACTAATTTTTCTCCATCTGCATTCAAGCTCTTTACAATGTCTTTTCGTATTTTTTCAACATTTTTTTTGTTTTCTAAGTTTGTATGTTTCGAAATCTCCTGAATACGAGCTGCCATTTTTACGCGAATAACAAAGGAAGGCTTTCCATCCTTTACATATACATGGTAAGAAGGGGAAGAACGAATATTGTTAATTATCGTATAGCCTAACTTTGTTTTAAATTCATGTGAGTCCAGTTGACTTTTCTCGAGCAGCGTTTTAAAAAGAAACATATCTTTTTCTTCTACTTTTCCGACATATTTATCTTGTTTGAAAAGAGCCATACTTGTAACTTTAATGCTTTTCTTTTTTTTCTTTAATATAGGCATATACGTATCTTGTCCGTCACGATAATACCGGAAAGTTTGCATGTATAAATTATCGTTTGGTACGACACCTGTTTTCATATTCTGTTCTAACATTTTTTTAATATAGATTGCTACGTTAGAAGCAGTGTTGTATTTGCCTGATAAAAGTTTTTCACCTTCTCCATTTCCGCCTCCCTGAAGGATACCAACATATACTAAGTTCCCGATATTTACATCACGAAGAAGCGTATCAAATACACCAGAGAGGCCTTTTTTAGCCAATTTTTCTGTGAAAAGAGTAATGCGTATTTGTCCGCTTGCAAGAGGTTGTCCAGATTCTAAAGAGGTTGTTGTTTTAACTTGCTTAATTGTATTTCCATAGCCTTGAAGTACTTGTACTTTATTCCCTTTTCTTTGAATTGGACAAACGTAAGTTACTTTCAATCTTCCATGGTCTGAACCTGCATCTGAAGCAACATCAAAAACAGCCCCTTGAATGAGGCTAATATCGTCAACGATACTTTTTGGGACACATGCTGTTGTAAAAAGTAAGCAAAAACTAAAAAGGAATATTACTTGTTTCTTAATGTTTTCCATTTCTTTTTCACCCACATTATAAGAAATAAGATTGGGATGTACACAAAAACAATCCAAAAGCTTCCTTTTGAGACTTGACTAATAAAATTATTAATGTCATGCCGTTCTATTAGGAGTTGTGAAATAATGACAGTTATGAATAATAAAGAAAGTAATATGTACTTTTGTTTTACATGAAAGACTTCGTGTAATCCTCTTGTTGCAGCCCATAATGGTAAGATAATACTTGTAATGACAATGAGTGCATAGCCCGAAATCGCAATATATTCTAGACGCTCAATGAAAGGAAGATGAATGACTTGTGTGATAGAGAGCTGTGACCAAATTGTTTTTGACAATTGTTTTTCGCTAAAAAAAGCAAAAGCAAGGATTGTACTTAATAAATATAAAAAGTTAGAAAATAAAACACCATATTGTGCAAATTTATGAGATTTCTCAGGCGTTTTGACAAATGGATACATCATCAAAATAACTTCAAAACTAATCATTGTATAAGTTGATGCTTGAGCTGCTTTTAAAATCTCTCCAAAAGAATGAGAAAATACAGGCAATAGATTTCCGAAATTTCCATATTTAATGACCACAAATAGCAGCATGATATATCCGCATGTAGCAACGACAGAAACAACACAAATGCCGGTCATAACCCGGAAGCCGGATGAAATAATATAATAGCTAAGTATGGATAAAAAGATTGTTAATTTCCATGTAGCTGCTGTTGGGAACATCCAAACTTGAATAATTTCTACGTACGTGCGCATAACGGAGACGCTGACAAGAAAGAAATATGCCATAAAAATTACATTGCATGCATTGCCTATCCACTTTCCAAATAGATTTTGATGTAATGTAATCAAGTTTCCATTTATGCTTTCTAATAAACGGTATATCATCCACATAAGAATATGAATGATGATACCTGCAATAAGAACCCCCATCCATGCATCGTATCCGGCAGCTTTTGCAATAACACGTGCAAATCCAAGAACACCAACACCGAATTGCGCGCTATGGACTAAGAAAAAAACAAAAATGGGAGATACTTTATAGTTGGTTTTAACTGTACTCATATGCGCTCCTCGCTTTTTACTCATCGAAATCTGTCATACGTTTTTGAAATACTTCCTTTATATAACGACCATCATGTTGTGGCCTTGCTTGAACCCCTCGCTGATCTATTTTAGATAATGGCATTCGTACGAAAGAGTCTTTTGCTGACTGTTTGCGAAATGGATAGACAAACCCATACGGTTTTCGAAGAGATGATAATCGAAAAAGCCGTGTTAATAGAAAGATAAATCCTAAAGAAATTCCTAATAATCCCCATAACTCAGCAAGTATGAGAAAGGGAAAGCGAAGTAAACGAACGGCATTACCCATTTGATAAATCGGTGTAATAAACGATGCAAGCGCAGATAAGGCAACGATGATTAACAAAATGTTACTTGTTAATCCTGCTTGGACGGACGCTTGTCCAATTACGATACCGCCTACAATGCCGAGCGTTTGTCCGACTTTCACTGGTAAACGTGCTCCTGCTTCCCGAAGAAGATCAATAGCTAACTCTAGGAAAAAAGCCTCTATTATAGGCGGAAATGGTACTTGTGCCCGCGATAAAATTAATGTCTCCAGCAAATCACTAGGAATTAATTCATAGTGATAACTAAGCACAGCTACATATAGAGGCGTTGCACAAATGGAAAACGTAACTGCGATAAAGCGTAATAAACGGGAAAAAGTTGCATAAAACCATGACACGCTGTAATCCTCTGGAGAGATGAAGAAATCCAGTAGAGATACAGGTGATAACAAAACATTTGGTGAGCCATCAACAAATATAGCAATTTTTCCATCAATGAGCCCGTTGCTGACACGATCAGCACGTTCTGTGTTAATAAATGTTGGGAAAATAGATGTATTACCCATTAGCTGGGGAATATAATAGCTATCATTAATTTGTTCATATTGCATTGTGTTTAAGGCATTTTCTAGATATGTAACGTTTTCTTTTTCTGTTATATTACTCAAATACATGATAACGACTTTCGTTTTGGATAATTCTCCGATTAAGAGTTCTTTTGTTTTTAACTCCAGAACTGGCAACCGTTTTCGAACCAGGTTAATGTTTGTATCGATATCCTCTACAAATCCTTCTTGCGGTCCGATAACTGTTGATTCGTTTAATGGTATAGTCGGTAATCTGTATTTCTCAATTGCGACATTTGCAAGTAGACATTCCGTATCATGTTCTTGTAGTTGAATGATAGCATGCCCTTTTAAAACCATTTCTTCAATTTTTTTTACGTCACTTGTAATGATGAGTCCGCTGATTGGAACCATTGCTTTTATTTCTTCTAGTGTTGGCGCGGTATGGTGCAATAAAGCAGGCATTAAATAATTTTGTAATCTCATACCATCCATTGACGCACGAAAATAGGAGATCCAATACGGTTTAGTAGGGTCTTCAGAAGTATGATAGTGAACAAAATCGCTGGATTCTCGTAATTTTTGAATCAATTCTTGTAGCGAATGAGCGGTTTCGTGCTCTGGTTTACTAAAGTCAAAAATGTCATTTTGACTTTGCTTTGATTGTTGATTCGTTGTAGTTCGTTGTTGGTTTGTCTGCTGTTTGTTGTTTTGAGCCTGCTGTTGGTTTGCTTGCTGTTTGTTGTTTTGAGTTTGTTGTTGGTTTGCTTGCTGTTTATTGTTTTGAGTTTGTTGTTGGTTTGTCTGCTGTTTGTTGTTTTGAGCCTGCTGTTTGTTTGTTTGCTGTTTGTTGTTTTGAGTTTGTTGCTGGTTTTCCTGTTGTTTGTTCGTTTGCGCTACTTGCTTGACGTTTGTTTGTTCATTTTGTTTCTTTTTCGAACCTGTATTGTTCTTTTCTACTTGTTTCTGATCGTTCTTCTTTTTGCGAAACCATTTGAAAAACATATGTATTCCCTCTTTACCCAAATAAGATAACTTTAGTCTGTGGGAATTTTTATATATTATGCATATATTTGTGTGCGAAAAAGTGAAATATGAATAGCGAGGCGAAAAGATGTTATATGTACAAAAACAAGTATTTCGGCTAAAGAAATATACATTTGAAAACGGTGCATCAATTTCTAAATCAGCAAATCTCAAGTATGATGTAACTACTACACATAACTTGTTTTCTAAGTGGTGCATGCTAAAATTGAGAAGAAAAAAGGAGGAGAGTTTTATGACTGAAGTGAAAACAATTATGCCAGAGGAAGTACAAGAGCGTTTAGAAAAAGGAGAAACGCTATTTTTAGTAGATGTGCGTGAAGATGAAGAAGTAGCATACGGGAAAATTCCAGAAGCAGTTCATATTAAGATGGGGGACATTCCACATAAAGTAGATTTCTTTGATAAAGAAAATGAATATATTTTTATTTGCCGCTCTGGTATGCGCAGCGAAAATGTTTGCCATTATTTAAATGAACTAGGCTATAAGACACTGAACATGGTTGGCGGTATGATGCAGTATGAAGGAGAAGTAAAGTAAGCTACTATTTCTTAAAATGTAATCATTCTTTTGAAAACTTGAAACGCGTCCGTTTCAAGTTTTTTTCTTTTGCATACAGTGTAGAAAGCAGGAGATATTGTTAAGAAAGGTGGCTCAAGAGTGAATTCACTTATTCGAAAAATCAAAATTATAAACAATAAAGGAGCAATCAATATGGGGGATTGTTATAATCTTTCTCCATTTTTTGCAAGGAAAGCGTTTAGTGGTGCTGGTGGATCGAGCGTTGCGACATTTTTAAATGGGAAGTTAACGCCGCCGATAACACCGCAAACTACTGAGTTTACTCCGCCTCTACCAGCTAGTGTATTAACAGCAGGATTATAATATATAGATGCAAAATGAAAAACTAACATAAAAACCCTTTTCTTTTTCGGTGGGCGAGAGCAACTGGCCATGTATAGAAGCGGTCAGGGCCTATTCCTGCCACATGCAGGGTTTTAAACAAAGGGAGCAAGCGAGTAGAAATTATGTTTTATTCTGCATAGCAGCAGCTGTTGTGTAGGGAAATTAAAACATGAATTTAGATGGAAAGGTTGTATAAAATGGGGGTTTGTATTAAGGAATTTGTTATTGTTAATAATTCTGGGAATATTTTTACGGGGGATAATTTGCGAGATACTTCGTTTGTTGCTTCGAAAACATTTACAGGATCGACAGGACCAACATGTATGGATGTTGTCGTCGTTATAGGGAATACAAATGAAGTTTGTTTACGCCCAGGTGATACATTGACAACTTCAATTACACGAGGGACTGGACTAACAGGTAGTAGCTCAAGCAGTGGCCAAAGTAATAGTTCAAGTAGTAGCGGTGGGAGCGGTTTACAAGCAGCTCCTAGTACAGGGAATGCAGATTTTGGAGTAGGGTTTTCGTAGAAGTACCTCCGAAGGTTAAATACTCGTTAACCGAATTTGGAAAGTCATTGATTCCAATTATTATAATGATGCGTAATTGGGGAGATGAATATTGAATGCAAATAGAGCAGGGATAAAAGAAGTGTGCAATCAAGATGTTGCACACTTCTTTATCCCTATTAAAATTTTAACGGTTTTCGTTTCCGATAAATGATATAACTGCGTCGTAAATATTTCACCGGTACGCTAAAGACATGAACGAGTCTTGTAAATGGCCACGTTGCAAACAATCCCATAGCGCCAATGATATGAATTTTAAACCAAATTGGGACCTCCGCCATATATTCTGCTTTAGGTTGGAATATAAAGAGGCTGCGGAACCACGGGCCAATCGTTGTTCGGTAATCAAAACCGTTTGAATCAATATTTAAAAATGTAGAAGAAAGCCCTGCAAGCATTACAATGAGCAACAAGATAAGGGCGATATAATCTCCGGTTGTACTTGTTGCGATAATCCGTTTTACGGTGAAGCGGCGATACGTTAAAATGAATAATCCGATTACAGAAGCAATACCTGCCGGAAGGCCGAAGCCAATTGCCATTATATGATACGTATGTTCAGAAATGCCAAGGGAACTGTAGACAGATTCGGGGATTAAAATTCCCATAACATGCCCGCCAATTACGAACATAATACCAAAGTGAAATAGTAAACTTCCGATTCGAAGCATTTTCTTCTCTAATAGTTCACTAGATTTTGATGTCCAACCAAATTGATCGTAGTTGTATCTAAAAATATGTCCACCAATGAAAATAGCTAAAATGATATAAGGGAAGATTACCCATAAAAATTGATCCATCATTCTTGCTCCACTCCTTTCTATATAAATCCATTTTGACTTTTTGACATATAGATTGCTGCCATGAAGATAAAAACGAACCTACATCTTGCTACCGTTCTCTGTTTTAAAGCTTTGTGCGTGGCAGAAAAGGCCCTGACCGCTCCTATGCATGGCTAGTCCCTCTCGGCCATTTAAAAAGATGCCTTTCTTCCTTTTTTTATAGAGGGACTGAGTAGTTACAAAAGAAAAGGCTTTTTATGTCGGTTTTTTAATTAGGATTTACATAGTTTATTTCATACTGCCATGCATGAATAGCAGTAAGGATGCAACGGACAATTGGTTCGTGCATACTGTTTGTGTCTTTTAATTGTTGATGCAATGCTTCGATATTGCTTTCATATTTTTTCATAATTGGCTCACTATCTTCTTTATCAGCGTTTGCCAGAAATTCTAGCATAAGCGGTAAATAATCAGGCAATTCTTTATCTGTTACAGCGAGGCCTGCTTTTTGATAGTGTTGTTTAAGTTCTAGCAGTTCAATTCCTCGTTCTCGTTGTTCACCAGTATTCATATAAGTGAGATACATATTTGTTTTTTTGCCAAAATCAAATGTATATACAAACGATTGAATTAATTCATCATTTGTCTTTTGTTTTGCTTGTTCGATAAATGTTGTAAGGGTAGTGCGAATTTCCTCATGTTCGATCGTTTGAATATCATTTTGTAAATGAGTAAGTGCTTCTCTCCATCCTTGTTCAGGATAGGAGAGAAGAAAGGAAGAACAAGAGAAAGCTGTTTGTAAACTTTGATTCATAATTGTTACCTCCTTTATTTTAAGAGATTGTCATGCAAGAGCCAGGACCACCGGTAAAGGAAAGACCACAGCTTCCTTGCTCGTTATAAAGGTCTGCTACTTGCTCGCGGTGAGAAGTTGGAATGACGAAACGATCTTTATATTTCGCAATCGCAAGAAGACGATACATATCTTCAATGTCTTCTTTTGTTAAGTTCAGTTCTTTTAATATAGCTTCATTTGGTTCTTTATTTATTTGCAATGCTCTCATATGAGTACGCATGACAGCTAGCTTTTTCAATGTAAGACGAATATGAGATTCATCGCCTGCAGTTAATAAATTTGCTAAATATTGAATCGGAATACGCATATTATCAATAGCAGGGAAAATTTCTTCTGCTTGCCAGTTGCTTCCTTTTCCTTCGACCATGTTCATAATTGGACTTAATGGCGGAATATACCAAACCATTGGCAATGTACGATACTCCGGATGAAGAGGAAGAGCAATTTTCCAATCGATAATCATTTTATAAATTGGTGATTGCTGAGCAGCCTTGATCCATTCTTCTGGAATACCTTGTTTCTTTGCTTCAGCAGCTACTTCTGGATCGTTTGGATCTAGGAATACGTTAAGCTGAGACTCGTATAAGTCTTGTTCATCTGGTGCAGATGCAGCTTCTTTTACTTTATCAGCGTCATATAACATAACTCCGATGTAACGAATGCGTCCGACGCATGTTTCCGAACAAATTGTTGGCATACCAGCTTCAATACGCGGGAAACACATCGTACATTTTTCAGCTTTATTCGTTTGCCAGTTGAAATACACTTTTTTATATGGGCAAGAAGAAACGCAGAATCTCCAAGCACGGCATGCGTTTTGGTCGACAAGGACAATTCCATCTTCATCACGCTTATACATAGAGCCAGATGGACAAGAAGATACGCACGACGGATTGAGGCAATGTTCGCAAATGCGCGGTAAGTACATCATGAACACATTTTCAAAATCCGTTTTTATTTCTTCTTCCATTTTTTTGACGTTTGGATCTTGTAAGCCTGTTATATGTCCGCCTGCTAAATCATCTTCCCAGTTTGGTCCCCATTCAATTTTGTCAATAAATTCACCTGTAATAGCTGACTTTGGGCGAGCAACTGGTTGGTGCTTACGCTGTGGGCTATTTGTTAATGTTTCATAATCGTAGTTCCAAGGCTCAAAGTAATCATCAATTGTTGGCTGATCTGGGTTATGGAAAATGTTCATGAGACGCTTCATTTTTGAACCGGATTTCAACTGAAGGTCTCCGTTTTTCAGCTCCCAGCCGCCTTTATATTTTTCTTGATCTTCCCATTGTTTTGGATAGCCAATGCCCGGTTTTGTTTCCACATTGTTAAAGTACATATACTCAGCACCTGGACGATTCGTCCAGGTGTTTTTGCATGTTACGCTACAAGTGTGACAGCCGATGCATTTATCAAGATTCATTACCATTCCGACTTGTGCTTTAATCTTCAAGCCAATCTACCTCCTTCAGTTTGCGGATGACGACATTTAAGTCACGTTGGTTCCCAGTTGGGCCATAGTAGTTAAAGCCATAGCTTAATTGACCGTATCCGCCAATCATATGAGTTGGTTTTACGTGAATACGCGTCGGACTATTATGGGTTCCGCCGCGGTTACTTGTTAAATTCGTACCAGGCACGTTAATGTGGCGGTCTTGTGCATGATGCATAAATGCCATTCCGCGCGGCATACGGTGTGTAACGACAGCGCGCGCAACAACAACGCCGTTTCGGTTAAAGCATTCAATCCAGTCATTATCAGCAACACCGGCTTCATTGGCATCATCTTTATTCATCCATACTGTCGGTCCGCCGCGGAAGAGCGTTAACATCGGCAGTGAATCAAAGTACATACTATGAATAGACCACTTATTATGCGGTGTTAAATAGTTTAGCGTAATTTCTTTTCCTTCTACTTCAGGGCGAGATTTACGGAACGGTTTATGCTGTAAAATTGGTTTGAACGTTGCCATTGTTTCGCCAAATTCTTTCATCATGTCGTGATCTAAGTAGAAAGATTGACGCCCAGTTATTGTTCGCCAAGGAATGAGACGTTCTACATTTGTTGTAAACGGTGAGTAGCGACGTCCTCCTTTTTCAGATCCAGTAAAAGCAGGTGATGTAATAACTGTTTTTGGCTGCGCTGTAATTTGTTCGAATGTGAAGCACTCTTCTTCACGTTCTTCTGCTAAATCGCGCAGTTGTAAATCCGTTTGTTTTTCAAGCGCTTCCCATGCTTTTACTGCCATATGACCATTTGTTGTTGAAGAAAGAGTTAAGACTGCTTCAGCAGCATTGATTGCTTCTGTTATGTTAGGACATCCTTTTGCGATGGAATCTGTACGGATGACACCTAATTTACTCTTTAGTTGTTCATATTCTTTTTCCGCAGACCAGGATATTCCTTTCGTACCAATTGGTTGTTTTCCAACGTTTGGTCCGAGTGCGGTCATTTTGTCGTACAGCGTTTTATAGTCGTGTTCTACAATATGAATTTGCGGCATTGTTTTGCCTGGGATTGGCTCACATTCTCCTTTGCTCCAGTCTTTAATTTGACCGAGCGGTTGTGCTAATTCTTGCGGTGTATCGTGAAGAAGCGGCGTTGCAACAACTTCTTTCATTGGCTCAAGGTCTAATGTTTGGGCTAAATCAGAGACTGCTTTTGAAAGGGAGCAGAAAATATCCCAGTCAGAACGAGCTTCCCACGGTGAACCGATTGCTGGATTAAACGGATGCACGAACGGATGCATATCTGTACTGCTTAAATCATGTTTTTCATACCACGTTGAAGCAGGAAGAACGATGTCAGAGTATAGTGCTGTCCCGGCCATCCGGAAATCTAAGTTGATAAGTAAATCTAGTTTTCCTTCAGGTGCTTCTTCATGCCAGTTTATTTCCTCTGGTCGTAATGAATCATGATCGTCGTTCATTAATCCGTTTGTTGTACCTAATAAATGTTTTAAGAAATACTCGTGTCCTTTACCGGAACTTGAGATCAAATTCGCGCGCCATACGAATAAATTGCGCGGGAAGTTATTTTTGTTATCAGGGTCTTCGATCGCAAATTTGAGCTCTTTGTTTTTTAGCTTCTCTGCAACATATTTTCCGATTTCTTCCTGGGTAGTTGCGCCACTAGCGACCGCTTCCTTATATAATTCAATTCCGTTTTTCTCGAATGTTGGATAGGATGGTAACCAGCCAAGTCTTGCGGCCAACACATTGTAATCACCGTGATGTTGATAGCGAGAGTTGCCGACAACTGGTGATGCTAAATGTCCAACTGGTGTATCTTCATAGCGCCACTGATCTGTAACGAAATAGAAGAAGGATGTACCGTTTTGTAGTTTCGGCGGACCTTGCCAATCTTTTGCCATCGCAATTGTTTGCCAACCTTCTGCTGGGCGTAATTTTTCTTGGCCGACATAATGAGCCCAGCCGCCGCCGTTTACTCCTTGTGCTCCAACAAGAAGAACGAGGTTTAACACAGCGCGGTAAATCGTATCAGAGTTAAACCAATGGTTAATGCCAGCGCCGACAATAATCATTGAGCGTCCATTTGTATCAACGGCATTTTGCGCAAATTCACGAGCAATTTGAATAATAAGTTCTCGTTTTACACCTGTCATTTTTTCTTGCCATGCTGGTGTAAACGGAGCATCTTCATCAAAGCTCTTCGGTTCTTGGCCGCCAAGACCGCGGTCCACGCCGTAGTTTGCTAATGTTAAGTCATAAACAGTTGTTACGAAAATATCGCCGTTTGGCGTTGGAATCTTTTTCACTGGAATGGTACGTTCTAATACTTCATTTCCGTCATCAGAGAAATATGGAATTTGGACAGTTCCAATTGCATCTTCCATACCAAGTAAAGAAAGACGCGGGTCAATTTTTTCCCCTGTTTGTTCATCTTCTAAACGTAAGTTCCATTTTTTCTCGTTATCCCAGCGTGATCCCATTGTGCCGTGAGGTGTAGCGAAATCAAGACTGTTATCGTTCCAAAGAACAGGTTTCCATTCACCAAGCTTTGTTTCCCGGCCAATATCAGTGGCATTTAAGAAACGATCTGCAACAAATTGATCTCCTTGCTGTTTTAACGTGACAAGGAATGGGAAATCTGTGTATTGTTTTGCATAATTTATGAAGTAGTCTACTTGTTTGTCCACGTAGAATTCTTGTAAAATAACGTGCCCCATTGCCATTGCAAGTGCACCGTCTGTTCCTTGTTTTACGCTGATCCAGTCATCAGCGAATTTTGTTGATTCGGCAAAATCAGGGCTAACAGAAACAACTTTCGTTCCTTTATAGCGCACTTCTGCTAAGAAGTGGGCATCTGGTGTCCGTGTTAGCGGTACGTTAGAGCCCCATGTCATAATGTAGCCAGCGTTGTACCAATCACTACTTTCTGGTACATCTGTTTGATCACCCCAAATTTGCGGCGAAGCTGGCGGTAAGTCAGCGTACCAATCGTAGAAGCTGAGCATCGGCCCGCCCATAAGCTGCATAAAGCGGCTGCCAGCTGCGTGACTTAACATTGACATTGCAGGAATTGGCGAGAAGCCAACATTTCGATCAGGACCATACTTGATTACTGTATATAATAAGGAAGCAGCAACGAGCTGTAATACTTCATCCCAACTTGCACGAATGAAGCCGCCTTTTCCGCGAGCACTTTTATATGTGCGCGCTTTTTCTGGATTTTCAACAATGCTTTTCCAAGCATCTAACGGTGATTCATGTTTTTGCAATTCTTCTTGCCACATATTCCAAAGAACGCCGCGTACATATGGATATTTCACACGAAGAGGGCTGTAGATGTACCAAGAAAAGCTTGCTCCGCGCGGACATCCGCGTGGCTCAAAGTCTGGCATATCAGGACCAGTAGACGGATAATTTAGCTCTTGTCCTTCCCAAGTGACAATTCCATCTTTTACGTAAATGTTCCAGCTGCAAGAACCGGTGCAGTTTACGCCGTGTGTGGAGCGGATTACTTTATCATGTTGCCATCGTTTTCGATAGGCATTTTCCCATTCTCGGTCTTCATACGTTTCTTGCGTATGGTTATCGTTATAACGATCTATTGGAGAAAAATATTTTAAACGTTGCATGAGTGGTGATAGTTTCTTTTTCATATTGTTCACTCCTTTATTGCGTCTCTCTTGCTTACTTTCACTATAAGAGGGCATGCAAAATAGGGATGTGATATCTATCACAGTTCAACAGATTGTCAAAAAATTATTGATATATAAGGGGAAATGGAAAAGATGTGACATTTTGCACATCACAAAGTATGTTTTGTATGTAAAGTAGGGGAGAGAAAGAAAAAAAGAGCAGCATCCTCAATCATATATCCAATTTAATTTTCCGACACATAAGCTGCTGTTATGCAGAATAAAACATCATTGCTACATGCGTGCTCCTTTTGGTTGAAACTTCGCATGTGGCAGGAGAAGGCCCTGACCGCTTCTATGCACGGCCAGATACTCTCGTCCCTCCCTTAAAAAGAAAAGGGTTTTATGTCGGTCTCTTAACTTGTATATATAGAATGCTACTCAATACTACAAATAGAGGTAGGGCAATCCTCACAAGCGATTGCACATTTTAAAAAGTGTAAATTATGAATGGTGATTTTGCCTTTATGAATAGAAATAATGTCTTGTTTTTTTAAATCATTTAACATGCGATTGACACTTTCACGGGAGGTTGCACAGAAGTTTGCAAGCTCTTGATTCGTTAAGGGAAGATCGATAAGAATACCATCTTCTTTTAAAATGCCATAACTATTCGTCATGCGAATGAGAGTGGAGTAGAGTGCGCCCTTTTTGCCGTGTAATACTAAATCACGAAACTTCGTTTGCATTCTTCGTAAATGTTCACTAACCCACTTCATAAATTCAAAGGCAAGAGCTGGTTTTTCCAGCAATGCTTTTTCTAATGCATCCCGCTTAATGACGCCGATTTCTGCATGTTCAAGTACTTTTGCATTTAATAAATATTTGGCGTTTTCTGTAAATAATGTAAGTTCCCCAATAATATCATTCTCCGAACAAATGCGCAGTGTCAATTCTTGACCGTCGGCGCTAATTTTACTAATTTGCACTTTTCCAGAGTGAATAATGTATAGTTCTTTTGCCTCCATACCTTCTTGGAAAATATAATGGGATTTGCTTACTTGCATTTTATATTCAACAGATGCGAGTAATTCTTTTAAATCATTTGATAATGCAGTACTGTTTGCCACAGCAATCACCCCTTTTTTTCCGAATAGTCTATTTCTTATTTTGAATATAAATATAGTAAAAATGCAAGCGTTTTTTTCCTTTGCCAAATTGTGAATAGTTTTTGAACAGATTTGTGAAGAATTTTTGAATGAGGAAATTGATGTGAGAAATATCACAACATAGATTGTTGTTCTTTTTTATGATGAAGACAAATGAAAAACAGCCAAAAAAAGATAAAGTGCAAGAGCAAAACCACCCTAGTTTAAAAATATATTATAATAGAATAAAAGTAGACATACAGCAAGAAGGAGGGGTGAAGATGACTGAGAAGATTGTAGATGTATGGCAGCGTCCACTTCAAGATTTACGCATTTCTGTTATTGATCGTTGTAATTTTCGGTGCACGTATTGTATGCCAGCCGAAGTGTTTGGACCAGATTATGCATTTTTAAAAGAAGAGTTTCTACTTACATTTGATGAGATTGAGCGATTAGCTAAGCTTTTTGTTCGTATGGGCGTAAGGAAAATTCGCTTAACTGGCGGCGAACCGTTACTTCGTAAAGATCTACCACAGCTCATTACACGTCTGGTGAAATTAGAAGGCTTAACAGATATTGGGCTGACAACGAACGGTATTCATTTAACGAAGCAGGCAAAGGCGTTAAAAGAAGCAGGTTTACAGCGAGTAAACGTTAGCTTAGATGCGTTAGATGATGATGTATTTCGAAGTATTAATGGCCGCAATGTAAGTACAAAACCTATATTACGAGGAATTGAAGAAGCAAGATCCGCCGGCTTAGAAGTCAAAATCAATATGGTCGTGAAAAAGGGAATGAATGATAACCAAATTTTGAAGATGGCCGCTTATTGTAAAGAGCAGTGCATCCCTCTTCGCTTTATCGAATTTATGGATGTTGGAAGTACGAACGGCTGGAACTTTAAACAAGTTATTACGAAGAAAGAGTTAATCGATATGATTGGACGTACGTATCCAATTGAACCGATAGATCCTCATTATTTCGGTGAGGTAGCCAAGCGATATCGATATGTTGGAACTGAGGCTGAAGTTGGTTTTATTACCTCTGTTTCTGAATCATTTTGTTCTTCTTGTACGAGAGCGCGCATTTCAGCAGAAGGTCAGTTGTATACTTGTTTATTTGCAACGACAGGAACAGATTTACGAGCCCTGATCCGGGGTGGGATAGATGATGAGGAATTGTTTCAAATTGTGAAAGATGTGTGGAATAAGCGTAATGATCGTTATTCAGATGAACGAACGGAAGAAAGTGTAAATAACCGCCCGAAAATTGAAATGTCATATATTGGCGGATAGGGAGAAGGGGTTAAGATGCAAGAGCGGTACTCACGGCAAATACTATTTTCTGAGATTGGGGAAGCTGGTCAGCGCAATTTAAGGGGAAAACACGTATTGATTATCGGTGCTGGTGCACTTGGTACAGCAAATGCGGAGGCGCTTGTTCGGGCAGGAGTTGGCAAGTTGACGATTGCTGATCGAGATTATGTCGAATGGAGCAATTTACAAAGGCAGCAATTATATACAGAAAAAGATGCGAAGGACTATGTGCCGAAAGCAGTTGCAGCGGCGCAGCATTTAAGGGAAATTAATTCTGGCGTAGCTATTGAGCCAGTTGTAACGGATGTAACAGTGCAAGAAATCGAGCGACTTGTGCAAAACGTGGATGTTATGATCGATGCGACGGATAATTTCGATACACGTCTTCTTATCAATGATATTTCACAAAAGTATAACGTTCCGTGGATATACGGTGGCTGCGTTGGGAGTTACGGTGTAACGTATACGATTATTCCAGGGAAAACACCGTGCTTTCGCTGTTTAATGGAGCATCCAACGAGCAGTGCAACGTGTGATACAGCGGGAATTATTCAACCAGCCGTGCAAATGGTTGTTGCGTATCAAGTTGCTGAAGCTTTAAAAATATTAGTTGGAGACTTTGAAGCACTAAGAGAAACGATGGTATCATTTGATCTTTGGAACAATCAGTATATGGCATTTAAAGTAAACAGGCAGAAAAAAGAACATTGTCTATCATGCGGCAAGCTTCGAACATATCCAAGCTTAACGTTTGAAGCACAAACGAAAACAGAAGTATTATGCGGCCGCAATACAGTTCAGATTCGCCCAGGCATAAATCAGCCTCTTAACT
Organism: Bacillus sp. 123MFChir2; assembly: GCF_000383235.1. Lineage (GTDB taxonomy): Bacteria > Bacillota > Bacilli > Bacillales > Bacillaceae_G > Bacillus_A. The sequence goes on from NZ_KB910930.1 coordinate 71,806, forward strand.
TAGAAGAAATAGAAAAGCGCTTACAAAAAAGCGTGCCAGTACAGAGGACGCCGTACTTATTATCATTCCACGCTGATGAATATCGCTTCGTTTTATTTCAAGATGGGCGAGCCTTTGTTCATGGTACAAATGATATACAAGTGGCAAAACGACTATATGCACGTTACATAGGTTGAATCCAAAGGTGAGTACCTTTGGATTCAACGAGAAAATTTAAGATAGATTTCGGGAATAATCACCGTTTTTGCCGCCTGTTTTTTCAAGCAAGTATGTTTCGCCGATGATCATGCCTTTGTCGACAGCTTTGCACATGTCATATACAGTAAGAGCGGTAGCAGAAGCAGCTGTTAAGGCTTCCATTTCAACACCAGTACTGCCTTCTGTTTTCACGTTTACTTCAATAAGCAAACGATATTGTTCATCTGCAATATGCCAGTCAAAGGAAATATCGACACCTTTTAGAAGGAGTGGATGACACATCGGAATAATATCAGAAGTACGCTTTGCCGCCATAATACCAGCGATTTGAGCAACAGCTAGAACATCACCTTTTCCAATTTCATTACGGGTGATTTTATCATAAATTTCTTTTGTCAAGGTGACGCTAGAACGAGCGATAGCTGTTCGTACAGTAATTTTCTTATCGCTAATATCAACCATTTTGGCACGGCCTTGATCGTTAAAATGAGTAAATGAAGACATGAGATTCCTCCTTGAAATAATTGCTATTATGATTAGCATTGTACAACAAAAATTGTAATGAAGATGTGATATTTTGCAAATGCGGGGTGAAAATGATGCTAGAAAAACGAATACCAATTTCTGTTAGAGATGCAGTAGCACGTGTGATGGAGTATGCACAGCGCGGAGAAATTGAGCGTGTACCACTTACGGAAAGTTATGGACGAATTCTTGGGGAAGATGTAATTGCTGATCATGATGTGCCTCATTTTGACCGATCGCCGTACGATGGTTTTGCAGTTCGGGCAGAAGATACACAAAAAGCAAGTTATGAACATCCGGCCGAATTTGAAGTTGTTGGGGAAATTGGTGCTGGTTCTGTTTTTACGGAGGAAGTGAAGGCATTTCAAGCGGTACGAATTATGACCGGTGCAGCGATTCCAACTGGCTGTGATGCGGTTGTCATGCTTGAGCTTACGGAAGGATTTCAAAAAGACGAAAAGACATATATGAAATTGAAGCGTCCGTTTCAGTCAGGTGATAATATTTCACGCAAAGGTGAAGATGTCAGGAAGCATCATGTGCTTGTCGGAAAAGGAACGACGATTAACCCAGGAGTGGCGGCGCTTCTTGCAACGTTTGGCTATAGTGAAGTAGCCACCGTAAAGCGTCCGGTTATTGGAATTGTGACGACAGGAAGCGAATTGTTAGAGGTTCATCAGCCGCTTGAACCAGGGAAAATTCGCAACAGTAATTCATATATGATCGCTGCGCAAATTATGCGAACAGGCGGAATGGTTCGGTATTACGGACAATTCGCAGATGACTTTGACACTTGCTATGAGATGGTAAAAAAGACAATGGAAGAAGTCGATATTCTCATTACGACAGGCGGTGTGTCAGTTGGTGATTATGACTACTTACCAGCTATTTATGAAAAGCTTGGAGCGAACGTACTGTTCAATAAAGTAGCGATGCGTCCGGGAAGTGTAACGACAGTAGCGGAAGTAAATGGAAAGTTACTATTTGGATTATCAGGAAATCCATCTGCTTGTTATGTTGGATTTGAATTGTTTGTACGTCCGGTTGTTCGAACATATCTACATATGAAAGAGCCTCATATGTACCGCGGTGATGCCATTTTAATGAAGGGTTTCCCAAAAGCAAATCCATTTACACGCTTTGTTAGAGGGAAAGTAGAAATTGAAAACGGAAGGCTGCAAGCCGTTCCAGTTGGACTTGATAAATCTAGTGCTGTTTCTTCACTCGCCGATGCGAATGCGTTTATCGCTTTGCCAGGTGGCACGCGTGGTTTTGAAGAAGGGATGACTGTTACTGTCCTTTTATTAGACAGAGAGCAAGGAAGTGAGTGGCCATGGAAAGAGCCGTTCCAGTCTTACAAATCGTAGGGTATCAAAATAGCGGGAAGACAACATTGACAGAGAAGTTGATTAAAGCGTTAACGAATGAAGGTGTGAAAGTAGGAGCGATTAAGCATCATGGGCACGGGGGATATCCAGAATTGCCGCTACAAAAAGATAGCGAACGTCATAGAGAGGCTGGAGCAATTGTCAGCGCAGTGGAAGGGGAAGGATTATTGTCTTTATCCGCTCAGCGTGACTGGTCTTTAGAAAAACTCATCCGTTTGTATACATGTTTTGAAGCGGAAGTCATAATCGTTGAAGGGTATAAAAAAGAACGATACCCAAAAGTTGTTTTACTTCGGTCGGAAGCAGATGCCTCTTTATTAGAAAGTGTAGAAAATGTGATCGCTGTTATTGTATGGAATGAAGCTTTAAAAACAAGACAAGAAAGCTATCAAGTTTTTCATATAACAGAAGATGAAAAGTTTACAAATTGGTTTGTACAAAGAATGAGGGATGCAAAATGACAAAGACGTATTTTGAAGTAGTGGATACACCGATTTCTATTGAAGAAGTAGCGCAGAAAGTGATTCGCCGTGAATGCGGCGCTGTGACGACATTCATTGGTACAGTGCGCGAATTTACGAAAGGACGACGTACGCTTTACCTAGAATATGCTGCGTATCGTTCAATGGCTGAAAAGATGCTTGCTAAAATTGGAGAAGAAACGAAAGAAAAATGGCCAGGCACACATGTAGCAATTACGCATCGCATTGGTACATTGCAAATTTCTGATATTGCCGTTGTTGTTGCTGTATCGACGCCGCACCGAAAAGCGGCGTATGAAGCAAATGAGTATATTATGGAGCGCATTAAACAAATTGTTCCGATTTGGAAGAAAGAGTTTTGGGAAGATGGTGGGAAATGGATTGGCGATCAATTAGAGCAAACACCGTATCCAAACGGAGAACCAGAAAAGGAGAATGCGAAATGATTACAGTATTATTATTTGCTCACCTGCAAGAAGAAGCTGGAACACATCAATTACAAATTGATGCCCAAAACCTTGCGGTAGCAGAGTTGAGGGAACTTGTAACGAAAGATTACAATGTCTCCCTTTCTCAGCACACGATGGTAGCGATTAATGAGGAATATGCAAATGAAGATGATATCATCCAAGATGGTGATGTTGTCGCATTGATTCCACCGGTAAGCGGCGGGTGATTCTTTCCTGCCTAATCATGAAAAAGCGTGATTAGGCAGGAGGGAAGCAACAGAAAATGTGAAATATTGAACACAATAGGGGGAGAGACTGATGAAAAATCCGAATTTTCAGTTAGGATTACAAACTTCAAATCTTATACTTGGCTTTATGGTATGGGTGATTTTATCTTCTTTAATGCCATTTATTAAAGCAGACATTGCGTTAACAGCAGGACAGATTTCTCTTGTTACAGCAGTACCAGTGATTTTAGGCTCTATTCTTCGCATTCCGATTGGTTACTGGACCAATCGTTACGGAGCAAGAAAATTATTCTTTATTAGTTTTATTATTCTATTATTCCCTGTCTTTTATATTAGTATGGCAACATCGATGCTAGATTTAATTATTGGCGGTTTATTTGCTGGGGTTGGCGGAGCTGTATTCTCTGTAGGAGTAACATCTCTTCTGAAATACTATCCGAAAGAAAAGCATGGTTTTGTAAACGGAATATACGGAATAGGAAATATAGGAACAGCGGTTACATCCTTTCTTGCACCAGTACTTGCAACTTCATTTGGTTGGAGAACAACGGTACAAATGTACTTAATCTTACTCGCTACATTTGCATTAGCAAACTTCTTGTTAGGAGATCGTAACGAGAAAAAGGTAAATACATCATTAACGGAACAAATTAAAGGTGTTTATAAAAATGAAAAGCTTTGGTTCTTATGTATTTTCTATTTCTTAACGTTCGGTTCGTTCGTCGCATTTACAGTTTATTTACCGAACTTCCTCGTATCTCACTTCGGTTTAGCGAAAGTAGATGCGGGATTACGTACAGCTGGTTTTATTGCATTAGCAACAATTATGCGTCCAATTGGCGGCTGGCTCGGCGACAAATTTAATCCATTTAAAATTTTAATCTTTGTCTTTACCGGTTTAACATTAGCAGGAATTATTTTATCATTCATGCCAAAAATGAATGTATACACATTCGGTTGTTTATTAGTTGCTTTTTGCGCTGGTACTGGAAATGGAACAATCTTTAAACTTGTACCAATGTATTTCTCCAAGCAAGCTGGTATTGTAAATGGTCTTGTATCGGCACTTGGCGGACTTGGTGGTTTCTTCCCGCCATTAATCTTAACATTGTTATTCCAACTGACAGGCCATTATGCAATTGGATTTATGGCGTTATCAGAAGTAGCGCTTGCTTGTTTAGTTATTACTGTTTGGATGTATAGTCAAGAGAAGTTAGTTGCGATGCTACAGCATAGATAGGAAAAGAAGGTGTCTCCGAAGTGATGATTTTGGGGATACCTTTTTTTTAGTATTTTAGGGGATTTGAAAACCAAAAATGCAATTTGCCTACTTTTGGCTATCTAATCCTGTTAAAAATTTTTCAAATCTCGGTGTTAATTTAACTATATATCCATTTGAATTTTCCAGCATTTTTGTCTAGCTCCCTTTGTTTTAAACCTCGGATGTGGCAGGAAAAGGTCCTGACCGTTTCTATGCATGGCCAGATGCTCTTGTCCCCCAAAAAAGAAAGGGGTTTTTACGTCGTTTTTTAACTTGTATATAAGAGAGGAATTATCTCGATAGTATAAGCATACTAGTTTATAGAGTTTATCTTTATGCATAAGGGGAATGAAGAGAATGGATAGAGTGAACAGGGTAGGAAAAAATGATTTCGTTTCTGGTTTTGTGCCACATCATAACCATGGATCAGTGGATTATACATCTGTTGTGGGAGGACATGTACATCAATGCCTAGATGTAACATCTCCGCCTATTAAGACACAAGAGGGCGGGCATATACATTATACAGAAGGATACGTCCTCTTCGAAGATGGGCATACGCACTATTACAAGGCGTATTCAGGACCAGCAATTCCAGTTGGGAATGGGATGCATGTTCATTATTACGATTTTTATACGACGGAAGATAACGGGCATAAACATCATATCAAGGGCGTAGATCAAGCTGCTCCAGGTGATAAATAAAAGCTCTCGTAGCTTAAAAGGAGTGATTATATGTCTCAAGACCAACCTGTCTCTGAACAATTTGTGATGGATCCTCAGCGCGCTATGCTCCTACCTCCAGAGCTGAAAGCGGCACCTTCTGAATCATTAACAGAACAATTATTTATTGAAAGATCCTTAACAGAAAATCAATTTTGGCTACGAATTATGAAGGAGCATGCTCTTTTTCTGAGTGAAGGGTTTGATAGACATGAGAAAAGTTTAATTCAACAAGTAGAAGTATTTTATCATTTGTTTGACCGACACTTACAAAAAGCATTTTCTGTTCCTCGCACAGTTCAAGCAGTTCGGAAATTAAATGAAGAAAGTATTGAGCTAGTTTACGCTTTCCGTAATTATAAAAGAAATCTTTTAATTTTAATTATTAATTGTAAAGCAAAAGGGTTTAATTTCCCATTATTAGTGGACCATACTGCACGAGAAGCGGAATATTTTATAAGAACACTCCAGAAATTTAACGAGGGAAAAATGGATCCGATTCAAGATTCAATCATTAGTGAAAATGTATTTTGGTTACGAATCATGATGGAACACTCGCGTTTTATTGCATCTCTGCTTGATCAATCAGAAAGAAATTTAGTTCATACTGCATCGAAATTCGGTGACGATTTTGAAGTTCTCCTCAATCAAGCTAGAGATGTTGAATCCATGTTATATAAGAAACAACCAACATATCCGATTATTGGCAAAATGAATAAAGATAGCGAAAATGCGACTGTTGAATTAAGAAACTTCAAAAAAGCAGGGCTGGAGTTCATCCAAACATGCCAAATTAAAAATGTAATCAATCCTTTACTAGCGGATCACGTTTTAAGAGAAGCGAATCATTTCCTCTTTATGATTAGCGTTTTAGAACAGCGATTAAAACTAAAACAAATGGAGCAATTTGGACAGTAATCATATAGCTAAGATTCTCTAGTTTTAATATGGATATTGAATCAAACTCTACAAACCTTTATTATGAATATATTGGATGTTATGTATTATTTTGGTTCATTACCGTGACATGGGGTTAATTTTTTGAAAATGAGTCATTTTTCATACACGGAATGGAAAGCTTCCACTCGGAGTGGAGTGTACATCTATCTATATGTCCCCCCATCTTTTGGTGATGAACCATTATTTTAGGGTTTTTGCTTTTTGACATATTAATTGTATATACATAGTAAAGGTGGATTTACATGTTCTTTCAGAAATATAAAGGTTTAATTCTTACGATAGTTGGTGCTGTTATTTACATGGTCACAACACTTTATTTTAAAGATCTAGAGTATGTATATCGAGTGTGTATCAAAATATTTGCGGCAATCATGATAATTGTTGGAGCGATTATGATCGAGGATTCAAATCGCTTCTATAAAAAACAGAGAGATAACAATGTATAATTGTTTGAAACGATATATGCACGGGGGAGTGCCTACCGAGTATAAACTTGGAGGCGCTTTGTTTTGTTTATAAAATAAAAAGGAGAATAGTGTATGAAAACAAGGTACGTCGTTCAGCTTGGGATAGTGATTATATTCTTCATCGTTTCAACTCTTATTAGTTGGTACGAAGGAAGTAATCTAATCGAGGATTCATTTGAATGGAAATATTCCGCTAAGTTTACGAATTATTTTAAAGGGCCAGTTTCAAATTATGACGACATTTTGCAAATCGATTTTTTTGTATATGCAGCTAAATTTTACCCGGTGCCAGTACTAATTATGGTTGCGAGTTTTGGGTATATGTTGTTTTTAAGTATGTATCTTATTTTGAAGAAAAGAGGCATTTATAAAGTTTAGAAGTAGTTATGTATACTGATAATCTGCTTTTTTCCGAAAACAAATGAGCGTTTTACACATTTCATTTCTACTTTTTCATAATGTTTGTGAAGTAAAAAGAAATCAAATTTATCCCCATAAAAGGATATAATCTGATTTCTTTTTTTCTTTCTTTCTATTATTGTCCTTCTCGTTTCGCTTTTCTTCGTAAGAACCAAGCTCCAAGGAGTGCAAGAACTCCGGCCATTCCTGTTGTTTCAACAGCAGAACCTGTTTTTGGGAGTGATTTTGATACGATTGATTTCTTAACTTGTCCTGTTCCATTTGTGTTACTGTTATTAGAGTTGTTATTGCCACTGTTAGAATTTTCGTTGTTACTGTTATTAGAATTGTTATTGCCACTGTTGGAATTTCCTTTGTTACCGTTATTATTGTTGTTCCCATTTTCATTGTTTGTATTATCTGTTTGTGAGAATACTAGTTTTGTTGCTTCACTTTCTAACCATTTATCAGTCTTTTTGTATCGAATGAGGGCTATTTTGCCTTCTTCAACTGAAATGTGTCCATCAATCATAAAGTTATTCCATGTTTTCCCTTCATCAAGAGAGTATTCCATATGATTAGATACACCTAAAATCTTCTTGTTTTTCATATCAACAAAGACAACTGGTGCATCTGGACGATCACTGTGAGTGGAGAATTGATAATCAAAATAATAACCAAAATCAGTTTGCTCATTATCATTTTCAGGCTTGAAATTTTGCTGTAACAATTCGATATGCTTTTTCGCGAATGGTCCATTTTTTAAATCAAGTTTATTTTCTTCGATATTTAAATAAAGAAGTTTGGATGTGTTTAAGTTAGGCAAATTAGTCAGTGCATTGTTATTTAATTGTATATTGCGAAGTATTCCGCTTGAATTGAACTGTATAGAAGAAAGTGCATTGTGTTCCGCAAAGAGATCGTGCAATGCGACTTGATTTTCTAAGTTCAAACTTGTTAGGTTATTGTTAGCTACATCGAGTATTTGTAGTTTTGATTGTTTTGGTAAATGTAATTCTTTTATACCATTATGTGCAGCTGACAGAACAGTTAGTTCGGTTTGCTTAGATACGTCTAGGGCTGCAATTCGATTGTTTTCTAAATGCAAAGATTGTAGATCTTTGTTTTCAGATAATGAAAGTGCAGTGATTCCTAGGTTGCTTATAGCTAAGTGCTTTAGTTTCTTATTGCTTGATAGATCAATAGAAAGAGCAGATTTGGTTAATACCTTGTTTACTTTATTATTTGCATACAAATTGAGTTCTTCTAAATTTGGTAATAAGTGAAATCCTTGTAAAGAAGTGAATGTCCCCTCATTCGTAATGTCAAGCATTGTTACTTGCTTTAATTCTTCTTCTGTTACTTTATCATTAGGTGTTTTTCCAAGTTCACTAGCAACTGCATTGGCAATAGTTGCGTCAGGGAATAGTTCTGAAATTGTTTGTTTTGCTTGTGCTTGCTGGTTTGTTTCCTCTTTTAATTTTTCTTCTTTTGTAGGTGCTGTTTGCTGAGGTGTTGGTTTATTCTCTTGAGAAGGTGGAGCGGTTGTTTTGCCTTGTTCTTGTACAGGTTTCGTTTGTTCAGTTGGCTTTTGCTCTTGTACAGGTTTTGTTTGTTCAATTGATTGTTGTTGTTGTTGTTGTTGTTCAGACTTGGATTCTTGCTTTTGCGCAGTTTCAGAAACATTCGTTTGTTTTGATTCAAGTTCTTTCTTATGTACAGTTTCTTTTGCTTCTTCTAAAGTGACAGTCTTCGTTTCGTTCGTTTGAGCGAACGCACTCATAGGTTGCAGTAATAAAGATGTAGCTGCGACAGCTTGTAAAGCGTGCTTTTTCTTCACTAAAAATCACCTCTAAATTTCGAATTTTTTAAAAATACTAACAAGAAATTTATACCAAAAATTACAATAATAATCAATGGCGGTGTTTTTTCAACTTCTGTAGATGGTAGAGATGAATATGCTCAGTTTTTAAAAGAAAATGTAAAAACATTTATTACTAACTTAAAAAAACAGCCGGGAAAATGTATTTGGCTAATTGGTGGTGGTAATTTAGCACGAGAATTTTTCAAAGAAAACTTAATTAATGAATTTCAACTTGCAATCGCACCTATCATTTTAGGTAAAGGTATTTCTCTTTATACTGACGGTGACATTGAAACAAAATTCACACTAACAAAGACAGAACAACTTGGTCAACTTGCTATGTTACATTACGTTAAAAAAGTCGGTTCTTCTGTTAGTGAGGATAGTCGCTAGTAACTCTAAAGAAAGCATATCTCTTCAAATTCATTCATAAAATCAAAAATCCTTAATACAATAAACCAATCCGTTCTTTTTCGAAAGGGGGGGTGGGAGATGAGCCGTACAATTAAAATTGATATTACAGACAAGATAGTGGCGAAATTTAAAACAGATTATTTGGAATTATACTCTAATAAATTTATGATTGGTAAATTTTATGTCTATACTGAAGAGAAGCAGTATGTATTAGAAGATGGCTATTTATATGAAGATGGTAAGTTTTATCGCATCATTGATACGCGCCGAGATAACAGTCCAGCAGTAGAAGGTTGTGACTTAGGATGGTGTTAATGTGATTCGCGTGAAAATCTTTGATGAAAGTCATGAAAAGGATTTAGAAGAGGCAATCAATGTCTTTTTGAAGAAAATGGACGAAGAACAAATTGTAGATATTAAGTATCAAGTATCGGTTTCGAACAATGATGAAGAGAGTCAGATTTATTGTTTCTCTGCGATGGTTGTATATCGGTCTTAAACACAAAAAAGACGACGCGAAGTCGTCTTTTTTGTATTTATCCCGCTATTCGTGGGCAGTAAGACCCCCACCTAATAGAAGTTTCACTTTATCGGCGACTTTAAGCAATATAAGACCCTTCGACAACACCTGACACGAATTGCACTTTCTACAGTGCAGTGCCTTTTTGCTGCGGTACAACTGTTTCTTGTTGTTTGGATTGTAAGCATACACATGCAATAACTAAACTGATAACGGCTAATATAAATGTGCCGCTAAAGATAATATGAACACTAGAAGCGAGTACTTCTTGCGACCCTATCGCGGTGCTTCCATGTTCCGAAGTTACTAAGTTTACATTTCCGTCTCCTGCGCTGTGGATGACTGTATTGAAAATCGTTCCAAATACTGCTGCGCCTAGCGTTTGACTAAATGTATTAATAAATGTATTTAAACCGACTGCTGTTCCGCGTTTATTTGCAGGGACAGAAGCTTGAATTGTGACCATAAAGATTGGTGTGATAAGTCCCATTCCCATGCCGAACATCCCCATTGCAATGTAAATAAGAGATGGATGCGAGTGAGTAGATAGCATAAATAATAAGAACGTTGAAGCGGATAAAATGCTGCCGCCAAGTAAAATAATTTGTTTTGTTTGTAAACGGCCAACTAAGTTACCAGACATCATTGCACCAACTGTCCAAAATACAGGAATTGGCATTAAAATCATACCAGCCTCCGTTGCATTTTTTCCTAGGACCCCTTGTGTCCAAATCGGAAGGTACATTGTAATACTAATAATCATCGCACCAGCAATTAACGTTAATACGTTCACAATAAATACAGATCGGTTAGAGAACAGATCTAATGGAATTAGTGGTTCTGGTGATTTTTTTTCTACAAATAAGAAAAGGATAAATGCGAAAACTGCAAATACTAGCAGGCCGATAATTGTGATGTCGCCCCAGTTTTGATGCTGACTTCCTGTTAGTAACGCATAAAGTAAGGCGATCGTACTAAGTGAGAAGATAACAGCACCTGGATAGTCGATATGATGTTTTGCTGGTTTGATAGATTCTTTATAGGAAATTGCAATCATCGTACAAGCAAAGATTCCAAATGGAATGTTTAAGAAAAAGATATAACGCCAAGATAGTGAATCTACTAAAAATCCACCAACTAACGGTCCGACAACACCAGATACACCCCAAACGGCACTCAGCCAACCTTGGGCTTTTGCACGATCTTTTGCTTCACTATATAAGTCACCGATAATAGTCATTGTAATTGGCATAACAGCACCTGCTCCTACTCCTTGTAGGGCGCGGAACAGAATTAATTGCTCCATTGATGTTGCGACGCCGCATAATGTAGAGCCGATTAAAAAGATGGCAGCCCCAATTAATAATACTTTTTTACGTCCAAATAAATCTGCTAGCTTCCCGTAAATCGGAGTTGTTACTGCGGTTGCTAACATATAAATCGCATATACCCAGCTTACAAGCCCTACTCCTGAAAGTTCACTTGTGATGCGAGGCACCGCTGTACTAACGATCGTTCCTTCAACAGCGGAAAGAAACGTCATTAACATTAAAGATATCATTACTTTTTTTCTCATCTGTTTTCCCCTTTTTCTTTTTTACAATTACAAATGAAAAGGAGTCTGTAATTAGGCTCCTTTTTTATTACTATATGGTAGCATTTTGACCAGCTGTCATTCCAGCAATTCGGCCTGTAACGAATGCCGAAGTAATATTATACCCGCCCGTATAGCCGTGAATATCAAGAATTTCTCCGCAGAAATATAAGCCGTTCATAAGTTTGGATGACATTTCTTTCGGATTAATTTCTTTCACCGACACACCGCCGCCTGTTACGAATGCCTTTTCAAGTGGCTGCGTTCCATTTACGGTAAAGATAAATCCTTTGAAATCTGCAGCAAGAGCACGGATTTTTTCATGAGAAATTTGTCCGCATTGCTGACTGCCGTCAATTTCATTTTTCTCTAATAGGAATAAGAAATAACGCTCAGGCACATAGCCTTTTAGTACATTTTTCACTGCTTTTTTCGGATCTTCTTTCATTTGTTTCATCATACGCTGGAAGAGTTGTTCGCTATGTTCTTCTGGCAATGCATCAATGCTCATTGTTACGTTGTTTGTTTTGAACTTTTTCATCGTTTTCAAGGCAAACTGACTGCAGCGAAGAGCAGCTGGCCCAGACACACCGAAGTGGGTAAAGAGCATATCCATTTTATGAGAGATAACCGCTTTTCCTTTTGGATTTAATACGCTTAGTTCTACATCACGAAGTGCTATGCCTTGTAATGTACGGTCGCGAATAAATGGCTCATTCGAAAGGAGTGGTACTTCCGTCGGAAATAGTTCTGTAATGGTATGCCCTGCTTTTTCCGCCCAAGCGTAGCCATCCCCAGTAGAACCTGTATGCGGTACAGATTTCCCGCCAACGGCAATAATAACATGGTTCGTTTCAATCACTTCACCATTTTGCAAGATGACTGCTTTCGTTTGGCCATTTTCATACTCTACAGTTTTAACAGGAAGATTTGTCCGAATCGTAACGCGCAGCTCTTTTAAACGTGTTAATAAAGCATCTACAACGGACTGTGCTTTATCTGATACAGGGAACATACGACCATGATCTTCTTCTTTTAATTTGACGCCAAGCTTTTCGAAAAACTGAATAATATCTTCATTATTAAAAATAGAAAAGGCACTGTATAAGAAACGACCATTTCCCGGAATATGTTTTACAATTTCATCGAGCGGAAGACGATTTGTTACGTTGCAGCGTCCGCCGCCAGAAATAGCAAGCTTTCTTCCTAATTTGTCACCTTTATCAAGAAGCAAGACACGTGCACCCTCTTCAGCAGCACCGATCGCTGCCATTAATCCAGAAGGACCTCCTCCGATGACAATTACATCATAATGCATATAAATCGACCTCATTTTCTTAGTTTGCTGCATTCAAGAATATCACGTTTTCATAGAAAAGAAAAATGAAGGGATATACTGTTAAGAAGAGAAAGTATGGTACAATACAAAGGTTGGAGTTCAGCGTTTGAAATAATAGAGGAGGATTTTTTATGTCCGATTCAAAATTTTTACGCGGAACGCTTATTGTGACGCTTGGGACGTTTCTAGTAAAGTTCCTCGGCATGATTTATGTTTTTCCGTTTCATGCGTTAGTTGGCACAGAAGGCGGGACGTTATATAACTATGGATATAATCCATATACAATCTTTTTAAGTATTGCAACGGCAGGGGTACCGCTTGCAGTTGCGAAGTTTGTTTCGAAATATAATGCGCTTGGAGATTATAAGACGAGCCAGAGAATGTTTCGCTCCGGTATGGTTATGATGATCATAAGCGGAATACTTTCCTTTTTAGTCTTATATATGACAGCGCCGTTATTTGCTGAGGCAATGCTAGGGAAGCAGAATTTATATGACAGCTTAGAAGATGTAACAATGATTATTCGTCTCGTTAGTTTTGCGCTTCTTGTTGTACCAGCGGCAAGTTTAATTCGCGGCTATTTTCAAGGGTTCCAATCAATGGGGCCAACGACCGTTTCACAAATTATTGAACAAATTATTCGTATTGTATTTTTACTTGTAGGTAGTTTTATCGTTATAAAAGTAATAAAAGGTTCGGTCGCAACAGCAGTTGGCGTGGCGACATTTGCAGCGTTTGTTTCCGCTGTTGGAGCATTGGCTGTACTCATTTGGTATTGGGTGAAGCGAAAGCATCATTTAAATCAATACATAATCAACCAAACGGTACCCGAATCAACAGTTCGAACATTTGACCTATATAAAGAACTGTTTGCTTATGCGATTCCTTATGTTGTGATCGGGTTAACGATTCCGCTTTATCAGCAAATTGACATGTTAACGTTTAATGCAATTATGCAAGCAATTGGACAAGGGGATATTGCAGAACGTGCCCTCGGTATTTTTACAGTGTGGACACATAAGCTAATTATGATCCCAGTATCGCTTGCAACGGCGTATAGCTTAACACTCGTACCAGCGATTACAAAATCGTTTACAGAGGGACAGTCCCGTTATTTGAAACAGCAAATTACCCAAACGTATCAAGTGAATATGTTTTTAACGTTACCAGCTGTTATTGGAATATCCACTTTAGCATATCCAATTTATACCGCATGTTATGAAGCTGATCCGCTTGGTGGAAAAGTATTAATGTGGTACGCTCCAGTCGCGTTATTATTTGCATTATTCACAGTAACAGCAGCTATTTTGCAAGGAATTAACCAGCAGAAGCATGCAATTGTTGCACTTGGCATGGGTGTTATTTTAAAATTCTTATGTAATGTGGTGTTCATTCGTTATTTTGGACCGATTGGTGCAGTCGTAGCAACAGGTGTAGGATTCGCTGTATCCATTTGGTATACAAATAAACAAATTCGAAAATATACAAACTTTTCATTTGCGCTTGTGTATAAACGAACGTTTCAAATTGCAGTATTAACGGCAGCAATGGTCATTGTTGTTAAAATATTATTATGGATTCTTTCCTTTATGCTTCCATATGAGACAAGCCGCCCTGCAGCACTTGTTATAGTCTTCATTTGTGCAATGGGAGGAGCGGCGGTGTACGGCTATTTAGCGTATCGTACTGGCGTAATAGAGCGAGTATTTGGCGGTGAATTTTTAGAGAAGATTCAGCGCAAACTTGGTGGTAGATTGAAGATAAAAACGAAAGGGGCGTAAATTGTGCGCCTCTCTTTTTTCTAATTATATAAAGCAGGTGAAACGATGAGATTAGATAAATTATTAGCAAACATGGGTCATGGTAGCCGTAAAGAAGTGAAAAAACTATTAAAAGACGGCGTTGTCAAAATAGATGGCGTATCAGTGAAAGATGCAAAATATCATGTGAACGTAGAAGAACAAGAGGTTACGATTCACGGTGAAGTAGTAGAGTATAAAGAATTTGTATACTTAATGATGCATAAACCACAAGGGGTCATTTCTGCAACAGAAGATGACAATCATGAAACAGTTATCGATCTATTAGAAATGGAAGATGCAATTTTTGATCCATTCCCAGTGGGACGACTCGATATTGATACAGAGGGCTTTCTTTTATTAACAAATGACGGAAAGCTAACGCATCAACTTCTTTCTCCGAAAAAGCACGTGCCCAAAAAATACTTTGCGAGAATAGCTGGGAAAGTGACAGAAGAAGATGTTGCAGCATTCAAAAAAGGTGTTATTTTAGATGATGGCTATGAAACAAAGCCAGGTGAACTAACAATTCTAGAAAGTGATGACATATCTGAAATTGAACTTGTTATTACAGAAGGGAAATTTCATCAAGTAAAGCGCATGTTTGAAGCGGTTGGAAAAAAGGTTGTGTACTTAAAACGCACAGAGATGGGTCCTTTAGTATTAGATGAGGAACTAGAGCTTGGACAATATCGTGAATTAACAGACGAAGAAGTAGAGATGCTAAAGTCTTATCACTCACAAGTATAAAGAGGTAAAAACGCTCTTTTTTAGATGGGAGAGAGGTCCTAGCCATGCATAGAAGCGGTCAGGCCCTTTTTTGGCCCCCGCGCGATGTTAAAACAGAGAGGAAACGAGTGCAAGTTACTTTTTGTTTTAGCTAGAACAGATTTATATCATAATCAAAAAGACCCCCATTCTTCTATTAAGAATGGGGGTATGTATATACTAAATCAGGTTATACTCATTACGAGGTCATTCTCACTTTCTTTCCTGTTGTTGTCCACTTGCCGCGGCAAGGGCTACACACGAGTTCATTAAATTGCAACACATTCAGATCGCGCTGTATCGTTCGCGGTGTGATCCCAAACTCATCTACAAGGTCTTGCGTCGTTACGGTGCCTTTCTCATTAATGTACATATAGATTGATTTAATGCGTGTTAGCATACGAGTAGTTGTAGGTTTTATCAAAAAACCACTCCTCTACAAGTTTTTTGACCCATTCAGGAAAGAAGGTCGTTATTTCCATTGTACTCCAGATGAAAAAAAACATGCTCTAACTTGCTCAAATTTTACGAAATTTTAACAGGCAATAAGTTTGTAGAAAGAAAGTTGTTGATATTCTGTTTCTCTTTATCAACTATCTTATAAATTTCTACGTAAAACGTCAAATTCCTGCAAAAAAATTAAAAAAATAAGAAAAAACTAATTTTAATTATCTGAAATATTAAAATTGTTAGTTATTAGATTTAAGCTTGCTAGCATAAAAAGAGATCGTTTGCTATGATGAAAAAGAGAATAGAGAAGAGGGTGAAAGTATGACAAATATAAATTGGATGCAAGAAGTAGAAAAACGAAAAGATGCTCTAATCCATGATGTACAGCAATTTTTACAAATTAAAAGTGTATGGGAAGAAGAAACGGCAAAAGAAGGTGCACCGTTTGGAGAAGGTGTAGCAAAAGCATTATCTTTCATGTTAGATAAGGGAGAGGCTGACGGATTTCTTTCTAAAAATTTAGAGGGATATGCAGGGCATTTAGAACTAGGACAAGGAGAAGAAATTGTAGGTATTTTATGTCACGTTGATGTAGTACCAGAAGGGGACGGATGGACGACGCCTGCATATAGCGCGGATATTCGTGATGGAAAAATCTTTGCACGCGGTGCGATTGATGATAAAGGTCCAACAATGGCAGCTTATTATGCAATGAAAATTGTAAAAGAACTAGAATTGTCGCTTTCTAAACGTGTCCGCATGATTTTAGGAACGGATGAGGAAAGTAATTGGAAGTGCGTAGACCATTATTTTAAACACGAAGAAATGCCGACGATGGGCTTTGCTCCTGATGCAGATTTTCCAATTATTAATGCAGAAAAAGGAATTTGCGATTTATATGTCGTTCAAAATAAAAAAGAACATGTAGCAGGAGAAAATGTATTAGTGTCCTTCTCATCCGGGCGTCGATTAAATATGGTTCCTGATTTTGCAGAAGCGGCCCTAACGAGTGAAAAAGCAACAGAACTTGCAAATCAGTATGAACAATACATACAAGAAGCAAAGAAAAACGGGAAAGCAATTGTGGAAGGAAATACAATCACGCTGCAAGTAGAAGGGATTTCGGCACACGGTTCTACGCCAGAGCAAGGAGAAAATGCAGGTTTAACACTTGTGAACTTCTTAACGACAATTTCTTTAGATGAGCAAGGCGGTGCATTTGCTAGCTTAGCTACGGAAACATTTACAAATGATACGCTTGGAGAAAAAGCCGGCATTGCGTATGCAGATGAAATTACAGGCCCATTAACAGTAAACGTTGGTCTTCTTTCTTATACAAAAGAAGAAGGCGGTAAACTCGGATTGAATATTCGTTATCCAGTCACAACAAACTTAGAAGGAACGCTGCAAACATTAACAAATTATGTGAATGTGAAAGACTTTGCTATCACAAATGTATCAGATTCTCGTCCGCATCACGTTGATAAAGATCATGTATTAATTCGTACACTTCAGCGTGTATATGAGGAGCAAACGGGAGAAAAAGCGGAGTTATTAGCAATTGGCGGCGGTACATATGCACGTTCATTGAAAGCCGGGGTTGCATTCGGTCCGCTATTCCCAGGGAAAGAAGAATTAGCGCATCAAAAAGATGAGTATATTGAAATGGAAGATTTACTGAAAGCAACAGCGATTTATGCACATGCGATTTATGAATTAGCGAAATAGTGGTGTGGAAGTGCAATTTAAAAAACATAAAACCTTTCTTTTTTTAGATGGGTGAGAGGGACTGGCTATGCATAGAAACGGTCAGTGCCTATGTCTGCCACGTGCCGTGCGAAAACAAAGAGAGGAAACGAGTGCGAGGGAACTTTTTGTTTTGCATAGCTTGGACTCTCATTAGTGGAGTAAATAATGAGTAAACCGCTCTCGATAAGGAGAGCGGCTTCTTTCGTATGTATGGAGAATCAGCTTCACACGAATAATAGGTGTATCCTGGGAAAAGGAGAGAGAAAAGATGGCGAGACATTATTTTATTGCAGTGAAATTACCAAATGAGATAAAGAACATACTAGCAGAGTGGAAAGAAATGATAGCAGAAACGACGTCGTTTCATTCTTGGGTACATAAAGAAGATTATCATATTACACTTTCGTTTTTAGGGAGTGCGGAGGAAGAACAGCTTGAAAAATTGAAACAAGACTTGCAGCAACTGGCTAAAATATCCCGTTTTTCACTTCCATTGCAAGGGTGTCATACATTTGGTGTAAAAGAACAGCCGCGTGTGTTTTGGGTAGGAGTGGAAGAAGAACGTGCTTTGTTTGACTTACAAAAACAAGTGTATACGATATGTGAGAAAAATGGGTTTCAATTAGAAACGCGTCCGTATCATCCTCATATTACTGTAGCTCGTAAATGGAAGGGAGAAGAATCGTTTGATAAAAATCAGCTTCCTGCCCTGCCGTTTCATATATTTGAAGTGGAAACCGTAACGTTATATGAAACGCATGTAGAACGAGTGCCGAAGTATGAGGCGATTTATGAAATATCTTTACAGAATGCACAAGCTTGAAAACGTTTTCTGATTTTTTGAATATACTATAGAAAATGGAATGTCTCTTGGGAGGGTGTGGATACATATGTTAAGCATACAGCGCACGTTTGAAGCATATTTAGACGAAATGGATAAAATTACAATTTTACTTCCGCATGCGTACGGGACGAGTAGCATATTCCATTTAAAACAAGGCGCGACTGAATGGGAACTTTCAATTACTTGTATCACTTCTCTTCTACATGCAATGAAATATGAGTGTAAAGTGAGCGAACCCATTACATTGAGTAACTGTTATATCGTACGCGATGAACGGGGGACAGAAACGGACTTACAGATGGGGGCTGTTATTCGGACAGAGAAATTTGATGAGTTATATATGTATGAAGGATGCGATTTAGGTGCTTCTTATTCCTATAATCAAACTGTATTTAAAGTGTGGGCGCCAACAGCTACGAAAGCGAAAGTTCGCATTTATGAAACAGGGGCGGTATATAAAGATTATGAAATGGAAGGACAAGAAAAAGGTGTTTGGAGTTGCGAGTTACCGGGCGACTGGGATGGTGCGAAGTATACCTTTCTTGTCTGCATTAATTTAATATGGCGAGAAGCAATTGACCCATATGCAAAATCAGTGTCTGTAAACGGTACGTACGGAATTGTCGTAAACCTTGCGAAAACATATGTGCAAGATGAGGAAGTATTACCTCTCATGACTTCTATGACGGACGCCATTATTTATGAGGGGCATATTCGTGACGTGACAGTTCATCCCCATAGCGGCGCAACGTATAAAGGGAAATATCTCGGTCTAACAGAAGAAGGAACGACAGGAGAACGAGGGACGCTAACAGGCCTTTCTTATATAAAGGAATTAGGCGTTACACATCTTGAATTATTACCGATTCATCATTATGCTGGAGTTGATGAGGAGCAGCCATTTGCAATGTATAATTGGGGGTATAATCCGTTATTTTACAATGTTCCAAATGGTAGCTATGCAACAAATTCGTTTGATCCGTACAATCGCATTGTTGAATGTAAACAAATGATTCAAGCACTTCATCGAAATGGATTGCGCGTCATTATCGATGTTGTTTATAACCATGTGTATGAAAGAGAAACATCTTCTTTTGAAAAGCTTGTTCCTGGATATTATTTTCGGCACGATGAAAATGGAATGCCGTCAAATGGGACGGGAGTTGGAAACGATATTGCTTCAGAGCATAGTATGGTACGTAAGTTTATTGTCGATTCCATTTTATATTGGTTAACAGAGTATAAGGTGGATGGTTTCCGGTTTGATTTAATGGGAATTTTAGATGTTGAGACAATGAACGAAATTCGTCAGAAAGTAAATGAAGTAAAAGAGCATGTCATATTATTAGGCGAAGGATGGGATTTACAAACACCGCTTGCTTCGGATCAGAAAGCAACATTACAAAATGCAGCGAAACTACCACGAATCGCCCAGTTTAATGATCAATTTCGCGATGGGATTAAGGGAAGTACTTTTGACATGCAAAAACGAGGATATGCGCTTGGGGAGACAACAAATAAAGAGCATATCCAATACTTGCTTACAGGAAGTATCCCTTATGTCAAACAGAGAAGTTTATTTATAGAACCTGTGCAAAGCATTAATTATGTAGAATGTCACGATAACATGACGATGTGGGATAAGATTAGCGGCAGCAGTAAAGAAGAGAAACATATGCAAAAACGTCGCCATCGCCTTGCAACAACCATGACATTATTAGCACAAGGCATTCCGTTTTTACATGCTGGTCAAGAGTTTTATCGTACAAAGCAAGGAAACGAAAATAGTTATAATGCCCCGGATTGTGTCAATCAAATGGACTGGGATCAAAAAGAGCGCGAGGAAGAAACCGTTTCTTATATAAAAGGAATCATTCGGATTCGCAAATCACACGGTGCCTTTCGTTTTATATCTTCTGAATTAATTAGGCGGCATATGTCTTTTTTAAATACAACTCCTTCTGTCATTGCATATTACTTACAAGATGTGCAACAATTTGGAAAATGGAAAGAAATTGTTGTGTTATTTCATAATGGAACAGAGGAGCAAACCGTTTCTTTGCCTAAAGGTGGTACATGGCACATCCTTTCAAATGAGGAAAAGGCAAATGAAGATTCAATTGCTTCATTTGAGGGAGATACAATTGTCATTGCCCCAATTAGTACGTATATATTGACGAAATTGTGACGAATCGCCCCTTGACGATGCGAATATAATAAATGTAGAATTGAACAAGGTGGCTATTCAGTTAAGTTGCCAGTTTATTATTATTTTTGTAAAATAAAGTAAAGGGTAAACGACTTGTCTGTTTTTCACTTTTACTTACATTGAAGAAAAATGAATAGAAACCATGGGCATATGTTTGGGTATGTTGCGGTTTTTCTTTTCATAACTATAAAAGATAAGGAATTGTTAACGGGTAATGAACATGGAATGGTTGGAACAATTGTTAGGAAAAGAATGGAAAGTAATGCCGGCCGGAGGGGCGACAGGGGATGCCTACATTGCGCACAACGAACATCATAAAATCTTTTTAAAGCGCAATTCATCGCCCTTTCTTGCGGTATTGTCAGCAGAAGGAATTGTTCCGAAGTTACTTTGGACAAGGCGATTAACAAATGGTGATGTGATTTCGGCACAAAGATGGCTCCCCGGACAAAAATTAGAACCAGAAGATATGAACTCTAAGCGAGTGGCAGCATTGCTGAAAAAAATTCATTCTTCTGAAGCGTTAGTGCATATGATTCAAAAGCTTGGGAAACAGCCTTTGCATGCGCAAGATATACTAGAAGAGGTGCTTCTCACTTTGCAAGAGGATGTAAAGCAAAATGAAGTCATTCAAAAAGGACTTCAGTATTTACAAAAGTCCCTTCAGAATGTAGAATTTGAACATCTTGCTGTTTGTCATTGCGATGTCAATCATAACAATTGGTTAGTAACGGATGATAACGAATTGTTTTTAATTGATTGGGACGGAGCAGTTATTGCAGACCCAGCTCTTGATATTGGAATGCTGCTTCATTGGTATGTTCCAAGAGACGAATGGCACGAATGGCTTGAGCATTATGGATTAGGATTTACTGATTCTTTGCTGAGCCGTATGAAATGGTATGTTACACTGCAATGTATGATTTTCGTACAATTGTATAGAACAAAAAATAAGCAAGTAGAAGCAGAATATTGGCTTCAATATTTAATGCAACTACTCGCTTCAGAATAAGTTAAGAAAAACTATCCATTCCTGTAATCCATTGTGACAGCTGTTCTTGATGACCAGAAATATGGTTATCTAAATCAGGAGAATATTTACCCGATTGACTATAGTAATATACATCGTTTAACATCGATTTAACATCATTACTCACATTGTCATTTACGAGTAATGATTGAATGAGACGTTCTAATTGTTCACATTCAGAAACCGTTCCACAGCAATCACTTTGATGATTGACTAAGATGTCTTTTAAGATTGCCATTTGATGTTCATGATTAAGTGGCATTTTGACACATCCTTTTCAGTTGTTATCGTAACAATGAAACGAGCGTAACGAACCGCTTATGGAAATTGTATTTCATACACTTTGTAGTTTCCGTCAAAATAGTAAATTTTATACTTGAAAGAAACGGACCGAGTGCTCGTACGTACTTGGTTTTTTATATGATACACACATCTTGGAGTGCAGAGAGGGAGAGAACTATGCGTTTAAGACATAAACCATATGCAATGGACCGAACGAAAGAATATTCACACTTTGTAATTGGAAGTCCAGAAGAACATAACGGAAAATGGAAAGAGCTATTTGGAAATGAAAACCAGATTCATATTGAAGTTGGAACAGGCCGTGGCCGCTTCATGTACGAAATGGCAAAAGCAAATCCAAACGTAAACTATATCGGGATTGAAAAATTTACAAGCGTAATTGTAGATGCACTTGATAAATTAATTGAAGAACCGCTTTCAAACTTAAAACTAATTAATAAAGATGCAGAAGATTTAACAGTATTCTTTGCGGAGAATGAAATTGATCGTGTATATTTAAACTTCTCAGATCCATGGCCAAAGAATCGCCATGAAAAGCGCCGTTTAACATATAAAACATTTTTACGCAACTATGAAACAGTACTTGTAAAAGGCGGAGAAATTCATTTCAAAACAGATAACCAAGCCTTGTTCGAATACTCTCTTACAAGTATGGCGGAATATGGCATGTTGCTACCTTTTATTAGTTTAGACCTTCACAAAAGTGACTTTGAAGGCAATATTATGACGGAATATGAAGAAAAATTCTCAAGCAAGGGAAATCGTATTTACCGTGTCGAAGCAAAATATCGTACAGAACCTGCGCAATAATGCGCAGGTTTTTTTTATCTTTGGTAAAGAAATAGATTTTTAATAGTAAGTAGCTAGGAAAAATAAGTAACTTGCCGTTCCTAACAATAAATATTTACATACCATGTATAGAGTGGGACAAGTCCTACTAGATTTAAAAACGAAAGGGGTGAGGTGGAATGCCTATTATTAAACCTTTTTTAGCTGCTAGAAGATATAATGCAACAATTGGTGCTGGAACGGGAACTGGAGCAACGTTTAATATTTTAGCAACCGCTTGTACTGATGACACTGGTGCTGCTGCAACAGCATTTCCTTCGTCATTTGCGTATTACAATTTATACGTGAGTGGACAATTGCAACCTGTGGTTAACTCAAGTGTTACTACAGCAGCGATTACAATTCCAGATGGAAATACTTTGGATCCTGGGGTTGTTGTTAGTGTTGAATTTGTCATGAACTAGTAGTCAATAAAAAGCGGATTCCTTTAAAGGAATCCGTTTTTTATTGATTGATTAAAATAAATTGAAGTGTGATTATAACACCAGCTGGTGGTGCCTCATCAGCCAATATTGTAAGCATTCCCGCTTGTACGACATAAGAGTTCTGCGACTGAATAACGCCATTAATAAATAAATTCATATAGGATACTTGACTTGGTGCTAAAATCTGCGTAGTTCCGAGTTGTGGCAAACCATCGGTATTTGTGTATACGAGACTCGTGCCATCTGAAACAGTAAAGAACATTAAATTTGTGGCAGAGATTAACCCTTGGAAGGTAGGCCCCGTAGCTCCGGTAGGCCCCGTGGCTCCGGTAGCTCCAGTCGGCCCAGTATATCCGGGATCAGGAACAGGAAATGAACAAGGAAAATAATAAGAATTACAGTTTTTTTCAGAAGAAAATAAGTTCAAAAAAGTCCCTCCTTTTGACGAACAGAATAAACTTATTACAAGTATATGGATAAATATAGTATTTGGTTGTGCGTTGGTCATATTTTGAGGGATTCGTTTTCATAGTAATCTCTTTTAATAGAATAAAAAAAGCCGCCCCAAAGTCCTAGCTTTGTGACGACTTCTTGCAAGGATAAAGAAAGAGCGGGAGTAGCACAAGAATGTCAATGAAAGTTAAAAAGGTTTCAAAAACTTAATTTTCAGAAAACTTATAAGCTTAAGGGTTTTTCGCTACTCTTTCTTTATTAATTAAGAGTTTAACATGTATAGCAAAAGAAATCAACGGAAAATAGACAATTTTCTTCTAAATTCGACATTTTTAAAAATTGATCTAAAAACACTTCTATCAATTTAATGGTTGAAGACTGTAAAAAACAGCAGCGATCGTTGAAAAACATTTTAGTTCCTTAAAAATAAATGGTGTATTTGAAAAGGGCGGCGGCATCATCTTAGGAAAGCATGAGCAATTTGACGATCAAGGAACAGGATTAACACCATATGATAGTTTGCTCGAAGTAATGGGTGACGCTGATATTCCAATCTTAGCCGATTTTGACTGTTGTCATACACATCCTATTCTTACAATGCCTATTGGCGGGACAGTAGAATTAAATGCAACGCAGAAGACGGTTCGAATTTGGGAATTTTAAAATGCAAAAAGCTAGCAAAATGCTAGCTTTTATAGTGCTATATAAATACAAGTTGACTTTTTAACATCTAAGTCGCTGCTATGTAGAACAAAACATGGGCGCTACTTGCTGTCTATCTTTGTTTTAAACTTCGCACGTGGCAGGAAAAGGAACTGACTGCCTCTATGCATGGCCAGTTGCTCTCGCCCACCGAAAAAGAAGAGGGTTTTTATGTTAGTTTTTCAATTTGCATCTATATATAAAGAATCAATATAATTTTTAGCTTCCAGTAATGACAATCCTAAAGTCTCTCTCGCTCTCTTGATTGCTTTGATTTTATCGCCATCTTTTACTAGTTGGCGAAGTTCTTCGTTAATTTCATGCTCAGGGAGTTCCAAGTGTTTAGCGATTTGATGTAATTTATCCTCTGTTCGTTTCAATCTTGTATGAATGTTGTTTAACTGACCGGAAATATAAAATATACCTAAAGCGATTACTGATGTTAGAAGTAAATAATCCATATTCATCTCTCCTTTTTCACTTTTTTTATAACATCTACGATAAACGGCGCTTTTGCATTTGTGTATGCAACTCTATCAAAACGATATTTAGTCGCTAATTCTTTTTTTAATTGCTCATATTGCTGACGCACATTGGGGTGACTTCCTAGGTAATCGCGAAATAAAAGGTTATGATTCCACTCCTCACTACCATATCGATAAATATGTAAATGATGCGTTCCGGCTCTCCACAATCCTTTTCGAAAGAATCTTCTATTTGGAAATTCCTCATGAAGTACATGTTCATATCCAATTGCTTTCAATGGTTCAATGAACATATCTATGTCGTTAAGAGTACGAACGCCAACCATCATATCAAGGATAGGTTTTGCGCTTAGTCCTTCAACGGATGTACTTCCGATGTGTTCAATGGCAATGGCTACATCGCCTATAATACCTATAATGCTTTTTTGTTCTTCTGTAAATTGTAATGCCCATTTTGCCGTATACTCTTCAATGACAACTGGTTTGTTCATATATTTCCCCCTTTTTTATTTCCTTAATTTAACTTTATTTTAACAGAAAAATATGCGCGCTGAGAAAAGGAAAACATTACAAAAATGTAATGTTGCTGTCATGTAAATCGATAACAAATCATATATAAAAATTTTATGATACAAACAGGCATAGTAAATGGACAGAAGAGGTGTGATTCACTTGAAGAAACATGTAATAGGGATTACGTTATTTATGCTATTATTTTCCGTATCTTCAATGGTAGTACTAGCTGCTGCTGAAAAAAATGATGCGATAGATATAAAGAAATGGATAGCAAAAGAATATTACGTTCAAATCACAGAGAATGGAAAAGAAGAGTCTGTGGAAGATAATGATGAAAAAAAACAGCCCGTGTACTGGTATACAATAAAAGCCTATAATAAAAAGGGAAATGAAGTAACAGTTAAATTTTTCGCAAAGAAAAACTTAAAATTAGGGGCATTTCTACGTGTGCATGTAAGTGGCGAATATCCTGACAAAACAAACGGAATTGAAAGATATAAAGAAATAACGACGAAGGAAATACCTGTGAAAGCGAAAGAAAAGTTAGGGGTGAAATAAAATGAAACTTCCATCGGTGGGAGATAACTGCCCGCGAATAGCGGGATAAATAAGCAGCTTGTGGAAACCATGTCCATAAGCTGCTTGTTTTATTGAAATATCAATTGCTTGGCAGTTCTATTTTCATCGCATGCATTTTGGGTTGTATTTTGGATTCATTTACTCCATAACTTAATTTCGTTACTTATTTCCAACTTCGGATAAACTTTTAATCACAGAGGGTTGATAAAAGATGTATAGTTTAAAAACATTAAAAGCTCTTGGATGGATTTATGGAGCATTATTCTTGTTTAAATGTGTGGATGTATGTTCAGACCTTTTTATTGAACATAAATTTTCGTGGCTACATACGATTTTGGCAGTCATGTTCTTCATTGTATTTATAGATGTTGTATATAGCATTAAAAACAAAAAATATAAAACTGTATAACCAAATAAAGGCATGCCGGTAGCTTGTTGCTATCCAGCATGCCTTTATATTTTTTCGTCTAATATACCCCTACATTATTTCTTCATGTACGTGATAAATCCAGATAGGGATGCCAACAAAGAAAAAACAAAAGGATCACAAGGAATTGAGTCCTCGCAAATTTCTTGAACATTCTTACTCCATTCATACAATTTCATTTCGCAAATTCACCTCGTTGAATATTTGATAATTCCTAATATTTAAATTGTAACACAAAAAAAGTGCTCATAATCAAAGAAGCCAAGGGAAATATAAGGTTAAAAAAGTCAGATCAAAAATAGTCTGACTGATTTCTTTAATTACAAAACCACTTACAAAAGTTACAAAATCTATTATTACTATTGAAAGCGTTTTAATATTGTAAATAACAACATAAGGGGGTGCCTCTATGGGAATTCAAAAGCAAGCGGAAACGATGCCATCTGCAGGTGAAGTAGAAACAAAGCAGGGTACATTCGTTTCGAAAATTATGAATATTAAAATTGGTGTTATACCTTTACCTTTATATCTTGTACTAGCAGCGGTTATTTACGGAGCGTCTGTATATAATAAGTTGCCGGCGGATATGATTGGTGGATTTGCAGTTATTATGATTATGGGTATTTTCTTAGGCGATATTGGAATGAGAATTCCAATTTTAAAGAACATTGGCGGACCAGCAATTCTTTCATTATTTATTCCTTCATTACTTGTGTTCTTTAACTGGATCAACCCAGCATCAATGAATGCTGTGAATATGTTAATGAAAAAATCGAACTTTTTATATCTATACATTTCTTGTTTAGTAGTCGGAAGTGTTTTAGGAATGAACCGTAAAGTGTTAGTACAAGGCTTTATTCGCATGTTTATTCCGTTAGTTGTAGGAACGCTTGCTTCTATTGCAGTTGGATTATTAGTTGGATCATTATTCGGATTTGAAATGAAGAGAACGTTCTTCTTTATCATTGTACCAATTGTGAGCGGTGGTATCGGAGAAGGGATTTTACCACTTTCCTTAGCTTACAGTGAAATTTTACATCAATCATCAGCAACATTCGTATCTCAGCTTATTCCAGCAGCGGTTATCGGAAATATGTTTGCGATTGTAGGCGCTGGATACATGAAGCGATTAGGTGAGAAAAAACCAGAACTTAGCGGTAATGGTGTATTGGTAAAAACAGGTAATCAAGATGACTTATTAAAAGAACAAAATACAGAAAAACCAATTGACTTCTCATTAATGGGAGCTGGTTTATTAATTGCATGTACGTTCTTTATTTTCGGTGGGTTGGCTTCTAAATTTATCGGTATTCCAGGCGCAATCATTATGATTTTCTCAGCAGCACTTGTGAAGTACTTTAAATTAATGCCAGCAAAAATGGAGCAAGGTGCATATCACTTATACAAATTTATTTCGACAAGCTTAACGTGGCCATTAATGGTTGGTTTAGGAATACTGTACATTCCGTTAAAAGATGTGGCAGCTGTTCTTTCAGTTGGATATGTTGCGGTGTGTGCATCAGTGGTAATCACAATGATCGCAACTGGTTTCCTTATTGGAAAAGTCATGAAAATGTTCCCGGTTGAATCTGCGATTGTAACAGGATGTCATAGTGGACTCGGCGGAACAGGAGACGTTGCAATTTTATCAGCTTCAAACCGTATGGAATTAATGCCGTTTGCACAAATTTCAACGCGTTTAGGCGGAGCGGCGATGGTTGTAACTGCGTCAATTTTATTAAAAATGTTTTCGTAATGTAACATCAAACAAGCTAGCTATGTAAAGACGTAGCTAGCTTGTAAAATTAGGAGGAGATTATTTTTATGTTAGAAAGTCAAATTAAAGAACGTTCGTTATTACTTCATAAAGAATTAATGGGGAAAATTGAAATTACAAGTAAAGTAGAAGTGAATTCAGCTGATGATTTAAGTTTGACATATACACCAGGCGTAGCGGAATCTTGTAAGGCGATTGCAGCGGATGAAGAAACAGCTTATGACTATACAGCGCGCGGTAATATGGTTGCTGTTGTCTCAGATGGAACGGCAGTACTTGGTTTAGGTGATATTGGCCCGAAAGCAGCTATGCCTGTTATGGAAGGGAAAAGTATTTTATTTAAAAAGTTTGCAAATGTTGATGCATTCCCGCTTTGTCTTGGAACGACTGATGTAGATGAAATCGTAACCATCGTTAAAAATTTAGAACCTACATTTGCAGGGATTAATTTAGAAGATATAGCAGCGCCGCGCTGTTTTGAAATTGAAAAGCGTTTAAAAGAAGAAACAAATATCCCAGTGTTCCATGATGATCAGCACGGAACAGCAATTGTTGTTTTAGCGGCAGTTCTTAACGCGTTAAAAGTAGTAGATAAAACAATGGATGAAGTGAAGATTGTCATTAATGGTGCTGGTTCTGCAGGAATCGCAATTGGTAAATTGTTATTAAAAGCAGGCGTAAACCATATGACATTAGTAAGTTTAGAAGGTATCGTGTGCGAGGAAGAGTCATGGATGAACCCTGCACAAATCGAGATTGCGAAAGTAACAAATCGCGAACATGTACGCGGAACATTACAAGAAGCGATTCAAGGTGCAGACATTTTTATCGGTGTATCTGCCCCTAACGTATTAACAAAAGAACATGTGAAGACAATGAATGAAAATCCGATTGTATTTGCAATGGCGAATCCAGTACCAGAAATATTCCCAGAAGAGGCGCTAGAGGCCGGCGCAGCTGTTGTTGGAACAGGACGTTCTGATTATCCAAACCAAGTGAACAATGTATTGGCATTCCCGGGTATATTCCGCGGTGCATTAGATGTGCGTGCGACAGATGTTACAGAGGAAATGAAATTAGCTGCAGCATATGGAATTGCTAACATCATTACAGATGAAGAACGAAATGCAAATTATGTAATTCCAAATCCACTTGATAAAAGAGTTGTGCCAAGTGTAGCAGCTGCAGTAGCAAAATCCGCAATTGAATCAGGTGTAGCACAAATTAAAAAAGTGCCAGACTATTCAATCGAACAATAAAGTGAAACTTCCTCTTGGGAAACATTTTTCTTCCTAAGAGGTTAGTTGAACCAACCGGGCTTTTACGTGCAGTTCTCCCCATCTTTAAGAGGTGGGGAGAATTTTTGTATTTTCTCTAAATATCTATTTTAATATAATAAATTATAGCTATGCAGAAAACAATATGACCTGCCTTTTCCTTTAAACCTAGCATGTGGAATAAAAAGGAACTGACCGCTTCTACGCATGGCTAGACGTTCTCGCGCACCTAAAAAGAAAAGGTTTTTTATGTCGTTTTTTTACTTGGATTTATATATAAATCCAAGTTGATTTTTTAACATATAAGTCACTGCTATGCAGAACAAAACATGGCCGCTACCTGCTTTCTACCTTTGTTTTAAATTTTGTACGCGGCAGGAAAAGGAACTGACCGCCTCTATGCATGGCCAGTTGCCCTGGTCTCCTCCCCTAAAAAAAGTTGTTTTCATTGTAAAGAATCAGTAATATAGATTTCGCATAGAGTATAGAAAAGGGAATGAGAGGGATGGAGAAGAAAAAGAAGTTTTTAAGTCTACAGGGAACTATTGCATTGTTAGTATGTGCTGTAGTCGTATTTTCTTTACTTGTAACAGGTATTTTAATTAGTCGTCATGTCGAGCACACGACAGAAGAAAGTCAAATAGAAAAGGCGAAAGCAATTGCACGTATTACAGCAAATTCACCAATCATAATCGATGCTTTATCGGGGAAAAAAGATGAATCTGAAATTCAAACAAATGTGAACCAGCTTTTAAAAAATGCTGATATTCAATTTATTGTAGTTATGGATATGAAAGGGATACGAAAATCTCATCCAGATCCTAAGAAGATTGGTCAACATTTCGTTGGGGGCGATGAAGAAACGGCCTTGAGAGGAAATGAATATGTATCAACGGCAAAAGGGACATTAGGAAAATCTATGCGAGTATTTGTACCCATTTTTTCTGAAACGAAAAAACAAATAGGGGTCGTGGCTGTCGGAATTTCCGCTGATAATGTAGAAGAGATGGTCGAACAGAGTAGACATATTATGTACATCGGTGTCAGCGTTGGGATTTTAGTAGGAGTTATCGGGGCTATTTTATTAGCTAGACATATTAAGAAAATTTTATTTGGCCTCGAACCTAATGAAATTTCCAAAATTTTAGAAGAACGCAATGCAATGCTACAATCTGTTAAAGAAGGAATTATCGCAATTGATAAGGATGCGAGGATTACTTTAATTAATAACGAGGCCAAACGGTTAATTGAGAAAAGTGGTTTTAAAGAAGAATTTATTGGCGAAGACATTAAAAAGTACATGCCAAATTCAAGGATAAAAGAAGTATTACAAACGGGAGTAGCGCAGTTCGATGAGGAGCACAGTATGCATGGGATTACAATTGTTTCAAATCGAGTTCCGTTATACGTAAAAGGAGAAATTGTTGGTGCCATTGCAACATTTCGTGATAAAACGGAAATAAGAAAATTAGCAGAGCAGTTAACCGGTATTCGACTATATGCAGAGGCTTTACGTGCACAATCTCATGAATTTATGAATAAGATGCATGTTGTATTAGGACTAACACATATGAAGAATTATGAACAATTAGAAACGTATGTTAGCAGCATGGTATCAGAACATCAATACGAAATTGGAGATGTGATGCGGAAGATAAAAAATCCTGTGTTTGCCGGCTTTTTACTTGGGAAACTTAGCTATGCGAGAGAAAAAGGAATAGAATTAACGATCAGTGAAGATTCTTATTTACCACAGCCAGATGATGAGGGAATTATTCATGAACTCATTACAATTGTAGGGAACTTAATTGATAATGCTTTAGATGCCGTAGCGGATTGCAAATATAAGCAAGTGAATGTTACAATCGAATATTATGATAAACTAATTTTAACAGTTACAGATACAGGGAAGGGAATTACTCAAGAAAAAATAGATAAATTATTTGTCAAAGGGTATTCTACAAAAGGAGAAAATCGGGGATATGGTTTATATCTTGTGAAGGAAAGTCTGGAACGTATAAAAGGGAATATACATATTGATTCAGTACTAGGAGAGCAAACAATAATCACAATTGAAACACCATATAAAAGTAGGGAAGAGATGGAAGATGATTAAAGTTTTAATTGTAGAAGATGACCCAATGGTAGCAATGCTAAATAAGCATTATTTAGAACAAGTTGGCGGGTTTGAACTTGTCCATGTGGCTAGCTCTGTAGATGAAGCATTACATGTATTAGAAGAGAATCATGTAGATTTTATATTGCTTGATATTTTTATGCCTGGTGATACTGGATTTGAATTGTTATTGGACATTCGCAATAAAGAAAGAGAAATTGATGTGATGATGATTTCAGCGGTTCATGACATGGTCAGTATTAAAAAAGCACTGCAGTATGGAGTTGTAGATTATTTAATTAAACCATTTACATTTGAACGTTTTAAGGAAGCCTTATCTGCTTATCGTGAAAAATTTAAATTTATGAAGGCACAGCCTAATATTAATCAATCCGAACTAGATGAATTAATTTTACAAAAAGAAAAAAAAGAAGCTCCTGTAAGTAAAGTGCTTCCAAAAGGTTTAACGAAACAAACATTGCAGTTAGTTTGGAAACAAATCCAATCGCTTCGTGGAAAAACATTTACAACAGAAGAAATGGCACAATTAGTTGGAATTTCTAGGGTTTCTATTCGGAAGTATGTTATGTTTTTAATCGAAATCGGAGTTTTAGAAAATGAGATGGTGTATCAGCAAGTAGGAAGACCGGTAAGTAAACTGCGTTGTATTGATGAAAGTAAAATACATTTGTACATATGAAACTGTCCCAAAAGGTCGTTGCATAACGGCTTTTTGGGGACAGTTTTTTTGTTAAAATCATAAGCGCTATTATAAATGCGTTTCACTCTATGTAAACATTTTGAGTTGAATTGCATAATAATGTCGAATTAGTTAGAAAATTGTCGTTTTTTGTATTGATGTCTTGTATTTTTAGTGTTAAGCTTATAATCACAAAGAGGAAGTAGCAAATTATTTTTTTAGAAACAATAAACTGAAAATTATGTTTATTCAAAGATTTTCTCTGTTTTTGCGTGATCGACGTGTATGAATATTAGCTGCTTTTTCTTTGTTTTATATGATACAAGCATTATTGAGTAACGATATGGAGGTGATTTAGAGAAGGGATTCATCATTTATCAAAAGTATTTTTTTAAAAAAATTTAAAAATGGTTGACAATAAACCTGTTTTTAATAATAATTATATTATAATTATTTTAAATAAGTAATTATTATATAAATAGGAGGCTCCAAAATGAACCCAAACAATCGCTTAACAACAAACCAAGGTGCTCCTGTAGGAGATAATCAAAATTCTCGTACAGCAGGTCGTCGCGGGCCAGTATTATTAGAAGATTATCACCTAGTAGAAAAGTTAGCTCATTTTGATCGCGAACGTATTCCAGAGCGCGTTGTGCATGCGCGCGGTGCAGGTGCTCATGGCGTTTTCGTAACAAAAAATAGTATGAAAGAATATACAAGAGCAGCGTTCTTACAGAAAGAAGGAACCGAAACACCTGTATTTGTTCGCTTCTCAACTGTTATTCATGGGCAAGGTTCTCCAGAAACAGCTCGTGATCCAAGAGGGTTTGCGGTCAAGTTTTATACAGAAGAAGGAAACTACGATCTTGTTGGTAACCATTTACCTGTATTTTTCATTCGTGATGCAATCAAATTCCCTGATATGGTTCATTCTTTAAAACCGGCGCCTGATACAAATATTCAAACGCCAGATCGTTACTGGGATTTTATGACGCTAACACCAGAATCAACTCATATGTTAACGTGGGTGTTCTCTGATTATGGTACACCTGCTAACTACCGCGAAATGGAAGGGTTTGGTGTTCATGCATTTAAATGGGTAAACGGAAATGGCGAGGTTGTATACGTAAAATATCATTGGAAGCCAAAGCAAGGTATTCGTAACTTTAATGTCAAAGAAGCAGAACAAATGCAAGGAAAGGATTTTAACCATGCAACTCGTGATTTATTTGATGCGATTGAGCGTGGGGATTATCCAAAATGGGATCTTCATGTACAAATCATGAAACTAGATGAAATGGATTCCTTAGAGTTCTATCCACTAGATCCAACAAAGGTGTGGCCAGAAGACCGTTTTCCATTAACGGAAGTAGGTACAATGACGTTACATCGCAACCCACAAAATTTCTTTGCAGAAGTTGAGCAAGCAGCATTTTCACCAAGTGCAACCGTGCCTGGTATTGAACCATCTGAGGATAAATTATTACAAGGACGTTTGTTCTCTTATCCAGATACACAGCGCTATCGCTTAGGGGTAAATTATTTGCAAATCCCTGTAAACTGTCCGTACGCAACTGTGCATAACCAACAGCGTGATGGATTCATGCAAGTAAATCAACAACCGTCTACGGTTAATTATGAACCAAGTCGTCATGCAGAAAATCCAAGCGAAGATCCAGCATACCGAGATTCAACTATGAAACTTACAGGTTATGTATCTCGTGAAAAAATTGAGAAACCAAACGATTTTGGGCAAGCTGGTGAGCGTTATCGTTCATTTTCTAAGGAAGAACAAGGTAACTTAATCTCGAACTTAGCAAACGATTTAAAAGGTGTAAATGAACAAATAAAATTACTTGCGGTTTGTAATTTCTTCCGTGCAGATCGAGAGTATGGTATGCGTTTAGCAGAAGCATTAAATGTTGATATTTCGGCGTATGTGGGAGGTCCTGTAAAGTAGGGACTGCGCAAGAAACATCTGGCCCTGCATAAAATAAAATGTACCCTATAGAGTAGACACTAAAAAAAGTCTCTCTCTGTAGGGTACATTTTTGTATAATTAAGAAATACAAAACTTGAGAATACAACGTGGGGACGGAGAACAAATGAGCAAAAAGATTTTTACAGAAAAAGAAATGCAGTTACTATCATCTAATAAATATGTAAAATCAGTTAGACCAAAGGGAATTACTTATACAGATGAATTTAAACGTTTATTTATCATAGAGAAAGAAAAAGGCAAGTTTCCAAGACAAATCTTTGAAGAGTGTGGCTTTGATGTTGAAATTCTGGGAATGGATAGAATTAAGGCTGCTAGTAAGAGATGGAAAAAGGCTTACGATGAAAATGGGATAAGTGGTTT